>DATNIB010000034.1:0-40583 GCA_035604685.1 Acidimicrobiales bacterium | reverse complement strand
GGCCCCCTGCCGCTCCGCACGACCGGGGAGGCGTCACCGCCCGGCGCGTCCCGGCGGGGGCCGCCCCCGATCATCGGTCCGCCGGGTCACCCGAGCCAGCACCAGTCGACGGAACCCGCAGCGGCCCCGACCACCGTGGCGCGCCGTCTTCCCGTGACGGTGGCCGGCATCGGGGGGACCCACCTCATCGAGCGGGACCGGCTGGGTCCGGTCATCCGCTGGCGTCCCACACCGGCGCCCGGGGCGGGAGACGGTACCGATGCAGAAATCTGATCCGTCCCGCTATCGCTTCGGGCCCCTCGAGCGCCGTGGGTTGATCGCCGGGTGGCGCGGCGGTCAGATCGCCTCGGTGGCGGCTGGGTTGGTCGTGGCGGTGGTGGTGCTGCACGCGCGGCCCGACGTGGCCGGCGGGGTGCTGGCGCTGGTCGCAGTGGCCGGCGGGATCGGGGCCGCCTGCTGGCCGGTGGCCGGCCGGGCGCCCGAGGAGTGGGCACCGACCGTCGCCCGCTGGGGTGCCGACAGCGCGCTGCACCGGCGCCGTTGGCGTTCCCACGCGCCCGAGGCCGGGCACCGGGCGAACCGTGCCGGTCGACCCCGGTCGGCGTCGGACGTCGACGGGCCCTTCGGCGCATTGGCGTTGCTCACCGTCGACGGCGGCCACGGGGCGCCGCCGGGCGCGGCGGTCGTCCACGACGCCAGGGAACGGACGTACAGCGCGGTCTTGGCGGTGCGGGGGCACAGCTTCTCCCTGCTCGGCGCGGAGGAGAAAGATCGCCGGGTCGGGGGTTGGTCGGCCGTGCTGGCCGGGCTGGCGCGCGAGGGATCGGCGGTCCATCGCCTGCAGTGGCTGGCGCTGACGCTGCCCGACGACGGTGCCGCGGTGCGCTCCTACCTGTCGGAGCACGCGGTCTCGCCGGCCGAGGCCGCGGTGCGGCGCTCCTACGGCGAACTGCTGGACACGGCGGGTGCGGACACCTGTCGACACGAGGTCCTGCTCGTGCTCCAGGTCCGCGAGGCCCGGAACCGAGGGACCGCGAGCCAGCGTCAACGCGAGTCCTGCACCTCGTTGCTGCGCGAGGCCGAGTCGATGCAGCGCCTCATCGCGGACGCCGATGTCTCCGTCGACGGGCTTCTTCGCGCGCACGAGCTGGTCGAGGTGCTGCGGCGGACGGGCGAGGCCAGCGCGCCGCCGAGCGTCGTGGCTTCGGACCGAGGCCGGGCGACGTCGCCCTGGCCCACGGGCGTCGAGGTCGAGTGGAGCCGGGTGCGCACCGATCAGGTGTGGCACGCCACCTACTGGATCGCAGAGTGGCCGCGTATCGATGTCGGCCCGGACTTCCTCGCCCCGCTGCTCCTCGGTCCGGTGCGGCGCTGCCTCACCGTCGTGATGGAGCCGATCAGCCCGTCGCGCGCGACGCGCCAGGTCGAGCAGGCCCGCACCGCCGACATCGCGGACTCCGAGCTCCGACGCCGAGGCGGCTTCCTCTCGACCGCGCGCCGGGCCCGCGAGGCAGAGATCGTCGTGCGCCGTGAAGCCGAGCTGGCCGACGGACACGCCTCCTTCCGCTTCAGCGGCTACGTGACGGTCAGCGCGGCGAGCACCGAGTTGCTCGAGGAGGCATGCCGCGTCACCGAGCAGGCGGCGGGTCAGGCACACCTCGAGCTCCGCCGCCTCTACGGCGACCAGGGCCGAGCACTCACCTGCACCCTGCCGCTGTGTCGCGGGCTCTCGTGAGGCATCGCCACACCGCCAGCGGGTTCTCGGTACCCGCCCACACCGTCACGACCCGCAATCTCGGGGCCGCCTACCCGCTGGTGGCGGAGCCCGGCCTCGGGCACCGGGGGGTGTTGATCGGGCACGACCTGCTCGGCGGCTCGTTCGTCTTCGACCCCTTCGAGCTCTACGCACAAGGGGTGGTCAGCAGTCCGAACATGATCGTCTTCGGGCAGATCGGCCGCGGCAAGAGCGCCTTCGTCAAGACCTACCTCTGGCGGCAAGCGGTCTTCGGTCGGCGGGCCTGGGTCGTCGACCCCAAGGGGGAGTACGGCGCGCTGGCCGCGGCCTGGGGTGCTCGCCCCGTGTCGCTCCGCCCGGGGGGCGCGGTCCGTCTCAACCCCCTCGACCCTGGACCCGAGGTGCGAGGCGGGGGCGAGGCCGACGGTGAGCGGCGGCAGATCGAACTCTTGGCCTCGCTGGCCACGGCATGCCTCGGCCGGCCGCTGGCGCCGCGCGAGCGGGTGGCGGTCGATCTGGCGTTGTCGGCGGTGTCCGCCCGCTGCGCGGCGCCGACCCTCCCGGCGGTCGTCGACGCGCTCCTCGACCCGAGCGCCGAGGCGGCGTCCCAGATCCGCACCGATCGCCAGACGCTGCTCGAGGACGGGCGCGATGCGGCGCTCGAGCTTCGTCGCCTGGTGCATGGCGACCTGCGCGGGATGTTCGACGGTCCGACCACCGCCGGGCTCGACCTCGACGGCGCGCTCGTGGTCCTCGACCTGTCGGCGCTCTACAACTCACCGGCGCTCGGCGTCCTCATGGCCTGCGCCACGGCCTGGCTGCAGGCGGCGCTGGCCCGCGACGCGGCCTCGTCGGACGGCGCGCGCGGACACGTCCTGGTCGTGGTGGACGAGGCCTGGGCGATCCTGGCCAACCTGGGGGTGGCCCGATGGCTGCAGGCCTCCTGGAAGCTGTCGCGGGCCTATGGCGTGGCGAACGTCGCCGTGCTCCACCGGCTCTCGGATCTCCAGGCTGTCGGCGCCACCGGCACCGAGCAGGTGGGCCTGGCGCACGGACTGCTGGCCGACTCGGAGACCCGTGTCATCTACGGGCAGCCACCGGGTGAAGCCCAGGGCGCGGCCGATCTCTTGTCGCTGTCGGCGACGGAGGTGGAGCTCTTGCCACAGCTCCGGCGCGGGGTGGCCCTCTGGAAGGTGGGGCTGCGATCGTTCCTGGTGCAGCACCTGGTCGGGCCGAGCGAGCGGCTGCTGGTCGACACCGACGCGGCCATGGCGCCGCGGGCGTGATCTCGCTCTCTTCGACCTCGCCCGGCGCAGCCGTGCTGGCGGTCGTCACGCTGGGCGGGCTGCTTCTCGCCGATCGGCGCCGCATGGGGGCAGGGTTGCCCCGCCGGCGCGTCGGATCGCCCCGGCGCATCGCGCCGGCCCCGGACCACGGCGCCCGCTGGGCGACCCGTCGCGACCTGCGGCCGCTGCGGGCGGACGACGAGACCCGCCTGGCCCTGGGTTGGCTCGCCACCAGCAGCTGGCGCCGCACGCCGCCGGTGCTGCGCGCCGAACGCGCCCAGTCCATCGCCGTGATCGGTCCCACCCAGAGCGGAAAGACGACCGGTCTCGCCATCCCGGCGATACTCTCGTGGCGCGGTCCGGTCGTCGCGAGCAGCGTGAAGACGGACCTCGTCCGGGACACCCGGGGTTGGCGCGCCACCCGCGGGCGCGTCTGGTGCTTCGACCCGTCGTCGGCGACCGGCCTGCCCGCCGACCCCTGGTCACCACTCCGATCGGCCCGCACCTGGCCGGGGGCCCGCCGGGTCGCCGCCGACCTCACCGAGGTCACCCGCGCCGCCACCACGAGTGCCGACGGCGAGTTCTGGTATGCGACCGCGGCCAAGCTGCTGGCACCGCTCCTGTTCGCGGCCGCCACCGGCGACCGGACGATGGCCGATGTGGTGCGCTGGGTGGACACCCAGGAGGTGGCCGAGGTCCTCGAGCTGCTCGAGGCGGCGAATGTCCGGGCGGCCATCGATGCCGCGCGGGCCACCTGGCAACGCGACGAGCGCCAACGCAGCGCGGTGTTCACCACCGCCGAGACGCTGCTCGAGCCGTTCGCCGACGCGCCCGCTCGACCGGACGGGGACGGGCCGATCGATCCGGCGGCCCTCCTCCGCGGGGAGCACACGCTGTATCTCTGCGCGCCGGCCCACGATCAGCGCCGCCTGCGGGGCCTCTTCTCCGCGGTCGTCAAGGACGTGCTGGAGACGGCGTTCTCGGCGAGCGCGCGGGCGGGGCGCCCGCTCGATCCGCCCCTGCTCGTCGTGCTCGACGAGGCGGCCAACATCGCCCCGCTGGCCGAGCTCGACGGCCTGGCCGCCACCTGCGCCGGGCACGGGGTGCAGCTCGTCACCGTGTGGCAGGACCTGGCCCAGCTGACCGCCCGCTACGGGGCGCGGGCGGCCACCGTGCTCAACAACCACCGCGGTCGGATCTTTCTCTCGGGCATCGCCGATCCCTCGACGCTCGACCACGCGAGCCACCTGGTGGGCGAGACCGAGGTGCTGGCGCCCACCGTCACGCGCGACCCGGCCGGCGGTCGATCGACGGCGACGGCGACCCAGCGCCGTCCGCTGCTGGCGCCCCACGCGCTCCGCCAGTTCCCCGCCGGCACCGGCCTGCTCGTCTACGGCACGCTGCCCCCGGCGCGCATCGCAGTGCGCCCGTGGTGGACCGACCCAAGGCTCGCGGGGCGGGCGCGGCCCCCAGCACCCCCGGCGGGTCCTCGGTACGCTGCGGAGGTGGCGGCGCCGACCTCGAGCCTGCCCGCGGGTCTGTCCGACTCTCTGCGCTCGGCGATCCTCGACCCGGCGGACCGGCGGTGGTCGGCAGATCCCTGGCCGCTCTACGAGGAGCTGCGCCGCCGCGCCCCGGTCTGCCAGGAACGCCCCGGCTTTTGGATCCTGTCGCGCCACGCCGACTGCCTGGCGGTCCTGCGCGACCGCAGGGCGTCGTCGGACGTGACCGCGGTCGACCCGGCACTCCTCCCGCCGTCGGTGATCGGGGAGCTGGTCGGTGGGCCGCCCCGCGACGCTCGGCCGTTCTTGTTCCGCGATCCCCCCGACCACACGCGCCTGCGCGGCCTCGTCCAGAAGGCCTTCACCCCCCGGATGGTCGACACCCTGCGTCCCCGCGTGGCCGAGATCGTCGACGAGCTGTTGGACGAGGCCCTGGCCCGCGGTGCGATGGACGCGGTCGCCGACTTCGCCTACCCGCTGCCCGTGCGCATCATCTGCGAGATGTTGGGCGTGCCGGCCGAGGATCAGCAGCGCTTCTCGGACTGGTCCGGCGTGCTCGCACGCGGCCTCGATCCCGAGACGGCGCTCAGCGAGGTACAGCGCCGCGCGCAAGGGGAGGCCGCCATGGCCATCGCCGAGTACTTCGTCGCGCTGCTGGCCGAGCGCCGGGCCCATCCGGGGGACGAGCTGCTCAGCCAGTTGGTGGCGGCGGAGGAGGCGGGCGACCAGCTGAGCGAGGGGGAGCTGCTCAGCACGGCGATCCTGCTCCTCATCGCCGGCCACGAGACCACGGTGAACCTGCTGAGTGGCGGCCTGCTGGCGTTGCTCGAGCAGCCCGATCAGCTGGAGCTGCTCCGACTCGACCCCCTGGTCGTGCAACCGGCCGTCGAGGAGCTCTTGCGCTATGTCTCGCCGGTGCAGCGGACGGGTCGCTGGCTGCTGCGCGACCTGGAGGTGGGCGGGCAGGTCCTCCCCCGGGGGGCGTTCGTCACCACCCTCGTCGCGTCCGCCAACCGGGACCCCGAGGCGTTCGAGCAGCCCGACCGACTCGACCTGGCCCGCCAGGACAACCGGCACCTCGGGTTCGGGTTCGGCCTGCACCACTGCCTCGGGGCACCGCTCGCCCGTCTCGAGGCCGCGGTGGCGCTGCCCGCCCTCCTCCGGCGCGCCCGCTCGGTCGAGCTCGCCGGCCCGGTCGTCTACCGCGAGAACGTCGTCCTGCGGGGTCTGGCGGCGCTGCCGGTCACGCTCCGCGCCGCCTGAGCCGCCGGCCGGCGCTCGGGGCCCCGCGGGTACAGTGCCGGCAGTGACCGGCACCGCCCGCACCGAGTCGACCGAGACGCTGCCCGGCGACCTGAAGGACCTCTACCGGGCGATCCACGCGCGGCGAGACGTGCGAGGCGAGTTCACCGGCGCGCCGATCCCGGCCGAGGTGCTGGGCCGCGTGCTGGGCGCCGCCCACGCCGCCCCGAGCGTCGGGTTGAGCCAGCCCTGGGACTTCGTCATCGTCGACGACGACGCGATCCGGCAGGCCTTCGCACGCCACGTCCAGGCGGAACGGCAGGTCTTCATGGCGTCGCTCCCCGACGAGCTGGCGACGCGCTTCGCCGACCTCAAGATCGAGGGGATCGCCGAGTCGACGCTCTCCATCGTCGTCACCTACGACGAGCGGCGCGGCGCCCCGCACGTGCTCGGCCGCCACGCCATCGCCGACGCCGGCCTCTTCTCGGTCTGCCTCGCCATCGAGAACCTGTGGCTGGCCGCCACCGCCGAGGGCATGGGCGTGGGCTGGGTCTCGTTCTACCGGGAGGAGTTCCTGCGCGAGCTCCTCTCCATCCCGGACCCGGTCCGGCCGGTGGCCTGGCTGTGCCTCGGGCCGGTCAGCGCGCTGCAGACCACGCCCGACCTCGAACGCCACGGGTGGCGCCGGCGCCTCGCCCTCGACGAGGTCGTGCATCACAACGGCTGGCCGGGGGGTCCACCGGCCGATCGCGCGCTGGCGGCGCCGCGCGGTGCCTCGTCGTGAGCGAACCCGACGACGAGGACGGCGCGACCCGTCTCGCCCCCGGCGAGGCGCCGACCCGGCCGCTGACGCTGGCGATCGACATCGGGGGCACCGGCCTCAAGGCGTCGGTCCTCGACGCCGCGGGCGCCATGGTGGCCGACCGGGTGCGGGTGGCCACCAGCTATCCGATGCCGCCCGAGGGGGACACGGGCATGGTGGCCGCGCTGGCCAAGCTGGTCGGGCCGCTGCCGTCGGCCGACCGGGTCTCGGCCGGCTTCCCCGGCATGGTGCGCAAGGGCCACGTGTTGAGCGCGCCCCACTTCGTCACGGAGTCCGGGCCCGGTTCCAAGGTCGACCCGGCGCTCGAGCGGGCCTGGGACGACTTCGACTTGGCCGGCGTCTTGGCCGAGGCGCTCGGGAAGCCGACGCGGGTGGCCAACGACGCCGACGTCCAGGGCGCGGCCGTGGTCGCAGGCCGCGGACTCGAGCTCGTGATCACGCTCGGCACCGGCTTCGGCACCGCCGCCTTCATGGACGGCCGGCTGCTGCCACACCTCGAGATCGCGCACCAGCCGTTCCGCAAGGGCGAGACCTACAACGAGCAGCTCGGTGAGTCGACCCGCAAGTCGATCGGCGACGAGCGCTGGAACCGCCGGGTGCGCAAGGCCACCGACCTGCTCGACGCGCTGTTCTTCTTCGACCACCTCTTCATCGGCGGCGGGAACGCCCGCCGTGTCACGCGAGACGAGCTCGGCCCCGTCCTCGAGAAGACGACGATCGTCGACAACAACGCCGGCATTCTGGGCGGCATCAAGCTCTGGGACGGTGGGCACCTGGGCCTCTGAGCGGTCGCCGCCCGGGGCGCGATCACGCCCTCCCCGTTCGGACCGGCGTGGCCCGCGGCGCCGGGTCAGCCGATCGGCAGGCCCACGTAGTTCTCGGCGATGGTGGTGCGCATCGCCGCCGATTCGGCCAGGTAGCGCTGGCGCGCCCGCTGCACGCCGGCGGCGAAGGGGTCGGCGTCGGGCAGCCGGTGCAGGAGCTCGGTCAGGAGCATGGAGAAGTCCTGCACGCGCCACACACGCCGAAGGCAGGTGTCCGAGTAGGCGTCGAGGGCATCCCGCTCGCCCCGGTCGAACCAGCGCACGAGGGCGCGGGCCAAGACCGCCACGTCGGCCAGCGCCAGGTTCATGCCCTTGGCACCGGTCGGCGGGACGACGTGGGCGGCGTCGCCGGCCAGGAAGAGTCGCCCGTGCTGCATGGGCTCGCACACGAAGCTGCGCATGGTGGTGATCGAGCGCTCGATGAGCGGCCCCTCGTGCAGGGTGAAGCCCGCCGAGTCGAGCCGGTGGCGCAGCTCGTCCCAGATCCGTTCGTCGGGCCAGGCGGCCAGCTGCTCGGTCGGGTGCACCTGGACGTAGAGCCGCGAGAGCTCGGGCGAGCGCATGCTGTGCAGGGCGAAGCCGCGCTCGTGGTAGGCGTAGATGAGCTCGTCGGTGGACGGCGCCACCTCGGCCAGCACCCCCAGCCAGGCGAAGGGGTACTCCCTCGTGAACTCCCGGCGCACCACCGCCGGGACCGCCGCCCGGCAGACGCCGTGGAAGCCGTCGCAGCCGGCCACGAAGTCGCAGTGCAGCTCGTGGCGGACGCCCCCGTGGGAGAAGGAGATGACCGGCGCGTCGGTGGTGGTGCCCTCGGGGCACACGTCGTCCACCTCGAAGTAGATGGCGCCGCCGGCCGAAAGGCGCGCCGCGATGAGGTCCTTCAGCACCTCCTGCTGTCCGTAGACGGTGATGCGCTTGCCCGTCAGGGCGGCGAAGTCGATGCGGTGGCGCTCGCCGCAGAACTGCAGGATGACGCCGTCGTGCACCGCCCCCTCGGCCAACATCCGCTCGCCCACGCCGCTCTCGCACAGCAGGTCGACCGACCCCTGCTCGAGCACGCCGGCGCGCACCCGCGTCTCGACGTAGGAGCGGGCCCGGTCCTCCAGGACGACGCTCTCCACGCCCGACAGCGCCAACAGGTGCGAGAGCAGGAGGCCGGCCGGACCGGCGCCCACGATCCCGACCTGTGTCCGGATGCTCGTCATCGGGGGAGGGTCGCTCAGTGGACCCGGGTCCGGCCGGCGGCGGCGCCGACGGCGCGCAGGTCGGCGTTGATCCGGTCGGCGCAGGTGCGGAGCTCGGCCAGGTAGCGGCCGCGCAGCTCGTCGAGCGTGACCCGGCTGGCGTGCACCGACACGTTGAGGGCCGCCAACGGCGCGCCGCGGCTGTCGAGGATCGGGACGGCGGCCGAGCGCAGGCCGTCCTCCAGCTCCTGGTCCACCACGCAGTAGCGCTGGGTGCGCGTCTGGTCGAGCGCCGCCACCAGGCGGTTCGGATCGGTGACGGTGCGTTCGGTCAGGGGTGCGAGCGTCACCCGGCAGAGGTAGCCGGCCAGCGCCTCCTCGGACAGGCTGGCCAGGAGCACCCGGCCGAGAGAGGTGCAGTAAGCGGGGAAACGGGTGCCGACCGTGATCGTGACCGCCATGATCCGCTTCGTCGGCACGCGCACGACGTAGACGATGTCGTCGCCGTCGAGCACGGCGATGGACGAGGACTCCTGCACCGCGGCCACCAGCTCCTCCATGTGGGGCGCCGCGATGTCGGTCAGGCCGAGGCCCGACAGGTAGCCGAAGCCAAGCTCGAGGACGCGCGGGCTCAGCCGGAACAGGCGCTTGTCGGTCGTCACGTAGCCGAGCTGGACCAGGGTGAGCAGGAAGCGGCGCGCGGCGGCGCGCGTGAGGCCGGTCGAGCGCGCCACGTCGGAGAGCGTGAGTTGGGAGTGCTCGGGCCCGAAGGCCCGCAGGACGGCCAGCCCGCGGTCGAGGGACTGGACGAAGTTGGAGTGGCGCCGTCCCTTGACCCCGGCGGCCCCCTCGTCCGAGGCCTCGTCGTCGCGCCCGGGATCAGTCATCGCGTTCGTGGAGGGCGCGCCGGGCCACGGCGAAGGCGCGGTTGGCCGCGGGGAAGCCGCAGTAGATGGCGGTCTGCAGCAGCACCTCGGCGATCTGGGCGCCGGTCAGGCCGTTGCGCCTGGCGCCCCGGATGTGGAACTCCAGCTCGTCGAAGTGGCCGAGCGCGACCAGCATCGAGAGCGTGATGCAGCTCCGGGTCGCCGGGTCGAGGCCGGGCCGGGTCCAGATTTCGCCCCAGGCCGTCCGCTCGACGAGGTCCTGGAAGCCCGCGGTGAACTCGGTGGCGCCGGCGGCCGCCCGGTCCACGTGCTCGTCGCCGAGCACCGAGCGCCGCACCCGGTCCCCCCGGATGGCCGGGGGATCGGCCAGGTGGGAGAGCACGGCCTCGGTGAAGCGCGCCGGCTGCTCGATGTTGGCCAGGTGCGCGGCGCCCGAGAGCACGACCAGCGCGGACCCGGCGATGCCGGTGGCCAGCGCGGCGGCGTCGGCCGGCGGGGAGACGGGGTCGTGTGCCCCGCCGACGACGAGCGTGGGCGCCACCACGGCGGCCAGGACGGCCGTCTGGTCCATGGCACCCAGGGCCTCGCAGCACCCGGCGTAGGCCTCCGGGTCGACGGTGCGCAGCATGCCGTCCACGCGCCGGCGCATGGCGCCGTCGGTGTCCTCGAACGACGGGCTGAACCAGCGCCCCATCAGGACGTCGAGGAGCGGCGCGGTCCCCTGCGCGCGGACGAGGGCGGCCCGGTCGGCCCACTGCTCGGGGGGCGGGAAGGCCGGCCGGGTGCAGCACAGGACCAGGCGCTCCACCCGGTCGGGGGCGTGGGCCGCCACCCACAGGGCGACGGCGCCCCCGATCGAGAGGCCGCACAGCGACGCCCGCGCCGCGCCGAGATCGTCGAGCACGGCCAGACAGTCGGCGCCCAGCAGCTCGATCGTGTACGGCCCCGGCGTGGCCGAGGAGCGGCCGTGCCCGCGGTGGTCGTAGCGCACCACCAAGAAGCGCTGGGACAGCGCCGTCAGCTGCTCGTCCCACATGGCCGTGGTCGTGCCGAGCGAGTTGGCGAGCACCAGCACGGGGGCGCCGGCCGGCCCCTGGGTCTCGTAGTGGATGTTCGCCCCCTCGTGCGCCACGACCGGCACGCTCAGGCGCTCCGGTAGGCGGCGAGGGCGCGGTCGACGAACCGCTCGGCCGAGCCGAGGTAGCCGAGCGGATCGAGAAGCCGCGCCACTTCGGCCGGACCGAGGTGGTCGCGCACCGCCGGCTCCTCCAGCAGCTCGTCGGCGAAGGAGCGACCGGACGTGGAGCGGCGTTCCCCGGCGCGCCGCACCGCGGCGAGAGCCTTCTCCCGGCCAACGGCCGGCGACAGGGCGATGACGACGCGCTCGGACAGGAGCAGGCCACCGGACTGGCGCAGGTTGCGCGCCATCGCGTCGGTGGAGACCTCGAGGCCGACGACGGTCTCGGCGACGCGCGCCGCGATGCCGCCGGCCACGCGCAGGAGCGATCCGAGCGCCTCCCACTCGGCCTGCCACGCCCCGACCGCCCGCTCGTGCTCCTGGACCATGCCGGCCAGGAGCAGCCCGACGAGCGACGTGGCATGGCGCTCGGCCGCGCCGACGGCGGCCGCGCCGACCGGGTTCCGCTTGTGCGGGAGGGTCGAGGAGCCGCCGCGGCCCGGCGCCGCCGGCTCTTGGACCTCCGCGATCTCGGTCTGCATCATGAGTGCGACATCGAACGCAATCTTCGCCCCCGTCCCGGCCACCAGGCCCAGCGCACTCGCCACCTCCGCCACGCGGGTCCGGTCGGTGTGCCACGGGAGCACGGGTTCGGCCAGCCCGAGGTCGAGGGCGAGGGAGCGCAGGACCTCGGGTCCGGCGTCGCCGAGGGCGGCGAGCGTGCCCGCCGCCCCGCCCAGCTGCACGGCCAGGCGGGGCACCACGTTGCGGAGCGCGGCCCGTGCGTCGAGCGCCGCCACCAGCCAGCCGGCCGCCTTCTGGCCGAAGGTGATCGGCAGGGCGTGCTGTAGCAGGGTCCGGCCCGCCATGGGCGTCGAGCGGTGGCGCTCGGCCAGCCCGGCGCACCCGGCCGCCAGCTGCGTCAGGTCGGCGTCGATGAGGGGCAGCGAACGCGCCACGATCAGCATGGCCGCCGTATCGAGCACGTCCTGGCTGGTCGCCCCCCAGTGGACCCAGTCCCGGGCCGAGGGTGGGAGCGCCCGGCGGAGGATCGCCACGAGCGGGATCACCGGGTTGCCGCCCGCCCGGGCGGCCCGCCCGAGCTCGTCGAGGTCCACCGGCGCGGTGTCGCAGCCGGCGCCGATGGCCGCCGCCGCCTCCCCGGGGATCACCCCGTGGCGCGCCTCGACCCGGGCCAGGGCGGCCTCGACGTCGAGCATCGCCCGCACCCAGGCCCGGTCGTCGGTCGTCGCCAGCAGATCGTCGCTCGTGACGATCGGCTCGAAGATGCCGCCGCCGCTTCGGGCCGGCTCACCAGGCAAAGAACGCCGTCTCCCCCGCCCCCTGGAGGCGGATGTCGAAGCGGAGGCCCTCGCCGTCGGGCACCGCCACCAGTGAACCGCGGACGGCCGGATCGTCGATCGCGCGGAGCACGGCGTCCGCCCGGTTGGCATCGGGCTCGTCCGGGAAGTAGCACCTCGTGACCACCCGCTGCAAGAGGCCGCGGGCAAACACCGACACGTCGATGTGGGGTGCCGAATGCGCGCCCAGCGCGCCGGGTTTCACGGTGACGAACCGGTAGGTCCCGTCGTCGTCGCTCAGGCATCGCCCGAACCCGCTCCAGCGTTCCTCGGCGTTCGGGTCGAAGCGCCCGGTGGGAGAGGCCTGGAAGATCTCGACCAGCGCGTCGGGCACCGGCGCCCCCGAGCCGTCGAGCACCCGTCCCAACAGGACCACCGCCCCCGAACGGCCGGGATCGACCAGCTCGTCGGCGTCGATCCAGGACACCCCGAGCGAGAAGAACGGGCCGACCGTCTGCGAGGGCGTGGGGTGGCCGGGCATCAGCCGACCACCGGGGTGGCCAGGTGGCCGCCGACCACGACGTCGAAGGTGTAGCCGAGCGCCCACTCGGGCGTCGTGGTGCCGAGGTCGAAGGCCGAGACCAGCCGCGGGCGGGCGGCGTCGCTCACCGACTGGTAGATCGGGTCCAGGTCGAGCAGCGGGTCACCCGGGAAGTACATCTGGGTCACCAGCCGCTCGGTGAAGGTGCGCCCGAAGACCGAGAAATGGATGTGGGCCGGCCGCCACGCATTGGGATGGTTGCGCCAGGGGTAGGCGCCGGGCTTGATGGTGACGAACCGGTAGGTTCCGTCCCCGCCCGTGAGGCAGCGTCCGGCGCCCGTGAAGTTGGGGTCGAGCGGCGCCGGGTGCTGGTCGTTGCCGTGGGCGTAGCGGCCGGCGGCGTTCGCCTGCCAGATCTCGACCAGCTGCCCGGCGATGGGTCGGCCGTCGGCGTCGAGCAACCGTCCGGTGACGATGATGCGCTCGCCCAGGGCCTCGCCGGCGTGCTGGGCCGTCAGGTCGGCGTCGGCCGGGTCGATGCGATGGTGGCCGAACACTGGACCGTGGAGCTCGGTCGGTCCGGCCGGCAGCGTGAGCAGCGGTCGATGGGGGCACCGCAGCGCGCTCGAGCGGTAGGCGGGCCAGTCGTAGGGCGGATCGAGAGCGGTGGTGGCGGCGATCAACTCGTCCCGGCTCACTGACGGTCGGAGGCGGTGGCGATTGCTTCCGAGAGGCCCACGATTTCGGCCATTGGCTTCCTCCCGAAAGTGCGCGAGCCGCACACGTATGCGTTCTGCGAAAAGGGTAGATTGGCTCGTTCGAACGTGTCAACGTGCCGGGCTCGATCGGCCGACGCGTCGGGGGCCGGTGCGTCCGGCGCGCCGGACTACCTTGTAGCCGGGTGCGGGTCCCCGATTCGGGTTCTCCGGCACCCGGCGAGCCAGCGCTCGTAGCTCAACGGACTAGAGCATCTGACTACGGATCAGAAGGTTGTGGGTTCGAATCCCGCCGAGCGCGCTAATTGAGACACCGCCGAGCGCGCTAAGAAGGTGTGTTGATCCGGGTCATCCTGGACGCAGTTCGGGGTGATTCGAGACAAGGCAAGTGCCGGGCGCAAGCCAATCGGCGACCGCTCACCGCGGGAGCGGGTTCGGGTCACCGCCGGCGTCCGGTTGCCTCTTGGGAAGCGGGCGAAACCCGCGGGTGCTTCGTCGAGGCATGCGCCGGGGGAGGGGAGGCGCAGTGGCCGAGGTGAAGATCGCCGGTGCCCGGGGTGATATCCCTGCCTATCTTGCTGCGCCGCCGGGTAGCGGGCCGTGGCCGGGAGTTGTCGTGATCCATGACGCCCTCGGCATGAGCAACGACTTGAAGCGCCAGGCGGACTGGTTGGCGTCTGAGGGGTACTTGTCGGTGGCGCCCGATCTGTTCCACTGGGGCGGGAAGATGAGCTGCATGCGCTCGGTGATGCGGGATGTACGCAACCGGCAGGGCAGGTCGTTCGACGACATCGACGCCGCGCGCACCTGGTTGGCTCGGCAGGACGGCTGTACCGGCAAGATCGGTGTCATCGGGTACTGCATGGGAGGCGGATTTGCCCTGCTGCTCGCTCCTGGCCACGGCTTCTCGGCGTCGAGCGTGAACTATGGCACGGCCCCGAAGGACGCTCTCACGGAAAGCTTCCTGGCCGCGGCCTGTCCCATCGTGGGGAGCTACGGGGCCAAGGACCGGACGTTGCGGGGGGCCGCGCAGCGGCTCGAGCGGGCCCTCACCGAGGCCGGGATAGAGCACGACGTAAAGGAGTACCCCGAGGCCGGGCACGGTTTCCTCAATGACCACCGCGGCGCGGGCGACCGCTCTCCGGCGCTCTTTGCGGTCATGGGGAAGTTCATGGGCGGGGGCGGTCACCACGAGCCCTCGGTTCAAGACGCCCGGCGGCGCATTGTCGCGTTCTTCAATTTGCACCTGAAGGCCCCCTCGATGGGAGGCGACCGGCAGACCTCGGGCAGATGAACGGTTCTCGGTCCGTCGCTCCCTCCCTACTTGTGCAGACCGAGCTGGATTGCCTTGACCAGCAGCAGGACCACCGCCACCACGAGGTAGCCGCGTAGCAGGTACATCGCGGTCAGCCGGCCGCGGGACCACTTGGGGCGCTCAAGAAGGCCCAGTGCGGGCATCCGCCAGGTGTCGCGGGGCTGGCTGGGAACCGGCGGTGCCGGCCGCGGGTGCTTCAGCCTCGTCCGTACAATTGCGACGCCGGCAACGATGTAGCCGACGAGGAGTACCAAGCCGAGAACAAGCGACAGTGTTCTGACGTTGATGCTCGAGAACATCGTCGTCGCCATCAGGATCAAGGACATCATGAGCAGGATCGACACGATGACGGTGGCGACGAGATTGAGCCAAGGCCGGTTCACCCAGGGGCCGAGGACGTCGCGGTCGTTGCAGAGCAGCAGCAGGAACACGGTGGCGCTCGGCAGCAGCACCCCGGCCAGGGCCTGGACCGCGGTGGTGATCACACCGAGCGGAGCGCCCGGAATCAGGATCAGACCAGCGGCCACCAACACCATGCCTGAGAAGGTCCCGTAGAACAGCTTGGCTTCTCGCCAGCCGCGGTGCAGCGAGTGCCGGGCACCAAAGACGTCGCCGAAGGCGTAGGACGTGGACAATGTCACCGCCGCCGCGCCGATGATCGAAGAGTTCAAGAGGATGACGGCGAAGATTGTTCCGGCCCCGTGTCCGACGTAGTGCGCCAAGCCGTGGGCCACGCCACCCGCATTCGTGAAGGCGCCAAAGATCTTGGTGCCCGAGAAGGCGGCGGCGGGCACCGCTACCAGGATGGAAGCGGCAAAGACCACGACAATCGAGCCGATGAACGTGTCGGCTCGCTCATAGTTGATCCACCGCGGTGTGATCCGCTTGTCGACGATGTTGGACTGCTGGAAGAACAACTGCCAGGGGGCCACCGTCGTGCCCACGATGGCGATCACGAGCAGCACGGAGGTGGAGTTGAAGCCACCCCGCACCCCCGGGACCACCAGGTCGTGCAAGAAGGGGCCGGCCTTGGGGTGACTGAAGATCACCAGAGGAATGACGAGGAAGTTCGCAATCACGAACACGTACATGAACCGTTCCCAGCGTCGGAAACTCCCCGTGGCGGTCATGGCGATGAGGCCGACCGCGGCGATCGGGACCGAGATGTACTCGCTGACGCCGAAGTACCCGAGGGCCAGGCTCACGCCGATGAACTCGGTGGCGATCGTCAAGAAGTTCAAGATGAACAGGTCGCCGACCGAAAACGCACCCCAGAATCTTCCGAATCGCTCGATGATGAGGCGCGCGTGGCCCACGCCGGTGACTGCCCCCAGACGAACCACCATCTCCTGATTGACGATGAGGACCGGGATCAAGAGAGGAAGGGTCCACAGCAGGGTGAGACCGAAATTCTGGCCGGCCTGGGCATAGGTTGAGACGCCGCCGGCGTCGTTGTCGCCCACCATGACGATGAGCCCGGGACCCATGATGGCGAGCAGCACGAGCAGCCGTGCCCACCAGGTCCGACGAGGCTCCGTGTCGTGTTGCCGGATCGTCCCGAAGGCACCCTGAATGTCTCCGACGTGGGCCTCGTCGAGCACCGCGGAGGTCGGGGCGTCGGTCCCCCGCCGGTCCTCGGGCATTTTTCACCTCCCTCGAGCGTGAGCTACCGGCGGCCGATAGCGGATCCGACCGCTGCCCGGTCAGAGGTGAGCGGTTGGACCGGTTCCTAGTTCGGAGACATCAGTGACATGGTCGAGTTCTGCCGTGGACTGGCCGGCGCCCTTCCTGCACGAAACGCCGGGCTCATGCCGACAAGGTCACGTCGTGTGAGCGTTGGAATGTTCTGGACCCCGGGCTCGGCCCTGTTCGGGCCCTCACCCGAGGTCAGTTGCTAGCTACTTCGACGCTGGTCCGCCGTTGGTTGTCGCAGAACGGCGGACGCCGCGTCTTCGCTCGCGGCGCATCGTCACGCCTCCTGAGCGGTCGTGCCGAAGTCGCGCCGCCAACCGGTCGGTAGCAGCAGCTCCAACACATCATCGACCGTGACCACGCCGAGGATCTTGGAGTGCTCACCATCCATGACCGGAGCGACCGTCAAATTGAAGTCCGACATCTTGCGCACCGTGGCTCCCAGGTCCCAGTCGGCGTGCACATGCGGTGGATCGGGCACCGCCACGTCACTCAGGTTGGCCGCGGGATCCGCCTGGATGAGCCGAACCGCCGACGCCGATCCGATGACCTTTCCTTCCGCATCGGCTGCGAAAACGATTTGGATGGCTTCGTGCGGTGCGGTGCTCCGCCGGATGGCGTCGAGAACCTCTGAGACCGGTGTGTCGGCGGGCAGGCAGAGGAAGTCGGGGCTCATGAGGCCGCCGGCGGTCTCGGGGTGGTAGCTGAGCAGTGACAGGACCTTTCGCTGCTGGGGCTCGGGCAGCAGGTTCAGGATCGGCAGGCGCCGCTCCTGGTCGACCTCGGTGATCAGGTCGGCCGCGTCGTCCGGTGCCATCGACGCGAGGAGGCGGGCGGCCTCTGCGTCGGATCGAGCCTGGACGAACTCGAGCTGGTGACCGGTGTCCAACTCCTCGAACACGTCTGCCTCGAGCTCGCGGTCCTCGCCGACCGCCTCGATGATCTCCTCGCCCTCTTCATGGGAGGCGGCTTCGACGAGGTCGGCGATCTGGGCCGGGTGCAGCTTCTTCAACTTGCGATACGGGATGCGCAGCCGAGCCGACGGGACGTGGCCAACGAAGGGCTCGACGCTGGCCCAGTCCACGAGCGGGCCCTTGTTGGTCCGCCAGCGGAGCCGACGCGGCAAGAGACGTCGCAACGCCGGCCGGCTCGACGGATCAACGCCGACCACCTCCCAGGTTCCGTGCACCTTGGCCAGTTCGATTTCATTGGCGCGGACCAGTCGGCCCCCGAGGAAGTTGATGAGGTGGCGCGCCAGCAGGTCCTGCCCGAGCAGCAGCTCCCCCGGCCGGCGTTCGAACCGGCGCAGGTCGACCCTTCGACCCTCGAAGCGAACCCGGCCTGGCTCAAAGTTGGCGAGGTTGTCAATCGGGACGAACAGGTCTCGCCCCTCGACCTTCACCACCAGCCCGACCAGCGGGGGGTGGGGGGCATCGCCGACTCGGACGACCACGTCCTGCACCCGGCCGAGCCGGTCGCCGGCACCGTCGACCAGCCGGCGTCTGATGACGTTCGAAAGGTGCACAACGTCACGTTCCATCTGAGGAGCGGCATCCTGCATCGTCATGGGCCAACCGTATTCCTAGACCGGCGACGGTCACCGGGTACGCGGGTCTCCGCCGGTAGAGAAGATAGGGCACGATGACGGCTCCCGCGGTGGCCAGGGCCACCAGCCCCGATTTCGCTCGCCGGTCGCTGGTCGCCTCCGGGCGGCCCGCCTGCGATTGAAGCTCAGGGCGCTCTCGGTCGACGTGGCTGGGGCGGTGCACCCGACCCACCAGGACCAGTAGCGAGAGGGAACGCGCCGAGGGGAGGAACCGGGGCCGAACGAACCCGGGCCGCTCACCAGCTTGTTCATGTTCCCTACAGGTATGGCGTCGATAATCAGCCCCATGGGTCCCTCGACCGCTGCCCGCGGGTGTCGCGCCAATCTGGGCGGGTTACAGGGAGGGTCCACCTCTGTCGCCGGGGTGCTCCATGCGCCTCGGTAGCGAGCGGGTGGGACCGAGGGGGCTGCTCGTTCTGGCGGCGGCGGGTGTCCTCGCTGCCGCTCTGGCGGTCCACGGCTACGGGCAGGGCCCGGCGGTGCCGGTGGCGGCCGCCACCAGCCCGCCGACCACCGTCGCACCGAAGACCTCGCCCAGTTCGAGTCACCACCCGGCCGCCCCGACGACCACGGCGCCGACGGGTTCGACCCCCCAGAAGCTCGGGCCGTTGCTCTCCTCGACGCAGTACGCCTCCTACGCCTACCAGGTGTATCCGGGCACCGTGAGCAGTCAAACGCACGCCGCACTTGCCGGGTTCGCCGTCTCGGTCGTCCCGAACGGCACCGGGACGGTAAAGCTCAGCGTCAAGGCCAACAACTCTCCCAGCGCGCAAACCAAGACGTATCCGGCCAGCGACCGCGTGTACTTCATCGAATCGACCTTTGGCGACGACAGCGGGGATGCCGATTACAACTTCGGGGACGATGGTGTGCTCATCACCAACGCGCAGGGTCGGATCGTCGAATGACGACGATCCGGACTGGGCTGCCGACCTTTGGGCCGCGGCGATGACCAACCCCCCGAAAACCTCCCCCCAGCGGGTGGCGACTCGGACACTTCCGCCGGCGGCCGGTCGTCCTGCCGCTGGGCGACGGCCGTCAGCCGCGGGGGGTTCCGCGCCGCGACCCCGGAATCCCGCGCCGCCGAACGCCCACCTCGTCCGCGACCTCGACGCGGCAGTCCGCTCCTGGTCCCCGACCGCCGCCAGGATCCTGCTCGGCCTCGTCCTCGGGTGGTTCGGCTATCACGAGCTCGTCGCGCCCGGGCTCTGGACGGGTTATGTCCCGATCGTGGCGACCACCTCGAGCCTGGCTAAGGTCCTGGTGCTCGGCCACGGGTGGGTGCTCAGCCTCCTCGCCGTCGCCTTCGTCATAGGTATCGCGCCTCGGTTGTCGGCGGCGATCGCCTCGCTGCTGTTATTGGAGATCGTCGTCTCGCTCACGGTCAGCGCCGGGCTGTCCGACCTCGTGCTGCGCGACGTCGGCGTGCTTGGGCTCGCGGTCTCGCTGCTCGGGGGCAAGGGACAGCGGCTCGTGCTTCGCCGATGACGCTTTGAGCGCTGGCGCAACCGGCGCAGCTGGGTGAGCGCCTCCCGCGGGCGCGCAGTCGCCGATCCAGGAGTCGAAACGGTATGCGCCCGCCCGCCCGTTGCGTCGGGTAGACACGTCGGGTGACCCCGCCCGCGCGGTCCCCGCGGTCCGAGGCCCGTGCCCGCACCTTCCGGCGACGGCGAGTGACACTGGCGGTCCTCTCAACGGTGCTGGTCGTCGCCATCCTGCTCGTCACGGTCGGTGGGAACGGCAAGCGCAGTCCGTCGAGTACGGCACGGAACGGCTCCACGACCACCACCGCGGCGCACGGCACCACGGGGACCGTTGGCCGGCCGCCGCCGCCGACCTCGGGCGAAGCGCCGGCGGTCGAGGCGGGCTTGCTCCCCTGGCAGCTCGCGGCGCCGCTCAGCCGGGAGGTTGTGCTGCCCAGGCCGAGCGGCCAGCTCGTGGTCATCGGGGGGTTGACCAGTGCCAGCACCTCATCCGGTGCGATCACGGCCCTGGCGGTGCCCGGTGGGGTCCCCTCGGCGATCGGCTCGTTGGCCAGCCCCACCCATGACGCGGCCGGCGTTGCCCTGCGGGGGCGATACCTGCTGTTCGGGGGAGGCGCCCAGACGACGGTGGCGTCCGTGGAGGCACTGCCCACGGGCGCGGCGGCCGGGGCGTCGACCGGCGTGGTCGTCGGGCAGCTCCCCCAACCCCGGTCCGACGCCAGCGCGATCGTCGTCGGTCGGACCGCGTACGTGATCGGCGGCTACGACGGGACCCGGGGAGATCCCGCAGTGCTGGCCACCACGGACGGCAAGACGTACTCGACCGTGGCCACGCTGCCGGTCGCCGTTCGCTACCCCGCCGTCGCCGCCCTCGGGACCACCATCTACGTGTTCGGTGGCCAGGCGGTCGGCGCCCACGCCGGCCCGGTGACCGACGTGCAGGCGATCGACCTCGTCTCTCGTCAAGCCCGAGTCGTGGCCCACCTGCCCGAGCCCCTGGAGGGCGCGTCCGCGGCCAGAGTCGGCGGGCACCTCTACCTCTTCGGCGGGGACAGCTCGAGCGGCGCCGCGGCAAACGTCCCGGCCCCCGACGGCACCAACGCCCCGGCCGCCGGTCCGGGATCCGATGCCGGCACGTTCTCGGTGCCGACTGTCTGGAGCTTCGATCCGGCGACCCGCCGGCTGCTCGTGGCCGGCACGCTGCAGGTCCCCGTCTCTCACGCCAGTTCGGCCGTCGTCGGCGCCACGGTCTGGCTGGTCGGCGGTGAGCGGGGCGGAACGCCGGTCGCCGCCGTGCAGATGCTCCGGCCCGACGCCCGCTTCGGCAGGGCGGGGGCGCCCGGAGCCGGGTCGCCCTACTTCGGGGCCAAGCTGCTCATCGCCGATCGGGGCAACGATCGCCTGCTGCTCCTGAGCGACGCCGGCTCGATCCTGTGGAGCTACCCCAACGCCACCGCACCGGCGCCGCCCGGACCGAAGGGCTTCTACTTCCCCGACGACGCGTTCTTCATCCACCACGGCCAGGCCATCCTCGTCAACCAGGAGGAGAACGAGACGCTGGTCGAGATCGCCTATCCCTCGGGCAAGATCCTGTGGACCTACGGGCACCCCGGCCAGATCGGCTCTGGGCCCGGTTACCTGCACGAGCCCGACGACGCCTACCTGTTCAAGAACGGCCAGATCACGGTGGCCGACGCCGACAACTGCCGGATCCTGATCCTCAACCCCGACGCCAGCATCGCCGGCCAGATCGGCACCACCGGGGTGTGCACGCACCACCCGCCGACCAGCCTGGGCGCACCCAACGGTGACACCCCGCTCCCGGACGGCAACCTCCTCATCTCCGAGGTCACCGGCTCCTGGGTGAGCGAATACACGCCGAGCGGCCAGCTGGTCTGGACTACCCACGTCGCCGTCTCCTATCCGTCCGACCCCCAGCCGCTCGGTCCGGACCTGTATCTGCTAGCCGACTACGCGACGCCCGGCGGGATCATCGAGTTCGACCGCGCCGGGAACATCCTCTACCGGTATCAGCCGGCCTCGGGCCCCGGGATGCTGAACCAGCCGTCGCTGGTCGAGCAGCTCCCGAGCGGCGCGTTCTTGGCCAACGACGACTTCGGCGACCGCATGGTGAGCATCGACCCGACGACCGGGGCCCTCGTCTGGCAGTACGGGGTGACGGACCACCCCGGCACCGCGCCCGGGCTGCTCAACATCCCCGACGGTTTCGACATCCTGCTGCCGGACGGTTCGACGCCAACGCACCCGCAGACGGGATAGCCCCCTACAGGGCGTGGCCGAGGGCGAAGGTGGGCTTGGCGGGCGCCGCGCGCTCCACCGGCGCGCCGGTGGGCGCCCCGAGCGAGACGAACGCGGGCTCGGCGCCCGGGATCGTCGCCGCGTCCACCACCCAGGTGTCCTTGCTGCCGCCCCCCTGGGAGGAGTTGACGATCAGGGATCCCTCCTCCCGCGCCACCCGGGTCAAGCCGCCCTTGGTCACGTAGCTCCCGCCGGGCCCGAGGAGCACGAAGGGACGCAGGTCGACGTGGCGGGGCGCCAGCTCCCCCGCGCACAGCGTCGGCACCATCGAGAGCGCCAGCGTGGGCTGGGCCACCCACCCGGCCGGATGCGACTCGATCCGCCGCTGGACGAGCTCGAGGGCGCCGGGCCCGGCCCGGCCACCGATCACGATGCCGTAGCCACCCGACTCGTTGGCGGGCTTCACGACCAGTTCTTCCAGGTGCTCCAGGACGAAGCGCCGCTCGTCGGGGTCGCCGCAGCGATAGGTGGGGACGTTGTGGAGGATCGGCTCCTCGTCCAAGAAGAGCCGGATGAGTTCGGGAACGAACGCGTAGACGGCCTTGTCGTCGGCCACGCCGGCGCCCGGCGCGTTCACGATCGCCACCCGGCCGGCCCGCCACGCCCGGACGAGCCCGGGCACCCCCACCTTGGAGTCCCGGCGGAAGACCTCGGGATCGAGGTGGAGGTCGTCAACCCGCCGGTAGACGACGTCGACCCGCTGGAGCCCGTCGATCGTCTTCATCGCCACCGTGTCATCGTCGAGGACGACGAGGTCGTCGCCCGTCACGAGCTCCACCCCCAGCTGCTGGGCCAAGAACGCGTGCTCGAAGTAACCGGCGTTGTAGGTCCCCGGGGTGAGCACCACCACGGTCGGCTGGTCGACCGGTGCCGACACCGACGAGAGCAGCGCCCCCAGGTGGCTGAGGTAGGGGTCGACCGGCTCGATGCTGTACGAACTGAACAGCTCGGGGAAGATCCGCTTGGCCACCATCCGGTTCTCGATCATGTAGGACACGCCGGAGGGGACCCGGAGGTTGTCCTCCAGGACGTAGATGGTCCCGTCGGCGTCGCGCACGAGGTCGCTGCCGCAGATGTGTGCCCAGACGGCGCCGACCGGCCGGGCGCCGACGCACTCGGGCCGGAAGTTGGGCGAGTTGAGCACCAGCTCGGCCGGGACGACGCCGGCCCGCACGGCGCGCTGCTCGTGGTAGCAGTCGTCGATGAAGCAGTTGAGCGCCTGGAGGCGCTGGATCAGCCCGGCCTCGATCCATTTCCACTCGCTGGCGACCACGATACGCGGGAGGAGGTCGAGCGGCCACGAGCGCGCCGTCGGTGTCTCGCGCCCGTCCACACCGAACGTCACCCCGATGGCGCGGATCTCCCGCTCGGCCGCTTCCTGGTGCTCGCGGAGCGCCGGCAGCCCGATCGCCCGCAGGTGGCGCCACAGCGGGTCGATCTCGGGGCGGAGCGTCCCGTCTCGCCGCACGTACTCGTCGTACCCACCGCCCAACACGTAGTCCTGGCCGACGGTCGTCGTCACGGTGGTCCCGCGCAATCGGCACCAGAGAGACGAATGGCCACCTAGCAGGTATACGGGCTCTGTGGGTCCGGGGAGTTTCCGGGCTGTTTCCGCCCGATGAAACGCGGGGCGCGGGCGGTCCGGACCCGAGGAGGTCGAATAGTACTGGCCGTTGACTATGTGGCGCCTCCTCCGTACGCTCGAGTCGTGTCCCCCACCGCCGGCCCCGTCGCCCGGTACGAGGAGGTCGCGCTCCCGGCCCTCCTCCGCCGGGCCCACGCCACCTACGGCGACGCCATCCGGCGCGCGTTGGCGGAGGCCGGCTGCGCCGACCTGCCGCGCAACGGCAGCTTCGTCATCGGGGCCATCGCCCGCAACGGGTCGCCGCTGCGCGAGATCATCGAGGGTCTGGGCGTGTCCAAGCAGGCGGCCGGCCAGCTGGTGGAGACCCTGGTCGTGCGCGGCTACCTCGACCGGTCCCCGGATCCGAGGGACCGCCGCCGCCTCACGGTGACGCTCACCGCGCGGGGCCGACGCGCCGCCGCCGCTTCACGGTCGGCCGTCGATCGCATCGACGCCGCACTGACGGCGCGCGTCGGTGCCGGGTACGTGGCGCACACCCGGGCCGCGCTGGGCGCCCTGATCGAGCTCACACCGGAGGGCGACGGCTGACCGTCGCGCCGTCGGTCCTTTTCAGACCGCCCGGCCGCAGAAGTTGAGGAACCTGGTCTGCGCGTCGGCGTCGACCGGTGAATCGATCTTGGCGGCGAACCCACCCGGCCGGCGGATCGCCTCGTCGATGGGGGTGAGGAATTCCTCCGATCGCGAGATCGCCTCTGGGTCGAGTCGCTCGTCTTGGCCGGTGGCCCGAGCCAGGTCCCAGGTATGGACCAGAGTGTCGGTGCAGAGCAAGCGGCCGACCAGGGACTCGAAGGGCTGCTCGCCGAACATGCCGCCCACCGTCTTGGTCGCCTTGGCCTCGTCGGAGACGGCGTCGAGGATCGCCTGGCTGGCCTCCCGCCACTGGCCCTCCAGGTCGACGTTCGCGTCCACCTCGGCCGGCTCACCGCCGTCGACGGCGCACAGCACGCGGCGGTGGGTCGCGACGACGTGCGCCGCCAGCTCCCGGACGGTCCAGTCGGTGCACGGCGTCGGCCGCGACCACTGGTCTACGCCCACCCCGTCCAGGCGGGCCGAGAAGCCGTCGGCGATGCGGCGATAGCGGTCGATCGTGGTCATGGGCAGCTCCTGTCAGGCACGGGAGTCGGGAGGGTTGGGGGTGGGTCCGGCGATCAACGGGTCGCGACCACCTGCTTCGCCCAGGGGTAGTCCGGCTTGCCGGTGGGCGACCGCTGCACCCGGTCGACCCGCACGATCGCCTTCGGGACCTTGTAGCGCGCGATGTGCGCCCCCGAGGCGTCCTTCAACCCCTCGTCCGTCGCGCCGGAACCGGCGGCCAGCTGGACGACGGCCACCACCTCTTCCCCCCACCGCTCGCTCGGCCGGCCGACCACCAGCACGTCGAGCACGTCGGGGTGGGCCATGAGCGCCTGCTCCACCTCCTCGGCGAAGATCTTCTCGCCCCCCGAGTTGATGGTCATCGACTCGCGGCCGATGAGCTCCACCAGGCCGTCGGCCCGCAGGCGGGCCCGGTCGCCTGGGACCACCATCCGCCGCCCGTCGACCACGGGGAAGGTGGCGTCGGTCTTGGCCTCGTCGTGGAGGTAGCCAAGCGGGAGCGGCCCCTCGTGGGCGAGCCAGCCGATGGCGTCGTGGCCGGCGGCCAGGACGTGGCGGCGATCCTCGTCGAGCACGATCGTGTTGGCGCTCGGTAGGAAGACGCCGCTCGTCGGCTCCGAACCGTTGGCGCTCACGTTGCTCAGCTGCGGACCGGTCTCCGACGCGCCGCCCGAGTCGATGAGCAGGGCGGCCGGCAGCAGCGAATGGAGCCGGGCCTTGGTCGAGACGCTGATGGCCGCGCCCCCACTCACGATCGCGCCGAGCGAGCTCATGTCGCGCGGCTGGCGTTCCAGCTCGTCGCAGAGGGGCCGGGCGAACGCGTCGCCCACGATCGCCAGGAAGTCCACCCGCTCGCGCTCGATGGCGTCCAAGATCGCTGCCGGGTCGAATTGGGCCACGACATCGGGGAACACGACGGTGCCCCCGCCGAGCAACATCCCGAGCGCGATCCACTGGCCGGCCCCGTGCATGAGTGGGGGCGCCGGCAGCGCACGGCGAGGGGTGCCGGCGCGGACGCTCGTCTCGAGCGCCTCGAGACTGGAGGGGTCGATCCCGCCCGCCGCGATCAGGGGAGCCAGCGTGGTGTCGAAGAGGTCGGCCTGTCGCCAGAGTGTGCCCTTCGGGCTGCCCGTCGTCCCGCCCGTGTAGAGCACGTAGAGATCGTCGGGCGAGGGGGCCGTGGCGGGCGCCGCCGCCGCCGAGCCGGCCAACGCGGCCTCGTAGTCGAGGGCGTCGGGGAGGAGGTCGTTGCCGCTCTCGTCGGCCACCTGCAAGAGCAGCGGCCGGGCGACCAGTCGATCCAGCACCGCGGCCAGCGTGGGGGCGAACCGGGCGTGGTAGAGGACGGCCGCCGCGTTGGCGTCGTTCAACAGGTGGGCGAGCTCGGCCTCGACGTAGCGATAGTTGACGTTGAACGACGCGGCGCGGGCCATCGCCGCACCGAGCATGCCCTCCAGGTACTCGTTGCCGTTGTAGAGGTACAGCGCCAGGTGGTCCTGGCCGGACTCCCACCCGGGGAGTCCGGCGCGCTCGTGGCGCAGGGTGATCCCGCGGGCGGTGAGGAGGTTGGCCAGCCGTCGGGAGCGGTCGGCCACCGCGGCGTAGGACAGCCGACGGTCCCTCGTCACGATGCACTCGCGCTCGGGCACGGCGCCGGCGACGGCCGAGAAGGCCAGGGCGTGGTTGAGTCCCACCGTCGGGGGAGCGCTCGGGTTAGCTCAGGGCTCGATCAGGAAGCCGATGTTCTTCAGCCACTGGTCGTCTAGTCGTTGGTTCTCACCGAGCAGGTAGTCGATCGAGCGGAGGTCCTCGGCCCGGATCGTGATCCTGGTCGAGGTCGTGTCCTGCCGCTGCAGTTGAATCATCCGCACGAACCGCCGGAGGAGCTCGCGCTCGGGTTCTTTCACCCGGTCGAGCTTGGTCAGGTCGAGGATCATCCGCCCCTCGCCGAGGCGGTCGGATCCGCCGCCGGCGCCGTCGGTCGCGGGGGCAACCGGGGAGTCCTCGGGGAGCAGGTTGTCGACCGGGACGTCGTAGAGCTTGGCCAGGCGCTGGAGGCGCGGCACCGAGATGGCCCGTTCCCCCCGCTCGTAGGCGCCGAGCACCGAGGCCTTGAACTCCTGCCCCGACATGGCCTCGACGGCTTGGAGCGAGAGGCGCAACCGCTGGCGAACGAGGCGCAGCTGGAACCCAACCTCGCGTGCGTAGGTGTCCGACGTCCCCGCCTCGTCGTCGCGATCGGATTGCAAGATGGGCCTCGCCTTGACCACCGGAGTCCTAAGTGCCCGGGCTTTGGCCGACATCTTGTCCCCTGGGCGGCCCGGTGTCATGTGTAACGGGCCTCGGGGGTCGGGGCCGTGCCATTCAGGCACCACGGCGCGCGTGGCCCGAGCGTCCGGACACTCCGCCCACGGTGCCGGTCGCCGGCGGCGAAGCCGGCGGGTTGTGCGCGGCGCGGCGCTTTAGAGGTGCGCGACGGGGCTGTGGTCCATCCTGGCCACGCCCTCCCTGTCGACGTTCATGTAGGCCTGGTCCCGGAGCGGGACCTCCTTCAGCAGCCACGAGAGCCCGAAGGCGAGCAGGGTGAAGGGGACCCCGACCAGGAACACCCCCTGGAGGGAGTGGCTGAACGCCTCCACGAACCCGTGGTGGATGGCCGGCGGGAGGAGCTTCAGCTGGGCGGGGTTGCTTGCGATGTTGTGCCCGGAGAGCACGTGCAACGCACGGACGGTCGCGGCCGGGAGGTACTTCGGCAGGTCCGCGAACAGCCGGGCGTTGAAGATGGCCCCGAAGAGCGCGACACCGAAGGAGCCCCCGATCAACCGGAAGAAGCTGGCCGACGACGTGGCCGTCCCGAGCTGGCTGTAGGGGACGGCGTTCTGCACGGCCACGACCAGGATCTGCATGACGAAGCCGACGCCCGCGCCGACCACGAACATGTACACCGACGACACGTCGAGTCCGGTCGAGGGGGTCAACTGGGCGAGCAGGACCAGGCCGACCGTGAGCACCGCCGTCCCGATGATCGGGAAGATCTTGTACTTGCCCCGCCGGGAGACCATCTGGCCGCTGAAGATGAAGGTGCAGAGCATCCCCCCGACGAGGGGTAGCAGCTGGAGTCCCGAGCTCGTCGGACTGGCGCCGTGGACCGTCTGCAGGTACAGCGGGATGTAGATGATCGAGCCGAACATGATGAAGCCGACGATGAAGCCGATGGCGTTGGCCACGCTGAACACCCGGAGGCGGAACAGGCCGAGGGGGATGATCGGCTCGGGCGACCGCGTCTCGACGACGAGGAACGCCGCGATCATGGCGAGGCTGAGTGCTGCCAGCCCGATGATCTGGGAGGACCGCCACGCGTAGGTGGTGCCGCCCCACGTGGTGAGCAGGATGATCCCGGTAACCCCGGCGCCCAGCAGCGCGGTGCCGAGGTAGTCGATCTTGTGCTGGGTCCGCTTGCGCGGGAGGTGCAGGACGGCGGCGACGATGAACAGCGCGACCGCGCCGAGCGGCAGGTTGATGTAGAACACCCACCGCCAGGTGAGGTGTTCGGTGAAGAACCCGCCGATGAGCGGGCCGAGGACGCTCGTGATCCCGAACACGGCGCCGAAGTAGCCCATGTAGCGCCCCCGCTGGCGGGGCGAGATGACGTCGCCCATGACGGCCTGCGCGCCGACCATCAGCCCGCCGGCACCGATGCCCTGGATCGCCCGCGAGCCGATCAGCTCGGTCATGTTGTGCGCGAGCCCCGAGAGCGCCGAGCCGATCAGGAAGATCACGATGGCCGCCTGGAAGAAACCCTTGCGCCCGTAGAGGTCGCCGAGCTTCCCCCACAAGGGGGTCGAGATGGTCGAGGCCAACAGGTAGGAGGTGATCACCCACGAGAGGTGGTTCAGCCCGCGAAGGTCGCCCGCGATGGTGGGGAGCGCCGTCGACACGATGGTCTGGTCGAGCGCCGCCAGCGTCATGCCGAGCATGAGGGCGCCCAAGATGATGAGCACGCGCCGGTGCTCGGCCCTCCCGACGGCGCCTTCGGGCGGCGCGTCCTGGGTCATCGGCACGGTGTCAGTGGCCATCGGGACCTTCGAGGTCTTTCCCCACATCGGTCACGAAGCGCGCCAGTAGCCGACCGAACTCCGCTCGGTCGCGCTCGCTCCAGCGGTCGAGCACCCGCTCGAGCCAGGTCCGGCGGGCACAGAGCACCCGCTGGACGAGCCGCGCGCCGGCCGGCGTGAGGTGGACCAGCGAGGCTCGCTTGTCGCGCGGGTCCGGCACGCGTCGGAGCAGCTGACGGCCCCCCAGCTGCTGGACCCGCCGGGTCACGGTCGGGGCGTCGACCCGCAGGCGATCCGCCAGCTCACCCAGGCGGACGCAGTCGCCCGCGCTGGACAGGTTGTGGAGGAGTGCCACGTCCGCCCGGCCGGCGTCGACCTTCGCCTGGCGGAGGATCTGCTCGACGAGCCGGCCCTGCGAGAGCAGGCGCCCCACGGACTCGAGGGCCAGTCCGATGCACTCGATGTCGGGGTCGCCGGCGACCGGCGTAACCGAGGCCATCCCGGCACCTTAGTTGCTTTCGGTAAGTAACTGTTTCGTTTCTTGGGCTCGGCCGCCCCGCTCAGGGGAGGCCCGAGGTGGTCTCGGCCGGCGGTGGGGCGACCGGGCCCGGATCGGCCGCGGTGTCGGGGTCGGCGGGGTGGGCGGCGGTGCGTCGGTCGATCCGCCGGAGGCTCGGGAACGCCACCACGCCGCACAGGAGCGTGGGCACCCCGCCCAAGACGAGCGCCCAGCGTGCCCCCGCGTGCTGGCCGACCCAGCCGACGATGGGTCCGCCGACCGGCGTCGACCCCAGCCAGGCCACCGACCACAGCGCCATGACCCGGCCGCGCATGGCGGGCGCCGAGCCCAGCTGGAGGGTGGTCTTGGCCAACGAGTTGAAGCTGATGCTGCCGTAGCCGACGAAGAGGAGGACGACCAGCTCGAGCCACAGGCGCGGCGCCAGCGCGGCGGCCAGGATCGCGATGCCCCAGCCGATGGACGCCCAGGCCAGGCCGACGGCCGTGATCTTGGCCCGGCGCGCCGTGACGAGGCCGCCGACCACGGCGCCGACGCCCATCACCGACAGCATGGTGCCGTAGGTGCCGGCTCCGCCGCGGAAGGTGGAGCGGGCGAGCAGCGGCAGCGACACGGCGAACTCCCAGGCCAGCGTCCCGACGATCGTGATCATGAGGAGTGGGATGAACAGCTCGGGCGTGGAGATCACGTATCGCAGCCCCTGGCGGATCTGCCCCGGTTGGCGCCGCTCGGGCGGCGCGGTCCACAGCTCCTCTCGGCGCATCATGACGAGGCTGATGACCACGGCCCCGAACGACACCGCGTTGGCGGCGAAGCACGGGCCGATGCCGACGGTGGCGATGAGGACGCCGGCGATCGCCGGGCCAATGACCCTGGCCAGGTTGAGCGTGACCGAGTTGAGGGTCACGGCGTTGCGCAGCTCGGAGTTCGGGACCATCTCGGAGATGAACGATTGGCGCGCGGGGTTGTCGAAGACGTTCACGAAGCCGAGCGCCAGCGCCAGCCCGTAGATAGGCCAGATCGTGGCCACATGGTCGAACGCCACCAGCGCCAGCGCGCCGGCCAGGAGGCCGGCCAGCGTCTGGGTCACGCAGAGGACCCGCCGCTTGTCGAGGCGATCGGCCACCAGGCCACCCCAGGGGCCGAGGAACAGCAGCGGCGCGAATCGGGCCGCGGTCACGATGCCGAGGTCGGTGCCGCTGTGGGTGAGCTGCAGCACCAGCCAGGCCTGGGCGACCGTCTGCATCCAGGTCCCGCACACCGATATCAGCTGGCCGACGAAGAACAGCCGGTAGTTGCGGATGCGCAGCGAGGAGAACGTCTTCGAGGGGTGCTCGGGATCCGGCCGCAGGAACCGGGGGAGCATCAACGGCCGCCCCATCCCCGTTGGTCCCCCGACGTCGCCCACATCGTCGCATCACGATAGTGGTCGCCCCCCACCGGCCCCGATTGTCACCCGGCTGTCACCGAGCGACGTCGACCCCGAGGTCGGGTCCAGATGCGGGACGTTCGGCCCTATTCGCGCCCTTCCCGGGGCGCCACCATGGCTGGGCGGGGTGAGTCCAACCACGGAGGCCGCAGGATGACGGTGCGACTGGCGATCAACGGCTTCGGACGTACGGGGCGCGCTCTGCTACGCGCCGTTCTTACCTCCACCCACGACCTCGAGGTCGTGGCGATCAATGATCTGGGCGCCCCGGCGGCGTTGGCGCGGCTGTTCGCCCGGGATTCGGTGCACGGCCGCTGGCCCGAGCCGGTCCGCGCCGACACCGACGCCATGGTCGTGGGCGAGCTCCGGATCCCGATGCTGACGGAAGCCGACGCAAAGGTGCTCCCATGGCGGGAGCTGTCCGTCGATGTCGCCGTCGACGCGACGGGCAGGCACACCAGCCGGGAGTTGGCAGGCGCGCACCTGGAAGCCGGCGCCACCCGTGTGGTGATCTCCGCGCCCGCTCAGGATCCCGATGTGACCATCGTCCTCGGCGTGAACGACGAGGTGTTCGATCCCGCCCGGGACTTCATCATTTCGAATGCCTCGTGCACCACGAACTGCTTGGCCGTCCTCGTCAAGGTGCTCGACGACGCCTTCGGAATCGAAGACGGCTTCATGACGACCGTGCACGCGTACACCGAGGACCAGCGCCTCGTCGATTCGCTCCACCACGACCCTCGGCGGTCACGGTCGGCCGCCATCAACATCGTGCCGACCACGACGGGGGCGGCTCGGGCGGCCGGCCTCGTGCTCCCGCACCTGAACGGGACCCTCGACGGACTAGCGCTGCGCGTGCCGGTGCCGGACGCGTCGATCACGGATCTGGTGGCGAACGTGCGCGACACGCCGAGCGTCGGCCAGATCAACGAGGCCTTCCGCGACACCTCCTCCTCCGGGCGCCTCACCGGGCTGCTCGAGTACTCCGAGGAGCCCCTCGTTTCGTCCGACATCATCGGATCCAAGGCGTCGTGCGTCTTCGACTCGGGGCTGACCATGAGCCACGGCCACCTGGTCAAGGTCCTCGGTTGGTACGACAACGAGTCCGGCTATTCCAACCGGCTCGCCGACCTGGCGGCCCTGGTCGGGGGCGCGTCGGCCACCTGAGCGGGGCGTAGTCAACCGAGAAGCGGCCTGGCAACCTCCTCGAGCAGAACCAAGTCGAGCGTCTTCGGGGTGGCCAGGGCCTCTGCGAAGGGAACCCGGACGATCCCGCCGGCCCGGAGCGCCACCATGACGCCGAAATCATCGTCGTGGATTGCGGCCACCGCCTCGACGCCGAAGCGTGTGGCCAGCACCCGGTCGTACGCCGTCGGGGTGCCACCCCGTTGGACGTGACCAAGGTTGGTGACCCGGGACTCGTAGCCGGTTCGCCGTTCCAGCTCCTCGGCCAGCCAGACCCCGATTCCTCCCTGCCGGGCATGACCGAACTGGTCGACCGAGGTGGACGAGGTCGCCGTCCGAGCCGAGTCGGCGTCGGGCCCGGGCCTCGGGAGGGCGCCCTCGGCGACCACGACGATGGAAGAGAACCGACCCCGTTCGTGGCGACGCACGAGCCGTTGGCACACCGACTCGAGGTCGAAGGGCACCTCGGGGACGAGGATCTCCGCCGCGCCACCGGCGATCCCGGCCTCAGTGGCAATCCACCCCGCCTGGCGACCCATCACCTCGCACACGATGACCCGGTGGTGAGACTCGGCTGTCGTCCGGAGGCGGTCGATCGCTTCGGTAGCGGTCTGTACCGCCGTATTGAAACCGAAGGTCACCTCGGTCCCAGAGAGATCGTTGTCGATCGTCTTGGGCACGCCCACCACCCGAAGTCCGAGGGCGTGCAGCCGTTGGGCAACCCCGAGTGTGTCCTCACCACCAATCGCCACGACGGCGTCGACCTGGCGGCTGGCGACCGTGTCCATGATGCGCTGGGGACCCCCGTCCGCTGCGAAGGGATTGGTGCGGGAGGTCCCGAGGACGGTTCCCCCGACCGGCAGCAGGTCGGCGCACCGCTCGGGATCAAGCTCAACCGCCTGGTCTTCGAGCATCCCCCGCCAGCCGTCCAGGAAGCCGATCGACTCATCGCCGTGCACCACGCGCCCCGCGACCACCACCGCCCGGATCACGGCATTGAGTCCCGGACAGTCTCCACCGCCGGTCAACACTCCAATCCGCATGGCATTGATCTCCTATCCCGGTTGGACCGCGGCACTGGTCGTGCCGCCGGTCGGCCCTCACGGCCATTCTTGGACCCGCGCCATGGCCAGGAGCGTCTTTTGCGTCACACCGACCTCCGTCGCGGAGCCGAGGAGCGTCTCCAGCTCGGCCACGAACTCGGCACGGTTCCTGTCGCTATAGCTGAGGAACGTCGCCCGCGTGCACTCGACGCCAAGCACGACCTGAGCAGGCAGGCTCAACTGACAGCTGTGTGATGCCTCGACGACGTCGGCGAACAGGTCGCTTTGGCTGATTGTCTCGGCCCAGACCGGCCTTGTCCTGACGGTGCACCCTCCTCCGTCACTGCTGCGTCGCTCCCATAGCTCCTGTAGCCCTGCGCCAAGTGGATCGTCGTAGTGCTCGCCAGTCGTGAGCAGCGCCAACCAACCGTTGGGGCGCAGAAGCCGGGCCGTCTTGATCCAGGCCATTTCAGGATCGATCCAATGGAAGGCGGTGGCCGAGATGATGAGATCGAACGAACGATCGGCGACCTGAAGGTCCTCGAAGGAGGTGACCTCAAAGCTGGTCGCCCCGTCGGTGACGTTGGATCGAGCGGTGCTGATCATGGCGGAGCCGATGTCGATCGCAGTCAGCTGGAAGCCGAGGGCGGCCAGGTGACGAGTCAGCTGACCAGTGCCGCAGCCGATCTCGAGAACCGCGGCGCCCGGACCAAGCCCTGCGGTGGTGATCACCGTGTCGATGATTTCGCTCGGATAGCCCCGACGAGTTGCGTCGTAGCGTGCGGCGATCTCATCGAACAGCAGGCGTTGACGTTCTCGTTTTCTTCGTTCCTCGTCAGTCTCGGCGATCACCGCAACTAGTTTGGCCGAGGCGAGAACCCTGGGCGGTTGGGCCGCGGATTACCTGGTAGGCGATATCCCGGTGGCTCCTCAAGCGGGATCTGAAGCACGCAAGCCCACGAGTGCCGGCGTTGCCGGCCCGGATCAGATCAACCCGGGATGAGCCACGACACGACGATCGACGCGAGGCTCTCGTCCCGGCGTCGTAGACCGTGATCGCCACCGGTCAGCCAAGCGTGGGTGACCGGGCCGACAATCATGCGTGTGGCTGCCTGGAGTTCGTCGGGTGAGCCGAAGGGATCGCGGTCGCCGGAGACGAAAAGGCACGGCACTTTGATTGCGGGAAAGTGCGCGGTGCGGGGCCGATCCGGGTGGCCCGGAGGGTGCAACGGGTAGCTGATGAGGACGAGGCCGGCGGTCGGGAGGCCTTCACTGGCCGCGATCGAACACATCCTCCCTCCCATGGACCGGCCCCCCAAGGCAACCTGGTTCAGCCCAACGCCGAGCTTCTCCGCAAAGCCCAGGGCACCGCTCCTCACCGTTTCGACCAGTACCGCTGGGCGATCAGGAGCCCGACGCCCGGCGAGTCTGTACGGAAAGTCGATGCGGAGCACGGCGATGCCGCGGGCGCTGAGCGCGGTATCGAGAGCTACCAGCGTCGGATGATCCGAGCTCGCCCCCGCGCCAGGGGTGAGGACGATCGCCGTTGGGCGGATGGGACTTGGCTTGCCTGCCACCGGTCCCGAGTCGGTCATGACACAGTCAGTGTATGTATGGGTCCGCCAACAGCCCAGGTGGGTCGGGGACTGTTAGTTGGACAGACACCGTAAGTAGCGTTAGTCGCAACTCCTCCGATTGGGATCACCAGGATCGCGACGCCGAGAAGCATCCGGTGACGCAGACGCCGCCGGCGCTGCCGCTCCCTTGCCCGCCGCCTGGCGGCGCGCCCCACGGTCGCCCAAGTCGACTGGCGTCCTCATGACCCGTCGTTTGTTGTCGGTGTCCACGACCTCAAACCGTGGCGCGGCTTGGGGCAGCGGCTCTCCCGTCCAGTTTGGCGACAGGCACGATCATCCCGAGTACTCCCTCGGGACCGATGTTCCTCAGACGGAGTAGCGGTAGTCCTGGTCGGGCCACGCGACGATCCCTCGGGCGCGGTAGTCGTCGATGGTGGCCTCGTCGTAGTGCAGTTCGGCGAGGATCTCCCTGGTGTGCTGGCCCAGCATCGGGGCCGCCCGCTCCTGCTTGCCCGGGGTGTCGCTGAACGTGATGAGGTTGCCGAACTGGCGGACGCGGCCCAGCAAGGGGTGCTCGTACTCGGTGACGAGCCCCAGGCGCTCGAGCTCGTCGTCGAAGAGGATCGTCTCACCGTCGCACGTGCCGACCGAGATCTCCGACGGTACACCGGCGGCCCGAAGGGCCCGGCGCCAGTTCGTGCTCAGGTCGCCCAGAAACGCCTCCGCGAGCACCCCCGTCAACTCGCCGCGGTGCTTCTCCCGGTCGGCTGGAGTGCCGAACCGGGGGTCCTCGAGGAACTCCTCTCGGCGGATCACCCGGCACAGCGCCGCCCAATGCTCCTCCCGCACTGCCGCCAGCTGCAGCCAACCGTCTTGGGTCTCGTAGAGCCGGTTCAGGGCTCCCAAGCCGAGCTGCTCGCGATCGAGGCTGGGGCGCGGCGATGGCGTGCCGTCGGCGCCGAGCCAGGAGTCGGCCGTGTACAGCATCGAGCCGTGGAACAGCGACGCCCACATCGACTGCCCCTCACCGGTGCGGTTTCGATGGAACAGGGCGATCAGGAGGGCTGTCACCGAGGGCATGGCGGCGGCGACGTCTCCGTGCCCGTAGCGATTCCACAGCGGCGGGTTCCCCGCCGCGACCGGCCCCTGCTCCCACTCGAGCCCCGCGGCCGCTTGGGCGAGGGGGTCGAGACCGCCGAGATGGGCCAGCGGGCCCTGGGCGCCATACATGAACGTATTGCAGTACAAGATGTCGGGGCGGATCGCCTTGCAGTGCTCGTAGCCGATACCGAGTCGGTCGGCGGTGCCCAGGGTCATGTTGTGGTGCACGATGTCGGCGGTCGCCACCAGCTCGTGGGCGATGCGCAACCCTTCGGGCCGTTTCAGATCGACTGCGATGTCCCGTTTACCCCGCTGGCAGCCCATGAAGGACCCGACGACGCTGCCTCGCATGCCGTCGCCTTGGGTCGGCTCGACTTTGATGACGTCGGCGCCTAGGTCGGCGAGCAGCATCGGGCCGAAGGGGCCGGCCAGGAACTGGCCGAAGTCGAGAACACGGATGCCCTCGAGCGGACCGGGCAATTCAGATCACCCCTCTGGCCCGCAGCGTGGCGATCTCGGTGTCGTCGCGTCCGAGGGACCGGAGCACCTCATCGGTATGAGCTCCGGCCAGGGGCTGCGGGCCCTTGACCTCACCCGGCGTGGTTCCGAGGAAGATGGTGACGCCGACTTGGGTGGTGGGCCCGACCACGGGGTCGACCACCTTGACCACCGAACCTGTCGCCCTGAGCTGAGGGTGGTCGAAGCGCTCATGGGGTGCCACGATGGCCTCGGCTCCGAGGCCGGCGGCGTGCAGCTCCTCGATCAGCTTCGTGCGATCCCACCGCCTGAAGGCCTCTCGTTTCGAGGCTTGGTACTCACCCCTCGCTTCGGGCGTCATGGACATCAGCGTGGGGAAGGGGAGGTCCTCGATACCGAGAATGGAGGCCTCGCTGCGCGTCGGCGCGATGCCCGCCGTGGTGGCGGCGTGAATCCACTCCCCGTTGGCGCATTCGTAGACCGACGCTTGATGGACGCCGGGCGGGCTGGTCTTGGGCAGCTGGAACTGACCTCGATCCGTCCAGTTCCAGTTCTGGGTGGTGAGGGACAGGACCCCTTGGAGCAGCGACACCTCGACGTGCTGTCCTCTTTTGGTCTGCTCGCGGGAGACCAGCGCCGACATGATCCCGATCGGGACGAGCAACATGGCTCCCATGCTGGCCACCGGGCTGTGGAGGAACACCGGGCCAGGACGGAAGCTCGTGTTCTCCCAGTGCTGCCCGGTGCGGGCGTGCACCAAGCTTTCGTAGCCGGGCAGGTCCTCATAGCGAACCCCGGACGGCCATGCCGGCACCGAGCAGTACACCAGATGCGGGAATTCCTCCCGCAGCGACTCGTAGTCGAGCCCCATTCTGGCCATGGTGCCCGGCGCAAAGGCTTCGACCACGACGTCCGCCGTGGCGCACAGTTCGCGGAACAGGGCCACGCCGTTGGCGTCCTTCAGATTCAGGGTAATGGAGCGTCGGCTGCGGTTGTAGACGCGGGAGGCGGGCGATCCCCGATCGGCCCGACCCCCGGGAGGCTCCACCTTGACGACGTCGGCACCGTGCTCGGCGAGTTGCAGGACACCAAGCGGACCGGCGATGCCACCCGACAGATCGAGGATGCGGACGCCGTCCAGCGCCTGCATGGGTCAGCGGCCGGTGTGGGTTCGGAGGAACGATAAGGCGTCTTCCCACGCGGCTCCGTCGGCCCTTGAGTGGCGGAGGGGTCCCCATGGGGCCGAGAAAGCGTGGCCGGCGCCGGCGTACGTGCGTACCTCCGCCGGGACGCCCCAGCGATCGATGCGAGACCGCAGGTCGTCGAGCCGCTCGGGCGGCATCGTCGGATCATTGTCACCGTAGATGAAGAGCGTCGGGCACATGAGTTGCCAGATGAGATCCATGGGGTGCACGGGGGTCCTGGGGCCCAGCTCGTGGAACACCGGCTGGCTCGGGAAAAACAGGACCGCCGCAGCCACGTCGCCGCGAGCGCAGGCCGCCAGCCAGGCGAGCGTGCCGCCAGTGCAGTAACCCCACAAGCACACCCGGCCCGAGTCGACCTCTGGCTTCGCCCGGATCAGATCGACGGCCTCGGCCAGGTCTCGGGCGCCACAGGTGAAGTCCAGCCGCCCGATGTGGTCCATCACCTCGGTGAAGTCGTCGTAGGCCTCCCGGTTCAGCGGACCGCGACCGTGGTAGTAGTCGGGGACCACGGCGGCGTAGCCGACGTCCACCAGGCGCTCTTTCACGCCTTTGATGAACTCATTGATGCCGTATGCCTCAGCGCCGAGGACGACGGCGGGGTACGGGCCGTTCCCCGGCGGAGCGCCCACCTCGGGGACTGGGTCGAGCGGCAGACGTGCGGGCACGGCGACACCTTAGGTGGCCGATGGTGCCCTTCTCTTGGCCCCGGATCATGCGTTGCCAGATGCCGAACAGCAGGTCGATGGTCGCACGCTCTCGTGGGGGCTGGTGGCGTATCAGCCGCCCATATGGGCTCGTTGGACCCCAGATTTGATCATCAAGATCTGCGCCTCTTTCTTCCTACCCAGCGTCCTCGGCGCAGCCAGGACGCACTGCCTTCAAGCACGGGCAATGACGCGCTCGCCATAGCGCTGGATCGTTTCGAGAACGTGCCCGACGGTGTCGCCGGGAAGTGGAACCTGAACCCAGGTGACGCCGAGTCCGGCCAGCCGCTCCAGCTCGTCCCGGTGAGCGTCGGCATCGAAAGAGTCGGTGTCCGGGTTGCCCCCGGCCGGATTGGAGAAAGCAATGTCGACCGACGACGGATCCCTGCCGGCGGTCTCGAGCCGCCGACGCAGGTCGTCGATCGCCACGGCGAGCCGCTCGGGGGTGTCGAGTGCGGCCGTACGGGCGGTCTTGGCCAAGCCGGGCGGGGCGCGGAATGGGCACCATCCCTGGCCATGTTCGACGACGCGTTGGCGAGCCCGGTTGCTGTTACCGCCGATCCAAATGGGCGGATGGGGCTCGGTCAATGGACGCGGGTGTGCGGTGATACCACGGGCGTCGAAATGGCGGCCCGTGATTGAGACGTCATCGGCGGTCCAGGTCGCCTTGAGCACATCGAGGGCCTCGTTGAACAGGTCATTGCGCTCGTCAGGGTTCACCCCGAGTGCACCGAATTCTGCTTTGAGATAACCGGCCCCCACGGCGAGGGTGAAACGCCCGCCCGAAAGAAGATCGAGAGTGGCTCCTGCCTTCGCGACGAGGAACGGATTGCGGTACGGGAGAACCACAATGTTTGGTATGAGACGCAGCGTTGTGGTCTGAGCTGCGGCGAAGGCCATCGCCACGAATGGGTCGAGGGTATCGTGACCGCCGGACTCGAGCCAACGATGAGAGGGCGCCGGATGGTCGGTGAAGCCGAAGCCGTGGAACCCTGCTGCCTCAGCGGCCGATGCCACAGCCGTGATCCCTTGACCTGAGACAAGCACGGGGTCGTAGGGGTGGCCGATCATCGGGTGGGTGATCGCGAATCTCATGGGAGGCTCCTGATAGGTGCTTGGTAATGCCTCAGCTGTACCCAGGAATTGTTGTGCGCGACACGGAACATCAACTGCGGTGATCTTGTTGATCGGCATTGAGCGTTCGAGCATCGCGAGGATACCCTCTTGACCCAATGCAATCGGCGGTGAGGTAACCCTTCTGGTGATCGTAGGGACCATCTTTGGTCTTGCTCTTACGAGAACTTGTACCGCGAGACGGTCGGGAGTCGCCAACTGAGTTGGTTTACCTCAGACCTGAGAACGCCAGACTTCAGCAATGGTTGACGCACCTGACCGCTGCTCGGCATCTGTCCCGCAAACGTCCGATCCTTGGGCACACTCATCTCAGCCGCCCACGGCTGATAGTTAGACAGCCACCAGTGCTGAACCGCACAAGTCGTTGAGACACTTTCGGTGGAGGTGTTACGGACCAACCCAAGTCCACCCGGTGCAAGCTCGTTTCGCCAACGGAGGATTGTGACAAGATAGTTTCCGTGACAGCGCTCGGGCTGCGGCACGCGGTGCTCTGGGTCAGCGATCCAAAGGCGTCAGCGCGGTTCTATCAAGCAGCGTTGGGACTCGAGGTCAAGTTCGAGGGCGACCAGGCCGTGTTCCTGTCGTCGCCCCAGTCCTCGACGGACCACGACCTCGGCCTCTTCCGTGCCAGAGGTTCCGGAGCGGCCCCGCAGCACATCGGCCTCTACCATCTCGCCTGGGAAGTGGCAACGCTGGGAGAGCTGGCGGAGGCCAAACAACGGCTCGCGGAGATGGGAGCACTGGTTGGCGAGAACAACCACGGTGTGAGCAGGAGTCTCTATTGCCACGATCCCGACGGAATCGAGTTCGAGATCATGTGGGAGCTCCCCGTCGAGTTGTGGGATCCATCCGATCCGTCCAACGTGCCGCTTGATCTAGAAGCCGACATCGCACGCTGGGGTCGGGACCGGCCTGGTCGTGGTTCGAGCCCAGTGCCGGGCGGCTGATCGGCCGCGCATCATCCCCCGTTGGGCGATGCAATCTACGTTCCGAGTGAGGACATCCAAGCGACAACCGGGTCGAACTGGCCTAGGCACTCACCTGGGCCACGGGCTGACACTGGGCATCGCCAGTGGACAGGTGACACCAACGCGCGCCTCTCGAATCGTCATCGAGGAAGATCTCGAGTCCGCAGTACCGGCACTCGGCGATGATCTGGCCCCGGTTGCGATCCGTTCGGAGGGTCTTGGTTCCTGGCTCGGCGTAGCTCCCCGACACGTCACGGGATTGTAACCGAAAGTCACAGTTTTGCCAGGTGTGAGCAATCTCCCCGCCAATCACCCTCCGTTCTCGGAGGTCCCCCTCTCACCGAGTCCGTGGATCCAAGCGTCGATTCTTGGGCTCTCGTCGTCAACTTCATCCGAGTAGTAGTGGCCGACACGGATCGTGTCAGTCTCGAGATCGACTTCAAAGATCACGACGGCCTCGATGTGCAGCCCGGCCGCGAGGTAGCTGCTTTGTACCCAGATTTCCGTCGGCGTTGTAACCATGCGTTTGACCTCGATCCGTCCCTCGGGATGGCTCGTCATGAGATGACGCATGTTCTTGACTTCTTGGTCGCGCCCTACGAACCCCCGCGCCGGGTGTTGCGGGACGATCATCTCGAAGTCGGGATGGAATGCAGCCTCGACCCCTTCGACATCGCCGCCATTGACGGCTTTCACAAATCGTTCGAAAGCATTCACCGGCGCACCCCCGGATCTCCCCCGTGGCGACTTGATTGTGTCACCGAGGTGTCAGTCGCTTGGTGGACAATCAGCTATCTACCTCCCCGGCTGCCGA
>DATNIB010000033.1:0-52383 GCA_035604685.1 Acidimicrobiales bacterium | reverse complement strand
CCCGCCATGGGCCGGGGTCACAGCCCAGTCAGGATCCGGGTCACCCGGTCCCGCACCCAGGTCGGGACCAGGGATTGGGTGGCGGCGACGCCTCGGGCGTCCAGCCCGACCAGGTAGCGCGCCCTTGGTGACCCGGCGGTGAGGGCGTGGCCGATCACCTCGGCCACCCGGTCGGGCCCGACCATGAAGGCCTTGTACGGCGCGAGGAGGCTGTTGATCCGGTGGTACTCCGTGGCGTAGGTCGAGCCGGCGCGAAGGGCCAGCTCCGCCTCCATCTCGTCCCAGATGTTGGTCCTCACGCCACCGGGCTCGACCAAGATGACCTTGACACCGTCGCGGGCGACCTCGACGCGCAGGGCGTCGGAGACAGCTTCGAGCGCATGCTTGGACGCCTGGTACCAACCGCTGAACGGCGTCGTGGTCAACCCGTAGATCGACGAGATGTTGACGACCCGGCCGTCCCCGGCGGCGCGCATGTGCGGCAGGGCCAGCCTCGCCAGCCGCATCGGCGCCACCACCATCGTCTCGAGCTGACGCCGGACGTCTTCGTCTGTGACGTCCTCGATCGCGCCGACGCCCGAGTAGCCGGCGTTGTTGACCAACGCCCATGGTCGTAGGGCGTCGACGACGCTGCGAGAACCCTCGGCGTCGGTCACGTCGAGCACCACCGTCTCGACCGTCACCCCGGCGTCGGCTGCCGACTCGGTGACCCGGGCCGCCTTGGCCGGCGATCGGACCGAGCCGACCGAATGGAACCCGAGGCGGGCGAGGTGCAGCACCGTCGCCAGCCCGACGCCCGAGTTCGCCCCGGTGGTCAGCACGGTCCGGCCGTCGACGGGGGTCACGTCCCGCGCCTCCCGGCCACGCCGACCATGGCGGTCGGCCGCGGGCAGCCGTCGGTCGCCGGGAGTCCGATCACAACGCGACCGCGGCGTACCCGTTCATGGCGCCATTTCCGGCCCCGATCCACAAGAAGACGGCGAGGTCGCCCTCCTTCACCCGCCCGGCCCGCCGGTCCTCGTCCAAGAGGATAAGCGTGCTGGCGGCGGAGGTGTTGCCGTAGTGGTCGACGCTGATCGGTGCCCGCTCGGGAGGAAGGCCCAGCATGTCGATCGCCTGGCGGACCACCACCCCGTTGGCCTGGTGCAGGTACCAGCGATCCACCGCGCCGACATCGAAGTCGGCTCCGGTGAACGGCTTGACGGTGGTTGGCCAATCCTCTTGCAGCATCTGGAAGTTGCGCGCCATGAGGGGTGGGAAGACCTCGGCCACCTTGGCGCCGTCCATCAGAAACACGTGATCGGCCAAGTTCCTGGCGTTGGTGTGGTGCAGGCAGCCGCCTCCGGGATAGGTGACGAGTTCGACGTCGGGATTGGTCTCGTAGCGCACCGAAAGCAGGCCGGCGGGTCCATTCGTCTCGTCGCGCGGCGCTGACCGCCAGACGGACGCCCCCGCGCCGTCGGCGAACATGAGCGGTGCCAGCCATCCGAGACCGCTCTGGTGCTTGTAGTAGTAGTCGTGGACCTCGGGCCCGAAGTAGCCCGAGGGGCAGTTGCTCGCCACCACCAGGGCGGTGGCGGGCGCCGTCGCGATCAGCGAGCCCGCCGCGGTGCGAAACCCTGCGGCCAGCCCGGCGCAGCCGAGATTGTGGTGGACGAGGTCGGTGTCGGGGCGCAGTCCGAGCTCGGTCACGAGGAACCGGAAGTGGTCCTGGCAGGCGATCAAGTCGGGCGTGGTCGTCACCTGGACCACGAGATCGACGTCGGCGGCGTCCACCCCGGCGTCGGCCAGTGCCGCCCTCGCCGCGCGAACCGCCAGGTCGCCGTCGTAGAGGCCCCCGTCCTCCCGGCACAGCTTGCGCCGCCCGCCGAATTCGTAGTCCAACCGTCGTTCGTGGATGCCGAGGTGCTTGACGACCCATTCGGGTTCGAGGGGTCTGCCGTCAGGACGGGCCGGCCGCAGGTATTCGAGGATCTCCTCGTTGGAGACCCGGTGGTCCGGCAAGCAGGAGCCGGCGCCCAAGAGGGAGACGGAGATCTCTGACGCCAACCTGGGCATCGTGGCACTGGTCATGGGGACACCTCACCATCCAGGATCGGCGGTTACGCCGTCCTGAGGACCATCCAAGGCCACTTCGGTCGGCGCCGACAGAGCCAGAAGTCCTGAATCCACTCCCGAACCAACGAAAAACCCGGGCGTTCGCCGAGGGACGTCCCAGCCGGGCGCCGGCCCGCGATGGCCTACGGTGCGGCCGGGCGGGTCGTGCAGCCGAACTGGGAGGAGCCCACGTACCGATGGCGAGAGTAGGCCTGGTCCTCGGGGCGGGCGGGGTCACCGGCGGGGCCTTTCACGCGGGGGTGCTCGCCGCCCTCGAGGAGGGGACGGGCTGGGACCCGCGGACGGCGGAGGTCGTGCTCGGCACCTCGGCCGGCTCGGTCACCGGGGCGGCATTGCGGGCCAATTTGGGCGCGGCAGACCTGGCGGCGCGGGCCGAGGGTTCCCCGCTGAGCGCCGAGGGGGCCGCCATTGTCAGGGCGGCCTCCTTGTCGCCGCAGACCCCCGCGCCGCCCGCCCGGCCGGCGCTTCGCTGGCGGGTCGGCCCGTCGGCCCCCGAGGTGCTCCTCGCGGCGGCGCGGCGTCCCTGGGCGACGCGTCCGACGGCCGTCGTGGCCGGGCTCCTGCCGCAGGGAACGGTCCCAACCGCGATGATCTCCGAAGGGGTCGGGGCGCTGCTCGGCGACCGCTGGCCCGACCGGTCGTTGTGGATCACGGCGGTACGCCTGCGTGACGGGCGGCTGGTCGTGTTCGGCCGCGACGGCTCGGCCGTCCGCCCCGCGGAAGCGGTGGCCGCGTCGTGTGCGATCCCGAGCTGGTTCGCGCCGGTCGTGATCGGCGGCGAGCGCTACATCGATGGGGGCGTGCACTCGCTCACCAACGCGGCCCAGCTGGCGGGCGTCCCGCTCGATCTGGTCGTGGTCAGCGCGCCGCTCGGCCGCGCCGGCTGGCAGGGCCTCCACGGGGCCACCCGCCGGGCGGCGAGGCTGCAGTTGTCGCTCGAGGTCCAGCGGCTCCGGCGCAGCGGCGTCAGGGTGCTCGCGTTCCAGCCCACCCGGGAGGACCAGCTCGCGATGGGTCGCAATGCCATGGACGCCAGCCGCCGGGCGGCGGTCGTCCGCCAGGCCCGGGCCTCGACGCTGGCTCGACTCGATCGGCCCGACGTCCAGGCGCCGATCGACCTACTCAGATCCAGCTGAACCGGGCTGGAGGGGTCGCCCGACCGGGCTCGGAGCGAGTGTCTCGACCGGCGCGAACCCGCGGCGCCCGGTCGGTCACAGACGCTCGAGCACCCCGACCAGCCCCTCCTCGTCCGGCGGCACCCGGAGGTGCATCTTCTCCAACTCCTGTGCGACCACGCGCTCGTGCTCCTCGAAGTCCCGCTTGGCGGCCCTCGGGCTCCAACGTCCGGGCATGCGGAAGACGAGCAGGAGGAAGAGGACCATGCCTCCGAGGCACACCCACCACCAACGCTTCCACTGGTCGGGTGAGGCCTTCTCGGCCGGGACGAGCTTCTTCTCCGCCACGAGCAGGGTGGCGAGGTTCTGCGAGTGCACACCGACCTTCGCCGTGATCTCGGCATTGCTCACCGGTCGACCCGCCTGGATGGAATTGGCGAGCGGTGTGAACGCGAGCAGCCCCTGGACCTGGGGGTTCGAGAGGCCGCCGGCCGCGCCGACCGCCTGGAGCAGGTTATGCGACCGGTCACAGGCCGTGATGATCTTGGCCAGCGTCTGCGGGCCGGGTTCCCGGGTCGCCTGCAGCCCGGCGATGACGCTCACGGGGGCCGGGCTCTTGGCGCAGGCCGTCGTGGGCGCGTACGGAACCGCGGCCGAGATGGCCGTCAGCGCATTGGCCGCGCTCTGGTTGTCGACCAGCGTCGTGGACGTGGTGATCACCTGGGGGAGGATGAGGAACGACGCGGCGACCACGATGCGCAGGATCCAACCCCACACGGCGAGCCCGGTGGCCGCCAGGGCGGGGTTGTGCGCCTCGACCTGCTCGGTGTAGCTGGCCATCCACGGCGTGTAGGCGACGCCGATCGCCAAGCCAAGCAGGATGGACACCCGGACATTTGAGTAGTAGCCGCTGTGCGGGTGGCTCACCTGCAGGATGAACAGGATCGTGGCCGCGATCCCGGCGACGGCCCCGATCAGCATGAAGGGCTTTCGCACCCGCAGGCGGTCCGAGACGATCCCGATGCAGACGAGCATCCCCGAGTCAAAGGCCCAGTACCAGGTGTTGATCCCGTTCGCCTGCGCGGTGGTCCGTCCGAAGATGACCACCCAGTAGAGGGTGAGGACGCTCACCGAGGCGTAGTAGATCAACAGGAACGTCGAGATGCCGAACGAAGAGCTGATGAGGTCCAACCGCATCATCGAGCGAAGTGGATGCCGGGTGGTTTTCTCCACGTCGATCCCCCGGGCGCGCGCCTCTACGAGCACGCGCTCATGTTCTGAGACCATGAGCTGGTTCCGGAGCTGCGGGGAGAGCTCGCGCAGGAAGACGAAGGACACCAGCACGACTCCGATGCATACGACGCCCGAGATGTTGAACTGGTCCTGGAACGGGGTGAGGTGGGTGAGGGTGTGCGTGGCGACGAGGGCCGCCACCAGGCTGCCCATCGTCGGGCCGAGCGCCCAGAAGCCCATGGCGGCGCCGCGTCCCATCTGCGGTGAGAAGTCGCGCATGAGCGCGGGCGTCGACACGAGGATCACGCCTTCGACGAATCCGATCACGCAGTAGGCGCCGGCAAAGTCGAACCGGGAATGGAGGTGGGGAACGGCGAGCTGCATGAGGCCGACGACGAGCGTCCCGTAGATGGTCAGGTTGGCGCGCCCGATCCGGTCCGACAGCCCCCCGATGAGGGCCGAGAACGCGCCGATGGCGTTCGACACCACCAGCAGGTACAAGAAGTACAGGAACGACATGTGGTAGTAGGGCAGCAGCAGCGGCGTGACCGCGCCCTCCACGTAGTAGAGGTAGTAGAGGGTGATCGTCGTGATCGACACGATCCCGAGGTACCCGAACCGCGGGAGCGTGGCGGGGTAGGCGTAGAGCCTGCGCTTGCCCAGCGCGTTCGCCAGGCCGCCTCGGCTCGGCCCCGGATCCACCATCGTTGCGACCGTCATGGTCCCTCCCTCCCTCGGCGCCGGACGACCGTCCAGATCTGCCACCGCTCCGAGCCCTTGTCGGGGTCGACAACATGGGATCGACGTCCCCGAACTGCACCCCACCTTGGACTTGGGGGCGACGCTACGCCCACCGGGAGTGGACCACCTAGGGCCGAAATACCCAGAGTTGGCGCCAGCCAATCCGGCGCCGCTCGGGTGAGGGGCCGGGCGCGGCGTGGGCGAGGCCGCTCGCACAAGTGACCTTCGCCTCTGCCGATGCCGGTCGACCCGCCCTAAGGTCCCCGCGAAAGACCAGATCGCCCGGCGGACACTCGGGGGGGATTCCAAGGGGGAATCCGAGCGACGCACCTTCTCCCGGCCGGGAGCAGGTCATCGCTTCCGGGCGGGACGGCACCAACGGGAGGGGAGGCCATGAGTCTCAATCTGGCGTCAATGCTGCGTGAGGCGGCGCGGGAGAATCCGGCCAAGCCGGTCGTGCTGTTCGACGGCGGCCAGCTCAGCTACGCCGAGCTCGACGCGCTGTCGGACCGGTTCGCCGCCGGCCTCCGATCGGCGGGCGTCGAGCGGGCCGACGCCGTCGCGTTGCAATTGCCGAACGTCCCGGAGTTCCTCATCGCCTACTTCGGCATCCTGAAGGCCGGTTGTGTGGTCGTGCCCCTGAACATCCTGTTGAAGGCGCCCGAGATCGCGTTCCACCTCTCGAACTCCGAATCCCGGGCCCTCGTCACCTGGGCGGGCACCCAGGTCGACGCGGCCAAGGGCGCGGCGGACGCCGGCCTCGACCGAATCTGGGTCGTCGGCACACCTGGCGCGCCCGAGACGGGCCGGCCGTTCGCCGAGCTGCTGGCGGGCGAGCAGCCCGCCCGGCCGATCTTCGAACAGACCGAGCCCGGCGACACCGCGGCGATCGTCTACACGTCGGGGACGACCGGCCGCCCCAAAGGGGCCGAGCTGAGCCACTTCCAGCTGTTTATGAACGCCGACACGCCGGGCCGCCTCTTCGGCATCCGCGCCGACGACGTCGTGCTGGTCGTGCTGCCCTTGTTCCACGTCTTCGGCTTGAGCAGCGAGCTCAACGTGTGCGTGCGCTTCGGGGCCACCATGTCGCTCGTCCCCCGCTTCGACGTCACGAAGGTCCTCCAGGTGATCGAGCGCGACCGAGTCACGGTCTTCGAGGGCGTTCCGACCATGTACATCGCACTGCTCAACCACCCCTACCTGGAGGATTACGACCTCTCGTCGTTGCGGGTGGGGATCTCCGGGGGGGCGGCTATCCCGGCGGAGGTCATCGACGAGGCCGAGCGGCGGCTGGGGGTCGTCATCTTGGAGGGCTACGGCATGAGCGAGACCGCCTCGACCACCACGTTCAACGTGAGTGCCGAGGAGCGCAAGATCTACAGCGTCGGCAAGCCGATCTGGGGTGTCGAGGTCGAGATCTGGGACGATCAGGGAGAGCGGCTGGCGGCCGGTCCCGACCATGTCGGCGAACTGGTCGTGCGTGGTGTCAACACGCCGAAGGGCTACTTCAAGAACCCCGAGGCCTCGGCCGAGGCGTTCGCGGGCGGCTGGTTCCATACGGGCGACCTGGGTTGGTTGGACGAGGACGGGTTCTTCTTCATCGTCGATCGGAAGAAGGACTTGATCATCCGCGGCGGCTACAACGTGTACCCCCGCGAGGTCGAAGAGGTGCTCTATAGCCACCCGAGCGTCGCCGAGGCGGCGGTGGTGGGGGTGCCGCACCAGCTCTTGGGAGAGGACATCAAGGCGTTCGTCGAGCTGAAGCGCGGGACCGAGGCCAGCGCGGCCGAGCTCATCGGCTACGTGAAGGAGCGGCTGGCCGCCTACAAGTACCCGCGGAGCGTCGAATTCCGTGACACCTTGCCCAAGGGTGCGACCGGCAAGATCCTGAAAGAGGCGCTCAAGGACGCACCCGCGACCTGAGCGACCGGCGCCACCTGGGCCACCGAACGCGATCGGCGGACCCGGCCTAGGTCGAGAGCAGGTGCTCCAGCAGCGCCGCGTACTGCAGCAGCTGGCGGTCACCGACGAACTCTTGGAGCACGAAGCGGTGCGCGTTGTCGCCCATCCGGGCGCAGTCGGCGGGTCGATCGAGCAGTCCGGCCAGCGCGTCACCGTAGGCGTCGAGATCGGACGGGTCGTCGAGCAGGACCCCGGTTCCGGGCACGACCTGGTCGACGATGCCACCCACCCGGGACGCGAGGACGGGCTTGCCCTTCCACATGCCCTCCACCACGGTGAGGCCGAACCCCTCGGCCAGGCTCTTCTGCACGACGATGGCCGCCGATCGTTGCAGCGCGTTGACCATGGCGGCGTTCTCGTCAACGTCGACCATGGGCAGGGTGACCAGACGGATGCGCCGGCGCGTCCGCAGGGGAAGGGCCTCCCAGCTCGCGATGCACTGGGCGAGCACCGCGGCGCCCTCCGGGTCGTCGGCCACCCCCTCGACGGACGGGCCGACCAGGACGAGCTGGGCGGCGCCGGTCGAGCCGACCCGCCGGTCGCCTGGACCGACGACCCCGGACGCGAACCCTGTCATCACCCCGTGCATGTCCTTCAGGTGGTCCCAGCGAGACACCTGGACCACCAGGGCTCCGTCGGGGTCGAGCGGGCCCTCCGAAACGACGGTCGCGGGGCGCGTCACCTCGCCTGCCGTTCCGTCGGCCCGCGTGAAGCGCGCCCGGCCCGCCTGGGGGGACGTCAGGCCCATCGTGGACAGGAACAACGGCAGCTGCGCATCGGGGATCGGCTGGTTCTTGGGCGAGAACGGATCGATGGACGGTGCGATCACCCACAGCCGCTCGGCGGGCACCCAGGCCGGCGCGTAGGCGCGGCGGGAGAACACGAAGGCGTCGCACAGACCGAGGTGCGGCCGCAAGAACTCCCACGCCTCCTCCGCCCAGGCGTTGGTACGGTCCGCGCCGATGTGGCAGCGCCAGACGACCTTGACCTGTGCCTGCGCGAGGTGCGGGGCCAGGCCGCTCGTCTGGGGGTCATGGAGGAGGACGACGTCGCCCGGCGAGACCCGTGGGAGTAGGGCGGCCGCATTGGCGGCGGTGACGCCCCGGTAGTGGGCGGCCTCTGCGGGGCCGAGCGCTCCCCCGTCGCCCTGCACCCCGTGGATCCGGTTGTGGATCCGCTTGGTGATGGCGTAGAAGGCCGGATCCCCGTCCATGACGACCCACCGGGCATCGACGCCGTCGCCCCGGATGTAGCCGACCAAGAACCGGAGCATCTCGGCGACACCGCCGCCGGCGGCGGTGGAGTTGACGTTCCACACGACGCGGCCGGCAAGCCGGTCCCGGCTGGCGTCGGACACGGCCTGGAGCCGCGAGAAGCGGTCCCCGCCGATCAGCGGGGCGAGGACCTCCTGCGAGCGGGCGGACACATCGACGTCGAGCAGCTGCGCCACGGCTCACTTCTACTCCCCCGGCGGGCATTCGTGGGCCGATAGCCAATGGTCGACCACCACCCACGCGATGCCCCACGCGGTCGAGGCGTCCCGATCGGGCGCGGCGCGGAGGAACTGTGCTCAACTGCCTGCCGGCCCACGCCACGAACCGAGCCGGAGGTGCCCCGTGTCAGAGATCGAACCCCACGTCGCGTCGAACTTCATCGACGGGGTCTTCTTCGGTGAGGCTCCGCGCTGGCACGAGGGTCGCCTGTGGTTCTCGGACTTCTACGCCAACGGGGTCTTCTCGGTCGACGAGCAGGGCGAGCGCCGACGCGAGGTCGAGTACGACGGCCAGACCTCGGGCCTCGGGTGGCTCCCCGACGGCGACCTCCTGGTGGTCTCGATGCTCGACCACCGGGTGCTCCGCCACCACGGCGGCACCCTGGTGCCCTACGCCGACCTCAGCCCCTGGGCCACCGGGCACGCCAACGACATGGTGGTGGGCGCCACCGGGCACGCCTACGTGGGCAACTTCGGCTTCGACCTCGACGGCTGGCGGGCCGGCACCGCCGAGATCCGCACCACGTCCCTCGTCCACCTCGACCCAGACGGCTCGGCCAGCACGGCCGCCGAGAACCTGGCCTTCCCGAACGGGACGGTCCTCTTCCCCGACGGCAAGACGCTCGTCATCGCCGAGACCTTCTCCGCCTGCCTCAGCGCGTTCGACGTGGCCCAAGACGGGACCCTCTCCAACCGGCGGGTCTGGGCCCCGCTCGAGAGCTGCGCCCCCGACGGCATCTGCCTCGACGCCGAGGGCGCGGTGTGGGTGGCCAACGCGCTGTCACCCGAGTGCATCCGGGTGGCCGAGGGCGGCCGGGTGCTCGACCGCGTCGTCACCGAGCAGCCGTGTTTCGCCTGCATGCTGGGCGGGGCGGACCGCTCGACCCTCTACGCCATGGTGGCCCCGAGCAGCGAGGCGACCGAGGTGCGAGGGGCGCCCAAAGGCGGCATCGCGGCCGCCCGGGTGGCCGTGCCCGGGGCCGGCCTGCCTTAGGCGAGTGCTCAGCCCAGCTTGGTGAGGGCCCGCCGGAGGTTGCGGACGCCCTGGGTGATGCGCTGCTCGTTCTCGATGAGGGCGAACCGCACGTGGCCGTCCCCGCCCGGACCAAAGCCCCCGCCGGGCGAGGTGGCGACGTCCGCCGCGGTCACGAGCAGCTTGGAGAACTCGAGCGAGCCCATCTCGCGGTAGGGGGGCGGGATGGGCGCCCAGACGAACATCGTCCCCTTGGGTGCGGCCACCTCCCAGCCCATGCGGTTCAACCCCTCGCACAGGGCGTTGCGTCGGCCGCGGTAGATGTCGTTGATCTCCTTCGGGTAGTCCGAGGCCTCGGTGAGCGCCACGATGGCCGCGATCTGGATCGGCTGGAACGTCCCGTAGTCGAGGTAGCTCTTGAGCTTGGTCAGCGCCTGGACGATCTCCGCGTTCCCGACCAGGAACCCGACCCGCCACCCGGCCATGGAGAAGGACTTGGTCATCGTGTAGAGCTCGACCGCGACGTCCTTGGCGCCGGGCACCTGGAGGATGGACGGCGGGTTGTAGCCGTCGTAGGCGATGTCGGCGTAGGCGAAGTCGTGCACGAGGACGATCCCGTGCTCTTTGGCGAAGGCCACCAGTCGTTCCATGAAGCCGAGGTCCACGCAGGCCGTGGTCGGGTTGTGCGGGAAGGACAGCACGATCACCCGGGGCTTGGGCCAGGTCGACTCGAAGGCCTGGATCAACGCCTCGAAGAACGCGTCGCCCGGTTCGGGCGTCGCCTCGCCGCCGGTCGGCGTCTGGGGCGCCGGTCCCTGCAGGGGGACCTGGCGGACCTCGGCACCGGCGAACAGCGGCGCGTAGATGTGGATCGGGTACGACGGCGACGGCACGAGCGCGGTGTCGCCGGGACCGACGAGCACCCACATGAGGTGGGACAGCCCCTCCTTGGCCCCGATCGTGGTGACGACCTCCCGTTCGGGGTCGAGCTCCACGCCGAACTTGGACAGGTAGCGGTCGGCGATGGCGCGCCGCAGCCGCGGGATGCCTCGCGACGAGGAGTACCGGTGGTTGCGGGCCAGGTGGGCCGCTTCGGCCAGCTTCTCCACCGCCACGTCGGGCGAGGGCAGGTCGGGGTTGCCGAAGCCGAGGTCGATCACGTCCTTGCCGGCTCGGCGAGCCTCCAGCTTCAGGTTGTCGATGGCGGCGAAGACGTAGGGCGGCAGGCCGTTGATGCGGCGGAACTCCATCGGCCAAGCGTACCGTCGGCGCCCGGCACGTCCGGACACGGGGCGAGACCCGTCGCCGGCGCCGGTCGAGCTATCCCGAGGGGTCGCGCAGCGCCCGCGCGGCCTCGCCCAGCGCGGCGATGGGCGTCGGCGAGGCGAGCACCGCCCAGCTGGCGCCCGCGTCGGCGATCGGCCGCAGCACGGCGGTGATCGCCGCGGCGTCCCCGCCCGTCACCGGCGGGCCGGCCCAGGTGACCTCCCCCAACCGCGCGTGCTCGGCCACCACGCCGGCGCTCGCTCCCCACAGGTTGAGGGCGGCACCGAGTTCCAGCGCCAGCTCGTTGGTCGCCCGGGCGCCGGCGCCCACCCAGACCGGCAGCCCCAGGCCCGAGAGCGCCACGGCGCAGCGGGCCAGTGCCGCGCGGCGCTCTTCGGGCGAACCGGCCGGCACGCCGTAGGCGTCGTTCTCCGCCGAACTCTTCCGGTCGCCGGTCCCCAACCCCGCGATAACCCGACCGGGGGCCACCACGCGGAGCGCCGCGAACTCAGAGATGAGGATGTCGTCGGGAACGAGCCCGACCCGGGCCACCAAGGTGCCCACCGATATCCGTTCGGTCGACCCCGCCACGGCACCGAGCAGCGGGAACGGGGCCAGCGCGGGGCGCTCCGGCTGGCCCATCGGCCAGAGGTGATCGAAGCAGAAGACACCGTCGATCGCCGACGCCTCGGCCAGGTGTGCGGTCGCCATCGCCTCGTCGGGGCGGTAGCGGAAGCTGGGGAGCACGACGCCGACGCGCATCAGCGATCCTTCACGGCTTGGCGCCGGGCGGCCAACGCGGCCCCCACTGCCCCCGACCGCTCCCCCAGCTCGGCCATCACGATGTCGACCGGCGCGCGCAGCGAGCCGCCCTCGACCAATTGGTCGAAGGCGACCCGCGCCGGTCCGAGGAGGCATTCGCCGGCCCCGACGGCAAGGCCCCCACCGATCACGAACCGTTGTGGATCGAGCACGGCGGCAAGATTGGCCAGACCGAAGGCGACCCACCAGGCCAGCTCGCGCAGGACACCCAGGGCGTCGACGTCACCGGCCAGGGCCGCGCCCGTCACGTGCTCGCCGCGCACGGCCTCGGGATCGCCCCCCGCCAGCGACACCACCTCGGGCAAGCGCCCGCCGATGGCGGCCTCTCGGGCGAGATTGGCCAGTCCGGCGCCCGAGGCAAACCGCTCCCAGCACCCGCGGCGACCGCACGGGCACAGCGGTCCGGACGGGTCGACCACCATGTGCCCGATTTCGCCGGCGAAGCCCTGGGCCCCGAGCAGCGGACGGCCGCCCACCACGAGACCGCCCCCGATGCCGGTGCCGAGCGTCACGACCACCACGTCGTCGAAGCCGCGGGCCGCCCCCAACGCGTGCTCGGCCAACGCCGCGCAGTTGGCGTCGTTCTCCAACACCGGGGGGGCGCCGGAGACACGATCGGCGAGCAACCCCGCGAAGTCGGCGCCGACCGCGCTCGGGAGGTTCGGCGAGAAGACGAGGACCCCGTGGCGGTCGAGCATGCCGGGCACCCCGATCCCGATCGGGGGGCGCGCTCCGCCCCCTACCAAGGCTGCCTGGAGCTCTTCGACGATCCCGACGACGGCGTCTGCGATGGCGATCCCGGGACGGGCCGGCTGGCGGCCCACCGGAGGGGTGGCGGCGCGGGTCTCCACGATCACCCGTCCATCGGCCGCGACCGCGACACCGTGGAGTTTCGTCCCACCCACGTCGACGCCGAAGGCGGCCGGCTCGTCGCCCCGCGCCGAGCCGGCGCTCACGAGGAGGACTCGACCCGAGCCTTCAGCTCTCGCAGGGCGGTTGCCATGATGCGGCTCTGGGCGCGCATCTTGATGAAGCCCGGAATGGGCACCCGGAGCTCCACCTCGAGGTGGTAAGTGACCTCGGTCAGTCCCTCGCCGGCGGCCTCGAACTGGTAGGCACCGTCCAAGCGGGTGGTGATGTCCCCCTTGGTGAGCCGCCAGGCGAGGACCTTGGGCGCCTGGGAGTGGTCGTACGCGAGGGTGTAGGAGGTGCTACGGCCGAACGCCGCCGCCCGGAACGAGACCAGGGCCGGGCGCCCCTCCTCGTCACGCTGGTCGACGATCACCTCTTTGATGTCGGCCACCCAGTCCGGGTAGCGCTCGATGTCGTCGGCGACCGCGAAGCACTGCTCGGGTCCTGCCGACACGGTGATGCGCTCTGTGGCCTGATCCGCCACGGTCATCCTCCTCGTGGGTCCCAGTCGGGACCTGCCGCGTCGGTGCCGAGGTGTGGTCTCCCCCGACGGCCGTCAGCCTTCCACTTCGGCCAACGCCTGGGCCAGCCTAGGAGCGAGCACGTCGTAGTCGAAGTATGCCTCCGCCCTGGCCCGAGCGGCGGCCCCCATCCGCTCCCGCAGCCCGGGATCCTCGAGTAGCCGGCGCAGCGCCCCGGCCACCTCGCCGGCATCTCGGGGGCGACCGACCACAATCCCGGTCTCCCCGTCAACGACCGCCTCCGCCGCGCCGCCGCTCTCCCCGGCCAGCTGGGGCAGGCCGGCCGCGGCGGCCTCCAAGAAGACGATGCCGAACCCCTCCTGCTCGAGACCGCCCCAGCGCGAGCGACAGAGCATGGCGAAGACGTCGGCCGCGCCCAGCAACGCGACCTTGTCCTCCTCGGAGACTCGGCCGACGAGACGCACGGGAGCCCGGGTGCGCCGCACCCGGCGTTCGAGGCGCGCGGCGTCCCGGCCCGCACCGGCGATGACCACCGCCAACGCCGGATGGGACCCGACCACGTGTGCGGCCGCTTCGACGAGCACATCCATGCCCTTGCGGGGCACGAGCCGGCTGACGCTCACCACCAACGTCGCGTCGGCCGGCACACCGAACCGGGCGCGCACCTCGGCCCGCGCCGCCTGGTCCAGGCGGGAGAACCGTCCGCAGTCGACGCCGGGTGGCACCTCGACGATGCGGGACGACGGAACGGACGCCCGCTGGGCCTCGGCGGCCGGGTACCGGCCGGCCGACACGATCAGCGACGCGCCACCGAGCACCCGCGCCAGCATCGGGCGGGTGAGCGCCAGCCGGGCGGGCACCGCGACCTCCGCGCCGTGGAGCACGACACCGTAGGGTCGACCGAGGCGCGGGCCGAGCAGCCCGAGCGGGAACACCGGATCGAAGAGGACGAGACCGGCGTCCACCTCGTCAGCCAGTCGCCGCACGCGGCGAAGGGTCGTCGGCGTCGGGAAGTAGAGGATCTTGCCGGGGACCCGCTCGATGCGCAGCCCCCGTGCCGCCTGCTCGGCGTCGAACGCCCGGTGCTCGGGATCGGAACTGGCGGTCAGCACCACCGTCGTCACGGGATCCAGCCGACTCCAGAGCTCCCAGAGGTAGGCCTGGATCCCCCCGACCTTCGGTGGGAAGTCGTTCGTGACGAGCAGGTGCCGCCCCGGATCGGTCACGGCCGCCGACCGGCGGCCGGTGCCGCCGCCGACCCCCGCTCAGCCGGCGCGCTCGCAGAATCGGAGATTGGGGACGAGACCGGCCCGCTCGAGCATGCGCACGGCGCGCGCCTCGTCGGCGTCGATGACGACGGCGTCGGTGGGGTCGCGGTCGAGCAGGAAGGTGACAAGGCAGTCAGCGCAGGCTTTGGTGTGCTGGAGGGCGCACTGACCGCAGTCGATCGTGAGGTCGGGCGTGGACATGGGGTTCCCCTTCCCTGGCGGGTGTCGTCTCTTCGTTGCCTCCCAGGATGAAGGGGGGTTGTGACAAGGGGATCGTCCTCATGACCCCGGCACTCTCAACCTGGGAGGAAGGAGAGCCGGACGGTGCGGTTCGGGTTGTCGACGTTCGTGTCGACCAGGACGACGGACTGCCACGTGCCGAGCTGGGGCCGTCCCGCCGTCACCGCCAGCACGAGCGTCGGGCTGAGCAGCGCCGGCAGGAGGTGATCGGCCCCATGGCCCAGAGAACCATGCCGGTGGCGGTAGCGGTCGTCGCGCGGGATGAGCCGAGCCAGCAGGTCACGCAGGTCGTCCTCGGAGGCCGAGCCCACCTCCATCATGGCCAGGCCGGCGGTCGCGTGCGGCGCCAGGATGTGGCAGAGCCCGTCGCCGCGCGCCGAGCAGAAACGGACGATGTCGGCCGTGATGTCGACCACCTGGCGGTCGCCGGTCGTGACGTCGATCTGCTCGGTGTCCAGGACTTCGCCTCCGGGCGACCGGCGCTCAGTGGGTCCCGGGCGAGAACCGGGGGTGGTCGCGGGCCTGCCCGTGCCCTCCGCCTCGCGAGGGCGCCGGGCCGCCGGGCGACCCCGACCGAGCGGTCGCCTTTCGCTTGGCCCAGCGGACGTGCTCGATCACGTCGTCCACGCTCACGACGACGCCTTCTGTGGCCACGCTGGCACCCACGCCGTCGACCAGCACGAAGAACGGGGGGCCCAGGACGCGGTAGGCGGCCCAGGCCTCGTCGGACATGATCGTCCGCACGTCCTCTCCGGCACTCGCCCGGACCGCGTCCGAGTCCTCGCGGCCCGGTCCGGCTGTCACGATGACGACGGAGTCCACTTCGAAGCCGCGGCCCTCGTCGCGCCCGGACGCCGCCCACACGTCGGCACACCCGTCACAGGTCGTGGACAGGAAGAGGAGCAGGGCCCAGTCCCCTCGGCCGACCGGATCGAAGGTGGCCGGAGCGCCGCAGAGGTCGACGCCCCGCACCGGTGCCGGCCGCGTGGAGGGATGGTCCCGGTGGGTCGGCACGGAGACCAACCGCCGGAGCGGGGGCGGCGAGTCGCTGCGGGTCACGTGGCGGTCGGCTCGCCCTCGGCGCCCGTCGAGGCGAGGGCCGGATCCGAGTCGTCGAGGGCGGACTCGGCGATCTCCTCGATGGATCGGCCGTGGCCGCACCACCGGCACTGGACCTCGTCGATCGACTCCGCCAACACCTCCTGGTCTTCCACCTCGAGCTCCCCGGCCAGGGAGTAGTGGTGGAACGAGCGCGTGGTGCGGGTGGCGGTGACCTCGAAGCGGGTCAGGTTCCCACAGGCGGTGCACCGATACCGGGCGTCGCTCACCCCTCCACGGTACCCCTACCGACCGAGCGCCCTATCGGCGAGCGGAAGCCCGGGGTCACAGCCGATCCAGCAGGTCCGCCTTCTTGGCCGCGAACTCGAGATCGGTCAGGATGCCCCGGCGGCGCAGCTCGTCGAGTTCGATCAGCTGCGCCGACACCGTCGGGGAACCCGATCCGCGCGCGCGCTCGGCCACCAGTGGTCGAGCCGTCCCCCGAGGAGGGGTGAACTCCTCGTCGCGCCAACGATCCTCGGGTGGTCGGTGGGAGGGGCGGGTCGAGAAATCGGGATCCGGGCCGCGGTACGACCGGGAACGGTCGATCTCGTCGAGCTGGCGGGTGAGCACTCGCTGGAGGACTCGGGGCCGTCGCACGTCTTCCACGGTGAGCGCACCTTCCTCCCCCTCGACCTCGACTACGAGACGGCCCATGCCGATGATCCGGCCGACGATCGACTGGCTGCAGTGGATGTCCACGATGCGCTGCAATCGCAGCTGGGTCACGTGGCGACCGAACACCCCGCTCCGGAAGATCACCCGACGGTCCGTGACGATCAGGCTGGTCGAGAGCCACCTGGCAACCCGCGCCAGCAGCCAGAGGGCGGGGACGCCCACCATGACGGCGAGCACCACCAGGACGACCGACGAGGAATTGGGGAACTGGTTCTGCACCACGACGGCGATAGCGATGGCCACGGCGCTGAGCGCGACGGGTCCGGTGAGAAAGACCCAATGCGGCCGCAGATCGACGAGGACATCCTCCTGGTCGTCCAACTGGTCGCGCGCGATGGGCACTGGCCCCAGCGTACCGAGCGGGGTCCGGGTCACCGAGCCACCCTGACGGCCCGCCGCGACCCGCTCGGTTCGGAATAACACTGGCGGGAGGACGAGAGGGAGGCCCTGGGGGAGGGGCCACCGCTACACCACCGTTCCCATGCGCGGAACAACTCAGCGACCCCGTCCGGCCCGCCTCCTCGGGAGGCCACTGGCCCGGGCCCTGTTGGGCGCGACGCTGGCGACGGCCGGCGTCGCCTCGGTACTGCTCGGCACCCTGCTGCCGGTCTCGGCCGTGGCTGCCGCGGACGGACCGGCGCCGTGCTCGGTCGGTGGGCCGCCGTTTCCGTTCCGGGGTTTCTGCGCGACCTACTCGAACGCCAACACCTGGTATGGCTCCTATGGTCCCGGCTTCCCGACCGACGAGGGCTGGGCATTCTGCGCCGACCCGCCGGCAAGCGGCGGCTTCTACCCGGCGCCCGACTACGACTACGTCGCGTCGGGACCACCCTCTGGCGCCGATACCGCCAGCGCGCCGGCACTGGGCTTCGCGTTCTCCGAGGCCGAGGCGATGGGCTGGTGGGACGGCTCGGTCGGCCAGTTCACGGCCGACCAGGCGGCGGTCGCCGGCAAGCTCCTCTACGACGCGTTGGTGTGGGGCAGCCCGGTCCCGTCGATGGACCCCGGCGTGCTGGCCGCGTTCAACGCCATCAACGATTGGTTCAACCAAGCCAGCGGCACGTCGGGCGTAGCGCAGCTCAGCTTGGAACTGGTGGGCGGTGGCGCCTCGTTCGCGGCGTCGGCGTCGGTCGAAGTCGCCCTGCGGTTCCCCGGAACGGGCAACGGCTTGGCCGGGGTCGGCGTCTCGCTCACGATCTCGAACGGCACCTTCGACACCCCCGGTGGCCCGACCACCATCGGCGTCAGCACGGACGGCAGCGGCGTCGCGGTCGTGCCGATCTTCAACGACGGCGGTGGGACCGTGACCGTCGCCGTGTCGACGACGTCGGCGGTCGGCCAAGCCGACCTCCAGTTCTACGCCCCCACGGCGCGCGAACCGAACGCCCAACAGCTGGCCGCCTTCCACGCCCCGACCTCGTTGGACCAGACGTTGCAGCTCTCGGCGGCGGCGCCGACCGGGACCGTGTCCATCCAGAAGTCTGGTGACGACACCGCCTACTACGGCCTGGAGGGCGCCGTGTTCGAGGTCTTGGACTCCGGCGGTCGGGTGGCCGCCACGCTGACCACCAATGCCACCGGCCGCTCCCCCGCCTCGGGTGCGCTCGCACCCGGCTCCTACACCGTGCACGAGGTCACGCCACCCGACGGGTACGCCGTCGCCGCGGACCAGACAGTGGCGGTGGCGGCCGGCACCAACACGGTCGTCTCGTACTCGGGCGACTTCGAGGAGCACGTCGTACCCGCCACCCTCGAGATCGACAAGACGGACGTCGAAGACGGCGCCGCCCTGGCCGGCGCCGTCTTCGACGTGGCGTTCGACCCGAGCAACGACGGGACGTTCAGTGACGACCTGGGCACTTGCACGACCGACGGCTCCGGGGGGTGCAGCCCACCGGGCAACGACGGATCGGGCCTCTTGCCCGGCGACTACCGCATCACCGAGGTCACCGCACCGTCCGGCTACTACCTCGACCCGGCGCAGGCGACCGAGGACACGACGCTCAGTCCGGGCCAGCACGGCACCGTCGGTTTCGCCGACCTGCACCTGGGCAGCATCGAGGTCGACAAGACCGGGGACGACGCGAGCTACGCCGCGGTGATCGGTGCCACCTTCTCGCTCGAGGGTCCCGTCCCCGCCGCCACGCCCGTCGGCGTGCTGACCGTCGGGAGCGACGGCCGGTCCAACGTCATCGGGTCCCTGGTGCCGGGCACCTACACCCTGACCGAGACGACCCCGCCCCCCGGCTACGAAGCGAGCAGCCCGGTGTCCGTCGCGGTGCGCGGCGGTCTCGAGCCCACGGTGGTCGACGTGCTGGACCATGTGCAGCCCGGCTCGCTCAGTCTGGTGAAGGTCGACCGCGAGACCAATGCGCTGCTGGCCGGTGCGATCTTCGACGTGCGCTACGACTCGGGAAACTCGGGCACCTACGACCAGGACCTCGGCCAGTGCACCACCGATGCCGGGGGCGCCTGCGGGATCGCCGGCAATGACGGCACCGGATCGTTCTTGCCCGGGAACTACGAGGTGACCGAGCTGGCGGCACCGCCCGGCTACGCGCTGGAGGCGGCCGACGTCACCCAGCACCTCAGCCTCCTCCCCGGCGGCACGGGCGTCGTCACCTTCGACGATCCGAAGCTGGTGGCGGCCACATTCACCAAGCTGGCCACCGGCAACGTCGACCCGGCCACCGTCTCGCTCCAGGGCGCGGTCTTTGCCATCGCGGACGCATCGGGGTCCGGACCGACGGTCACCACCTGCACCACCGACGCCACCGGGGACTGCACCACTGCCGCCGTGCTCGCGGCCGGAGATCGGTACTGCTGGAGCGAGCCCACCGCGCCGCCGGGCCTGGTCGCCGGCGCCTCCGGCTGCTTCACCGCGGCGAACGATCAAGGCGCGACGCCGATCGACGTGACCGATCGCGGGGAGTTCGTCAACCTCACCGTCGACAAAGTGGACGCCGCCAACCCGGCGGTTACCCTCTCCGGGGTCGTCTTCGACCTGTACCGGGTGGACGACGGGAACGGCCCCGACCAGCCGGCTCCCCCGCCTGGCGCGCCGACCGAGGACGGGGAGACCTGGACGGCCCGAGCGACGACGGGAACCGACGGGCTCGCCCACTTCCCGCTGCAGTTCCCCGGCTTCGCCTACTGCGCGGTCGAGAACGCGCCGCCACCCAACTACGTGGCCGATCCACACCAGCACTGCACCGCGGTGCTGGACGGCGACCCGACGGTGCCCCCACCGGCCAACAACCTCGTCATCGGGAACACCGAGGCCACCGTGACCGTCGCAGTCCACAAGTTCGACGTGCTCCAGCCGGGCACCGGCATCCCCGGCGCCACCTACGACCTCTACGTCGAGGGCCCGTTGCCGCCGGGCGACGCGCACCGCCAGGCCCCGGCCGAGGCCGCGACCGAGCCCGGCGATGCCTGGTACGCGCGGGGCACGACCGCGAACGACGGCGTCTTGGACTTCACCGTCCCGGCCGGCCACGCCTGGTGCATCCGGGAGGTCACCGCCCCACCGGACTACCTGCTCGACCCGGCGCTGCACTGCACGGCGGTGCTCACCGTGGCCTCGACACCGGACGCGACCTCGGTGGCGCTCCCCGAAACGAGAGCCGTCGTACACCTCAGCGCGTACAAGTACAACGCGCTCTCACCCAACACCACGATCCCGGACGCCACCTACGAACTGCTCGCCCAGGGATCCGACCCACCCGGAGGTCCAGGTGCCGCGCCGGCGGGCTTGCCGGTGCCGAGCGGCGACACGTTCTGGGGCGAGGCGACGACCGATACCCGCGGTGTCCTCTCCTTCGCCGTGCCGGCCGGCTACTCGTGGTGCCTGCACGAGGTAGAGGCCCCCGCCGACTACCGCAGCGATCCCGCCTTCCATTGCACCGCGGTCCTGACGGCCGACTCGCCGGTCGCGGATTCGACGCTGGCCGTGCCCGAGGTGCCCGCACACGGAGAATTGGCCTTCACCGGCACGCCGACCGTCGGGCTCCTCGTCGTCGGCTCGCTCCTCATCACCGGCGGGACCGGCCTGCTCCTGGTCGCCCGCCGGCCCAGACCGTCCCGGACCCGACGGCGTGCGCCGCGCCACGCTCGTCGAGCCCGCGAGCGGCCCCGGCCGGGGCGACGGACCGGCGTCCTCGTCGGCGTGGTCCTAGCGTTGTTCCTCAGCCTGGGCGCAGTGCTGGTCGTCCCGCGGCTGGCCAGCGCGGCGGTCGCCGGGGAGACCCCGGCCTCGGGTCCGGGCGGGTGCGTGCCCGGTGTCGCGCCCACCGTGTCGATCTTGTCCGGTGACGGTCAGTCCATCGCACCGAACCAGGCCGGCCTTCCCCTGGTCGTCCTCGTGGCCTGCCAGAGCGCGGATGCGACGGTCCCGATCACCGGCGCGGCCGTGACCTGGGCGGCCGAGGCGGGGGCGACCGGCGCCGGCGGCAGCCTCGGCGCGACGGCGTCGACAACGGACGGCTCCGGCCAAGCGACGGTCGAGGTCTCGAGCAACGACCAGCCCGGTCGGTGGTACGCGGTGGCCTCGATCGCGCCGCGGGCCGCCCCGCCCGGCACCACCACGACCACCCGACCACCGATCCCGATCATCGCCGCCGGGGCAGAGGCGTGCTCCCCCGCAAATCCCTGCACCGAGAACCCGCTCCCGTCCCCCATCCGGGTGGTCTTCGATCTGGTGAACGTCGCGTCCGCCCCGGCCGGCACGCCGCCGGCGCCGTCCACGACAGCGGGCCCGGCCCCGACGGTGACGACCGCGGTGATCGGCGTCCGCTCGCTGGCCTACACCGGCGGCCCGAGCCCACTCGTGGTGGTGGTCGGCGCCGGCGCAGCGGCGATCGGCCTCGCCGTCTCCCTCGCTCTGGGGCGTCGCCGACGACAGCTGCCGCGCCGCTAGACGACCGCCGGCCCGATGTGGCGGACGGTCAGGCCATCCATTCGCGCAGCGTCCCGATCGTCCGTTCGCGGTCGGGTCCGGCCAACCGGACGTTGAGGATCGTGACGCCGGCCTCCTTGTACGCGGCCAGGCGATCGCGCACGTGGCCCGCCGGCCCGATCATCGAGATCGCGTCGATCAGCTCCTGCGGCACGGCGCGGGCGGCCTCGTCCTTTTGCCCGGACAGGTAGAGGTCCTGGATCCGCTTCGCCGCGTCCTCCAACCCGTAGCGGCAGGCCAGGTCGTTGTAGAAATTCTTGTCGGCCGCGCCCATCCCGCCGATGTAGAGCGCGAGCTGGGGTCTGGAAGCTTGGCGGAGATCGTCGAGATCGTCGAGGTCGTCCCCGATGGCGACGGTCGTGCTCGCCGCGATCTCGAGGGGGGCGAGCTTCGGGTCGCGCTGGCTCGATCCGCGGGCCAACGATTCGCCCCAGACCTGACCCGACCGCTCGGGCCAGAAGAAGATGGGCAACCATCCGTCCGCCAGGCGGGCCGTGCTCTCGACGTTGCGCGGTCCGAGCGACGCGACGTAGATCGGGATCCGGTCGCGCACGGGGTGGTCGATCATCTTCAGCGGTTTGCCGAGCCCCAGGCCCTGGCCGGGGGGAAGCGGAACCTGGTAGTGCCGACCCTGGTGCATGACCGGCTCACGGCGCCAGACCGTGCGGCAGATGTCGATGATCTCTTCGACGCGGGCCACCGGCGCGTCGAAGGGCACGCCGTGAAACCCCTCGATGACCTGTGGTCCGGAGGACCCGATGCCGAGAATGCAACGGCCACCGGAGAGGGCGTCCACTCCTGCCGCGCTCATCGCCAGCAGGGTCGGCGTACGCGAGTAGAAGGGCAGGATGGACGACCCGATCTGGACGGTCTCGGTCACCCCCGCCAGAAAGCCCATGAGGCTGACCCCGTCGAAGCCGTAGAGCTCGGACGCCCAGAGGATCTCGATCCCGGCCTTTTCGAGGCTCTGGGCTCGCTTGGCCAGTGCTGTCGGATTGTCCCGGCCGATGCCTGCTCCGAGCCGCATGATTTGCCGCCTTTCACTCCGGTTCGTCTCGCTCCCGCGGAGGTGACGAGCTCGCTCGAACCGCCGACGGGTCCGCCGGCCCGAATCGACACCATACCGGTCACCTCGAAGTGTTGACGGCTCGAACGAGTCGGACGACGCTTGAGAGGTTCGCCAGCCGCGGTGGAGTCGGCACGTGCCCGTCGGTCCGGACCGCTTCCCGGGTCACGACAGCAGACAATCATGTCGCGAGGCATGAGAGACAGTGGGCCCGGGGTCAGTATGCGTGGGGCCGGCAGGGATCGAACCTGCGACCGAGGGATTATGAGTCCCCTGCTCTGACCACTGAGCTACGGCCCCGACGAGGACGGGCACCGCCCCCGCATCGCGGACCGTTCTAGTTCAGGCGCCATATGGCCGTGCCATTGGAGCCCTTGGGCGTCGTCCTCGAGCCCCCAACGGGGTGAACGACGCGAGGGCGACGAAGAACGCTCGAACTGACTCTCGGGTAACTTGGCCGGTGGAGGCTGGGGGGCTGACAAGAAGGGGGCACTCCGAGGATGTCTGCCACACGTCTGCGCGGTCGCGCCGTCGCCCTGATCCTGGCCCTGCTGGCCGGCACCGTCTCCTTGGCGTCGCCCGCTTCGGCCGCCGTCCCCGCGCCCAAGGGCCTACCCGGCTTCTACAGCGTGCCGTCGACCATCCCGTCGAAGCCGGGATCCGTGATCAAGTACCAGAAGATCACCGACACCTCGGTCACCGGCACGACCTATCGCGTCATGTACACGTCGCTCAGCGTGACCAACAAGCCGGTCGCCGTCACCGGGCTCATCTTCGTCCCGCAGACCCAGCCGCCGGCCGGCGGCTTCCCGGTCGTGAGCTGGGGTCACGGCACCAACGGCATGGCCGACCTCTGCGCGCCCTCCCTGCACCCGACCTATGCGTTGCCCGCCATCAACGGGGTGCTGGCCGTCGACAAGCTGCTGGCCGACGGCTGGGTGGTGACGGCCAGCGACTACCAGGGCGAGGGCACGCCCGGCATCCTCCCCTACCTGGTCGGCGTGTCCGCGGCGCGCAACACCATCGACATCGTGCGGGCCGCGCGCCACATCGGCGCCGTCCACGCCAGCTCGGACTACGTGGTGTGGGGCCACTCGGAGGGTGGGCAGACCGCCATGTTCAGCCTGCACATCGGGCCCTCCTACGCACCGGACCTCCACCTGAAGGGGGTCGTCGCCGGTGCACCGCCGTCGCAGTTCGCCGTCATTTACCAGTTCCTCACCACGAGCCCGTACCGCTTCTATCTCTTCATGGCCGGCATCGCCTGGAACGCCGCCTACGGGTCGGCGCGGGCGCCGCTGTCGGAGATCCTCACGCCGACCGCCATCAAGCTGGCGCCGGTCGTGAACAAGGGCTGCTTCAACTACCTCGAGACCACCATCGACAAGTACTCGCTGGTGCAGATCGTGAAGGCCAACCCGTTCGACGAGCCGGGGTGGAAGGAGATCCTGGCCTCGAACGACCCCGAGAACTTCACCTCGATCAACTCGGTGCCGCTGCTCATCGCCCAGGGGGGCAACGACGAGCAGATCCCGGTCGTCTCGACGCAGCTCTTGGCGACCCACCTGTGCAGCCTGGGCCAGGACCTGGAACGGTGGATCTATCCCGGGCAGAGCCATGCGGGGGTGATCACGCCCTACTTCGGCGACATGGTTCAGTGGATCCGGGACCGCTTCGCCGGCGACCCGAACCCCGACCCCTACCAGCCGGTGGGGCTGCCGGGGATCCAGACCACCACCTGCCCGAGCTAGGCGCGCGGAACGAGGACAGCAGGGGGAGCGGCCAGCTCCGGGGGAGAGACTCGAACTCTCAACCTAGCGGTTAACAGCCGCTTGCTCTGCCATTGAGCTACCCCGGAACGATCGAGAAGAACGAACGACGATAGCAGCCGACCCCGGAGGGGGAGCCGGGGGTCACGCCTCTTCGAGGTAGTCCCGCAGCAGGTAGGCGGCGTCGGGCCGGCGCAGCTTGGCCAGCGTCTTGGACTCGATCTGGCGGACGCGCTCGCGCGTCACACCGAAGGCCTTCCCCACTTCCTCGAGCGTCCGGATCTTGCCGTCGTCGAGACCGAAGCGCAGCCGCACCACGTCCTGCTCGCGGATGGAGAGGTAGGCCAAGGCCTCCTTCACCGCCTGGTCGAGCATCGCCCGGGTGGCGGCGTCGTCGGGCACCACGGCGGCCCGGTCCTCGATCAGATCGGACAGGCTGAAGTCGTCCTCGTCGCCGACCGGCTGCTCCAAAGAGACGGTGTCCTGGTTGATCCGCTGGATCTCGCGCACGCGCTCGATCGGGAACTCGACGCGCTGGGCGATCTCCTCGGCGCTCGGTTCGCGCCCGAGCTCTTGGAGGAGCTGGCGCTGCGCCCACACCACCTTGTTGATGGTCTCGACCATGTGCACGGGGATGCGGATGGTGCGCGCCTGGTCGGCGATGGCCCTCGTGATGGCCTGGCGGATCCACCAGGTGGCGTAGGTGGAGAACTTGAAGCCCTTGGTGTAGTCGAACTTCTCGACCGCGCGCATGAGGCCGAGGTTGCCCTCCTGGATGAGGTCGAGGAAGGCCAGGCCCCGGTTGCGGTAGCGCTTGGCGATGGAGACCACCAGGCGGAGGTTGGCCTCGATCAGGACCTCCTTGGCCTGGTGCCCCTTGCGCACCAGGCGCCGGGCCGTGCTCATCTCGGTGCTGGTGAGTTGGGCCGAGCTCGGACCATCGTCGGCGACGGACTGGTTGTGCGCGGCGATCCGCTCGGCCGCGGCAATTCCCTCCTCGACGCGTCGCGCCATCTCGACCTCGAGCTCGGCGCTCAAGAGCGCCACCTTCCCGATCTCCTTCAGGTAGGTGTGCACCGGGTCCTCGGCGGCGCTGCCGCTCGCGTAGTCGGTGGTCGGCGTCTTGGGCTTGGCACTCGACGAGGCGCGACGCGCCGGCTTGGTGGAGGACCCGTCGGCCGCGTCGACGGCCGCCGCCGACCGGCTCGACCGCGCGCGGCCGTTGGTGCCGGCCGGGTGAGAGTCCTCGGAGAGCTCCAGCTCGGTCAGCTCCACGACCGGTGCGGTGAGGCCGGCGTCGCCGGCGGTCAGGTCGTCGGCCAGGAACTCGATCCCCTGGTCACGCACGCGCTGGACCAAGCGCTCGATGACGTCCGGCGTGAGCTCCACGTCGTGGATGGCCTCGATCAGATCGGCCTCGGTGAGGGTCCCGCGCTCGCGACCGACCGCCAGCACCGCCTCGAATTCAGCCTCCGCCAGCCCGACCAGCTGCCCGTCTTCTGGGGCTTCCTCGGCTGGGCTCTGCGGCTGGTGGGAGTGGCTTTCCGACTTGTCGTGTGGGACGCGCCCCGCCATCAACCCTCCCGCCTCGCGAGAAGCCACGCTAGCAACCGACTACTGGCCTCGCTACCATCCGCCGGATCGTCCAGAGCCTCGATCCACAGTTTCACGCGCTTCACCTGGGCGTCGGCCGCCGAGATCTCTCCGGCTCGCGCGGCGATGTCCAGATCGTGCACGGCCCGAGTGGCCGCGATGCGCGTGAGGTTGGTGACCAGCGCATCCACCGGGTCGGTGATGCCCCCCTCGACCACGACCGGCTCCTCCACGGCCACCCGTCGCAGCAGTTCGGCCACGTCGGGCGGGGCGTCGTCGATCGCCTGGTGGAGGTCGTCGGCCCCGAGGAGGGTCTCGAAGGCCCGCCGCTGCAGCTCGTCGACGAACAGCACGGCCTCCAACCGGTCGGCCACGGCCTCGGGGCGGTGGACGGCGAACCGGAGCGCCTCCAGACCGGGCCGCCCGGCCGGGTCCGGCCCCCGCGGCGAGCGGCGGGGCGGCGCCTCTCCCTCCTCTGACACCGGAACCCGGTCGCGCTCGGCGGGCTCCTCGTTGGGTATGCGGCCGCCGGCCGGGCGGGCCCGGCCCGAGTGGGCCCGCCGGCCGTCGCCGGCGGTCGTGGCCGATCGCCGGGCGGCGTCGAGGCGAGTCCGCAGCAGATCCGGTTCGAGGCGGCAGCGGTCCGACACGGTCATCACGTACTGATCGCGCACCAGGTCGCTCGGGTGCTCGGCGATCGCCTGGATCGCCTCGTCGGCGGCGCGGGCGCGGCCCTCGGCGGTGTCGAGGGAGGCGGCGGCCAGGATGCGGTCGACCCGGAACTGGAGGAACGGCCGGGCGGCGCCCAGCGCGCTGCGCAGGGCATCGGGGTCCTCTTGGGCGAGCTGCCCGGGGTCCGAGCCCGCCGGCAGCGCGGCCACGAAGACGTCGACCTCGTGCTTGCGCTCCCATTCATAGACCCGCCCGGTGGCGGTCTGGCCCGCGCTGTCGGCGTCGTAGGCGAGGACGATGCGGCGGGCGAAGTTGCGCAGCAGCGTGAAGTGCTCCTCGGCGAGGGCCGTGCCACAGGTGGCCACCGCGCGCGGCACGCCCGCCTGGAAGCAGCCGATGACGTCGGTGTAGCCCTCGCACACGACGATCTCCCCGCTCGCCACGATGTCCTTCTTGGCCCAGTTGAGCGCGTACAGGGTGCGCCGCTTGGCGTAGATGGCGGTCTCCTGGGAGTTCTTGTACTTGGGCTCGGGTGCCCGGTCCGACGGCTGCGGCGCGCCCTTGGGGGCGGGGAGGATCCGGCCACCGAGGGCGATCGGGTGCCCCGAGGGGTCGCAGATGGGGAAGATGATCCGGCTGCGGAACGAGTCCTGGAGCCGTCCCCGCCGGTTGACGAACCCGAGGCCCGTGCCGGTCAGCACGCGCTCGGGGAGCCCGAGCGCGCTCGACAGGGCGTCCCAGTCATCGGGGGCCCAGCCCAGCCGGAACTGGCGGACGATCGCGCCGTCGTAGCCGCGCGAGCGCAGGTAGTCCCGGGCGCCGCCGGCGGCCGGCGAGGACAGGAGCGACTCGTGGTACCAGGCGACGGCCTGCTCCATGGCCGAGAGGAGCGCGGTGCGCCGACGGTGGTCCTCTCCCCCCGCCGCGCTCTCGTGCAGGACGATGCCGGCGCGCTCGGCCAGGTGCCGCACGGCGTCGGCGAAGTCCATGTGCTCGACGGCGCGCACGAAGCTGATGGCGTCGCCCGAGGCCTGGCAGCCGAAGCAGTAGTAGAGACCCTCCTCGGCGTTCACGCTGAACGAGGGGGTGCGCTCGCCGTGGAAGGGGCACAGACCGGTCCAGCGCCGGCCCTGCTGGCGCAGCGCCGAGTGCTCGCTGATCAGCCCCACGATGTCGGTGGCCGCCCGGACCTGGGCCACTTCCTCGTCTGGGATGGCCATACCGGGACGGTACCCGGCGCCGCGCCGGGACGAAGCGGGCGGGCGCCGGGCGGGCGCCTCAGCGCGCGGCGGCGGTCCGCCTTCTTGCGGCGGTGCCGGCGCCGGACCCGTTGCGCGACGCCGTCGCCGTCCGGGCCTTGGCCTTCGGCTTGCCGCCCGCCTTCTTGGCCTTGTCGGCTGCCTTCCTCGCCGGCTCCTTCTCCTTGGCCGGCTCCGTGTAGTGGCCGGCGGCCAGCACGGCCTGGGCGGCGGCCAGGCGGGCCACCGGCACGCGGAAGGGCGAGCAGCTCACGTAGTCCAACCCGGCGTCGTAGAAGGTGCCGATCGAGATCGGGTCGCCCCCGTGCTCGCCGCACACGCCGATCTTGAGGCCCGGGCGTTGCCGCCGGCCGCGCTCGACCGCCAGGCGGATGAGCTCGCCCACGCCGTCGGCATCGACCACCTCGAAGGGATTGCGCGAGAGGAGCCCGAGTTCGAGGTAGGCCGACATCAGCCGTCCCTCGACGTCGTCCCGACTGAACCCGAAGGTCATCTGGGTGAGGTCGTTGGTGCCGAACGAGAAGAAATCGGCCGACCGGGCCAGGTCGCCCGCCAAGAGCGCGGCCCGGGGCGTCTCGACCATGGTGCCGATCGTTACCTCGAGGCGGCCGGTGGTCGGCTCCGGCCCCTGCTTGGCCGACTTCTTGCCGGCCTCCTCGGCCCGGACCGCCGCCACCGCGTCCTCCACCCAGCTGCGGGCGAGGGCGAGCTCGGGACCGCTCACGGTGAGCGGGATCATGATCTCGATGACGGGGTGGCCGCCGGCGCGAACCCGGTCGTGGGCGGCCTCCATGAGCGCCCGCACCTGCATGGCGTAGAGGCCGGGTTTCAAGACGCCGAGCCGCACGCCGCGCGTCCCCAGCATCGGGTTGGCCTCCTGCCACAGATGGGCCGCGTCGTAGAGTCGGCGCTCCTCGGCGCTGAGCCCGGTCGTCGCCTCCTTCACGGCCAGCTCGTGGATGGACGGCAGGAACTCGTGCAGCGGTGGGTCGAGGAGCCGCACGGTAACCGGGAGCCCGTCCATGGCGGCCAGGATCTCGGTGAAGTCGCTGCGCTGCGCCACCCGCAGCTCCTCCAGCGCGGCCGTCTCTTCCTCTTTGGTACCGGCCAGGATCATGCGGCGCACGATGGGCAGTCGGTCCTCCCCCAAGAACATGTGCTCGGTCCGGCAGAGCCCGATCCCCTCGGCGCCGAGGCGCCGCGCGTTGGCGGCATCGGGCCCGGTGTCGGCGTTGGCCCGCACCGCGAGGTGCCCCGAGCGGATCTCGTCGGCCCAGCGCAGGAGCGTGCGGAACTCCGGGGTCGGCTCGGCCGGCACCAGGGGCACCGCGCCCAGCACGACGATGCCCGCGCCGCCGTCGAGCGACAGCCACTCGCCCTCGGCCACGGTCACCGATCCGACGGTCACGGCGTGGCCGGAGATGCGCAGCACCTCGGCACCGACCACGGCGGGCTTGCCCCAGCCGCGCGCCACCACCGCGGCGTGGCTGACCAGCCCGCCCCGGGCGGTCAGGATCCCCTCGGCGGCCAGCATTCCGTGCACGTCCTCGGGCGAGGTCTCGTTGCGCACCAGGATCACGGGCTCACCGCGGGCGGCCGCGGCCGCCGCGTCGTCGGCGGTGAAGTAGGCGCGCCCGACGGCCGCGCCGGGCGAGGCGCCGAGCCCCTTGGCCAGCACCGCATGTCCGGAGCCGGCGAACTGGGGGTGCAGGACCGAGTCGAGGTGGTCCTCGGTGATCCGCGCCACCGCCTCGGCGCGGCCGAGGGCGATCGCGGGCTCCTTGGTCATCTCGACCGCCATGCGCAGGGCGGCGCGGCCGCTGCGCTTGCCGACGCGCGTCTGGAGCATCCACAACTTGCCCTGCTCGATGGTGAACTCCGTGTCGCACATGTCGCGGTAGTGGCGCTCCAGGCGGTCGAAGATGGCGATCAGCTCGCCGTAGACGGCGGGGAACTGGCGCTCGAGCGCCGAGATCGGCTCAGTGTTGCGGATGCCGGCCACCACGTCCTCGCCCTGCGCGTTCACCAGGAAGTCGCCGTAGGCGCCGGTGGCGCCCGTGGCGGGGTCGCGGGTGAAGCCCACCCCGGTGCCCGACTGGTCGTCGCGGTTGCCGAACACCATCGCCTGCACGTTGACGGCGGTGCCGAGATCGTGGGCGATGTGCTCGCGCTCGCGGTAGGCGACGGCGCGGGCGCCGTTCCAGCTCGAGAAGACGGCCTCGATGGCGCCGCGCAACTGCTCGGCCGGGTCCTGGGGGAAGGGCCGCTTGGTGTGGCGCTCCACGACCTGTTGGTAGGAGCGGACGAGGTAGACCAAGAGCTCGGTCGGGACGTTGGCGTCCGAGGTGGTCCCGGCCAGCTCCTTGGCCGCTTCGAACAGCTCGTCGAATTCGGCGCCGGGGATGTCCAGCACGATGCGCCCGTACATGGCGACGAACCGGCGGTAGGAGTCATAGGCGAACCGCTCGTCACCGGTCTGGCGGGCGAGCCCCAAGACCGAGCGGTCATTCAGTCCCAGGTTGAGGACGGTGTCCATCATCCCGGGCATGGAGAACTTGGCGCCCGAGCGCACCGAGACGAGGAGGGGGTCGTCGGGGTCGCCGATCGTCTTGCCCATGGCGCGCTCCAGGCGCCGCCGGGCCTTGGCCACCTGGTCGGACAGGCCCTCGGGCCAGCCCGCCTCCATGTAGGCCCGGCAGGCGTCGGTCGTGATCGTGAACCCCGGCGGCACCGGGAGCTGCAGCACCGACGTCATCTCGGCCAGGTTGGCGCCCTTGCCGCCGAGGAGGTCCTTCAGCTCCATCGGCGCCTTGGGATGGACATGGTCGAAGTCGAACACGAACGGCATGGGGTCTCCTGGGTGCCGAGATCAGGCGCGACCGGGCCCCAAGGGGCCGACGACCTGCGTGGAGCGGGTCCAACATTACCCGGCCCGTCCGGGTGGCCCCTTTCGAAGGTTCACCCGGCGACCGGGGCGCCGGCCGCGGGCCGACGGCGGCAATGGGGAGTCCGGCGGACCCGTTAGATTCGCCGGGTGGCGCAGCCGGCCATCGAGGCGGTCGATCTCGAGAAGACCTTCGCCAAGGGCGAGGTCCGCGCACTGGACGGCCTCTCGCTCTCCGCCGAGGCGGGCACCGTGCTCGGCGTCCTCGGGCCCAACGGCGCCGGCAAGACGACGGCGGTGCGGATCCTCTCCACCATCCTGCAGCCCGACCGCGGGCGGGCGTCGATCCTCGGGCACGACGTGGTGAAGGAGGCGGCCACCGTGCGGCGCGTCATCGGGCTGGCCGGCCAGTACGCGACGGTCGACGAGAACCTCACCGGTCGGGAGAACCTGCTCATGGTGGGGCGGCTGACCCACATCGCAAAGCGCGACTCGCTGGTGCGGGCGGACGAGCTGCTCGAGGGGTTCGGGTTGACCGACGCGGCCAACCGCCCCTTGAAGACCTACTCGGGCGGCATGCGACGCCGGCTCGACCTGGCCGCTGCGCTCGTCGGGCGTCCGCCGGTCCTCTTCTTGGACGAGCCGACGACCGGCCTCGACCCCCAGGGCCGCCAGGACATGTGGGTGACCATCGAGGCCCTGGTCGCCGCCGGGACGACCCTCCTGCTCACCACCCAGTACCTGGAGGAGGCCGACCGGCTGGCCGGCCGCGTGGTCGTGGTGGACCACGGCAAGGTGATCGCCGAGGGCACGCCGGCCGAGCTGAAGGCCGGCCTCGGCGAGACCGTCGTCGTGGTCGGGCTCCACGATCCCGCACAGGCCCGCAAGGCCGCGGCGCTGCTCACCGGCCTGACCGAGAGCGCACCGCACGTCGACGGCAGCTCGGTGGAGCTCACCGGACGGGCGGGCCCCAGGGTCGCCACCGAGGTGCTCCGGACGCTCGACGCCCACGCCGTCGAGGTGACCGGCCTCACGCTGCGCGAGCCCAGCCTCGACGACGTCTTCTTGCTCTTGACCGGGCACCGAGCCGAGGCCGCGGACGGCACCGACGGCTCGGGTGCCGAGCAGGCCGCCCTAGCCAGGGCCATGGCGGGTGGTGGGGCCCGAGGTGGCCGGTGACGATCGCCGTCGACCCCGCGCTGGCCGGCGCCGACGCCGACGGCCTCTTGGCCCGCGGCCGCTGGTTGGCGAGCGACATCTACACCATCGCCTGGCGCTACATCGTCGCCATCCGCCGCCAGCCCGAGACCCTCCTCTTCACGGTGATCCAACCGGTGATGCTCGTCCTCTTGTTCCGCTACATCTTCGCCGGCGCGATCCACATCCCGGGCACCAGCTACGTCGACTACCTCATGCCCGGCGTCTTCGTGCAGACCGTGTCCTTCGGCTCGGTCTCGACCGCGGTCGGCCTGGCCGAGGATCTCCAGAAGGGCCTCATCGAACGCTTCCGCGCGCTCCCCATGGCCCGCTCGGCGGTGCTGTCGGGCCGCACCGTGGCCGACCTGGTGCGCAACCTCGGGTCGATCGTCATCATGACCGGGGTGGGGTTCCTGGTGGGGTTCCGCGTCCAGACCAGCGTCCCGAGCTTCGTGGCCGGGCTGGGCCTGCTGCTCCTGTTCGCCTGGACCCTCAGCTGGGCCTTCTCGCTCATCGGGCTGAGCGCCACCAACAGCGAGACGGCCCAGGTCATGGCGTTCCCGATCCTGTTCCCGTTCACCTTCGCGTCGTCTGGCTTCGTGCTCGTGAAGAGCATGCCCGGCTGGCTCCAGGCGTTCGCCAACAACCAACCCGTGACCAAGGTGGTGAACGCCTCGAGGGCGCTCATGAGCGGCGGGCCGACCGCCACCAGCACCGAGGAGGCGGTCGCCTGGTGCCTCGGCCTACTGGTGATCTTCATCCCGCTGGCCGTGCGCAAGTACCGCCGGACGGCCTAGCGATCAGCCCCGGGCCCGCCGCCAGAGCTCGTCGAGCAGGCCCTCGATCGGCACGCGCACCTGGGCGGTGGTGTCCCGCTCGCGCACCGTGACCGCGTCGTCCTCCAGCGAGTCGAAGTCGACGGTCACGCACCAGGGCGTGCCGACCTCGTCCTGGCGCCGGTAGCGGCGGCCGATCGACTGGGTGGTGTCGTGGTCGCACATGAAGTGCTCCTGGAGGAGCCCGAGCACGCGCGCGGTGAGCGGCTCGAGCGTCTCCTTCCTGGAGAGCGGCAGGACGGCCACCTGGGTCGGGGCCAGGCGCCAGTGCAGGCGCAGCACGGTGCGGGCCTCCCCGCCCACCTCGTCCTCGTCGTAGGCGGCGATGAGGAAGGCCATCATCGCCCGGGTGGCGCCGACCGCCGGCTCGATCACGAACGGCACGTAGCGCTCGTTGGTGGCCTGGTCGAAATACTCCAGACGCTCGCCGGAGGCGGCCGAGTGGACGCGCAGGTCGTAGTCGCCGCGGTTGGCCACGCCCTCCAGCTCGTCCCAGCCCCAGGGGAAGGCGAACTCGATGTCGGCGGTGCCGAGCGAGTAGTGCGACAGCTCATCTGCGTCGTGGTGCCGGACGCGCAGCATGGCCTCGGGCATGCCGAGCTCGAAGTACCAGCGCAGCCGCTCGGCCAGCCAGTACTCGTGCCACCCGGCCGCGTCGGCCGGCGGGACGAAGTACTCCATCTCCATCTGCTCGAACTCGCGGGTGCGAAAGACGAAGTTCTGCGGGGTGATCTCGTTGCGGAACGACTTGCCGACCTGCGCGATGCCGAAGGGCGGACGCTTGCGGGTGGTGGTGAGGACGTTGGCGAAGTTGGTGAACATGCCCTGGGCCGTCTCGGGCCGGAGGTAGGCGATGGTGCCCTCGTCCTCCACCGGCCCGGCGTGCGTCTTGAACATGAGGTTGAAGCTCCGCGGCTCGGTGAAGTCCGTCGAGCCGCAGTTGGGGCAGACGCCGTCGATCTTGTCGGCCCGCCAACGCTCGTGACAGCTGCGACAGTCGACCAGCGGATCGGTGAAGTTCTCGAGGTGCCCCGAGGCCGCCCACACGGCGGCGGGCGAGAGGACGGCCGCGTCCAGGCCGACGACCTCGTCGCGCAGCTGCACCATCGAGCGCCACCAGGCGTCCTTCACATTGCGCAGCAGGTTGACGCCGAGCGGGCCGTAGTCGTAGGTGGAACGGAAGCCGCCGTAGATCTCGGCCGAGGGGAAGACCAAGCCCCGGCGCTTGCAGAGGTTGACGATCTTGTCGAAGAGCTCGGGATCGGAGGACGCGCCGTCGGGCCGGGCGGGTGCCGCAGGCATCAGCGAAGGATACTGGCTCCCTCCGCGGCCACCCCCAACCGCAGCGTCAGCTCGTCGGCGACGAGGCGCCCGCGGACGGTGAGCACGGCCCGACCGGCGCGCCGCTCCACCAGGCCGGCCAGCTCGGGCGCGTCGGCGAGCGCGGCCTCGGGCACGCCGGCCGGCGTGCGCAGCGACAGGGACAGCGCCTCTGCCGCGCGCTGCTCGTCGTCCAGCACCTCCTCGCCGGCCACCGGCGAGGCACCGGCCGTCACCTGTGCCAGGTAGCGCTCGGGGGTCCGCACGTTCCACCAGCGGCGCCCGGCCCGGTGGGAGTGCGCGCCCGAGCCGATCCCCCGGTACGGGCCCTGCTCCCAGTAGAGGTGGTTGTGGCGGCACTCGTGGCCGGGCTTCGCCCAGTTGGAGATCTCCTCCCACCGGTAGCCGGCGGCGCCCAGGCGCTCGTCGGCCAGCCGGTAGCGGCGGGCCTGGGCGTCGGGATCCGGATGGCGCGCTGCGTCGGCCGCGAGCGGCGTGCCGGGCTCGACGCCGAGTGCGTAGGTGCTCAGGTGGGGCGGTGGCGAGGCCAGGCCGAGCACGTCGTCGAGCGTGGCCGCCCAGTCGTCGTCGGATTCGCCCGACGCGCCGAAGATGAGGTCGACGCTCCAGGTAGAGAAGCCGGCCGCCGCCACCAGCTCGGCCGCCGCCAGCACCGTGTCGGGCGTGCCGCGCCGATCGAGGGCGCGCAGCACATGGGCGCGGGTCGACTGGACCCCGAGCGACAGGCGCGTCACGCCGCTGGCGCGCAGCTCGGCCAGGAAGTCGGCGTCGACGTCTTCGGGATGGCATTCGACGTTCACCTCGGCGCCGGCCGCCCGGTCGACGGCGCCGACGAGCGAGGTGAGCTGCGCGGCCGACAGGCGCGACGGGGTGCCGCCCCCCAGGTACACGCTGGTGGCGGCCGGGAGCTCGCCCGCGGCCGCCGCTCGGTCGAGCTCGGTCCGGCAGCCCGCGACGTAGGGAGCGATGAGCGCATCGCGGCCCTCATAGGTGGCGAAGGCGCAGAAGTCGCACTTGTGCGCGCAGAACGGCAGGTGGACGTAGACGCCGAAGGGTTCGGCCAGCACGGGGTCCGACTCAGAGTCCGGCGGACGACCGCACGCTGCGCAGGCGGCGGTCGAGGTGGGCCTCCATCGCCTCGGTGGCGAGCCCGGACAACTCGTCGGTGCCCGGATGCGGCGCCGCGGCCAGCACGCCGCCCAGCTCCCCGCCGAGAATGCGGCGCATGAGCGCCACCACCTCGGCGCTAACGGGACGCCCGCGGCGGCAGGCCCGGCAGAGGGTGCCGCCCTCGACGAGGTCGAAGGCCACCAGCTCCACCTCGCCGTCGGGCTTGCCGCAGGTGGCGCAGACGTCGAGCACCGGCGTCGCCCCTTCGAGTGCCAACACCTTCAAGAAGAAGGCGGGAAGGATGAGGGCGCAGTCGCGGGTCTCGTCCGCCAGCACCCGCAGGGCGCCCACCAGCATCGTGTAGAGGCGGCCGTCGGGGTGGCGCTCCTGGGCGATCTGATCGACCACCTCGAGCATGGTGAGGCCCTTGGCCACCCGGTCGAGGTCCTCGCGCACCGCGCGGAAGGTGTCGATCACCTCGACCTGGTTCACGATGTCGAGGTCGCCCCGGCCTTGCCAGAGGAGGAGGGCGACGTGGCTCAGGGGCTCGAGGCGCGCGCCGAACTTGGACGAGGTGCGCCGGACCCCCTTGGCCACGGCGCGGACCTTGCCGTGCCCCTGCGTCAGGAAGACCACGATGCGGTCCGCCTCTCCCAGCCGGTAGGTGCGGAGCACCACGCCGGTGTCCCGGAACAGGCTCACGCCGCGCCGCCGGCGGCCGGCCGGTCGGCCGGGCTGCGCGGCCCGGGCTCGGACTGGTCCCCGGGGTCACCGACCCGGTGGGCGGCGGGGGGCGACGAGCGGCCGGCGATCAGGTTGCCCCCGCCCACCAGCACGACGAGGACGGCGACGGTCACGAGGACCGGGATGGCGGCGGTGAACCCGATGCCGGCCAGCACGCAGAGGCCGGCCAGGACGAGGGCGCCCAGCACCAGGGCGAGCCGGGTGACGCTCACCGGTCGACGCCGCCGTACCGACGGTGTCGCTGCTGGTAGTCGATCACCGCCTGGTACAGGTGGCGGCTGCGGAAGTCGGGCCAGAGCAGCTCGGGGAAGGCCAGCTCGCTGTAGGCGAGCTCCCACAGCAAGAAATTCGAGATCCGGGTCTCGCCCGACGTGCGGATCACGAGGTCCGGGTCCGGCATGTCGGGGAAGTAGAGGCGGCGTCGGATCGCCCGCTCGTCCACCTTGTCCGCGGGGACGCCCTCGGCCACGAGCGCCCGCACCGCGTCGACGATCTCGGCCCGGCCGCCGTAGTTGAACGCCATGGTGAGGGTCATCCGGCGGTTGCGGTCGGTCAGCTGCTCTGACTCCTCCATGCGCCGCAGCACGCGGCGCGGCACCCGCCAGTCCCGGCGACCGGCGAACCGGATGCGCACGCCGCGCTCGTAGAGCTCGTCGCGCCGCCGGACGAGCAGGGTCTCGTTGAACGCCATGAGGAAGCGAACCTCCTCGGCCGGCCGCCGCCAGTTCTCCGTCGAGAAGGCGTAGACGGTCAGCCAGGGCAGGCCGATCTCGAGGGCGCCGTTCACGACGTTGAACAGGGCCTCCTCGCCCGCCACGTGGCCGTCGGTCCGCGCCAGTCCCCGCTGGCTGGCCCACCGGCCGTTGCCGTCCATCACGCAGGCGACGTGGGCGGGCACCCGGGAGAGGTCGAGCTCGGGCGGCACGGGATCGACGTCTCGCTCCCCCGACGGCGTCGCCGACCCGTTCGCCGAGGCCGCCGCGGCCGGCTGGGCGCGGCTCGGGACGTGCGATGCGCGGGCCACAAACCGAACCTAGTGCCAGAAACCCAGCGCCCTGCGCCCGCCCGCGCCTGGCGCGCCACCCGCGGCCGGTCCTCGGTGGGTCGGCCGGCCAGTACGGTCGGGCGCGGTGACCGAGCCCTCCCCCAGTCCGAGCGAGGGCGCGGCCGCGGCGACGGCGCGGACGCTCGCGGCCGTGGTGGCCGACCTCCCCGGCGGCGGTGAGGCGCGCCCGGGCCAGGAGGCGATGGCCCGGGCGGTGGCCACCGCCCTCTCCGAGCGACGCCACCTCGTCGTCCAGGCCGGCACCGGCACCGGGAAGTCCCTCGCCTACCTCGTGCCGGCCGCCCTCTCGGGCCGGCGCGTGGTCGTGGCGACCGCTACCAAGGCCCTCCAGGACCAGCTGGCGCAGAACGACCTCCCCCAGGTGGCGGCCGTGCTCGGGAGCCGCTTCTCCTTCGCCGTCTTGAAGGGCCGCAACAACTACCTGTGCCGCCAGCGGGCGCTCGAGGTCTCAGACGGCGGGATCCAGCCGCAGCTCTCGACGGCCGAGCCCGACGACCGGGCGGTCCAGGACGACCCGGACGCGGACGGCGACCCATCGAGCGAGGACCCGACGCGCCTCGTCGACCAGGTGCGCGCGCTCCTCGCCTGGGCCGAGCGCAGCCCGACGGGGGACCGGGGCGACCTTCCCTTCGAGCCCTCGGCGCGCGCCTGGGGGATGGTGAGCGTGGCGCCGCGCGAGTGTCCCGGCGCGTTCCGCTGCCCGTCGGGGGGGACCTGCTTCGCCGAGGCGGCCCGCGCCAACGCGGCGGCGGCCGACGTGGTGGTCGTCAACACCCACCTCTACGGCGCCCACCTGGCGAGCGGCGGCGCGGTGCTGCCCGAACACGAGGTGGTCGTCTTCGACGAGGCCCACGAGCTCGAGGCGGTGATGACGTCGAGCCTCGGCGTCGAACTGGCCCCGGGTCGCCTGCGCGGCCTCGGCGTCATGGCCCGGTCGCTGGTCGCCGGCGAGGACGCCCCGGTCATCGACGCGCTGATCGAGATCGCGGAGCGGTTGGGGGCGGCGCTCGCCGAGCGCGTGGGAACGCGGGTGCTCGGCTCCGAAGGGGCGGAGGACGCGACGCTGGCCGACGTGCTGGGGCTGGCGGCGGCGCGCCTCGACGGTCTTTCGACCGCGCTGGGGCGGCGCCAGCGCGACGCGGCGGGCGACGACGACGGGGCCTGGGCCCGCCTGTGGTCGGCGGCGGGGCACCTGGCCAACGATCTGGCGCGCCTCGCCGCGCGCACCGACGACGAGGTGGCCTGGGTGGACGGGACGCGGCGCGCCCCGCTCCTGCGGCTGTCGCCGATCGACGTCGGACCCGCCCTGGCCGCGACGTTGTGGGGCGGGGTCACCGCCGTGCTGACCAGCGCCACCATCCCGCCGCGGGCGGCCGAACGGCTGGGCCTGGACGGATCGCCGCTCGACGAGCTCGACGTCGGCAGTCCATTCGACTACCGCTCGCACGCCCTCTTGTACGTGGCGCGCCACCTGCCCGACCGGCGCACGCCCGAGGCCGAGCCGGCCCTCCTCGACGAGCTCGAGGCGTTGATCGAGGCCGGCGGCGGCCGCACCCTCGCCCTGTTCACCAGCCGACGCACGACCGAGCTGGCGGCCGCCACCCTCGGCCCGCGGCTCACCCATCGCGTCCTCGTCCAGGGCCAGCTCCCCAAGGCCCGGCTGCTGGCGATCTTCGCCGAGGACGAGACGTCCTGCCTCTTCGCCACCATGAGCTTCTGGCAGGGGGTGGACATCCCCGGACGCTCCCTGTCGCTCGTGGTGCTGGACCGGCTGCCGTTCCCCCGACCGGGCGACCCGCTGACCGACGCCAAGCGGGAGCGGGCGGGGGACGCCGCGTTCCGCCTGGTGGACCTGCCGCGCGCCGCCACCCTGCTCGCCCAGGGGGCCGGCCGCCTCATCCGCTCGAACGAGGACCGCGGGGTGGTGGCGGTGCTCGATCCCCGGTTGGCGACGGCCAGCTACCGCCACGTGCTCTTGGCCGGGCTCCCCCCCATGCGCCGCACCACCGACCGCCGCCAGGTGGTGGACTTCCTCCGCCGCGCGCTCGGACCCGCGACGCCGGCTCAGTAGCCCAGTCGGTCGAGCGCCTCGGGCCGCTGCTGCCAGCGGGGCTCCACCCGCACGAACAGGTCGAGGTAGGCGCCCGGCTCGAGCTGCTCGCGCACCGCGATGCCGGCCGCCTTCAGGACCTCGCCACCGGCCCCGATCACGATCGCCTTCTGCGACTCTCGCTCCACCAGGATCTCGCAGCGGATGACGGGCCAGTCCCACTCGGTGACCCGGCAGGCGATGGCGTGGGGCAGCTCCTCGCGGCAGTGCGCGAGCAGCTGCTCGCGGACGAGCTCGGCCACCCGCACCGCCTCGGGCAGGTCCGACACCATGTCGGTCGGGTAGTACTCCGGGCCCTCCTCGAGGCGCGCCACGACGGCCTCGACCAGCTCGGCCACCCCCCGGCCGGTCGCGGCCGAGACCGGATAGAACTCGGCCGCCGCTTGGGCCCGGGCGCCGTGGCCGGCGGCCGCCAGCCGCTCCAGCGCCGACTGGGCCTCGGCCAGCCGCACGAGGACCTGGGCCGGCCCGGCGCGGTCGACCTTGTTCACGACCACCAGCAGCCCGCTCGGGTCCTCCCGGTCGCCCAGTGCGTCGAGGGCCTGCTCGAGCACCCGCCGATCGCCCGGGCCGACGGCCGCCGTCGCGTCGAGGACGGCCAGGACCACCTCGACATCGCGTACGGAGCCCGCCGCGGTGGCGTTCAGGCGGGCACCGAGGGGTGTGCGCGGGCGGTGCAGGCCGGGGGTGTCGACGAAGACGACCTGCGCGTCAGGCCGGTGCAGGATGCCGCGGACACCGAGGCGCGTCGTGTTGGGCCGCGGCGAGGTGATGGAGACCTTGGACCCGATCATCTGGTTGAGCAGGGTGGACTTGCCCACGTTGGGCCGGCCCGTGACGGCGGCGAAGCCGCTGCGCACCGCGCCTCACTCCCCCGCGCTCGGCGCCTCGACCACCGGGCGCCGCTCGATGCGGACCCGCCCGATCCGCCGACCCTGGACCCGCTCGGCCACCAGCCGGAACCCGTCCACCTCGACCGCCTCCCCCTCGTGGGGGACCCGTCCGGCCAGGTCCAGCATGAGCCCACCCACCGTGTCCCAGGCCCCCTCGGGCAGCTCGGCGTCGAGCAGCTCGTCGGCCTCACTGAGGGGCATCCGCCCGGCCACCACCACGCTCCCATCGGCCCGCCGCTCGACCGTCGGCTCCTCGACGTCGAACTCGTCGACGATCTCGCCCACCAGCTCTTCGATCAGGTCCTCCAGCGTCACCAGGCCGGCCGTGCCGCCGTACTCGTCGACGACGATCGACTGGTGGAACTTGCGGTCCTGCATCTCGCGGAGCAACGACGCCACCCGCTTGGTCTCGGGCACGAAGTGGGCCGCCCGCGCGTGGGCGCCGACCTGTTCCTTCCCCCGGCCGGCGCGCTCGATCCGCATCAGGTCCTTCGTGTAGGCGATGCCGATGACGTCGTCCACGTTGTGTCGGTAGACGGGCAGCCGGCTGTAGCCGGCCGCCAACGCGGTCTCCAACGCGCCGGTGACCGTGGCGTCGTCCTCGAGCGTGACCATGTCGGGTCGCGGCACCATTACCTCGCGCACGACGGTGTCCCCAAAGTCGATGATGGAGTGGATGAACGCCCGTTCTTCGATCTCGATCACGTCCTCGGCGTGCGCCACGTCGGCCATGGCGCGCAGCTCGGACTCGGTGACCCCGCCGTTGGGCGAGGCCTCGTCCCCCTTGTCGCGCCCGATGATGAGGTTGGCCAGGCCGATGAGGAGCGAGGACACGAGGCGCACCGGCGGAAAGCGGACCACGGCGGCCACCAGTGGCGCGCTGAACAGGGCGGCGCGCTCGGGGTTGTGCACCGCCCAGTTCTTGGGAATCGCCTCGAACACGACGAAGATCACCACGATCTCGAACACGGTGGCCACCACGACGCCGATCGCGCCCAGCCACTGCGAGGCCAGCACGCCGACCAGGGTGGCCGACACCAGCTGGCAGATGAGGACGAGCAAGAGGATGGGATTCAAGAACCGCTCCGGGTGCTCGACGAGGCGGACCAGCGGCCGGGCGCCGCGGCGGTGATCGTCGAGGAGGGCCTTGGCCTTCACCCGGCCCGTGCGGGTCAGGCTGGTCTCGGCCAGAGCCAGCACCCCCGAGACGGCCAGCAGCGTCACGATCACGACGAGCAGCACCGTGTCGACCGGCCGGAACCCGGTGGCCGCGATCACCGGACCCCCTGGTAGAAGCGGGCCAGGAGCGAGCGCTCGAGGGCCTCCATCCGCTCGGCCTCGGCGTCCTCCTCGTGGTCCATGCCGAGCAGGTGCAGCAACCCGTGGACGATCAGCAACGCCACCTCGTCGTCGTAGGTCGATCCGTGCTCGGTCGCGTTGCGGGCGGCGACGGCGGGGCACACGACGACGTCGCCCAGCAGGAGCGGCGGCTCGTCCATGACATCGGCCCCCGGGCCGGTGCCGCCCATGTCCGGTGAGCGGCCGCTCGGGAGCGGGTCGTCTTCGACCGGGAAGGACAGCACGTCGGTCGGACCGGGCCGGTTCATGAAGCGCTCGTTCAGCGCGGCGATCGACCCCTCGTCGACGAAGAGGAGCGAGACCTCCGCATCCCCCTTCACCCCCCGCTCGGTCAGGACCGCGCGGGCGAGCGTGCTCCAGCGCTCGATCTCGACCGGGTGGTCCGCCTGCTCGTCGGCGCAGAAGACGTCGAGGGTCATGGGGAGGGGTTGACGGGGCGTTCGGCCTGCTCGTAGGCCCCGACGATGTCGGCCACGATCTTGTGGCGCACGACGTCGCGCCGGCTCAGCTGCACGAAGGCGATGTTCTCCACGCCCCCCAGGACCTCTTCCAACCCGACTAGGCCCGAACGCCCACCGGGCACGTCGATCTGGGTGACATCGCCGGTGACCACGCACTTGGACCCGAACCCGATGCGGGTGAGGAACATCTTCATCTGCTCGGGCGTCGTGTTCTGCGCCTCGTCGAGAATGATGAACGACGAGTTGAGGGTCCGGCCGCGCATGAAGGCGAGCGGGGCCACCTCGACCGTGCCGCGGTCGAGCAGGCGCTGCGCCCCCTCTGGATCGAGAATGTCGTACAGGGCGTCGTAGAGGGGGCGGAGGTAGGGATCGACCTTGGCCATGAGGTCGCCGGGGAGGAAGCCCAACCGCTCGCCGGCCTCGACGGCCGGCCGGGTGAGGATGATGCGGGACACCTGGCGGGACTGCAGCGCCTGCACCGCCAGGGCGACGGCCAGGTAGGACTTGCCGGTGCCGGCGGGGCCGATGCCGAAGGTCACCACGTTGCCGGCGATGGCGTCGGTGTAGCGCTTCTGGCCGGCCGAACGCGGCCGGACCGTGCGGCCCCGCGACCCCCGCAGGACCTCGGCGGTCAGGACCTCGGATGGCGACAGGTCGTCGCGCACCATGTCGATCGTGCGCGACACCTGGGGTGCGTCGAGCCCCTGGCCGGACTGCAGCACGACGACCAGCTCGTCGAACAGCCGTGCCACCCGCTCGGCGTCGGGGCCCGTCGTGCTGATGCGGTTGCCCTGGACCGCGATCTGAGTCTCGGGGAAGGCGGCCTCGATGATCCGGAGCAGCTCGTCTCGTTGGCCGAGCAGGCCCGCCATGAGGTGGTTGTGGGGCACCACCGTCTCGGCGGACCCGGCTTGCACCCCGGTCGCGGTGGGCTCGCCCCCGGGCGCGCTCACCCGGGTGGCCAGGTCATGGCCCGGCCGCCGATGACGTGTAGGTGGAGGTGCGGCACCGAATTGGCGGCATCGGGCCCGACGTTGAAGACGAGCCGGTAGCCGCGGTCGGCCGCACCGATGCCCTCGGCGTCCGCGACGGCGCGCGCCGCCACCAAGAGCGCCGCCACATCGTCTGCGTCCTCGCCGGTCACCGTGGCGGCGTTCTCGATGTGGCGCTTCGGGATGACGAGCACGTGGGTGGACGCCACCGGGGCGAGGTCGCGAAAGGCGAGCGTCCGGTCGGTCTCGGCCACGATGTCGGCCGGGATCGTGCGCTCGATGATCTGACAGAAGAGACAGTCGTCCATGGTCTAGGGGCCCTTGCGGGGGGGATGAAGGTGCTCCAAGGAGCCCGGAGCGATGCGGCAGGTCTCGATGAAGCGGTCGAGGTCCGCCTCCTTCAGGCGGATCACCCGCCCGAAGCGATAGGCGTCGAGCTCCCCCTCATCGATGAAGCGGTACAGGCTGCGCAGCGTGATTCCCAATCTTTCGGAGGCCTCTTTGGTCCCGAGCCAACGGACGGCCTGCGACATCAGGACCGGTCTCCCATTCGCCACCAGCCTAGGTCGCGCCCGATCGGGGCTCTCACATGGAGGGCCGGGCCCGGCGGGTCAGCTGCGTCGCGCGGCCCGGGTGACGCAGAGCACGACCCCGGCCGCCACCGCCGCCGTCTCGGCCCGGAGCACGTTCTGGCCGAGCCCGACCGTCTCGAGGCCGAGCGCCCGTTCCTCGGGGCTCCATCCGCCCTCGGGGCCGACGGCCAGCCCCGACAGCGAGGCGGCCGGCGCGGCGCCGCCCCTCTCCGCCAGGGCGAGACCGGGGAACGCCGCCGCCGCCTCGCGCAAGCGATGCGGCGCCGGGAGCTCGGGGAGCCACACGCGACGGCTCTGGGCGGCCGCCTCGACCGCCGTCCGCCCGAGACGCGCCATCGATCGAACCGCCCGCTCCCCCTCCCAGCGCACCACCGACCGGTCGGCCACCAGCGCGACGATGCGGTCGACCCCGAGCTCGGTCAGCTTCTGGACGACCCATTCGGGGCGATCGCCCTTCACCGGCGCGAAGGCCACCACGACCGGGTGCCCCTCTCGCGCCTCGGTGCGCAGGTGGCCGTCGGACTCCAGGGCGTCGCGCTCGGTCGATCCGGGGCCGCGGAATCGGCAGAGGCACCAGGCGCCCTGCCCGTTGCTCGCCACGACCTCCTCGTCGCGACGCAGCCGCAGCACCGTCGCCAGGTGATGCAGGTCGCCCGGGCCGAGCACCGGGGTGGTCGGGTCCTCGACGAAGACCTGGGCCGAGGCCGCGGCCCGGACGGCGACGCCGTCGGCCCCTTCACCCACCGGATCAGCCGAAGGCGGAGCGGATGCGCGAGAGGACGCCCTCGTGTTCCTCGGTGCCACCGACCTCTTCGCCGCGCTCGGCCGCCAGCTGCAAGAGCAGTTCCTCCTGCTTGGGGCTGAGACGGGTCGGCGTGTCGACGACCACGTGCACCAGGAAGTCACCACGGCCGCGGCCGCGCAGGTGCGGGACGCCGGACCCCTTCAGCCGGATCACGTGGCCGCCCTGGGTCCCCGCGGTGATCGTCACCGGCGCCGGAGCTTCGAGGGTCGGCACCTCCAGCTGCGCGCCGAGCGCGGCCTGGGCGACGCCCACGTGCAGCGTGGTGTGCACCTCGTCGCCCACCCGTTCGAAGCGCTCGTCGGGGGCGACGGTCAGGTTCACGAAGAGCGATCCGTTGTGCCCGCCGCGGGGCCCGGCCGGCCCGCGGTCGGCCAACCGCAGGGTCGAGCCGTCCTCCACCCCGGCGGGCACCTCGACGACGAAGCTGCGGTCCTCCATGCGTCGGCCCTCGCCACGGCAGTCCTCGCAGGGCGTCGGGGTCAGCTCCCCCAGGCCCTGGCAGCGGCTGCAGGCGACGGCGGTCACGACCTGGCCGAGGAGGGACTGGCGGATGCGGCGGATCTCGCCCGCCCCCTGGCAGTCCGGACACCGCACCGGTTGGGTGCCCGGGCGGGCGCCCGAGCCCGAGCAGGTGTCGCACCCAACGGGCAGGCGGATCGAGAACTCCTTGCGGGCGCCGAAGATGGCCTCTGCGAATTCCAGCCGCAGACCGACCTCGGCGTCGGCACCGGGCACGGGGCCCCGGCGCTGCCCGCGTCCGCCGCCGGCCACCGAACCGAAGAAGGCCTCGAAGAGATCGCCCAGCCCGCCGTCGAAGTCGAACGGCGACCCGTTGCCTTGGCCGAAGACGCCCTCGGGCCCGAAGCGGTCGTAGCGGGCGCGCCGCTCGGGGTCCCGCAGGACCTCATAGGCGAGCGACACCTCCTTGAACCGGGCTTCGGCCTCGGGGTCACCGTCGTTGGCGTCGGGGTGGAACTGGCGGGCCTTGCGCCGGTAGGCGCGCTTGATCTCGTCGTCGCTCGCCGTGCGCGGCACGCCCAGCAACTCGTAGAGGTCGTGCCGGGACTCAGCGCCGGCCATGGGCCCTCTCCTCGCCGCGGACCGGCGAGGTGGCCCCGCCCATCGCCGGGCTCACCGCGACCGACCGCCGACGGGATCCCTCAACCGCTCGCTCAGGCCCTCGCCCACGACGTGCGCGGCGGCCAACGCCTGCGGGTAGTTCATGCGAGTCGGACCGAGCAGGCCGACCGCACCGCCGTCGCGCCCGTCGATCACAACCGGTGCCACCACGACCGCACAGGACGCCAGCGGCTGGTACCCGTGCTCGGCACCGATCGCCACGGACAGCCCACTGTCGAGGACGTCGCGCAGCAACGTCACGACGACCAGCTGCTGCTCGAGGATGGAGAGCACCGAACGGACGGTCTCCATGGCGTCGAACGCGTCGGCGAGGCGCGACGGGCCGCCGACGAAGACCTGGTCGACCTCGCCGGGCCGCACGATCTCGCCCAACGCCCTGGCCGCGGCGTCGAAGACGACGCCGAAGGTCGGCGACTTCGCGGCCGGTGGCGCGATCAGCTGGTCCACCTCGGACAGCGGCCGGCCACTCAATCGGCGCGCCAGCTCGGTCGTGACCTCGGCCAGGAGCTCGTCGCTCAGGTCCTCTGCCAGTTCGATCGAGCGCTTCTCCACCGCGCCGTCCGAGAGCACCACGACCAGCAGCGCGAGACGCGGCGACAACCCGACCAGCTGGACGGAGCGGAACCACGCCGACTCGTGCGACGGGCCCATGACCACCGCGGCACACGAGGTGAGCTCGGAGAGGAGCCCCGAGGCGTGCTCGAGCAGCTCCTCCATCTCGCCGTGGACCTGGTCGAAGAACCGGCGCACCTTCAGGCGCTGGGCGGTGCCGAGCACCCCGGGCTCGGCCAGGTGGTCGACGAAGAAGCGATAGCCCTTGTCCGTCGGGATCCGGCCCGCGCTCGTGTGGGGCTGGACGAGGTAGCCCTCCTGCTCCAAGGCCGCCATGTCCGACCGGACGGTGGCGGACGAGACGTGCACCCCCGGTGCGTTGGCCACGTGGCTCGAGCCGACTGGGATCGCAGTGCCGATGTATTCGGCCACGACGGCCTCGAGGATGGCGGCCCGCCGGGCGCCCAGGCCCGCGCTCGGGTCTTCGGCCTCTCTGCTGTCGTGTGGCTTGGTCAACTGGGACTCCGCTCGGTTTGGCACTCGAGTCTACCGAGCGCCAGCCACGGGCGGCCGGTTGGGTGTCGGACCCCGACATCTGGGCCCTGGGCAGGGCTTCCGGGCGCCCAACGGGCGCCGCCACCGCCGCTCACCAACGGCCGCGGTGCTTGATCTTGCCGAAGGCCGTCCCTGCCGAAGGACGCCCGAAGACTGCAGATTCACTCCTCCATGCGCAACGCGGAGATGAACGCCTCCTGGGGGACCTCCACGCGGCCGATGTTCTTCATGCGCTTCTTCCCCTCCTTCTGGCGATCGAGCAACTTTCGCTTGCGCGTGATGTCGCCGCCGTAGCACTTGGCCAGCACGTCCTTGCGCTTGGCCTTCACCGTCTCGCGGGCGATGACCCGGCCCCCGATGGCGGCCTGGATGGGCACGTCGAAGAGCTGGCGCGGGATCATCTGGCGGAGCTTCTCGGCCATGCGGCGCCCGTAGCTGTCGGCGGCCGAGCGGTGCACGATAGTCGAGAAGGCGTCCACCGGGATGTGGTTGATCAGGATCTCGACGCGCACCAGGTTGGCCGTCGCGTAGCCGTCGGGCTCGTAGTCCAAGCTGGCGTAGCCCTTGGTGCGGCTCTTCAAGTGGTCGAAGAAGTCCACGACCACCTCGGCCAGCGGGATCCGGTACACGAGTTCCACCCGCTCGGGCGAGAGGTACTCCATGCGGAGGAGATCGCCCCGCCGGAACTGGGCGAGCTCCATCACCGTTCCCGTGTACTCCGACGGCGTGAGAATGGTGGCGGTCAGCATCGGCTCGTCGATGTGGTCGAGGCGGCTGGCGTCGGGCAGGTCGGTCGGGTTGTCGATGTCGACCTCCGAGCCATCGGTGAGAAAGGCGCGGTAGGCGACGGAGGGCGCGGTGGCGATGAGGGAGAGGTCGAACTCGCGCTCGAGGCGCTCGCGCACGATCTCCATGTGCAAGAGGCCGAGGAACCCGCAGCGGAACCCGAAGCCGAGGGCGTGAGACGACTCGGGTTCGAAGGTGAAACTGGCGTCGTTGAGCTTCAGGCGATCGAGGGCGTCGCGCAGGTCGGGCAGCTCGTCACCGTCGATCGGATAGAGGCCGCAGAACACCATGGGCTTCGGATCGCGGTAACCGGCCAGGGGCTCGGTGGCGGGTGCCGCGGCATCGGTCACCGTCTCGCCCGAGCGCGCCCCCGACACGTCCTTGATCCCGGCGATCAGGTAGCCGACCTCACCCGGTCCGAGCTCGGATGCGGGGACCACGTCGGGCGTGCGGATCCCCACCTCGTCGGCGTCATGGGTGGTCCCGGCGTGCATGAAGCGGAGCCGGGCCGACGACCGCAGCGTCCCGTCGACGATCCGGATGGAGCTGACCACCCCTCGGTACTGGTCGTAGGACGAGTCGAAGATGAGCGCGCGCAGCGGCGCGTCCCGCTGCCCCTGGGGCGGCGGGATCCTGGCCACGATGGCGTCGAGGAGCGCCGAGACCCCCTCGCCGGTCTTGGCGCTGATGTGCAGGATGTCGTCGTGGGCGAGGCCGAGAACCTGTTCGATCTCGGCCGCGCAGCGCTCCGGCTCGGCCGCCGGCAGGTCGATCTTGTTCAGCACCGCCACGATCTCGAGGTCGTGCTCCATCGCCTGGTAGCAGTTGGCCAGCGTCTGGGCCTGGATGCCCTGGGACGCGTCGACCAGGAGCACGGCCCCCTCGCAGGCGGCCAGCGACCGGCTCACCTCGTAGCCGAAGTCGACGTGGCCGGGGGTGTCGATCAGGTGCAGGACGTGGTCTGCGTAGAGGACCCGCACGTTCTGGGCCTTGATGGTGATGCCGCGCTCGCGCTCGATGTCCATCGAGTCCAGGTACTGCTCCCGCATGAGCCGGGGGTCCACCGCGCCGGTGAGCTCGAGGATCCGGTCCGAGAGCGTGGACTTGCCGTGGTCGACATGGCTGATGATGGAGAAGTTCCGGATGCGGTCGGTGGCGACCGGGCCGGGCCGGGCGACGGGGGTCACGGTCTTTCGATCGTACCGGCGCGCTCGCAGGTCACCGCCCATCCGCCGGCGGGCCGTCGGGAGGCCCGGTCCAAGCCACGGTGCTCCGGGATCGCCGACCAGGTGTGCGAACATGCTCGCATGCTGCGATTCTCCGCAGGAACGCGCCGAATGCTCAGTCTGCGCTCCCCCAAAGCTGCGTTCGTCGTGGTCGCGTCGATGCTGGTGCTGGCCGGGTGCTCCTCCTCCCCGGCCAGCCCACCCCCCAAGCACCCTCCGACGACGACCACCTCTTCGACCACGACCACCACCGTGCCGCCGACCACCACGACGCTGCTGGCCTCGCAGCCGTGCCCGACCAGCCAGGTCACGGTGACGGCGTCGACCGGGCAAGGGGCGGCCGGCACGCTGGTGCAGCGGTTCATCGTGACCAACACCGGCTCGACGCCGTGCAACATGAGCAGTTATCCGTTCATCTCGCCCTATGGACCGCTCAACCAGGGCGGCAACCAGGTCGAAGCCAACCTGCCGATCACCGTCACGCCGATCCCCGCGGGCTTCGGCGACCTCGGAGGCGCCGGTGGAACCGTCGTCGTCGCCGCCGGCCAGACCGCGGTGTTCTTCCTCAAGTGGAGCGACGTCGTCTCGGCCAGCGCCCCCTGTTACAAGACGGACGGGTTCGACTTCCGAACCCCCCAGGCCGCCTCGAACGACCAGAAGCTCGTGACCTTCTCGTTCTCGGGAGGCATCTGCGGGGGGGCCCTCAACGAGTCACAGATCTTCCCGCCATCGGTCACCAGCTAGACGCCCGACCGGCGGCCGGCGGGGTGAGCCCGCTCCGACGTCTGCTACGGTGGCTCTCCGCCCATGGCCAACATCAAGAGCCAGATCAAGCGCAACCGCCAGAACGAAAAGCACCGCCTTCGCAACAAGGCGGTGCGTTCCGAGCTGCGCACCCGAGCCAAGTCTGCGCTCAGCGCGGCCGAGTCCGGGGCCGAAGACAGCGCGGAACAACTGCGCCTCGCCCTGAAGCGCATCGACAAGGCGGCGGCCAAGGGCATCATCCACCAGAACCAGGCGGCCAACCGCAAGTCCCGGCTGATGAAGCGCGTCGGCCGGCTCGAGTCAGCCTCCTGAGCGAGCGGTCAGCGGCGCAGCTCGGCCGCTGACGCCCCCCGAGCCAGGCGAGCCAGCCGGGCCACCAGCACCTCGAGTACCAAATCGGGCGGCAGCGCGGTTCGGCCCTTCACGTCCACGTCGGCTTCCGCCACGAGCGTGATCGCCTGTCCCAGGCGCTCGCTCCCGAGGCGCTGCCCCTGGGCCATCGCCTTCTTGGCGACGAAGGGGCTGCGGACCCCGAGCAGCTGGGCGGCGTCTTCCCCGGAGCGGGCCAGCGCGCCGTCCAGCCTGAGCATGTTGGAGAAGTGCCGGTGCAGGACCGCGACGAGTTCGGGCGCCGCCCGTCCGCCCGGCCCGAGGAGCCGGTGCAGTGCGACGAGCGCCGCGGTCGTGGCGCCCCGGTCGACGGCGTCGGTCAGGTCCCAGGGCGGGACCGACCCGGCCTCACCCAGGAACGGCTCGAGCTCGGCCATCCCGACCGTGGCCCCGGTGCCGTAAGCGGCGGCCAGGGTGTCGAGGAGCCCGGACAGGCGCCCGAGGTCCTCCCCCAGGTGGGCTTCTACCGCCGATCGGGCCGCGGCGTCCAGGCGGACCGGGCTCTCGGTCACGCGCTCGGCTACCCAGGTGGTCCGCGCCCGCCCGGTCCCGACCGCGGTCTCGACCAGCCCGCCGAGGGCCCCGACCGCCTTCACCAAGGCGGCGGGGACGGTCCCGCTCCCGCCGACCAGCACCAGCACCACGCCCTCGACCGGGCGCTCCAGCATGGCCACCAGCCGCGCCCCGTCCCGGGCGGCCAGGCGCCCGGCCTCGCGAACCACGACGACGCGCCGATCGACCAGGAAGGGCGGCGTCGTGCAGGCGTCGAGCACCACGCCGATGTCCAGCTCGTCCACCGAGGGCGCGCCGTGCTCCTCGACGACGAGCGACGCATCCCGCTCGCCCGCCAGGGACTCGATGAGTGACCGGGCCGCCTGGGAGACGAGCGATGGATCATCGCCGGCGACCAGGTAGGCAGCCGCCGGGGCGGACGACGGGTCGGCGCGGGCCGCGCGACCGTTCCGCGGGACGACGGAGCGTGGCGGCGTCATGGCGGTGGCGGAGCGACGGTCATCGCGCCCGGGAGACCGCCTCGAGGACGTCGCGGACACGCCGGGTCCCCCGGACGTCGTGCACGCGGATCACGCGGCAGCCGAGGCAGATGCCGAGCGCGGCAGCGGCGAGCGAGGCGTCGCCCCGGTCGGTGATCTCGAGATCGAACAGCTGGCCGAGAAAGGTCTTGTTGGAGGCCGACAGGAGCAGCGGCAGGCCGAGCGACGCGAGCACGTCCGAGGCGCGCAGCAACGTGAGGGACTGGCCCGCCGTCTTGCCCAGGTCGAGCCCGGCGTCGAGCACGATCCGGGTGTCGGGGATACCGGCGTCGCGAGCGCGACGGGCCCGGTCCGAGAGGAACGCCGCGACCGTCGCCACCACGTCGTCGTAGACCGGTTCGGGGTCGCGGACCCGAGGGGCGAGCCGGATGTGGGTGGCCACGACGGCCGCCCCGGCCTCCGCCGCCGTCGGCAGGTAGGCCGGATCGCCGAACCCGCTGATGTCGTTCCCCATGACGGCGCCAGCCGCGTACGCCTCCTTGGCCACGACGGCCCGCCAGGTGTCGACGGAGACGGGCACGTCGAAGCGGGACGCGACGGCCTCGATCGAGGGGATGACCCGGTCGAGCTCCTCGGACTCGGTGACCTCGGGTCCCGGCCCCGCCTTCACCCCACCCACGTCGAGGATGTCGGCACCCTCGCGCACCAGCCGCTCGGCCCGCCGCAGGAGGGCCTCGAGCTCGTAGGTCTCGCCCTGGTCGAAGAACGAGTCGGGCGTGCGGTTCAAGATCCCCATGACGAGCGCACGGTGCGTCAGGTCGTAGGAGACACCACCCAAATCGAGCTCGACCATCAGCGGGGACCGAACCCGGGGCGCCGCCAACCCATCAGAACAGCCGGGCGGCGAGCGCCTTGCGGTACTGGAACCGGCGGGGATCCTCGGGGCCGAGGGTCTCCAAGAGGTCGACGAACTCCTGGCGGGCCTCATCGTCGACCCGCACCCGTTCGAGCAGCGAATCGAGCAGCTCGCCCACGTCCCCTTCAACACTGACCTGGCGTTCGGCGAGTCGGGCCTCGGCGGCCAGGGACCGCGTCTCGGCCGTCTCGGGGACCTTGGCGAGCAACTCGAGCGCCGCCGCGGCATCCCCTCGATCGAGGAGGATCCGGGCGAGGCCGGCCACGGCGCCGGCGTGGCCCGGTTCGATCTCGAGGGCCCGCAGCAAGGACGCCTCGTCGCCCGCCGCCACCAGCTGGTCGGCCTCGGAGGGAGCCGGGGCCAGCCGGCCGATGAACTCGCGTACCTGGGGCTCGGGCAGTGCCCCGACGAAGCCGTCCACCACCTTGCCGTCGCGCAGGGCGTAGACGGCGGGAATCGACTGGACCTGGAACATGGCTGACACGCGGGGGTTCTCATCCACGTTCACCTTGGCCAGCTCGACAGTGCCGTCGGTCTCGCCCACCACGCGCTCCAAGATGGGCCCCAGGGTCTTGCAGGGGCCGCACCAGGGCGCCCAGAGATCGACCACCACGGGCACTTCGTTCGAGCGGGCGAGCACCGCCTGCTCGAAGGTGGCGTCGGTCACCTCGACCATGTCGGGTGACCATACCCGGGTAGTGGGTCAGTTTCGACCCTCTACGGGGACCAGTCCCCGCTGGGCCCTACCGGCCCAAGGATGTTCAGGGCCGCGTTCAGATCGGCCTGGGCCTCATAGCCACAGGCCAGGCATCGGAACACGGCCTGGGAGCACCGGTTGGCCGCAGCCACGTGCCCGCAGGACGAGCAGCGCTGCGACGTGTAGCGGGGGTCCACCGCAATCAGCTCGCGACCAGTCTCTTCCACTTTGTACGCGAGATACGACAGCAGCTGCCC
>DATNIB010000032.1:0-53001 GCA_035604685.1 Acidimicrobiales bacterium | reverse complement strand
TCCCAGCCGCCCAGCCAGTCGTTGCCGCGGTCCCAGCCGCCCAGCCAGTCGTTGCCGCGGTCCCAGCCGCCGAGCCAGTCGTTGCCGCGGTCCCAGCCGCGCCCGAAACTCCCCGGACCGCCCCGGATCAAGATCAAAGGGGTCAATCCAACAGGCCTGCCGTGGCGTCGAAAAACGGTGCGGCTGCGCCCCCGAGGGCGAAGGGTCGAGGTGCGCCGCCCGCGGGCAGCCGCCCGCGTCTCAAGGAGCGCTATCTGGGCGAGTACCGCGCCCAGCTGCAGAGCGAGCTCGGTCTCCGCAACGTGATGGAGGTGCCGGGCCTCGAGAAGATCGTGATCAACATGGGGGTGGGTCGCGCCACCCAGCAGCAGTCGCTGATCGAGGGCGCCCAGCGCGACCTCCAGGTCATCACCGGCCAGAAGCCCGTCGTGACGCGGGCCAAGAAGTCAATCGCCGGGTTCAAGCTCCGAGAGGGCATGCCCATCGGCGTGAAGGTCACGCTCCGCGGAGATCGCGCTTGGGAGTTCTTCGACCGCCTGGTCAGCCTGGCCATCCCGAGGATCCGGGACTTCCGAGGCTTGTCCCCTCGGTCGTTCGACGGACGCGGCAACTACACCTTCGGCGTCGTCGAGCAGCTGATCTTCCCCGAGGTCGACTACGACCGAATCGACAGCATTCGGGGAATGGACATCACGATCGTTACCACCGCCCAAACCGATGAGCACGGACGTGCGCTTCTGCGCGTGTTCGGCTTCCCGTTCCGACAGGAGACCCGGTAGTCGCTATGGCAAAGAAGGCATTGGTCCAAAAGCAGCAGCGAATTCCGAAATTCAAGGTCCGGGGATATACCCGGTGCCAACGATGCGGCCGGCCCAAAGCCGTCTTCCGCAAGTTCGGGCTGTGCCGGATCTGCCTCCGCACGATGGTCCACGCCGGGGAGATCCCGGGCGTGACCAAGTCGAGCTGGTGATGGGGGTGACGTCATGACGATGACCGACCCGATCGCCGACATGCTCACCCGCATCCGGAACGCCAACTCGGCCCAGTTCGAGACCGTGAAGATGCCGAGCTCGAAGCTCAAGGAGGCGCTGGCGGCAATCTTGGAGCGCGAGGGCTTCATCGCCGGCTTTGCCGTCGAGAAGAACTCCGATCGGCCCGCGCCGACCCTGGAGATCACCATGAAGTACGCTGCGGATCGCACGCGGACGATCGCCGGCATCAAGCGGGTCTCGAAGCCGGGACTTCGCATCTACGCCCGGGCGGATCGCATCCCCCGAGTGCTCGGCGGTGTCGGCGTCGCAGTCGTGTCGACCAGCCACGGGCTCATGACCGACCGCGAAGCGCGCAAGCATCACCTTGGAGGAGAGGTCCTCTGTTATGTCTGGTAACCGCAGCCGCGACCGCGCCGGGAGCGCACGCTGATGTCTCGGGTCGGTCGCGCCCCGATTCCGGTCCCGAGCGGCGTGTCGATCACGTTGTCGGAGGACGCGGTGACCGTCACAGGCCCCCAGGGCTCGCTGGCCCGCGCCCTGCCTAGGCCCATCTCGATCGAGCAGGACGGAGACGTCCTCGTCGTATCGCGGCCCAATGACGAGCGTCAGAACCGGGCCCTGCACGGGCTGACCCGGTCGCTGGTCGCCAACATGGTCACCGGAGTAACGCAGGGATACGCGAAGGAGCTCGAGATCGTGGGTGTCGGCTACCGGGCCATCGCCAAGGGCCCCGATTCGATCGAGCTCGCGCTCGGCTTCTCGCACCCGGTCCAGGTCGATGCACCCGACGGCATCACCTTCGAGGTCCCAACCGCTACGCGGATCATCGTGCGCGGGATCGACAAGGAGCGTGTCGGCCAGGTGGCGGCCAACATTCGCAAGATCCGAAAGCCCGAGCCCTACAAGGGCAAGGGCGTCCGCTACGCGGGCGAGCGGGTAGTCCGCAAGGCCGGGAAGGCCGCCAAGTGAAAGCCGACAGCGCCCTCCGCACGTTGCGGATCCGCCGGCACGCCCGAGTTCGGGCGAAGGTGTCGGGCACGGCGGCGCGCCCGCGTCTCGCCGTCAGCCGGTCCAACCGGCACATCTCAGCTCAGCTCATCGACGATGTGGGTGGCCGCACGATGGCGTCGGCTTCGAGCGTCGAGCCGGCTCTCCGCGCGCGTCTCGGTGAGGGTGGCGGCGGCAACATCGCCGGCGCAGAAGCGGTCGGACGGCTGGTTGCTTCCAGAGCCAAGGACGCCGGCATCACCCGCGCCGTTTTCGATCGGGGCGGCTTCGCCTACCACGGCCGGGTGGCCGCGCTGGCCGACGGCGCCCGAGCCGAAGGACTGGAGTTCTGATGGCCGACCTGCAGTACGAAGAGCGCACCATCCGGGTCAACCGGGTGGCCAAGGTCGTGAAGGGGGGTCGGCGGTTCTCCTTCGCCGCCCTCATGGTGGTGGGCGATGGTAACGGCCGGGTCGGGCTCGGCTACGGCAAGGCCAAGGAGGCCGGCCTAGCGGTGCAGAAGGGCATCGAAGAGGCGCGCAAGAACGTCTTCGAGGTTCCCCTCGCCGGGACGACCATCACGCACCCGATCGTGGGCCGGAGCGGTGCCGGCCGGGTGATGCTGAAGCCGGCGGCGCCCGGCACCGGCGTGATCGCCGGCGGCGCGGCGCGGGCGATCCTCGAGCTGGCCGGCATCCGCGACATCCTCGCCAAGTCGCTCGGCTCCTCCAACGGCATCAACGTGGCCCACGCCACGATCGCCGGCCTGAAGCTGCTGCGGCGCCCGGACGAGGTGGCCGCGCTTCGGGGCAAGACGGCCGAAGAGGTGACCCCGGCGGGGATGCTGCGCGCCTACCGGGAGCGCCGCCGGGAGACCGATGTCTACGCCCAGGACGGCCGACCGTGACGGCGGCGCGCGCGGGCACGGCGGCCAAGGAGGCGTCCGGTGCGACCCTGCGGGTGACCCAGGTGCGCTCCGCCATTGGCAGCAAGCCCAAGCACCGCGCCACGATGCGTGCCCTCGGCCTGCGCGGGATCGGCAAGGTCAACGTCCTGCCCGACCGCCCGGAGATCCGCGGGATGGTGGCGCGGGTGGTCCACCTGATCAGTGTCGAGGAGATCTCGTCATGAGGCTGCACGATCTCGCCCCCGATGAAGGGGCCAAACAACCGCGTCGGCGGGTCGGGCGGGGCACCGGTGGCCGGCGGGGCAAGACCGCGGGCCGCGGAATGAAGGGACAGCACGCCCGGACCCAGGTGCATCCGGGGTTCGAGGGTGGCCAGCTCCCACTCATGCAGCGGATCCCCAAGCTGCGCGGCTTCAAGAACCCGTTTCGCGTGGCCTATACCCCGGTCAACCTGGACGCATTGGCGGCCCTCCAAACTTCGACGGTGACCGTCGAGGAGCTGGTGAAGGCCGGGCTCATCCGCAAGGGTGCCCTGGTCAAGATCCTGGGGCGCGGCGAGGTGACTCGGGCGCTCACTGTGTCGGCGCACGCCTTCTCGACCTCCGCCGAGGCCGCCATCACGGGTGCAGGCGGTAGCGTCGTGCGGGTCCCTCTGCCGTTCGGCCACGGGAGGCCGCCCGCCAGTGGGAACGCCCTCATGAACCGCTAGCGTCGGTTCTTCGGTGCACCGAAAAGAGGAAGGGCGATGATCTCGAGGCTAGGAAACATCTTCCGTGTTCCGGATCTCCGGAACAAGGTGCTGTTCACCCTCCTCATCATCGCTCTGTACCAGCTGGGCGCCAACGTTCCGGTTCCCGGCGTCAGCTACGCCAAAATCCAGCAGCTGCAGCACACGGCGAGCGCGTCGGGCATCCTCGGCTTCCTGAACTTGTTCTCGGGTGGCGCCCTCGTCCGCCTGGCCATCTTCGGCCTGGGCGTCATGCCGTACATCACCAGCTCGATCATCATCCAGCTGCTCACGACGGTGATCCCGAAGTTGGAGGAGTGGCGCGAGCAGGGGGCGGTCGGCCAGAAGAAGATCACCCAGACCACGCGCTACCTCACCGTGTCGCTGGCGCTCATGCAGTCGACGGGGCTCGTCTACGCCTTCCACGGCCACGACGCCGGCCTGCTCGGCACGAACATCGACCTCATCCCGAGATTCACCGTCCCCCTGGCCGCCTTCATGGTGCTCTGTCTCACGGCCGGGACGGCGTTCGTCATGTGGCTGGCCGAGCTCATCACCCAGCGCGGCATCGGCCAGGGGATGTCCATCCTGATCTTCGCCAACGTGGTGGCCTCCATCCCGACCGGGGGGAAGGCGATCCTGGCCGAGGGCGGCGACCTGAAGTTCGGGACGATCGTCGGTGTCTCGCTCCTGCTCCTGGTTGTGATCGTCTTCATGGATCAGGGCCAGCGGCGAATTCCGGTGACGTTCGCCAAGCGCGTGGTGGGTCGCCGCATGTACGGCGGCTCCAGCACCTATATCCCACTCAAGGTGAACCAATCCGGCGTGATCCCGATCATCTTCGCCAGCTCGGTCCTGTACATCCCGGTGCTCTTCTCGAGCGCTGTCCCCTGGCGCAGCTTCCAGAACTTTGTGCGGACCAACATCACGCCGACATCTCTCATCTACATCGGCATGTACTTCGTGTTTATCGTCTTGTTCACGTTCTTCTACGTCTACGTCGCCTTCGACCCGCATCAACAGGCCGACATCATCCGCAAACAGGGCGGATTCATTCCCGGGTTCCGCCCGGGACCGCCAACCGAGCGGTACTTCGCGCACATCCTCTCTCGGATCACGGTGGTTGGCGCCCTGTTCCTGGCGACGGTGGCCGTGGTGCCCTCGATCCTCATGTCACTGTGGCATCTGACCGGGTTCCCCTTCTACGGGACGACCCTCCTCATCTCGACCGGGGTGGCGCTGGAGACGATGCGCCAGATCGACAGCCAGCTGATGATGCGGAACTACGAAGGCTTTCTCAAGTAGGAGTCGGTGGTACCCGGGGTCAGGCTCGTGGTCCTCGGTAAACAGGGGGCCGGCAAAGGAACTCAGTGCGTACGGCTCTCCCATCACTATGTGGTGCCCCACGTGTCGACGGGAGACATGCTGCGCGCGGCAGTGAAGTTGCGGACGCCTCTCGGCATCCGCGCCCGGGAGGTCATGGACAGTGGTGAGCTGCTCTCCGATGACCTGGTGATGGAGATGGTCGGCGAGCGCCTCTCCGAGGGGGACATCCGCGCCCGGGGTTTCGTCCTCGACGGCTGTCCGCGCACCCTGTCGCAGGCCGAGGCGCTGGCCGACCTGCTGCGGCCGGACCGACTCGACCTGGTCGTCAACCTCGAGGTCCCGACCCCCCAGGTGATGCGCCGCCTGGTGGCGCGCCGGGTCTGCGTCGACTGCGGGACCAACTACTCGGTGTCCGCGCCGCCGACCGTCAACTGGACCTGTGACGTGTGCGGCGGCGAGGTCATCCAGCGCGAGGACGACACCGAGGACGCCATCCGGCGCCGCCTGGAGCTCTACGAGGACGAGACGGCACCCCTGCTCGACTTCTACCGCCGCCACAACCAGCTGGTGTCGGTCAACGGCAGCGGGGCCGCCGCAGCCGTGACCCGTCGGATCGTCCGCGCCATCGACGAACGCCACCAGGCCAGCCGCCGGGAGGGACCGTGAGGCGTAACGCGGCGGAGCTGGCCAAGATGCGCAAGGCGGGCGCCGTGGTGGCCGAGATGCATGAGGCGACCCGGGCCGTGGCCCGGCCCGGCGTCACGACGGCGCAGCTCGATGCGGCGGCCCGGGAGGTGCTGGCCCGACGTGGCGCCACCTCCAACTTCCTCGGCTACGGCAGTCCCCCCTTCCCAGGTGTGGTCTGCACGTCGCTCAATAGCATGATCGTGCACGGGATCCCCGGGCCCCGGGTGATCGAGGAGGGGGACATCCTTTCCATCGACTGCGGGGCCATCGTCGAGGGGTACCACGGCGACGCCGCATTCACGATGGGCGTGGGGGAGGTGTCGGCCGAGGCGAGGCGGCTGATCGAGGTGACCGAGGCCTCGCTCTACGCCGGGATCGACCAGATGACGGTGGGGAACCGGCTGCACGAGATCGGCCGGGCGGTGCAGCAGGTGGCCGAGGCGGCCGGGTTCTCGGTGGTCCGCGAGTACGTGGGCCACGCCATCGGGACGGCCATGCATGAGCAACCCCAGGTGCCGAACTACTGGCCGGGGACCCCCGGGCCGACGCTCAAGGCCGGAATGGTCTTCGCCGTGGAGCCCATGGTGAACGCCGGCGGGGCCGCGACCAGGGTTTTGGAGGACCACTGGAGCGTGGTCACGGCCGACGGGAGCCTCTCGGCCCACTTCGAGCACACCATCGCCGTGACCGAATCGGGGCCCGAGGTGTTCACCGTGCGGCGGTGAGGCCCAGGTGGGGTGGCAATTTCCGCTGATTACGGTAAACTCTTCGTTCGGCCCGCCGCCCTGTTCGGAGTCCGGCGGCTGAGCGCCTAGCTTCGAGCTCCCGACCCGGGGCCGCGCCGTGGCCGGGGCTCGGGGCCGACCACAGATTTAGGAGAGATCACCTGCCAAAGCCCAAGGAAGACGCCATCGTGCTCGAAGGCACGGTGACAGAGCCGTTGCCCAACGCCATGTTTCGGGTCGAGCTCGAGAACGGCCACAAGGTGCTGGCGCACAGCTCGGGCAAGATGCGGATGCACCGGATCCGCATTCTTCCGGGGGACAAGGTGCAAGTCGAGATCACGCCCTACGACCTGAACCGCGGGCGGATCACCTACCGGTACAAGTGAAAAGAGCGGGGACCCAGTCGTGAAGGTTCGGCCGAGCGTGAAGCCGATGTGCGAGAAATGCAAGATCATCCGGCGCCACGGCCGGGTCGTTGTCATCTGCGACAACCCCCGTCACAAGCAGCGCCAGGGCTAGGAGGACGTCGTGGCCCGTATCGCCGGGGTGGACATTCCCCGAGAGAAGCGACTCGAGATTTCGCTCACCTATATCTTCGGCATCGGTCAGACCATGTCCCAGCAGATCTGCGCGGGGACCGACGTGGACCCCAACACCCGGGTGCGCGACCTGACCGACGAGGAGATCATCCGCCTGCGCAACTACATCGACGCCAACCTGCGCGTCGAAGGTGACCTGCGACGGGACGTCTCCCAGGACATCAAGCGCAAGATGGAGATCAACTGCTACCAGGGGGTGCGACACCGCCGCGGCCTCCCGGTGCACGGGCAGCGCACCCACACGAACGCGCGGACCCGCAAGGGCCCCAAGAAGACCGTGGCCGGGAAGAAGAAGGTTCGCAAGTAGATGCCCCCCAAGACCACCAAGCAGGCAGGGGCGCGTCGGCCGCGTCGCCGGGAACGCAAGAACATCGCCTACGGCGTCGCGCACATCAAGAGCTCCTTCAACAACACCATCGTCGCCATCGCCGACCCCGAGGGCAACGTCTTGGCCTGGGCCTCGGCCGGCAACGTCGGCTACAAGGGATCACGCAAGTCGACCCCCTTCGCCGCCCAGCTGGCGGCGGAGGCCTGTGCACGGCGCGCCATGGAGCACGGCGTGCGCAAGGTGGACGTCTTGGTGCGGGGCCCGGGCTCGGGCAGAGAGACCGCCATCCGCTCGTTGGCGGCCGCCGGGATCGAGGTCGTGGGCATCAAGGACGTCACCCCCATTCCGCACAACGGTTGTCGCCCCAAGAAGCGGCGCCGGGTCTGAGGGGACGAGATGGCTCGATACATCGGCCCCGTCTGCCGGCAGTGCCGGCGCGAGCGGACCAAGCTCTTCTTGAAGGGTGAGCGATGCTACTCGCTTAAGTGCCCCGTCTCCGAAGCCGTCACCGACCGCCACTCCCGGGCCTACCCGCCGGGCGAGCACGGCCGTGACCGCATGCGCCAGGGATCGGAGTACCTCTCCCAGCTGCGCGAGAAGCAGAAGGCCCGCCGGATCTACGGGGTGCTGGAGAAGCAGTTCCGCAACCTCTACGAGGAGGCCAACCGCCAGCCCGGCATCACCGGCGAGAACCTGTTGCGGATGCTCGAGATGCGCCTCGACAACGTGGTGTTCCGGGCCGGCTGGGGCGCCAGCCGCCGCCAGGCCCGCCAGTTCGTCCGCCACGGCCACGTGCTGATCAACGGCAAGCGGGTGTCGATCCCGAGCTACCGGGTCCGCCAGGGAGAGACCGTCACCTTGAAGGAGTCCTCACGCGGCATGTTCGTCGTCCGGCGCAACATGGACACGCTCGACCGCCAACGGCCGCCGTGGCTGCAGAGCGGCGACGCCGGGTTCGCAGTGGAGGTGCTCAACCCGCCGCTGCGGGAGCACATCGACGAGCCAGTCCAAGAACAGCTGATCGTCGAGCTGTACTCGAAGTAGCCCGAAGCCGGGCGGGCGAGGGCCCGGCTCGGACCAGACCAGAGATTGATCCAGAGGAGCCCCATCGATGCTCATCATCCAGCGCCCCACCGTCGAGGCCGTCGACGAGGAGCACGACAACCGCCAGCGGTTCGCCGTGGGCCCGCTCGACCCCGGCTTCGGCCACACGCTCGGCAACTCGCTGCGCCGGACGTTGCTCTCGTCGATCCCCGGCGCGGCGGTGACCCAGGTCCGCTTCGACGAGGCCCTCCACGAGTTCACGACGCTCACCGGCGTCAAGGAAGACGTGACGGACATCATCTTGAATTTCAAGGACCTCCTGGTGCGGGTGGAGTCCGACGAGCCCGTGACACTGCGTTTCGACAAGCGGGGTCCCGGTGAGGCCACCGCGGCCGACCTGCAGGCGACGGCCGACGTGGAGATCCTGAACCCCGACCTGCACATCGCGACGCTCAACGCCAAGGGGCGCCTGGCGCTCGACGTGACAGTCGAGCGCGGCCGCGGCTACGTCTCGGCGGACCGCAACAAGAAGTCGTCGACCATCGGGGTCATCCCCGTCGACTCCATCTTCTCCCCCGTCCGCCGGGTCACCTTCGAGGTGGAGCCGGTCCGGGTGGAGCAGTCGACCGACTTCGACCGCCTCGTGCTCGACATCGAGACGGACGGCTCGCTCAACCCCCGCGAGGCGCTGGCCTCGGCCGGCGACACCCTGCGGACCCTGGTCGGCCTGGTGGCCGACCTCGAAGAGGCACCGCGGGGCCTCGAGCTCGGCGAGACCGGCACCGCCACCAGCGGCTCGCCCGACCTCGACCTGCGCATCGAAGAGCTCGACCTCTCCGAGCGCCCCCGCAACTGCCTCAAGCGAGCCCAGATCAACACGATCGGCGAGCTGGTGGACAAGACCCTCGACGACCTGCTCGGCATCACCAACTTCGGGCAGAAGTCGCTCGACGAGGTCATCCAGCGGCTCGACGAGCGCGGCCTCTCGCTGCGGACCAAGGACTGAGAGACGATCGGCCATGCAGGGCACACCGAAGCGGGGCCGCCGGCTGGGTGGCGACGCCGCGCACCAGAAGGCGATGTTGGGCAACCTGGTGGCGTCGCTGTTCGCCGCCGAGTCCCTCGTCACCACCGAGTCCCGGGCCAAGGCCATGCGGCCGGTGGCGGAGAAGTGCATCACCGCCGCCCGCCGGGGCGGCCTGCACCAGCAGCGCCGGGTCCTCGCACTGCTGCGGGACAAGGACATGACGACGAAGCTCTTCACCGACATCGCACCCCGCTACGCCAGCCGTCCGGGTGGCTACGTCCGCATCTTGAAGCTCGGCCCCCGTCCGGGGGACAACGCGCCGATGGCGCGCGTCGAGCTGGTCTGACCGCCGCCGCCCCGACCGCGTGAGCGCGCCGGGGATCACCGCTGCCTGAGCATGCCGGTTCGCTCGACGCGCCCCGTCCAGGCCGCCGCCCCGACTCGGCGGGCCCCGGCCAAGGTCCCACCCGCTCGGGCCGGGGCGGCCAAGGCCCCAGCCGAGGTTGACCGCGCCGAGTCGGCCGAGAGCCAGCCGGCCGACACGCAGCGCTGGCGGTTGCTCGTGGCCTACGACGGCCGCGGGTTCCGCGGGTTCGCCGCCCAACCGGGCGCGGCCACGGTGGCGGGCGCGCTGAGCGGGGCGCTCACCCGGGTCACGCGGGCCTCCGAGGCGCTCGTGATCACCTGCGCCGGTCGGACCGACGCCGGCGTGCACGCGGCCGGCCAGGTGGTGCACGTGGACCTGCCGGCCCCGCTCCCGACCATCCGGCGGGGCGGTACGACCCGGACGATGGCCGGTGCCGACCTGATCGCCGCCGTCAACCGCCAGCTGGCGCCCGCGGTGGTGGTCCGGGCCGCCGAACCCGCGCCCGACGGCTTCGACGCCCGGCGCTCGGCCACCGCCCGTCGGTACCGCTATCTGGTCTGGAACGCGCCGGCCCCCGACCCCCTGCTCGCGGGGGTCGCCTGGCACGTCGAGCATCCGCTCGACCTTCGGGCGATGGCCGCGGCCACCGACGCGCTGGTGGGGGAGCACGACTTCGGGGCCTTCTGCCGGCGCCCCCCGGGGAGCGCGGCCGGGAGCCCGATCGTCCGGCGCGTGACCCGGGCCGGCTGGACGCTCGTCCCGGTCGCGGACGAGTTCGAGCCCTGGCCGAGGGGCGCGGACCGGCCGCCCGGCCGGCTGCTCCGCTTCGAGATCGAGGCCGGGTCGTTCTGCCACCAGATGGTGCGGTCCATCGTGGCCCTCCTGGTCGAGGTGGGTCGCGGCGAGGGGAACGTGGCATCGACCGTGGCCCGGCTCCGTTCGGCCGATCGGGCCGGCGCCCCCCGGCCGGCGCCCCCCGAGGGCCTGTGCCTGGTCGCCGTCGCCTACGGCCCCTGAGGGGTGGGTTGCCGCCGGGGGTCCGGGGGCCGTATCCTGTCAGGTCGGCCCGCGTCCAGCGCGGGCCTCCGGAAACCTGCCACGGGCCGCCGATCGCCCGGTGGGCGGGAGTCGGACCGTTGCGAAGGAACCTGTCTGTGCGTACCTACATGCCGAAGGCGAGCGAGCGCGATCCCGCCTGGCACGTCGTCGACGCCGAGGGCCTGGTGCTCGGGCGCCTGGCCACCGAGGTGGCCCGCATCCTGCGCGGCAAGCACCAGCCCTTCTTCGCCCCCCACGCCGACACCGGTGACCACGTGGTCGTGGTGAACGCCGACAAGATCGTGATGACGGCCGACAAGGCCGAGGCCAAGCAGGCCTACCGCCACTCGGGCTACCCGGGCGGTCTGAAGCAGCGCAGCTACGCCTCGCTGCTGGAGGAGCGGCCGACCGAGGTCGTGCGGCGGGCGGTGCGCGGGATGCTGCCCAAGAACACGCTGGGGCGCCAACAGCTGGCCAAGCTCAAGGTCTACGCCGGTCCCGACCATCCGCACGAGGCCCAGCAGCCGAGCGTGCTCGAGATCCCCGGCGCGCGCCGGAACCCCCGCTGAGAGGACCGCGATGCCCGTCCCGCTGACCCAGACCACCGGTCGTCGCAAGCAGGCCGTGGCCCGGGTCCGTTTCCGGCCCGGCGACGGCAAGATCACCATCAACCGGCGGGCCTTCGAGGAGTACTTCACCTCGGCCACCCACCGCATGGTGGTGACCGACCCGCTGCGCCTGACCAACACCGCCGAGTCCTACGACATCGACGCCACCATCGACGGCGGCGGGGTCTCGGGCCAGGCCAACGCCCTGCGGCTGGGCATCGCCCGCAGCCTGTGCGGCCTCGATCCCGAGCTCCGAGCCGCACTGAAGCGGGCCGGCTTCCTCACGCGCAACGCCCGTGAGAAGGAGTCCAAGAAGTACGGCCTGAAGAAGGCACGCAAGGCCCCGCAGTACTCGAAGCGATAGCTCGTTGTCCCGAGCACGCTTCGGCACCGACGGCATACGAGGCATCGCCAACTCCGAACTCACGGTCGAGCTGGCCCTCGGTCTCGGCCGAGCCGCGGCGAGGGTGCTGTCGGCGCCCGCCTTTCTCATCGGACGCGACACGCGCCAGTCCGGCCCATTGCTCCAGGCCGCCTTCTCGGCCGGCGCGGCCTCCGAGGGGGCCGACGTGGTCGACGTCGGCGTCCTGCCCACGCCCGCGCTCGCCTTCCTCTCCGAGGTGCGTGGCCTCCCGGCCGCGGTGGTCTCGGCCTCCCACAACCCCTTCGAGGACAACGGCATCAAGCTGTTTGCCTCGGGCGGCAAGCTGCAACCGCAGACGGAGGAGGCCATCGAGGCGGAACTGGACCACGTGCTCGTCGATTCGCAGAGCCGCGTCGGACCGACCGGTGCTGCGATCGGCACCCTCTCGGGCGATGCGGGCGCGAGGGACGAGTACGTGGCGCGCCTGTGCACCGCGCTCGGGGAGCGTCGGTTCGACGGCATGCGCGTCGTGCTCGACTGCGCCAATGGCGCCGCCTTCGAGGTGGGGCCGGCGGTGTTCTCGTCGCTCGGCGCGTCGCTCAGCCCGCTGGCCGTCACGCCCGACGGGACCAACATCAACGCAGGCTGTGGCTCGACCAACCCCTCGACGTTGGCGGCCAAGGTGGTGGAGACCGGTGCCGACCTCGGCCTCGCCGTCGACGGCGACGCCGACCGCTTGCTCGCCGTGGATCACACGGGGGCCGTGGTCGACGGCGACGTGCTCCTCGCCCTGTTCGCGCTGGACCTGGCCGAACGCGGCCAGTTGCCCGGAAATGCAGTCGTCGTCACGGTGATGACGAACCTCGGCTTCCACCTGGCGATGGCGGCCCGGGGGATCGGCGTGCGCGAGACCCCGGTGGGTGACCGGTCGGTGCTGACCGCGCTCGACGCCGAGGCGCTCACCCTCGGCGGCGAGCCGTCCGGACACATCGTCTTCCGCCATCTGGCGACCACCGGCGACGGCATCCTGACCGGCCTGTCCCTGGTGGACCTCGTCCAGCGGAGCGGGCGGCCGCTGGCCGACCTGGCGCACGGCCTCATCGAACGGGTGCCCCAGCTCCTCGTGAACGTGGAGGTGGACCGACCCGACCGGCTGGCCGGCGCCGACGCCGTCTGGCAGGCGGTCGCCGAGGTCGAGGCGGCGCTCGGGGAACGGGGACGGGTGGTGCTCCGGGCCAGCGGCACCGAGCCGCTGGTGCGGGTCATGGTGGAGGCCGCTACCGAGGTCGAGGCCGCCCAGGCGGCCCAGCGGCTCCGCGACGCGGTCGAGGGCTCGCTCGGCAACGGGCGCTAGGCCGCCGGTCGCATCGACGGGAGGGCCACCCCCGCCCCATTGATTCTCCTATTGATGTCAATTTGCCAAGACAACGGGCGGACCAATGAGGAGCCACTCCGATGAGGGCAGTCTCTTATCAAGCCACGCGTCTTGGAGTCTTCGGTGAGCCCGGGCCCTCGACCGGCGGATCGGTGGGAAGTCAGCTCCAGGGAGCGACAGGTAGCCTCTGAGCCAGGTTTCAGGCCCGGGGAATCAGCGGCGAGGCAGATGTCGGTAGACCTCGCGAGCGACGTAGCGCTTCAAAATCCGAATGACCTCCCGTTTGGTTCGGCCTTCTTTCAGGCGCCGTTCGACGTAGGCCTGGGTGTTCGGGTCACAGGTCAGCCGGACGATCACGATGCGCCACAGGGCGCTGTTGGCCTGGCGGTTGCCGCCGCGGTCGAGGCGGTGCCGGGTCACTTTGCCTGAAGAAGCCGGCAGCGGGGCCACGCCGCACAGACGTGCCCAGGCCGCTTCGGACGAGAGACGCTCGGGATTGTCCCCGGCGGCCACCAACAAGGTGGCGGCCACGACCGTGCCCACGCCGGTCAGGGCCACCAGCTCGCCCGCCGTGGTGGCAACCAGGGGACCCAGCAGCGAGTCGATGGCCTGGATCTCCTTGTCGAAGGTGCGGACCCGGCTGGCCAACGAGTGCAGGGCGGTCTTGGTGGCGGCCGTGACCGGGTCGGGGGCGCGGCCGGCCCGAAGGCTTGCCGCTTCCACGACGAGCCGGGGGGTGCTCAGTCCCTTCAGGCGCTCGCGCAGCTGGTCGGGAGCGGTGTAGATGAGGTGCCGCATCTGGACGAGCGCCTTGACGCGGGCCTGGGTGGCCGAGCGTCGGGTCACGACGAGCACCCGGATGGCCTCGACGGCACCGTCTTTGGTCTTGGCCACCCCGGCCCGTCCGGACAGGGCCGCCCGGGCCGCCTCGACGGCGTCGAGGGGGTCGGACTTGCCCTGCTTGCGCCGGACCTGGCGGTTGGGGCGATCGACCTCGACGACGACCACCCCCTGGCGGCACAAGAAGCGGGACAGCCCGCAGCCGTAGGCGCCGGTGCCTTCCACGCCCACCGTCGAGACCGGGCCGAAGCCGCGCAGCCACTCGAGCAGCTGGCGGTAGCCGGCGGGGGTGGTATCGAAAGCCGCCGTGCCGAGCACCCCGCCCACGGGGTCGAGAGCAGCCGCCACGTGGACCTCGCCGTGGGTGTCGACTCCCCCGGTCACAGCACGAACAGCTTCTATGGTGGTCATGGCCATCCCTTCTTCTCCTTTTGGTCAAGGGGTGGCACGGCCGTCCCGGAAAGGAGTGACGGTGCGGTTCGGACAGTTGCTGCTGTCTGGACCATCACCCCCTTTGGAACGGGGCGCGCCGCGTTGGTGGTGCCGCCGGGGCCCGACCAACGACCGGTTCCCGGTGCTCCCGAACCTATGAAGGACCACTGGGCCAGCGGTGGACCCCATGGGGAGGCTCAAAGATCATCATTGGTAGCCTTCTCGACCATGTGCGGCATCATCGGTGCCACCGGCCTGGACGGCGTGTCGACGGTGCTCGTCCAGGGCCTGCACGACCTCGAGTACCGCGGCTATGACTCGGCCGGGGTGGCGGTCGTGCTGCCGGGGTCCATCTGGCGGGTGCGGGCCGCCGTCGGGACCCATTCGGTGGCCGAGCTGGACACGCTCACGGCCAACGCGCCGGCCGGCCGGACCGGCATCGGCCACACCCGGTGGGCCACCCACGGCCGCCCGTCGACCGAGAACGCCCACCCCCACCTCGACTGCACCGGGCGCCTGGCGATCATCCACAACGGGATCATCGAGAACCACACCGAGCTCGCCGAGCGCCTGGTCGCCGACGGGCACTCGATGCGGTCGGAGACCGACACCGAGGTCGTCGCCCACCTGGTCGAAGAGCAGCTGGCGGCCGGCTTGCCGCTGGTCGAGTCGGTGCGCGCCGTGCTGAAGGTCCTGCGCGGCTCGTTCTCCATCGCGCTCATCTCCGCCGACGAGCCCGAGTCCATCGTGGCCGCCCGGCGCCACACCCCGCTCGTCGTCGGACTGACCGACGGCGCCACCCTGCTCGCATCGGACATACCGGCCCTGCTCGGCCGGACCCGCCAGCTCTTCGCCCTGGCCGACGACCAGGTGGCCCTGCTCGGGCCCGGGTCGCTCGCCGTGTCGACGCTCGACGGCGAGCCGGTCGAGCCCATCGCCCTCAGCGTCGACTGGGATCTCACGGCGGCCCAGAAGGACGGCTTCGACGACTTCATGAGCAAGGAGATCCGCGAGCAGCCCAAGGCGGTGGCCGACACGCTGCTCGACCGGCGGGGTCCGGGCGGCGCGCTCGTGCTCGACCAGGGCGGGATGACCGATGCCGACCTGCGGGCCGTCGAGAAGATCTGCATCGTCGCCTGCGGGAGCAGCTACCACGCGGCCATGGTCGCCAAGTACGCCATCGAGCGTTGGGCGAGGATCCCGGCCGAGGTCGACATCGCCAGCGAGTTCCGCTACCGGGACCCCGTGCTCGACGGCGCGACGTTGGCGGTCGGGGTCAGCCAGTCGGGCGAGTCGCTCGACACGCTGATGGCGATGCGCGAGGCGCGTCGGCTCGGCGCGCGGACGCTCGCCGTCTCCAACGTGGTCGACTCCTCGATGGCCCGCGAGTCCGACGGCGCGCTCTACACGCGGGCCGGCCCCGAGGTCTGCGTTGCCGCCACCAAGACGTTCGTGGCTCAGGTGGTGGCGCTCGAGCTGCTGGCCCTGACCTTCGCCCAGGCGCGCGGGACGCTCCGCCCGTCCGAGGTCGCCGCGGTCCTGACCCGTCTGCACGAGCTCCCCGGACACCTGACCGACGCCCTCGACCGGGTGAAGGAGGTCGACGAGGTGGCGGCCGCCGTGGCCGGATCCCACGACTTCTTCTACCTCGGTCGAGGCGTCGGCTTCCCGGTGGCCCTCGAGGGGGCGCTCAAGCTGAAGGAGCTGTCGTACCTGCACGCCGAGGGCTACCCGGCGGGCGAGCTCAAGCACGGCCCGATCGCCCTCATCGAACCGGGCACGGTCGTGGTCGGCGTCTCCACGCGGAACCGGCTGTGGGAGAAGTTCCAGTCCAACATCGCAGAGGTGCGGGCGCGGGGCGCCTCGGTGGTGCTCGTCGCCAACGACGGCGACGAGCACGCCGAGAGGACCGCCGACCACGTGCTGTGGGTGCCCCAGGTCGACGAGCTGCTGGCCCCGGTCATCGACGTGGTGCCCCTGCAGCTCCTGGCCTACCGGATCGCGCGGCTGCACGGGCGCGACGTCGACCGCCCGCGGAACCTGGCGAAGACGGTCACCGTCGAGTGAACGCGGCGGCCGGCGTCGCCCCTCTGCCCGGCCTCGTCGTCGGGGTGGGGATCGATGCCGTCGACATCGAGCGGTTCCGCCGGGTCCTGGAGCGTCGGCCCACCCTGGCCGACCGCCTGTTCAGCCGCCGCGAGCGGGCGCAGGCGGCGGCGGGGGGAGACCCCGTCCCGCCGTTGGCGGCGCGCTTCGCGGCCAAGGAGGCGGTCGTGAAGGCGCTCGGCACCGGGCTGTGGTCGTTTCCGCTGCGCGACGTCGAGGTGGTCGGCCCGGCTGGCGGCCCGCCCCGTATCCGACTCGGCAGGCGCGCGGCCGAGTCCGCGGCGCGCCTCGGCGTGACCGCCTGGCACCTCTGGTTGTCCGCCGAGCCCCCGGTGGCCATGGCGGTGGCGCTGGCCGAGGGCCACGCCGTCCCGGCCGACTCCGGGTCGCGCTAGCGCATGCGACCGGTCGTCACCGTCGATGAGGCGCGCGCGGCGGATGCGGCGGCCCTGGAGCACGTCGACCAGTCGGTGCTGGTGGCGCGGGCGGGGCGCGCCGTCGCGCTCGAGGCGCTCGAGCTGTTGGGCGGCGCCTACGCCCGGCGCGTGACGGTCGTGGCGGGCAAGGGCAACAACGGCAACGACGGCCGGGTGGCGGCCGAGCTCCTCGCCGGGCGCGGCGCCCGCGTGCGCGTCTTCGATGCGGCCGACGCGCCGAGCCCGCTCGGAGCCGCCGACCTCGTCATCGACGCCGCCTACGGCACCGGGTTCCGCGGCTCCTACGTCGCCCCCGAGGTCGGTCCGGCCGTGCCGGTGCTGGCGGTCGACATCCCCTCCGGCGTCGATGCCGACACCGGGGTCGCGAGCGGCCGGCCGCAGCCGGCCACGGCCACGGTGACCTTCGCCGCGCTGAAGCCCGGCCTGCTCCAGGGCGACGGGGCGGCGCTGGCGGGGGACGTGCGGGTCGCCGACATCGGCGTGGACGTGGGGTCGCCCCGGATCGGGCTGGTGGAGGACGCCGACGTGGCGGGTCGCGTCCCGTCCCGGCCGCGCAGCGCGCACAAGTGGCAGAGCGCGGTGGGGGTGGTGGCCGGGTCGCCCGGCATGGAGGGTGCGGCGGTGCTGAGCGCCCAGGGGGCGTCGCACGCGGGAGCCGGCATGGTGCGGCTGATGAGCCCGGGGACGAGCGGCCCCCTCGCCGCGCCCGGGCCGTGGCCGATCGAGTCCGTGCGGGTCCCCCTCGGGTCGGTGGGCTGGGCCGGCGATGTGCTGGCCGCCGTGGCGCGCTGCCGGGCCGTCGTGGTCGGACCCGGGCTCGGGCGCGACGAGCCGACCCGCGCCGAAATCCGCCGCCTGGTGACGGAGTGCCCGGTGCCGCTCGTCGTCGACGCCGACGGGCTCGCCGCCTTCGACGGTGCCGAGCAGCTGGCGGCGTCGGTGGCCCGGTCGCCCCGGCCCGTCGTCCTCACCCCCCACGACGGCGAGTTCCGGGCGCTCGTGGGGGAGCCGCCCGGACCCGACCGGATCGCGGCCGCTCGGCGCCTGGCGGCCGCGACCGGCGCGGCCGTCCTCCTCAAGGGGCCGCTCACCGCCGTCGCGGCCCCGCCCGACGCGGGCGGGGGCCAGTCCGTGCTGCTGGCCTCGGCGGGTTCGAACGCGCTGGCGACGGCCGGTACCGGCGACGTGCTGTCGGGGATCGTGGGGGCCTTGGTGGCCCGCGGGGTGCCGCCGCAGACGGCGGCTGCGCTGGCGGCGCACGTGCACGGCCGCGCCGCGGCGGTCGGCCACCGCGAGGGGCTGGTCGCCGGGGATCTGCCCGGCCTGGTCGCCCAGTGGTTGTCAGAGCACCTCGGCGCTCGGCCGGGCGAGGACGGGTGAGGCGTCGGTGACCGAGGGCCGCCGCCGGCCGACCCGGGCAGAGATCGACCTGGCGGCGGTCCGCCACAACGCCGCGCTGCTCCGGCGCCTGGTGGCGCCCGCCGCGCTGTGCGCCGTCCTCAAAGCCGACGCCTACGGGCACGGCGCGCCCGCGGTGGCGCAGGCGGCCATCGAGGGCGGCGCGGACCGCGTGGCGGTGGCCCTGGTCGACGAGGGGATCGAGCTGCGGGAGGCCGGCGTCAGCGTGCCCATCCTCGTGCTCTCCGAGCCCGCCGCCGACGCCGTGGCGGACGCGGTGGCGGCTCGGCTCACGCCGACGCTCTACACCGAGGGCCTGCGGGCCCGGGTCGAGGCGGCGGCCCGGGCGTCCGGCGCCCCTCAGCCGGTCCAGCTGAAGGTCGACACCGGGATGCACCGGGTCGGCGCGGCGCCGGGCGCGCTCGGCGTGCTCGCCCGGGCGGTCGTCGATTCGGGTGCGCTGTCGCTGGAGGCGATCTGGACGCACCTCGCCGTCGCCGACGGCGGCGCCGAGGAGGACCGGGCGTTCACGGCGCACCAGCTGGCGCAGTTCGACGCGGTGGTGCAGGAGCTGGCCGCGGCCGGCATCGACCCCCCGCTGCGCCATGCCGCCAACACGGCCGGCGCCGTCGCCTGGCCGGCCTCGCGCTACGACCTGGTGCGCTGCGGCCTCGCCCTCTACGGCGAGCTGCCGAGCACCACCGTGGCCGACGCCTTCGCCGCCGCCTCCGGGGGCGAAGCGCTGGCCCCGGTCCTCACGCTCCGCTCCGAGGTGGTGGCGGTGCGCTCCCTGCCCGCGGGCGCCCGCCCCTCCTACGGCCGCCGGCGCCCCCTGCCCGGGCCCTCGACCGTCGCCACCGTCCCGATCGGCTACGCGGACGGGGTTCCCTTCGCGCTCTTCGAGGCGGGCGGCGAGGTCCTGATCGGCGGGCGGCGGCACCCGTTGGCCGGGCAGGTGACGATGGACCAGCTGGTCGTCGACTGCGGGGCCGACTCGGCCGTGCGGCCCGGTGACGAGGTGGTGCTCATCGGCCGCCAGGGGGACGAGCGGGTGACCGCCACCGAATGGGCGACCCGGACCCGGACCATCAGCTACGAGATCTTGAGCCGCATCGGCCCCCGCGTGCCCCGGGTGCTGTCCCGCCCCCCGGGGGCGGACCCAAGCGGCCGTTCACGCGGCCCCTGAGCGGCGCCGGCCGTCCGGCCCGGTCGAGCGCCGCAGGTACGCTGCGGGCGTGCGCCCGCCGGGGTCGCCCGTCACGCTGGAGGCGCTACGAGGAGAAGCCGCGGGCTGCACCCGCTGCCCCCTCTCGGCCGGGCGGACCCAGGTCGTCTTCGGCGTCGGCAACCCGACCGCCGACCTCCTCTTCGTCGGTGAGGGGCCGGGCCGCGAGGAGGACCTCGCCGGCGAGCCGTTCGTCGGGCGGTCGGGTCGCCTGCTGGACCGCCTGCTGCGAGAAGAGCTCGGGATCGACCGCAGCCAGTGCTACATCGCCAACGTGGTGAAGTGCCGGCCGCCGGGCAATCGCGACCCCGAGCCACTCGAAATCGCCTCGTGCCGCCCCTACCTCGATCGCCAGGTGGAGCTGATCGACCCCAAAGTGGTGGTCACGCTCGGCAATTTCGCGGCGCGCACGCTGCTCGGGACGACCGAGGGGATCCGCACGCTGCGCGGGCGGGCCTATCCGTTCCGCGGGGGGCAGCTCGTGCCCACCTACCACCCCGCGTTCGCGCTCCGATCGGGGGGCGAGATCATGGCCGAGATGCGCGCCGACCTCGTGCGGGCCAAGCGCCTGCTCGCCGACCACGGTCGGCGCCTGGACGCCGCCGCGCCGGCCGCGCGGCCTCGCTCCGCCACATGACCGAGGCGGGCTGGGTGGTGGCGACGACCACGGACTCCGCCGACGAGACCCGACGGCTGGCCGGTGCGGTGGCGTCCCACTGCCGCCCGGGCGACGTGGTGCTCCTCACGGGGGGACTCGGCGCCGGCAAGACGGTCTTCGCGCAGGGCTTCGCCGCCGCCCTCGGCGTCGAAGGACCGGTGACGAGCCCCACGTTCACCCTGGTGCGCGAGTACCCGTGCGGGCCCAACCGGGCCGGGATCGAGCGGCTGGTGCACGCCGACCTCTACCGGCTCGACCGGCTGGTGGAGGTCCTCGACCTCGGCCTGGCCGAGCTGGTCGACGACGTGGCTGTCGGGCTGGTGGAGTGGGGGGAGGCGGCGGCGCCGGCCCTCGGGACGAGCGCGCTGCACGTGACCCTGGCGCCGCTCGAGGGGTCCGCCGACGAACGCGACGACGACCGGCGGCGCGTGACGATCGCCGGCGCCGGGCCGGCCTGGGCGGATCGCCGGGCCGCGGTCGCCGCGGTGGCGCCGGCGCCGGTGGCGGCGCCTCCCCGGTGATCGCACTCGGACTGGAGTCGGCCACCGAGCTCGTGGGGGCCGCGGTGGCCGACGCCGCCGGCGTGCGCGCCGCCGCCTGGAGCAGGGGCCGGCGCCGACACGTCGAGTCGCTCGCCCCCGCCATCGAGCAGGTGCTGGCGCAGGCCGCGATCCCGCTCTCGGCGGTCGAGGTGGTCGTGGTCGACGTGGGTCCGGGCCTCTTCACCGGACTCCGGGTGGGCGTCGCCACCGCCCAGGGGCTGGCCCAGGGCCTGGGCATCGCCGTGTTGCCCATCGGCAGCCTCGAGGTCATCGCCGCCGCGGTGTTTGCCTCGGGCTGGCCCGGCGCCGTGCTCTCCGTCGTCGACGCCCGGCGCGGCGAGGTCTTCACCGCCGCCTACGAGCGCGCCGGCGCGCTCGTGCGCGAGCTCGTCGCCCCGGCCGTGGGGTCGCCGGCCGGGCTGGCCGCCGCGGCGCAGGCCGCGCGCGCGGCCGGAGGCACGTCCGAGGTGCTGGCGGCGGGCGACGGGGTCCTGCGCTACGCCGACGAGCTGCGGGCCTCGGGGGTCGTGCTGGCCGGATCGGGCTTCGTCGCACCGTCACCGGCCGCGCTCGTCGCCCTCGGCATCGAGCAGCTCGCCGCCGGCGCGGCGCCCGTCGCGCCCGCGGCGGTGCGGCCGGTCTACCTGCGGCCGCCCGACGTGCGGATCAACTGGGCGCTCCGTCAACCGGCCCCGGCCAGAGGCTGACGATGGCGCTCGACCTCGACCTCTCCCCCATGCGCCGCCGGGACGTGAAGGCCGTCCTCGCCATCGAGGGCAACGTCTTCCCCGAGCCCTGGTCCGCCACCATCTTCTCCTCGGAGCTGGCGCTGCGCCACGGGCGCTCCTACAAGGTGGCGAAGGACGGTCGGCGCCTGGTCGGCTACCGCGGCCTCATGTTCGTCGGCGAAGAGGCGCACCTCACCACCCTGGCGGTCGCGCCCGACTACCAGCGCCGGGGGGTCGCCACCGTGCTGCTGATCGACGCGGTGCACACGGCGCTCGGCGAGGGGGCCCGGCATCTCTCCTTGGAAGTGGCCACCGGCAACGAGAAGGCCCAGGCGCTCTACCGGCGTTTCGGCTTCATGCCGGTCGGGATCCGCAAGGGCTACTACCCGGTGACCGGTGAGGACGCGTTCGTGATGTGGGCGTATGACCTCGACTCGGCGGCCTACGCCGAGCGCCTGGCCGGGATCCAGGACTGGCTGGCGGTCCGGCCATGACCGCCCGGGCGCCCGACCTGGTGCTCGGCATCGAGACGTCCTGCGACGAGACGGCCGCCGCCCTCGTCGCGGCCGGCACCCTCGTGCGGGCCTCGGTCGTCTCCAGCCAGGTCGCCCTCCATGCTCCCTACGGCGGCGTGGTGCCCGAGCTGGCCGGACGCGCCCACCTCGAACGCCTGCCCGGTGTCATCGACGACGCGCTGGCGCAGGCCGGCGTGGGCCGGCCGAGCGGCGAGCTCGCCGCCGTCGCCGTCACCCACGGCCCGGGCCTGGTCGGCTCCCTCCTGGTCGGGCTGGCCAGCGCCAAGGCCCTGTCGATGGCCTGGGGCGTGCCGTTGGTCGGCGTCAACCACCTGGAGGCCCACCTGTTCGCGGCGCTGCTCGAGGAACCCGACCTGGCTTGGCCGCTCGTCGTGCTCCTCGTCTCGGGCGGCCACACCGTCCTCGTGCGCATGGACGGACCGGGCCGCTACCGCGTGCTCGGGCAGACCCTCGACGACGCCGCCGGCGAGGCCTACGACAAGGTGGCCCGCTACCTCGGCCTCGGCTACCCGGGCGGCCCGGCGCTCGACCGCGCGGCGGCCGACGGCGATCCCGGAGCGTTCAGCTTCCCCCGTGCGCTGCTGGCCGACGGCTACGACTTCTCGTTCTCGGGCCTCAAGACCTCGGTCGTGCGCACGGTCGAGCGGCACCCTTCGGCCTCGACCGAGGACGTCGCGGCGTCCTTCCAGCAGGCGGTCGTCGACGTGCTGTTGGCCAAGGCGCGCCGGGCGGTCGTCGAAGTCGGGGCGACCGGCCTCGCGCTGGCGGGCGGCGTCGCCGCCAATTCGCTGCTCCGGCGCGCGACGACGGCGGCCTGCGCCGAGGACGGGGTGGCCGCGCACCTGCCGAGCCTCGCCATGTGCACCGACAACGCGGCCATGGTGGCCGCGGCCGGGTGGTGGCGGCTCTCCTCGGACGGCCCCAGCCCGCTGTCGCTCGGGGCGGCCCCCAACCTGGTCCTCCCCGACGCCCGGTAGCCGGCAGACCCCTCTCGGCACGGTCCTTCTCCTACAGTTGGGCCGGTTCCGACAGTTGGGCCGGCGGCCGGCCGGCCGGGGGATCCACGGGGAGAGACCGAACATGTCCGACGAGACACCGCAGGGCCCGCCGCCCGGCCCGCCGCCCCAGTGGGGCCAGCCGACCCCGCCACCCGGAGGGGGCGGCATCCCGGGCGCTCCGCCGCCGCCCCCCTACGGCGGCTACGCCGGGGCCGGCGCCCCGCCGGCCTGGGGATCGACCGCCGGCGAGACGCCGTATGCCGGGATGTACACCCCGTATGCCCCCCAGGGCGCCCCGGTCGGCCCGGGCGGCCTCCCGCTCGCCAACTACGGCCTGCGTCTGGGCGGTTGGCTCATCGACTTCGTCCTGGTCGGCATCGTCAATTTCCTGATCCTGCTGCCCCTGCACGCCTACCACCGGACCCACCTGACCAACGGCACCCGGGGCATGGCCTTCCACGCCAACGCCTCGGGCGTCCTTATTCCGGCGGCCATCGTGCTCCTCTACGGCATGTTCCTGTGTGGCTCGAGCCGCGGTCAGACCCTCGGGATGATGCTCGTGCGGGTGCGGGTGATCGACGCCGACTCGGGTGGCCCGATCGGCATGGCCCGGGCGCTCGGGCGGGGGGCGTTCGAATACGTGGCCGCCTTCGTGCTGTTCATCCCGTGGGTGGTCGACATGCTGTTCCCGCTGTGGGACCAGCGGCGCCAGACCCTCCACGACAAGGTCACCAACGCAGTGGTGGTGCGGGTCTAAACGGGGCCGGCCGTGCCTGCGGGTCGTCCCCGCCGGCCCGCGGTTGCCCCTTCGGGCGCTTCCCGCTATCGTTAGCACTCGCAAGGTTCGAGTGCTAAATGTGCCAAGGAGGCCCGTCCCGATGAAGCTGCACCCGCTCGAGGACCGCATCGTCGTCCGGCCCGGCGAGTCCGAAGAGACGACCGCGTCCGGCCTGGTCATCCCCGACACCGCCAAGGAGAAGCCCCAGCAGGGCGAGGTGCTGGCCGTCGGCCCCGGGCGCCGCGCCGAGAACACCGGTGAGATCGTGCCGCTCGACGTGAAGGTCGGAGACACCGTCGTCTACTCCAAGTACGGCGGGACCGAGATCACCGTCGACGGCGAGGACCTGCTGATCCTTTCGGGTCGCGACGTCCTGGCCAAGATGGGCAAGTAGGCCCCTCAGCCGTTCGCCGGGGCGAGTGGTCGCCCCGGCTCCCCGGGTTCCCAAAGGCGCCGCTGCGCCGAGATCGAAGGAGCGTTCGTCACCCCATGTCCAAGATCCTGAAGTTCGAGGACTCGGCCCGGCGCGGGCTCGAGGCCGGCGTCAACAAGTTGGCCGACACCGTGAAGGTCACCCTCGGCCCCAAGGGCCGCAACGTCGTGATCGAGAAGAAGTTCGGCGCGCCGACCATCACCAACGACGGGGTGTCGATCGCCCGCGAGGTGGAGCTGGAGGACCCCTTCGAGAACATGGGCGCCCAGCTGGTGAAGGAGGTCGCCACCAAGACCAACGACGTGGCCGGCGACGGCACCACCACGGCGACGGTCCTCGCCCAGATCCTGATCTCAGAGGGCCTGCGCAACGTGGCCGCCGGAGCGAACCCGACGTCGCTCAAGCGGGGCATCGACAAGGCGGTCGCCGCGGTGGTGAAGTCCATCGCGTCCCAGGCCAAGGACGTCGACTCCAAGGAGCAGATCGCGCAGGTGGCGTCGATCTCGGCGGCCGACACCGCCATCGGCGAGGTGCTGGCCGAGGCCATCGACAAGGTGGGCAAGGACGGCACCGTCACCGTCGAGGAGTCCAACACCTTCGGCATGGAGCTCGAGCTCACCGAGGGCATGCAGTTCGACAAGGGCTACCTGTCCCCCTACTTCGTGACCGACCAGGAGCGCCAGGAGTCGGTGCTCGAGGACCCGCTCATCTTGTTCTTCAACCAGAAGATCAGCGCGGTGCACGACCTCCTGCCGGTCATGGAGAAGGTCATGTCGCAGGGCAAGCCGCTCTTGATCGTGGCCGAGGACGTGGAGGGCGAGGCGCTGGCCACCCTCGTCGTCAACAAGATCCGCGGCACCTTCACCTCGGTGGCCGTGAAGGCCCCCGGGTTCGGTGAGCGCCGCAAGGCGATGCTGGAGGACATGGCGATCCTCTCGGGCGGCCAGGTCATCAGCGAGGAGATCGGCCTCAAGTTGGAGGGCACCACGCTCGACCTCTTGGGCCGCGCCCGGCGGGTGATCGTCACCAAGGACGACACCACGCTCGTCGACGGCGCCGGGTCCGAGGAGGCCGTGAAGGGCCGGATCGCCCAGATCAAGCGCGAGATCGACGACAGCGACTCGGACTGGGACAAAGAGAAGCTCCAGGAGCGCCTGGCCAAGCTGGCCGGTGGGGTCGCCGTCGTGAAGGTGGGCGCCGCCACCGAGGTCGAGTTGAAGGAGAAGAAGCACCGCATCGAGGACGCGCTGTCGGCCACCCGCGCCGCGGTCGAGGAGGGCATCGTGGCCGGCGGGGGCACGGCCCTCATCCGCAGCCGGAGCGCCGTGCTGAAGGCGGCCGAGTTGCTGCACGGCGACGAGGCGACCGGCGCCCGCATCGTGGCCCGCGCCCTGGAGGAGCCGCTGCGCTGGATCGCCATCAACGCCGGCATGGAGGGCGCCATCCAGGTGCAGCAGGTCGAAGCGGCCAAGGGGCCCATCGGGTTGAACGCCCTGACCGGCCAGCTGGAGGACCTGCTGAAGGCCGGCATCGTCGACCCGGCCAAGGTCACCCGCTCCGCGCTGCAGAACGCCGCGTCGATCGCGGCCCTCATGCTCACCACCGAGGCGCTCGTCGCCGACAAGCCCGAGAAGGTGGACGCGGCCGCCGCCGCGGCCGCCATGGGCGGCGGCATGGGCGGCATGGGTGGCATGGGGATGATGTAGCCGGGCCGATGCGGCCCGGACCGTCGTAGCGTGACCGCTGCGATGGCCACCCCCCACCCAGACGACGAGCTGGTCCCCGTTCCCCGCCCGGGGGAGGTCACCCTCGGCGCGCCCGCGCCCTGGGAGGCCCTGCCGACCGTACACCGGGTCGGACTCACCCTGGCCCACGTCCTCTCCGCCCTCGAGCGGGCCGGGCACCGCGGCCCGGCCCCCGCCTTCGAGCCACCGCTTGCGGCGGGCCGGGGGGCCGGCGGACCCCCGCCGGGCGAGCGGGCCTCCGCCTCGGCCGTGCTGGTGGCCCTCTTCGAGGAGGCCGGCGAGACCCGGGTGGTGCTCACCCGGCGCTCCGCCTCGCTGCGCTCCCACCGGGGGCAGGTCAGCTTTCCGGGCGGCCGCGTCGACCCGGGCGAGGACGCCCCGGCGGCCGCCCGCCGGGAGGCCTTCGAGGAGGTGGGGCTCCGGCCGGGCGAGGTGGAGGTGGTGGGCTGGCTCCACCCCCTCTTCACGCTCACGGCCAGCTCGTTCATCACGCCCGTGGTGGGGGTCCTGCCCGGGCGGCCGACGCTCGTGCCCAACCCGGCCGAGGTGGCCCGGGCGTTCGACGTGGCCCTGGCCGACCTGGTGGCCGACGGGGTCTTCCACGAGGAGCGCTGGACCCAGCTGGCCGGGCAGCCCCTGCCCGGCCCGGACCCCCGGCGGGCGGTGTGGTTCTTCGAGGTCGACGGGGAGACCGTCTGGGGGGCCACCGCCCGGCTGCTGGTCCAGCTCCTGTCCCTCGTCCTGGAGCTCCCCTTCGAGCCCGCCTGAGGGGCCCGGCGGGCGGGCGGGGCATGACCGGGTCGAGTGACAGACGGTCACCGCCGCGGGCCATAGGCTGGGGGCTCGAGGCTGTCGACGCTGACGCAGGCGCCCGGCCACGAAAGGACTGGGAGAGATGACCAAGGTCGACACCGACATCGTGACCGGCGACGAGTTGGTCGCCGAGCTGCAGGCATGGCTCAAGACCAACTGGGACCCCGACCTCACGGTCGCTGACTGGTGGGAGCGCCTGGGGACCGCCGGGTGGTCGGCCCCCACCCTTCCCTCGACCGCCTACGGCCGGGGCGTGTCGCGGGTGGACGCCGGGCGCGTCGCGCAGGAGATCGGGAAGTTCGGCGCCCTGGGTGCCCCCGGTGGCCTGGGGCTCCTGCTGGCGGCCCCGACCATCGCCGCCCACGGGACCCGGGAGCAGGTCGACCACTACGTACGCGACATCGTGACCGGTCAGCAGTCCTGGTGCCAGCTGTTCAGCGAGCCGGGGGCCGGATCGGATCTGGCCGGCCTCACCACCCGCGCCGTCAAAGACGGCGACGAGTTCGTCGTGAACGGCCAGAAGGTCTGGACCTCGGGCGCCCAGATGGCCGACATGGGCATGCTGCTCGCCCGCACCAACTTCGACGTCCCCAAGCACCAAGGCATCACCTGGTTCGCGATCAACATGCGTCAGCCCGGCATCGACGTACGGCCGCTGCGCGAGATGAGCGGCAGCTCGCTCTTCAACGAGGTCTTCATGACCGATGCCCGCGTGGGCGAGGACGGCGTCATCGGCGGCGTGAACAGCGGCTGGAACGCGGCCAACACCACGCTCGCCAACGAGCGGGCCGGGCTCGGTGCCGGCGCCGGCGGTGGGGCCGGTGGCTTCGGCGCGATGCCCGGCACCGTCGGCGGCCAGCTCGCCCGGCGGGCGGGCGACTTCGTCACCCCGGCCGAGGCCCAGCCCCGCCGGCGCGGCGGCGCGCCGTTCCTGCGCCCTTCGGGGGCCGGCCAGCTGATGCAGCTGGCCAAGACCAAGGGGGTCAACACGGACCCGGTGGTCCGTCAGGGGCTGGCCAGGCTCCACACGATGAACGAGGTGGCCCGCTACAACGCCGAACGGCTGAAGGCGGTCCGCGCGTCGGGCGGCGACATCCCCGGGATGGCCAACATCGCCAAGCTCACGATGAGCGACATCATGCGGCTCTCGCGCGATCTCGGGCTGTCGATCGCCGGTGTCGACGGGACGCTGCACGCCTACGACGAGGCGGGGCAAAAGACGCTGGCTGCGGTCCGCGGCGGGGACTTCTCGGTGGCCATGATGACGTCGCTCTCGCTGTACGCGCAGGCGCCGCCCATCTACGGCGGAACCGACCAGATCCAGCGCAACATCATCGGCGAGCGCGCGCTCGGGTTGCCCAAGGAGCCGGGCGACGACCGCGTCGTGCCGTTCTCCCAACTGCCCAAGAACGGCTGAGCGACCGCCCTACATCCGGGGCAGCGCGTCCCGGGCCAGCTGCTCCTCGGCGCTCATCGAGATGCCGGTCGGGCCGGCGACGGCCACCCGCAGGTACTCGTTGCCCTTCAGCACGCTGACCGACGCGTACCCGTCGTAGTAGGCCTGGTCGCCGAGGCCCGAGATCGCCTGGGCGTGTACCTTGCCCTTGTAGTCGTTGAACCACTTGAGGGCGTCGGTGCCGGTCACGAGGACCACCCGGACGCTGTCGGGGGACGGGACGTCGGGGCTGGCGCCCGGCGGGGCGCTCGGGCCGTAGTAGACGCAGGCGAGCCCGCCCTCGACGGTGGCGTGCCCGAGGACGCCCGTCGTCACCGACTGCCCCAGCGCGGCCCCGGCCTCGGCCTGGGTGACGACGGTGCACGAGGTGGCCAGTGCCGACGCCTTGGGCTTGGGCTTGGGCTTCGACTTGTGGTGTTTGGCGGGCGGCTTGTGACCGCTGGCGCCGGCCAGCGGTCCGGGGAGGAGCATCGCCAGGGCGACGAGCATGCCCACGATGGCCAGCCGCCTCATCTGTGTCCTCCCGTTCCGAGCGTCGTCGCTGGATCTTGTCTGTCGAACCTAGCCCGACGTCACCGGTTGGGATCAACCCGAGGCCACCTGGGCCACAGACCCGCTGTCAGGGCAGGTCAGAACCCAAGAGAGGAGCGCTGAAAACGTCCTCTCGGGGGATGCTGCGACGCAACGGTGACGAGAACCTTTCGAACCGCCCTTTCAACGCACTGACGATGACACGATGGTGCGCCCCTGATCAGGCGATCGCCGACAGCCTCTTCGACTCCACCGGGGGATTCTCCGGTGAGGTCACTGTGTACGGTCGTACCCGAGCCGCTCGTTCGATATTCCGCTTGAGCACGGCCAACATGCGCGCCTGCATGATCCAGGTGACGGGGATGTAGAGCCAATAGTTGAAGATGCGCTCAATCCATCGTGGGCGGATGGCCTGGTAGCCGCCGATGACCAGGCGTGTTCGTCCGCCGGGCAGTTCGTTCAACTTGAAGCACCAGAGCCCTTCCACGTAGGAGGATGGCCGCGGCTGCCTCGGATCGAGGTTACGGCCTCGCAGATCGATCAACCCACGCAGTGCCAAGAAGCGGTTCGGTTCAAGGGCTGCGACCTCCCACGCGTCAACGGGACCACTCCGTGTCCAGTACTTGACGTAGTCGCCGAGGGCTAGGTCTTGCCATTCGGTGTGGACCTCCTGAGCACTCGGGCGACCTCCATTGTCGAGGCGATCCCAGGAGTACCAACCGCCACGATCACCGCCCATCTGGACAAGCCACGGCCAGACCTGATCCGATGGTGCCTCGATCGTGACGGCCATCGTCGCCGCCCTCTCGCCCTCCGGGAGCAGGTCGCCGCCAGGATACGGACCAGAGACTTCCTCGTCGGTTGCGCCCCAGCGCCAAAGCCGAGGGCGCACCCAAACCCCGTAAACGACGGCAGCCACACCCGCCGCACCCGCGATCTTGCGTCCGTTTGCCATATGGCAAGTGTGGGACCCTGGACGGGGCGTCACCAGGGACTTACGTCACATGTGCCCTCGACAGCACCGTGGGCTTGCCGGGTACCAACCGGAACTTCATTGACTCCACCGGACCATCCCCAGCGTGGCTGTTTGAGATCAAGGGGTTAGAGCGGCCACGCAGAACGTCACCAGAGGTGACCTGCGGGGCGTGAACCCGAGGGTCGTCATGTGACCAGGTTCCGCCGATTTGTACCTACGACGGGAGCGTCGGCGGGCGGTGGGCGGCGGTTACTGGGAGCGTGTTGACGGACGGCTCGCGAGGCATGATCCCAGTTCAGTGCTCATCACCCGCCGAGCCAGCGCACCGCGACCGGAACGGTCAGCGGTTCGGTAATAGCTAACGCGCACATCGGGCCCCCGAAAGAAGCGGGTTCCGGTTGGGTAAGGTCGAGCGACGCCCGTTTCCGACGAGGAGGGCCGTGACGGTCGCACTCGACCAGCAGGCTGCCGACGCCCTCCGGGCGGAGGTTCGTTCCTGGCTGGCACAGCACTGGGACCGGAAACTCGACCCGGGCGCCTGGCGGGCCCAGGTGGTCGACGCCGGCTGGGCCAGCCCGAGCTGGCCCGAGGCCTGGTACGGCCGGGGCAGCGCCCGGGCCCTGTCGGGCATCGTGGCCGAGGAATTCGCGCGGGTCGGCGCCCCGGGGGGCGGGCTCGACTCGATCTCCTCGCAGCTCCCGATCGAGCTCCATATCGCCGGGAACACGATCCTCGCCTTCGGCCGGGACAGCCTGAAGCGCGAGCTGCTGCGGCCCATTCTGCTGGGCGAGCTTCGCGGCTGTCTCCTCTACAGCGAGCCGGGGGCGGGGTCGGACCTGGCCGCGCTCCAGACCCGGGCCGAGCGCGACGGCGACGAGTGGGTCGTGAACGGCCAGAAGATCTGGACCACGGCCGGCCACCTGGCGGACTTCGGCGTGCTCATCGCGCGCACCGACTGGGACCAGCCCAAGCACCGCGGGATCAGCTACTTCGTCCTGCCGATGCGACAGGTCGGGGTCGAGGTCCGCCCCATCCGCCAGATGACCGGCGACGCGTTCTTCAACGAGGTGTTCCTGACGGACGCCCGGATCCCGGCCGACCATCTGCTGGGCGACCTCAACGACGGCTGGCGGGTCCTCCAGACCGCCCTCGCCCACGAGCGCCTGGTCATGGGGTCGGCGACCGGGCCGGTCCGCGACCCCCGTCGCCTGCCGGTCGGCGCCCGCCTCGACCTCTTCGAGCTGGCGCGCCGGACGGGGCGGAGCACCGATCCGGTCGTCCGGCAGTCGCTGGCCGACCTCTATGCCCGGCGCCAGGTGATCGGCTGGAACGCGGCGCGGGCCAAGGCCGCGTCGGCCGGCGGCACCTCGTCGCCGGCCGCCTCGCTCGGCAAGCTGGCCATGTCGCGGGTGCTGCACGAGTCCGCCGCCCTGGCCTCGGCGCTGCTCGGCCCGGCCGGCACGCTGTACGGCCCGGGCGCGCCCGACGCCCTCGAGGCCAACGTGTCTTCGATGATGGCCTTCATGAACTCGATCGGCGGGGGCTCGGACCAGATCCAGCGCAACATCCTTTCGGAGCGGATCCTCGGGCTGGCCAAGGACCCCGCCACCGATCGGGACGTCCCGTTCCGCGACGTCCCCAAGGCGCCGGCGCGTCGGGCCTTCGGGGCGGCCGCGGCGCCGTAGGGTCAGGCCCGGCGGACCGGGGCGGCCGACAGCAGGAGCTGCTTGTCGCCGACCGAGGCGAAGCGCACCGCCGCCTGGGCCTTCGCCCCCTCGCCGCGGGTGGAGAGCACGGTGCCCTCGCCCCAGCGCTCGTGGACGACCCGGTCGCCCTTGGCCAGGCCCAGGTCCTCGGCCCCGGTCGACCGGGCCTCGCGCGGCGTGGCGGCGCCCGTCCCGCCGGCCCCGATGATGCCGACGTCGCGGACCAGCTCGGCCGGCACCTCGGCCAGGAAGCGGCTCGGGATGTTGCGAGAGGTGGTGCCCCACAGGGTGCGGGTCCAGGCGTGCGACAGGTAGAGGAGACGGCGCGCCCGGGTGACCCCCACGTAGCAGAGCCGACGCTCCTCCTCGAGCTCGAGGGGCTCGCCGAGGGCGCGCATATGGGGGAAGATCCCGTCCTCCAGGCCGGTCAGGAACACGGCCGGGAACTCCAGGCCCTTGGCCGTGTGCAGGGTCATGAGCGACACCTTGCTGCGCTCGTCCTGGAGCTCGTCGGCGTCCGAGACGAGGGCCACCGTCTCTAAGAACTCGGCCAGGTCCTCGTACTCGGCCGCCATCCCGGCCAGCTCGGCCAGGTTCTCGATGCGCCCGTCGGCCTCGTGGCTGCGCTCGGCCACCAGCTCGCCCAGGTAGCCGGTGCGCTCGGCGACGGCCTGGACCAGCGCGCCCGGCCCGAGGGTGCCGGCCTGGCGCCGCAGGTCGTCGAGCAGCGCGTTGAGCTTCGCCGCCCCCTCCAGGGCCTTGGCGCTCAGCCCCGCGTCCTCGGCGTGGGCCAGCGCGTCGAGGAAGGTGGTCGAGTGGCTGCGGGACCAGGCCACCAGCTTGGCCACGGAGGCCTCGCCGATGCCGCGCTTGGGCACGTTCACCACGCGCCGGGCGGAAACCTCGTCGTCGGGGTTCCCGAGCAGGCGGATGTAGGCGAGGACGTCCTTGATCTCGCGGCGGTCGTAGAAGCGGGTGCCGCCGACCACCTTGTAGGGGACGTCGCGGCGCACCAGCGCCTCTTCGAGCACCCGGCTCTGGGCGTTGGTCCGGTAGAACACGGCCACGTCGCCGGCCGGGAGGCCGTCGTCGCGACCGAGGCGCACGATCTCGCTCGCCACCCAGCTCGCCTCGTCGTGCTCATCCTCGGCGCGGTAGCGGCAGATCTTGGGGCCTTCCTCGTCCTCGGTGAAGAGGCGCTTCGCCCGGCGCGTGGGGTTGTGGGCGATGATGGCGTTGGCCGCGTCGAGGATCCGCTGGGTGGAGCGGTAGTTCTGTTCGAGCACCACCGTCTTGGTGTCGCCGAACACCTCTTCGAACTGCAAGATGTTGCGGATGTCCGCACCGCGCCAGCGGTACACGGACTGGTCGGAGTCGCCCACCACGCAGACGTTGCGGTGCCCCGCGCCGAGCAGGATGACGAGCTCGTTCTGGGCCCGGTTGGTGTCCTGGTATTCGTCGACCAGCACGTGCTTGAACCGCTCCTGGTAGGCGGTGCGCACCTCGTCGACGCCCTGGAGGAGGTTGACGGCCACCATCAGCAGGTCGTCGAAGTCCATGGCGTTGGCCGCCAGCAGGCGCTGCTGGTAGACGCGGTAGACGTCGGCGATGCGCCGGTGGAAGGGGTCGTTGGCGGTGCCCCGGCCCGCGAAGGTCTCGAAGTCGATCAGCTCGGACTTGGCCTGGGAGATGACGGCGGCCACCGAGCGCGGCGGCAGGCGTTTCGTGTCGAGCCCGTGCTCGGCCATGACCAGCTCGACCAGGCGACGCGAGTCCTGGTCGTCGTAGACGGTGAACGAGGACCGGTAGCCGAGCCGGGTGGCGTGCGAGCGCAGCATCCGCAGGCAGGCCGAGTGGAAGGTGGACACCCACATCCGCTTGGCCCGCCCGCCGACCAGTTCGACCACCCGCCGGCGCATCTCGTCGGCCGCCTTGTTGGTGAAGGTGATGGCCAGGATCTCCCACGGGGCCACCTCGCCCGAGGCGAGCAGGTGGGCGATGCGCCGGGTGAGGACCCGCGTCTTGCCCGACCCGGCGCCGGCCACCACCAGCAGCGGCCCGCCGCGGTGGACGACCGCCGCCCGCTGCGGCTCGTTCAGGTCCACCAGGAGCTCGTCGGGGCGCGGGCTGCGGCTGGTCCGATGCAGCTCCTCCCACGCCTCGTCCCGGTCGTCCGCCGCCCCCTGGGACGGGGCGGACTCGTCGGTGTCGTCGATCGGCAGGTGCGGTGGCGCGGGCGGCGCGTCGAGGGAGACCGGCGGGTCGGTGTCCTCGTCGTCCGCGAACCCAGGCGGTCCCGCCGCCGGATCGAACAGCGTGAGCAGCCGCCCGGTGTCGCCGGTCCCCGGCGGCACCGTCACTCCCACTCGATGGTGCCGGGCGGTTTCGAGGTGACGTCGAGGGCGACGCGGTTCACGCCGTCGACCTCGTTGATGATGCGCGAGGCCATGCGCTCCACCAGGTCGTAGGGGAGGCGGGCCCAGTCGGCGGTCATGGCGTCGTCGCTCGTGACGGCGCGGATGATGATCGGGTACTCGTAGGTCCGGCCGTCGCCCATCACGCCGACGGTGCGGGTGTCAGGGAGGACGGCGAAGCTCTGCCAGAGCGTCCGGTAGAGGCCGGCCTTGCGGACCTCCTCGGTCACGATGGCGTCGGCGGCCCGCACGATCTCGACCCGCGCCCGCGTCACCTCGCCGGTGACCCGCACGGCCAGGCCGGGGCCCGGGAACGGCTGGCGCCACACGATCTCGCTCGGCAGGCCCAGCTCCTCGCCGATGGCCCGCACCTCGTCCTTGAAAAGGAGCCGGAGCGGCTCGACGAGTTCGAACGCGAGGTCTTCGGGCAGGCCGCCCACGTTGTGGTGGGACTTGATGCTGGCCGACTGCCCCGCCCCGGACTCGATGACGTCGGGGTACAGGGTGCCCTGCACCAGGAACTGCGGGCCGTCGCCGCCCGTCCCGGCCCCGAGGTCGCGGGCCACCTCCTCGAAGATGCGGATGAACAGCTCGCCGATCACTTTGCGCTTGCGCTCTGGATCGGTCACCCCCGCCAAGGCACTGAAGAAGCGGTCGACCGCCTTCACGTGGACGAGGTCGATGTGGAACTGGCGCTGGAAGGTCTCCTCGACCTGCTCGGCCTCGCCGGCCCGCATCAGGCCGGTGTCCACGAAGACGCAGGTGAGCTGGTCCCCGATCGCCTTGTGCACGAGGGCGGCGGCCACCGCGGAGTCCACGCCGCCCGAGAGCGCGCACAGCACCCGGTCGCTGCCCACCTGGGCGCGGATCGCCGCCACCTGTGACTCGATGATCGAGACGTGCGTCCAGTTGGCGCCGCCGCCGCAGATGTCGTGCACGAAGTGCTCGAGCAGCTCGGTGCCGCGCTCGGTGTGGACCACCTCTGGGTGGAACTGCACGCCGAAGATGCGTCGGTCGGGGTCGAACAGGGCGGCGACGGGCGCCTCGGGGCTCGAGGCGGTGGCCACGAAGCCCTTCGGCACCGCGGTGATGGAGTCCGCGTGGCTCATCCAGACCTCGAGCGAGGGGGGCCAGTCCGGGCACAGCGGGGAGGACGCGGTCAGCTCCAACCGGGTGCGGCCGTACTCGCCGCGGCCGGTGTTGGTGACGGTGCCCCCCAACTGGCGGGCGAGCAGCTGGGCGCCGTAGCAGATGCCGAGGATGGGGATGCCGGTGTCGTAGATGGCCGGGTCCACCTCGGGGGCGGGCTGGTCGTAGACCGAACGCGGGCCGCCCGAGAGGATGATGCCGCGCGGCCGGCGGGCGACGAACTCGGCCGCCGACAGGGTCGGCGGGACGATCTCTGAGTACACGTGCGCCTCGCGCACCCGGCGGGCGATGAGGCGCGCGTACTGCGCGCCGAAGTCGACGACGAGAACGGCGTCGTCGACCGCGCTCAATGCCCCATGCCCACGCCCTGGGCGCGCTGCAGCTGCTTGCCCTCGGTCTGCAGGGACGGCGCCACCATCACCTCGGCCTTCTGGAACTCCTTCAGCGTCTCGTAGCCGCAGGTGGCCATCGCCGTCTTGAGCGCCCCGAAGAGGTTCATGCGGCCGTCGTTCTCGTGCGCCGGGCCGAGGAGGACCTCCTTCAGGCTGCCGCGCACGTCGGTGCGCACCCGGGTGCCGCGGGGCAGGGTCGGGTGGAAGGTGGCCATGCCCCAGTGGAAGCCGCGGGCCGGTGCCTCGACCGCGGAGGTGAGGGGGGACCCGAGCATCACCGCGTCGGCGCCGCAGACGATGGCCTTGGCGATGTCACCGCCCCGGCTCATGCCGCCGTCCGCGATCACGTGCACGTAGACGCCGGTCTCGTCCAGGTGGCGCATCCGGGCGCCGGCGACGTCGGCGATCGCCGTCGCCTGGGGGACGCCGAGGCCGAGGACGCCGCGGGTGGTGCAGGCGTTACCCGGGCCGACGCCCACCAGCACGCCCACCGCCCCGGTGCGCATGAGGTGCAGCCCGGCCTGGTACGAGGCGCAGCCACCGACGATGACGGGCAGGTCGAACTCGCGGATGAAGCGCTTCAGGTTGAGCGGCTCGGTGGTCTTCGAGACGTGCTCGGCCGACACCACGGTGCCCTGGATGACGAGGAGGTCGAGCTCGGCCTTCAGCACGGCCGGGGCCAGCGAGACCGTGCGCTGCGGGGTGATCGAGGCGGCGGCCACCACGCCGGCCTCCTTGATTTGGCGGATCCGCTCGGTCACGAGCTCGGGCTTGATCGGCTCCATGTACATCTGCTGCATCCGGGCCGTCGCCTTGTCGTCGTCGAGCTCGCGGATCTCGTCGAACAGGTGGGAGGGATCCTCGTAGCGGGTCCAGAGGCCCTCCAGGTTGAGCACGCCGAGCCCGCCCAGGCGGCCGAGCTCGATGGCCGTGGCCGGGCTCGTGACCCCGTCCATGGCGGCGCCGAGGAGGGGCAGCTCGAAGCGATAGGCATCGATCTCCCAGGAGATGTCGACGTCCTCGGGGTCGCGGGTGCGGCGGCTGGGCACGATGGCGATGTCGTCGAACCCGTAGGCCTGCCGTCCCGACTTGAAGATGCCGATCTCGATCTCAGCCACTCGTGTCCTCCGGTTCGCGCCCACCCGGCCCCGTCCGTCGACGGGCACCTCTCTCAGCTGCGCCGGAGCCGACCCTCGACGTGCGTCGGTCGCCCCACCATACCGTGTGCGCGCGAGCGGCCCGGTGCTCGACCCGGCCCGGGCAACCCTGCCGCGCCAGGTCGAATGAGGTGCCGCGGCACCCAACGGGAGGCGGTCGGTGCCGGTCGCAGCGGACGCAGGACGCTCCCGGCTGGCCCCGGGCCAGGGGTCCCCGCCTATCATCGGCGCAAATGGAGCGTCCCTACCGGGTCGTGGTGGCCAAACCGGGGCTCGACGGTCACGATCGCGGGGCCAAGGTCATCGCCCGGGCGCTGCGCGACGCCGGGTTCGAGGTCGTCTACACGGGCCTGCACCAGACCCCCGAGCAGATCGTCCACGCGGTGGTCCAGGAGGACGCGGACGCCGTCGGGCTGTCGATGCTCTCGGGCGCCCATCTCACGCTCGTGCCCCGGGTCATCGACGCGCTGGCCGAGCAGGGTCGGCCCGACGTGCTGGTCGTCGTCGGCGGCATCATCCCCGAGGCGGACATCCCGACGCTGGAGGGCCTCGGGGTCGCCCATGTGTTCACGCCGGGTGTTCCCTTGCCGGCGATCGGTGCCTGGTTGGCCGAGGCCCTCGATCGTCGTGAGGAGGCGCTCGGGGTCTGATCCGAACCGCCGGCCGCCGGCCGGCGCGGGGCGGCACAACGAACAGAATGGGCGATCCGCGCCGCGGCGCCCATCGACAGTCAAGAGAAGGGCGAGGGGTGGATCTCTACGAGTACCAGGGCAAGCAGTACTTCCATCGCTTCGGCATCCCCACCTCGCCGGGCGGCGTCGCCGACACGGTGGAGGAGGCGGTCGTCCAGGCCGACCAGGCCGGCTACCCGGTGGTGGTCAAGGCGCAGGTGAAGGTCGGGGGCCGCGGCAAGGCGGGCGGCATCAAGCTGGCCAAGGACCCGGCCGAGGTGCGCCAGCACGCCGGGGCCATCCTCGGCCTCGACATCAAGGGCCACGTCGTGAAGCGGCTGTGGATCGAGCACGCCTCGGACATCGCCCGTGAGTACTACGCCAGCTTCACCCTCGACCGTCCGAACAAGTTGCACCTCGGCATGCTGTCGACGGCCGGCGGCGTCGACATCGAGGAGGTGGCCGCCACCAACCCCGAGGCGATCGCGCGGCTGCACATCGATCCGGTCGAAGGCCTGAGCCAGGAGACGGCTCGTCGCTGGGTCGACGAGGCCGGGCTCGACGAGGGGGCCCGGGACGAAGCGGCCACCGTGCTCGTCCGCCTCTACCACTGCTTCGTCGAGGGGGACTGCGACCTGGCCGAGATCAACCCGCTCATCTTCACCACCGACGGCCGGGTGCACGCGCTCGACGCCAAGGTCACCCTCGACGAGAACGCCGCCTACCGCCATCCCGAGTGGGAGGCACTGGGGGGCAGCGACACCGACGACGAGCGCGAGAAGATGGCCAAAGCGCGCGGCCTCAACTACATCGGGCTCTCGGGCTCGGTCGGCATCATCGCCAACGGGGCGGGCCTGGCCATGTCGACGCTGGACGTGGTGACCCAGGTCGGCGGGTCCGCGGCCAACTTCTTGGACATCGGCGGCGGCGCCAACGCCGCGGTCATGGCCGCCGCGTTGGAGGTCATCAACTCCGACCCGGCCGTGCGGTCGATCTTCGTCAACATCTTCGGCGGCATCACGCGGGTGGACGAGGTGGCCAAGGGGATCATCGAGGCGCTGACTCACGTCGAGATCCGCTCGCCCATCGTGCTCCGGCTGGACGGCACCAACTCGGTCGAGGGCCGCGAGCTGCTCGCCCCCCACCTGTCGGACCGACTGCTGGCCGAGTCGACCATGCTCGACGGCGCCCGCCGGGCCGTCGCCCTGGCCGGGCAGGCGGGCCAATGAGCATCTTCGTCGACGAGCGCACGAAGGTGGTCGTCCAGGGCCTGACGGGCGGACAGGGCCGCTTCCACGGGCTGCGCAACCGCGACTACGGCACCCAGGTGGTGGCCGGGGTCACGCCGGGCAAGGGCGGGACCGACGTGGAGGGCATCCCGGTGTTCGACTCGATGCACGAGGCCGTGGCGGCCACCGGGGCCGACGCCTCCTTCGTCGTCGTGCCGCCCCGGTTCGCCTGTGACGCCATCTTGGAGGCGGCGGTGGCCGGCATCGGCTTCATCGTCTGCATCACCGAGGGCATCCCGGCCCAGGACGAGGCGCTCACCTACAACCGCCTGCGGCGGGAGTTCCCGACGGTCCGCCTGCTCGGACCGAATTGCCCGGGCATCATCTCGCCGGGCAAGACCAACATCGGGATCACCTCGGGCGACATCGCCCTGGCCGGGGGCCCCGTCGGCATTGTGAGCCGCTCCGGCACCCTCACCTACCAGGCCCTCTATGAGCTCTCCCAGCAAGGGGTGGGCCAGACCACCTGCGTCGGCATCGGCGGGGACCCGGTGCCCGGCACCAACTTCATCGACTGCCTCGAGGCCTTCCAAGCCGACCCCGACACCCGCGCCGTCATGATGATCGGCGAGATCGGCGGGTCCGAGGAGGAGCGGGCCGCCGGGTTCATCGGCGCGCAGATGACCAAGCCGGTGGTCGCCTACATCGCCGGCGTCACGGCGCCGCCCGGCCGCAAGATGGGCCACGCGGGCGCCATCATCTCGGGGTCCCAGGGCACCGCCCAGGCCAAGATGGATGCGCTGTCGGCCGCCGGGGTCTCCGTCGCCGCCAACCCCACCGAGGCGGGCGAGCGGATGGTCGAGGTCGTCCGGGCGCTCGCCTAGCGGGCCCGTCGGCGCGTCCCGGGCCGTTCTCGGGTGTCACTGCGGGCGGGTAGCGTGGCCGCGTGCGCGTCGGTGTGCTGGTCTCCGGCAGCGGCACGATCTTGGACGCCATGGTCGCCGATGGCGTGCCGGTCCACCTCGTGCTGGCTGACCGCGTCTGTGGTGCGCTCGACGTCGCGCGCCGTCATCGGGTCCAGGTCGAGCTGCTGGACCGGCGCCACTGGGGCGGGTACGGACGCGAGTTCGACCGCCACGCCTTCACCAGCGCGATCACGGACCGGCTGCGCGCCGGCGCGGTCGATCTGGTCGCCATGGCCGGCTTCGGCACGATCCTCGACGACCCGATCCACCGGGCCTACCCCGGGCGCATTCTCAACACTCACCCGGCGCTCCTGCCGGCGTTCCCGGGCTGGCACGGGGTGGAGGACGCGCTGGAGGCCGGGGTGGCCGTGACCGGGTGCACGGTGCACGTGGCCACGCTCGAGATGGACGCCGGGCCGATCCTCGCCCAGGAGCAGGTGGCCGTCCTGTCGGGCGACACCGCGGACTCCCTGCACGAGCGAATCAAGGCGGTCGAGCGCCGGCTGTACCCGGCGACCATCAAAGCGGTCCTGGGCGAGCTGGCGGCCGGGCGCGGCGCCGAGGCCCTCGCCCGTTCCCAGACGGCGCCGGCGTGAGGGCCCTCCTCTCCGTCTACGACAAGCGCGGCCTCCTCGACCTCGCGCGCGGGCTGGACGAGTTGGGCTGGGAGCTGGTGGCGAGCGGCCAGACGGCCGCGGCCCTGGCCGAGGCCGGCATCGCCCACCAACAGGTGGCCGACGTCACCGGCTCGCCCGAGATGCTCGACGGCCGGGTGAAGACGCTGCACCCGGCCCTCCACGGCGGGATCCTGGCCGACCGGTCCAAGCCCGAGCACATGGCCGACCTGGCGGCGCAGGGCATCGAGCCGATCGACCTCGTGGTGTCCAACCTCTACCCGTTCTCGAGCGACCCCTCGATCGAGCTCATCGACGTGGGTGGGCCCTCGATGGTGCGCGGCGCGGCCAAGAACCACGCACACGTGGGGGTCGTCACGTCTCCGGATGACTACGGGGCGGTGCTCGACGAGCTGCGCGCCGATGGGGTGCTCTCCGACGCGACGCGGCGGCGCCTGGCGCGGACTGCGTTTGCGCACACGGCCGCCTACGACGCGGCCATCGTCGAGTGGTTCGACGACGGCGAGCTGCTGCCGCCCACGCTGCATCTCACGCTCGAACGCGCCGAAGAGCTCCACTACGGCGAGAACCCGCACCAGCGCGGCGCCCGGTACCGGCTGGCCGGTGGCACGTCGTGGTGGGACGCCGCGGTCCTGCACGGCGGGCGCGCCCTCTCCTACCTCAACCTGTTCGACACCGACGCCGGGTGGCGCCTCGTCCACGAGCTGGGCACCGCCGGCCGGCCGGCGGTGGCGATCATGAAGCACGCCAACCCCTCCGGCGCGGCGGTGGCGGCCGATCTCGCCACCGCCTACCGGCTCGCCCTGGAGAGCGACCCCCAGGCCGCCTTCGGCGGCGTGGTGGCGATCGGGGGGCCGGTCGACGCCGATCTGGCCGAGGTGATCGCGGCCGGGCCGCAGGCCGACGTCATCGTGGCCAGCGGCTTCGACACGGCCGCGCTCGAGCGGCTGCGCACCCGCCGCAAGGCCACGCGACTCCTGAGCGCCGCGGCGCCCGAGGTGACCATCCGCTTCGTGCGGACGCTCGGGCAGGGGGCCCTCGTCCAAGACGGCGACGAGCTGCGCGCCCGGCCCGGCGAGTGGGCGGTCGTCACGCGGGTGGCCCCCTCGGCCGAGCAGCTGGCCGACCTCGCCCTGGCCTGGGCCGTGTGCGCCCGCACCAGCTCCAACGCCGTCGTGGTGGCGATCGGCGGCGCCACCGCCGGCGTCGGGGCGGGCCAGCAGAGCCGGGTGGTGGCAGCGGAGCTGGCGGTGGCGCGGGCGGCGGAGCGGGCCAAGGGCGCCGCCGCGGCCAGCGACGCGTTCTTCCCCTTCCCCGACGGGCTCGAGGTGTTGGCCCGGGCCGGGGTCACCGCGGTCGTGCACCCCGGCGGCTCGGTCGGCGACGCGGCGGTCATCGAGGCGGCCGATGCGGCCGGGATCGCCCTGCTCACGACCGGCGAGCGGCACTTCCGGCACTGAGCCAGCCCTCCTTGGAGCGGCCGACCCCGAACTACCCTGGTCCGGGTGACCAAGATCGCCGACCTGCTGGCCGCCGGGCCGACCTACTCGTTCGAGTTCTTCCCACCGAAGAGCGACGAGGAGCTGCGCACGCTGGCCCGCACCCTGGCCGACCTGCAGCCGCTCGGGCCTTCCTTTGTGTCCGTCACCTACCGGGGGGGCGCCGAGTCCCGGGCCCGGACCCACAACCTCGTGTCCGGGATGCTGCACACCACCTCGCTCACCCCCATGGCCCACCTCGTCTGCGTGGCCCACACCCGCCTCGAGCTGGCCGAGATCCTCGTCTCGTTCCGCCGGTCCGGCGTGGAGAACCTGCTCGCGTTGGGCGGCGACCCCGTCCCCGAGGGGACCGGTCCGCCGCGCGAGCTGCCCCACGCCATCGAGCTGGTGCGGCTCGCCCGGGCCATCGGTGGCTACTCGATCGGCGTGGCGGCGCAACCGATCGGCCACCCCGCCTCGCCCGACCTGGCGAGCGACCGCGACCGCCTGGCCGAGAAGCTGCGCGAGGCCGACTTCGCCATCACCCAGTTCTTCTTCGAGCTGGGCGAGTACCAGGGGCTGGTGGCCGACCTGGCCGAGCGCGGCGTCACCCGGCCGGTGATCCCGGGCGTCATGCCGGTCACCTCGCTCGCGTCGGTGCCCCGCATGGCCACCATGGGCGCGCCGGTGCCCGAGTGGATGGTGCGCCGGCTGGAGGCGGTCGCCGAGGTCGACGGCGACGAGGGTGTGCGCCGGGCGGGGGTCGAGCTGGCGACCGAGCTCTGCCGGTCGCTGCTGGCCGCCGGGGCCCCTGGCCTGCACTTCTACACCCTCAACCGCTCGAGCGCGACCCGCGAGATCTATGGCGCCCTGGGGCTCGTCCCCGACCCAATCCGGGCGTCCTGACCCCCCGGCCGCTTCGTTCGACGAGACGCGCTCCCGTTAGGCTCCGGGCATGGCCGAGAAGATCACCACGACCGCCGACGGCACCCTGGTCGTCCCCGACGAGCCGATCATCCCCTTCATCGAGGGGGACGGCACCGGCGTCGACATCTGGCCCGCCGCCCGCCTGGTCCTCGACGCAGCGGCCGAGAAGCACGGGAAGCGGGTGGCCTGGAAGGAGGTGCTGGCCGGGCAGAAGGCCTTCGACGAGGTCGGCAACTGGCTGCCCGACGAGACCGTCGACGCATTCCGCGATCACCTGATCGGCATCAAGGGCCCCCTTACCACCCCCATCGGCGGGGGCATCCGCTCGCTCAACGTGGCGCTCCGCCAGCTGCTGGACCTCTACGTGTGCCTGCGCCCGGTGCGCTGGTTCCAGGGCGTGCCCTCGCCGGTCCGCCACCCCGAGCTGGTGGACATGGTCATCTTCCGGGAGAACACCGAAGACGTCTATGCCGGCTACGAGGTGCAGGCGGGCACGCCCGAGGCCGTCAAGTTCACCGCCTACCTCCGCGACGAGATGGGCTGGCCCATCCGCGACGGGTCGGGTATCGGCATCAAGCCGATCTCCGAGTTCGGGTCCAAGCGGCTCGTCCGAGCCGCGGTCCGTTACGCGCTCGACCGCGGCCGCCGGTCGGTCACGATCGTGCACAAGGGCAACATCCAGAAGTTCACCGAGGGGGCGTTCCAGGCCTGGGGCTACGAGGTCGTGCGCGAGGAGTTCGCGGACGTCGCCGTCGGCTGGGACGACTGCGGCGGCGAACCCGGCGACCGGCTGCTGGTGAAGGACACGATCGCCGACATCACCCTTCAGCAGGTGCTCACGCGGCCCGCCGAGTTCGACGTCATCGCCACCACCAACCTGAACGGCGACTACCTCTCCGACGCGCTGGCCGCCCAGGTCGGCGGGATCGGCATCGCACCGGGCGGCAACATCAACTACGTCACCGGCAACGGCATCTTCGAGGCCACCCACGGCACCGCCCCCAAGTACGCGGGGCAGGACAAGGTGAACCCCGGCTCCGTGCTCCTCTCGGGCGTCCTCATGTACGAGCACCTGGGCTGGCAGGCGGCTGCCGCCGACATCGTGAAGGCCCTGGAGGCGACCATCGCCGCCAAGATCGTCACCTATGACTTCGCCCGCCTGATGGAGGGCGCCACCGAGGTCAGGTGCTCCGAGTTCGCCCAGGCGATCGTGGAGCGCCTCTAGCGCGGAGCTCCCCGCGGCGTTGGTTCCGGCGGGCCGGGTCTTCTAGCCTCCCCCCATGGCCACGCCCCCCGTCCACGTCACCGTCACCGGCGCCGCCGGCCAGATCGGCTACTCGCTCCTCTTCCGCATCGGCGCCGGCGAGCTGCTGGGACCCGACCAGCCAGTCGTGCTGCGGCTCCTGGAGATCGAGCCCGCCATGCGGGCGCTCGACGGTGTCGTGATGGAGCTCGACGACTGCGCGTTCTCGCTGCTGGCCGACATCGTGGCCACCGCCGAGGCCAAGACCGCGTTCGACGGCACCTCCTGGGCCCTCCTGGTCGGTTCCGTGCCCCGCAAGGCGGGCATGGAGCGGGGCGACCTGCTCAGCATCAACGGGGGCATCTTCAAGCCCCAGGGCCGGGCCGTGGCAGAGCACGCCGGCGCCGACGTCCGGGTCCTCGTGGTGGGCAACCCCTGCAACACCAACTGCCTGATCGCCCGGTCCAACGCCCCCGAGGTGCCGGCCGACCGCTGGTTCGCGATGACCCGCCTCGACGAGAACCGCGCCAAGGGCCAGCTGGCCAAGAAGGCCGGGGTGCCGGTGTCCTCCGTGACCCACCTCGGCATCTGGGGCAACCACTCGGCCACCCAATTCCCCGACTTCGCCCACGCGCGCATCGACGGGCGGGCGGCGACCGAGGTCATCTCCGACCGGGCGTGGCTGGAGGGTGACTTCCTCACCACCGTGCAGAAACGGGGGGCCGCCGTCATCGACGCGCGCGGCTCGTCGTCGGCCGCCTCGGCCGCCAACGCGGTCATCGGCACCGTCAACTCGCTGCGCCGGGCCACCCCCGACGGCGATGTCACCTCCGTCGCGGTGTCGAGCTCGGGCCAGTATGGGATCGCCGGGGGACTCCAGTTCGGGTTCCCGGTGCAGGTGGCGGCCGACGGCGGTTGGCGGGTGGCCGAGGGGCTGACCCACGACGCCTTCGCGCAGGAGCGCATCCGGGTGACCGAGGCGGAGCTCGAGTCCGAGCGCGCCGAGGTGCGCGCCCTCGGCCTCATCCCCTAGTCACGGCGCCCGCCGGCGCCGGTCCGTCAGGACGTGACGGGGGCGGCCACCTCGATGCCGGCATTGTTGAGGAAGGCCAGCTTGCGGACGAGCGCCGTCTGCCAGCGGTCCATCTCCACGTCGAAGTGCGCCCGGTCGCCCTCCTCGAAGGAGTGCTCGAGCTCGTCGAACGCCTCGGCCTCGGCGTCGAGCAGCTCGCGGTACTTCAAAAGGAAATGGTCGCTGATCGGCTGGGGCATGCGCCCTCCCCTCGGTGCGGTCCGCATCTGGCACCGACACTACCGCCGGGTCCTCGCCGCTGTCCCGGCCGGAGAACGTCCCTGGTGCCGGGCGGCGAGCCCTCCGAGCGCGTCGGGCGGGCCGGCCTGGCGCGTCCCGTCTCAGTAGGTGGTGGCCGCCTGGAGGTCGTGCAGGTGCGCGGCCGCCCCGCCGAGCACGGCCTGCCCGGCGACGAGCACCGCCAGGTCGCCGCGCACGCGGATCTCCCCGGTGCCGAGGGCCTGGGTGGGGTGCAGCTCGCCCCTCGAGATGGCGACCGCCAGCTGGTAGGGGAGGGCGACGATGACGTCGGGGCGGAGCTCGGGGTCGGTCGCGTCCGGGTCGTCCAGGACGAGCGTGGCGGTGCCGCCGTCGACGACGAGGGTGGTCTGCACCGTGCGCGCGTCCGGGGGCACGTCGCTCACCACCTGGCGGACGCAGAACCGGCCGGCGGCGGCGACGAGCGAGCCCTCCGTGCCGTCGCTCCCGAGCTCGACCCCGTCCAGCGCGATGTTGAAGCCGGCCACCCACTCCGCGGAAAGGAACTGCGGCATCGGAGCCCGAGCGCTCAGCGCCCGGCGGCGGTGGCCTCTGCGGGCGAGCGCTTCTGCCGCCGGAGGATCTTGCGGCCCAGCCAGGCGACCGGGTCGTAGGAGGCATCGACGACCCGTTCCTTCATCGGAATGATGCCGTTGTCGGTGATCTTGATGTGCTCGGGGCACACCTCCGTGCAGCACTTGGTGATGTTGCACAGGCCGATGCCCATCTGCTGGCGGACGAGCTCGCGGCGGTCGTTCGTGTCCAGCGGATGCATCTCGAGCTCCGCGAAGCGGATGAAGAAGCGGGGGCCGGCGAACTGGCGCTTGTTGTCCTCGTGGTCACGGATCACGTGGCAGACGTCCTGACACATGAAGCACTCGATGCACTTGCGAAACTCCTGACCGCGCTCGATGTCGATCTGCTGCATCCGGTAGCCGTCGGGCGGCGGGGGCGGCGGCGCGAAAGCGGGCACGCGCTTGGCCACCTCGTAGTTGAAGGAAACGTCGGTCACGAGGTCCCGGATGAGCGGGAAGGTCCGCATCGGGGCGACGGTGACCGGTTGGCCCTCAGGCAACTGGTCCATGCGCGTCATGCACATGAGGCGCGGCCGACCATTGATCTCGGCCGAGCACGAGCCGCACTTGCCGGCCTTGCAGTTCCAGCGGCAGGCGAGGTCGCCGGCCAAGGAGGCCTGGACGCGGTGGATGACGTCGAGCACCACCTCGCCCTCCTGAGACGGGACGGTGTATTCGCGGAACTCGCCTCCTCCCTTGTCGCCCCGCCAGACGCGCATGGTGACGTCGCTCACTGGTTGGCCTCCTCGAACACGGCGCGCAGGTCATCGGGCATCGCCGGGAGGGGCTCGGGGCTGATCTTGATGTCACCCTCCGCGCCGCCGCCCGCCGGCTGGCTCAGCACCAGGTTGATCTTGCCGAACTCGGGGTCCGCACTCGGGTAGTCCTCCCGGGTGTGCCCGCCGCGGCTCTCCTTGCGATCCCGCGCTCCCAAGGCCACGCAGCGCGACACCGTGAGCATGGCCGGTAGGTCGGTGGCCAGGTTCCAGCCCGGGTTGTAGGCGCGGCCGCCCTCCACCTTTATCCGGCCGGCCCGCTCGCGCAGCGCGTCGAGTGCTTCGAGCGCCGTCTCGAGCTCCGGGCCGGTGCGGATGATCCCGACCAGGTCCTGCATGAGGTCCTGGAGCTCGTGCTGGAGCCCATAGGGGTTCTCGCCCTCGGTGCGCTCGAAGGGCTCGACCGCCTTGGACAGCACGGCGGCCACCTCGGTCGAGTCGACGGTCACCGAGCCGCTCCGGCCCTCGGCGTAGTCCGAGGCGCCCATGCCGGCGCGCCGGCCGAAGACGAGGAGGTCAGAGAGCGAGTTGCCGCCCAGCCGGTTGGAGCCGTGCATGCCGCCCGCCACCTCACCGGCGGCGAAGAGGCCCGGGACGCAGGTGGCGGCCGTGTCGGCGTCGACGCGCACCCCGCCCATCATGTAGTGGCAGGTGGGTCCGACCTCCATGGGTTCGGCCGTGATGTCGACCCCGGCCAGCTCGTAGAACTGGTGGTACATCGACGGCAGACGCCGCCGGATGTACTCGGCGCTGCGCCGCGAGGCGATGTCCAAGAAGACGCCGCCGTGCGGGCTGCCGCGGCCCGCCTTCACCTCGGTGTTGATGGCCCGGGCCACCTCGTCACGCGGCAGGAGCTCGGGGGGCCGGCGCCCCGCCGTGTGGTCCGCGTACCAGCGGTCCGCCTCCTCCTCGGTGTCGGCCGTCTCCGCCCGGAACATGTCGGCGACGTAGTTGAACATGAACCGCTGGCCCTCGGAGTTGCGCAGCACGCCGCCGTCGCCGCGCACCCCCTCGGTCACGAGGAGGCCGCGCACCGACAGCGGCCAGACCATGCCGGTCGGGTGGAACTGCACGCACTCCATGTCGATGAGGTCGGCGCCGGCCCACAACGCCATGGCGTGGCCGTCGCCCGTGCACTCCCAGCTGTTGGAGGTGTACTTCCAGGACCTCCCGATGCCGCCCGTGGCCAGCACGAAGGCCTTGGCTGTGAAGGCGATGAGCTCGCCGGTCGGCCGCCAGTAGCCGACCGCCCCGGAGGCCCGACCGTCGGCGTCGGTCAGCAGGCGCAGGATCTTGCACTCCATGAACACGTCGATGTCCATGGAGACCGCGCGCTGCTGGAGCGTGCGGATCATTTCGAGCCCGGTGCGGTCTCCCACGTGGGCGAGGCGCGCGTAGCGGTGGCCGCCGAAGTCCCGCTGGAGGATGCGGCCGTCGGGGGTGCGGTCGAAGAGCGCTCCCCAGGCCTCCAGCTCGTGGACGCGGTCGGGGGACTCCTCGGCGTGCAGCTGGGCCATGCGCCAGTTGTTGAGCATCTTGCCGCCGCGCATCGTGTCGCGGAAGTGCACCTTCCAGTTGTCCTCGGGATGGACGTTGCCCATGGCCGCGGCGACGCCGCCCTCGGCCATGACGGTGTGGGCCTTCCCGAGCAGCGACTTGCAGACGAGCGCCGTACGCAGGCCGCGGGCCTTGGCCTCGATGGCCGCCCGCAGGCCGGCGCCCCCGGCGCCGATCACGATGACGTCGTAGTCGTGGGACTCGTAGTCGGTCATGGCGCCTGCCTGGCCTTCCTCGCTCGAGGGCCCTCGGGGGTGGGTGCGGGACGCACGCTCAGAACAGCTTCGGGTCGCTGAACGCGCCGGAGGCGACCAGCCGGACATACAGGTCGGCCAGGGCGACGACGATGAGGCTGGCCCAGGCGATCTGCATGTGGCGGGCGTTGAGCGGGGTGAACGCCTTCCAGATGCGGTAGCGGACGGGGTGCTTCGAGAACGAACGCACGTTGCCGCCGCAGAGGTGCCGGCCGGCGTGGCACGAGAGGCTGTAGAGCCACAGCAGCGTGGCGTTGGCCACCAGCACCAGGGTGCCGACGCTCACGCCGATGCCGCCGGCGCCGGGCAGCCGGAAGGCCATCACCGCGTCGATCGTGAGCACCACGTTGAAGAGCAGCGCGATGACATAGAAGTAGCGGTGCAGGTTCTGCAAGATGAGGGGGAGCCGCGTCTCGCCCGTGTAGCGCTTGTGGCCGTCAGCCACCGCGCAGGCCGGTGGAGACAGCCAGAAGCTGCGGTAGTAGGCGCGGCGGTAGTAGTAGCAGGTGGCTCGGAAGGGGAGCGGGCCGAGGAACACGACCAGTGCGGGCGTGATGTGCCACCAGTTGATGACGAACGCACTCCCGCCGGCCCCGGCCACGCAGCTCCCGGTGAGGCACGGCGAGTAGAGGGGCGAGATGAGGTCGCGGTGCGCGGCCAGCCCCACGTAGTAGTCCTTGTTCACCAGGACGGCCCAGGTGGTGTAGGCGACAAAGGCCGTGAGCAGGGTGACGGTGATCACCGGCGAAACCCACCAGCGGTCGGCGCGCAGGGTGCGCACGGCCGGCCCGCCTCGCGTCCCCCCGAGGACCACCGGGGTCACCGTCGCCTGCTCGACAGTCACCATTTACTGGTACTCCCCACTCATGACCACTGTTCGTACCACCACCAAGGGCAACAGTGCCACGCCAGCTGGCCCGAGGGCCGTTGTATACGCCCGAATCTCCTCAGACAGGCCCCCAAAACCAGGAGAGCCACGGCAAACACGGGAGGGCGTCAGAGGTCAGCTGCACCGCTGTCAGGAGCACTGCAGGGCACAGAACTGGCAGATCGTCAGGCCCTACGAGGACGACGACAAGACTGCTGCCAACCCGGACATGTGCACTGGCGGTAGAACGCACTTGAGTCACTGATAGCCGACCTGTTCGAGACTGCGTCAGGTCCACAGGGTGCGCATTTGGCTGCCCGTGAGCGTTCCCTGCCCCGGCTGCAGTGGACGCTGCAATGCTTGAGGAGGCCCGCAATCGCAAGCTACCTGGCAAGGTTCGGGCTGGCATCGCTGCGAACGCAGCAGCATGGAATTCCGTACCAAGAGAAGCTCGGAGGTCGGCAAAGGTGTAGCAGCGAGGGGGCGCACACAAGCTCCGGTAAGTGTGTACGGAGCCAGTGCGCCGTGATCAGAAGTTCACCGGCCTGGCCGCATCAATCCCTTCAGGTGGCCCTCCCGCGACCACTTCGCACTTAGAGCGTCAGTTCCGCCGCGGAAGCTCGGGCAATCATCTGTGCCGCTTCATCGGGGAGGACGACCTGAGATTCGACGAGGCGTCGGGTGGCCGCTTCGTATTTGTCGAGCCACGCTTGGTGATCGGGGTACAGGGCGCGGACCTTCTCGGCCGGAAAGGCGGTCGTGGAGCCGAAGAGCTGCACGAACCCCCACGGTGGCGACTCGCCCACGTGCGTGCCCAAGGGGGCCTCCAGATCGGGCCAACGAATGCCCCCAGTGGCGTTGCCCTGCTCATCTCTGGGAAGGGCCGGTGGCCGACCCGTCTTCGTGAGTCGCGGCTGGTGGGGCGCGGGACCGTTCCCCTCGAGCCAGCGTTGCAGCGCGTGCAGCGCACCCCGAGACGCGGGAGCAAAGGACACCCGGTTGGCTGATGGCATCATGCTGACCAGAGCCTCCAAGTCCTGCGGCGAGGCGAGACCGCCATGTGCCGTGCCGGCGATCTCCCACCACCGAAGGAACTCGGTGTCTTCCTGCGTGTTCGGATGGCACTGCTCAGCCTCGAACTCCGAGTTGAGCACGATGATCGGGATGGTGAGGTCAGCGCGCAGGCGGAAGGTCCGCCACGGGAGTAGGTGCACCGCGTTCGAGGGCACCTGTGGAAGCGTCGCGGGCGCCGACTCGGGGTTGAGCGAGCAGGGACACCCGGCGTAGACGGTCAAGAGAAAGGCGTCGAGGGTCCCAAAGACCGGTTGGAAGGCGTTGACATACGTCGCCAGCCGGTTGGCCGACTGCGAGCCGCCCATGGCCAGGACGTGCCGGACCTCGAGGCCTGATAGCGGGTCGATGGTTCCCGCCCGCTTCGGTCCCAGCAGCTCGGCTGCTTGTCTGAAGATGTCGTACGAGAAGCCGTCACCGGGATGTTCGAGATCTCCATATCGTTCGGGATCGCCACCCTTCAGCCCCGTCGAAACTTGTGCGGCGATATTCTCGAACTCCGCTGGCAGGTCCATCTGGGGTAGGCCCTGGACGCCGACCTGTTGTGCGGAGACCCCGGCAATGGCGAAGCCATCTGAAACCAGTCGGACCGCTTGCTCGGGCCCGACGAAGGAGTCCTGGCCCATTGACACGTTGTTCCACACGACGATCACGGTGCCGTTGAATCGGCGAGCGTCGTCGGGGCGGACCACGATGATCCGCGAGCGGAATGGATGGTGGGCCATGGGCTCTATCGCCCAGCGGCCGTCGTGGGCGTATTCGTTCAGCCCACCGGCCAAGCGGTACTGCGACGCGGTGCCCTCGAAGAGGAACTCGGCTTCGATGCCGGTCACCGCCGCGACGTCGTCGGCGACCGTGTTGAAGGGCTTCCCCTTCGTACCGCCATTGATACGGCGCGCGATTATCGCCACGGCCCCCCCTCGAACCTGACCCAAGCCAGGTAGGTTTAGTCGACCCTGTGGCGGATCTACCACGTCCGAGAGCGTGAGGGTGAGGTCAGCGAGCTAGCATCGACTTGCTATACGCTCAACTAGTAAGTTGGCCGAGACTCTCGGCCGGGTTCAGGGGAGGGCCGATGGCCGAGGCTGCGGTGGCGAGGTTGTTCGACGCCGACAACCACTACTGGGAAACGAGCGAGGCGTTCACTCGGCACCGCAACCCCGCCTTCAAGGAGCGAGGCCTTGAGGTGCGGGAGGTTGACGGCGTGATGCGCTACGTCGTGAATGGGGAAGTGTTCGCCTTCCTCCCTGGTCCCGCCGATTACCACCCGCGGCCTCTGCCCGGCGCGTTCATGGACTACTTCAAGGGCGCAACGAGCCGTGAGGTGTTCGTCTCCAAGATGACGGAGCCGCTTGCAGCGCACCCGGAATGGACCGACCGGGACGCGCGTCTGAAGGTAATGGACGAGCAAGGTGTCGAGGGGACCTGGATGTTCCCGTCCCAGGGTGTCGTGTTGGAACCCTCGCTGCACGCTGACCTCGAGGCGGCGGTCGAGACCGTGCGCGCCTTCAACCGGTGGATCGAGGAGGAGTGGGGCTTCGCTTACCGTGAGCGGATCTTCGGCGTCCCCTTCCTGACGCTGTCGGATCCCGACGAGGCCGTGAAGGAGCTCGAGTGGTGTATCGAGCACGGGGCGCACCTCGTCTGCGTCCGCCACGGCGCCGCCGTCACCCGGGACGGGATGCGCTCACCTGTCGATCCGATGTTCGATCGCTTCTGGGGCCTGCTGCAAGAGTCCGGGGTCGTACTAACACCGCACGACGGCGCCGATGCCACCTACGCCAGGCTCGGCACGTTCCTCGCCGATGCCTGGGGCGATAGCCACATGGGTGAGCTGCGGCGCGGGAACACGGACCATATGGGTCAGATGGGCACGTTCTCCGGCCTGTTGAAGAATCGGATCGTCCACGATTTTGCGTACGTTCTCACGGCGCACGGGCTGTTTGAACGGTTCCCGAAGGTGCGGGTGGCATTCATCGAGTTCGGCTGCGCTTGGGTGCCCCCTTTGCTGGAGGCACTCGAATACCTCGGCCACGGTGGCCAGTTCGGCTCGAATCCCAAGGACCAGTTCATCGAGCACTGCTGGGTTGCACCGTTCGTCGAGCAGGACGTCGCCGAATTCGCTCGCCATTATCCCGTCGAGCGGATCCTCTTCGGTTCCGACTGGCCGCACGGCGAGGGGTTCCCCGAGCCGAAGGACTTTCTCGACAACGTGGCCAGCTTCGCGCTCGATGATCAGCGACGGATTATGTACGAGAACGCCCACGAGCTGACCTTTGGCTGACGGACAGAGGAGCCGCGGCATGCCCACCTACGACATCCTGATCAAGGGCGGAACCATCATCGACGGCCTGTTGACCCCTCGCTACAAGGCCGATGTCGGTATCAAGGACGGCCGGATCGTCGAGATCGGAAGTGGGCTTTCTGTCTCCGATGCCGACGAGGTCGTCGACGCGTCAGGAAGAATTGTCGCCCCTGGCTTCGTCGACGTCCACACCCACTACGACAGTCAGGTCTTTTGGGACCCTTGGTGCACCATGTCCGGCTGGCACGGCGTCACCACCGTCGTCATCGGGAACTGTGGCTTCGGGTTCGCGCCCTGCAAGGCGAAGGACCAGGACCGGGCGATGCTGTCGCTCTCCCGGAACGAGGCTGTGCCACTCAAGACGATGCGAGCGGGCATGCCCTGGGATTGGGAGACGTTTCCGGAGTTCCTGGACAGCATCGGGAGGACGCCGAAGGGCGTGAACGTCCTCTCGCTCGTCCCCCTGGCGCCCTTGTACGGCTACGTCATCGGAGTCGACAAGGCGAAGGAGCGGCGGGCGAGTGATGAGGAGCTCGACCGAATGTGCCAGCTTCTCGCGGAAGCGA
>DATNIB010000031.1:0-39107 GCA_035604685.1 Acidimicrobiales bacterium | reverse complement strand
GAGGAGCTCCTAGGGGACATGGGCCGCCTCGAGTTCGTGCTGCGGTTCCCTCTCAGCCACCCGGGCCTGTCGAGCACCATTGTCGGAACCTCGAACATGGATCACCTCCGCTCCAACCTGGCCTTTGCCGAGAAGGGTCCCCTCCCGCCCGATCTCTACGAAGAGGCCAAGAGCCGCCTGGGCTCGGGGAGCCGGTAGCGCTCGCCCCGTCATGGGTCGGCCGCGTCGGCCCAATCCAGTGCCGTCAGCCAGTTCGGCTCGTCCAATCTCGATGAAGCCTTTCCATTCGAGTCGGGGGCTTGGATCGATGGGGACGGCAGGCGATTCAGCCGGTGAAGGAAACGAAGACCCGGTGCCACGAATCCGCGCCGTCAAGGAGGAAAAGTGCCGACTGCCTTAGTTAGAGACATCGAGGTCTACTACGAGGTGCACGGCAGCGGCGAACACACACTGCTGATCAGTGGAACCGGTGGCGATCTTGCACGGAACCCCTCAAGAGGCGAGGGCCCACTGGTCAAGCACTTCCAGGTCCTCATGTATGACCAACGGGGACTGGGGCAGTCTGGGAAGCCGGACGCTGACTACACGATGTCTGACTATGCCGACGATGCAGCGGCCTTGCTCGACGTGGTGGGTTGGCCAGCCTGCAATGTCGTCGGCGTGTCCTTCGGTGGCATGGTCGCGCAGCACTTGGCCATTCGGCACCCCGATCGCGTCAAGCGACTCGTTCTGGCCTGCAGCTCGGCCGGAGGCGAGGGTGGCGCGTCTCACGATCTACGCGAGCTTGAGGGCCTTGACCCCGAGGAGCGACTGCGGCGATGGCTCCCCATCCTTGATTCTCGGAACGACACTTCGTCGACTCCCTGGACGATCGCGCCTGGTTTCGAGATGATGCTCGGCTCCGTTGCAGCACAGCCAGCCGATGCGACGAGAGCGATGGGCGCTCGTCGACAACTGGAGGCACGCGCTGGGCACGACGTGTGGGAACAACTCCCGTTCATCAAATCCGAGACCCTCGTGATTGGTGGTCTCTACGATCAGCAGGCCTCGGTGAAGAACCAGGAGATGCTTGCGGAACAAATTCCCGGCGCAAAGCTCATTTTCTGCGACGGCGGTCACATCTTCTTGTGGCAGGAACCCAGCGCTTGGGAGCAGATCGTCGCCTTTCTTCAGGGCCGGCTACAAGAGCGGGTGGCCAACTAGATATGGCCGACAGTCCCCGCCGCCGGCAGGGGCTGTCGGTTCATCAGCCGCGGATTCGGGAAGACGTGAGTTCTGGACACGGTCACCTAGCAGCCGCCGTGCGGCCGCGACGGACATGCCTGTTGGATCAACCATTTCGCGGCCAAGCCAAATCATTAGCTAAACGAGGCAGCAGCTCCGAGCTTTCGCTCGCATCATCAGCTGCGTCGGGGATTGTCTGCTTGGCTGGCCCCAACCAAACGCGGAGACACCAACTACTGTCGAACCGCTGGCCATCTGCGCCGGATTGGTACATCGAACGGCCTCCGCCAGAATTAGGGCGTTCTCATGAGGAGAGTTCGTATGCGTGCTGCGGTCCTGCGACAGATCGGTGATCACCAGGTCGAGGTCGTCGACAACGCCGAACTGGTGGAGACGGGGCCCGACATGGTGCGTGTCGCCATCCTTGCCACCGGAATTTGCCATTCCGACCTGTCAGCTATGAGCGGGACCTTCGGTATCCCGACGCCATGCATACTCGGTCACGAGGGGGTCGGTGAGATCGTCAGGGTGGGGTCCGGGGTGACTGACCTGGCGGTCGGTGACCACGTGATAGCCGCCGGGGTCACCCAGTGCGGTACCTGCGGGTTCTGCCTTGCCGGCCATGGCCACCTGTGCGTCAAGACGAGCTTTGCCGAGCCGTACTTCCGTATTGGCGGGCAATCGGTGTTCGCCCTCGCCGGGATCGGCAGCTTCAGTGAGCAGGTGCTGCTCACCCGACAGGCCGCGGTCAAATTGCCTAGAGACATTCCCTGGGACGTCGCGTCGCTGGTGGGATGCGGAGTGACCAGCGGGGTGGGAGCCGCGATCAACGCCGGCAAAGTGACGCCGGGTTCATCGGTCATTGTGTTCGGTTGCGGTGGAGTAGGAACGTCCGTGATCCAAGGTGCCCGCCTAGCCGGGGCGGCCGAGATTGTGGCCGTCGACGTGGTGGCCGAGAAGCGGGAGAACGCCAAGCGCTTCGGGGCGACCTGCGCGGTAGACCCAGCCGACGTGGCCAGAGTAAAGGCGGAGATCACGGGTGACGCGGACGGGTTCGACTACGGCTTCGAGGCGGTCGGGTCGTCGAGCACCATCCGCGCTACCTACGACGCAGTCCGGCGGGGTGGGACAGCGGTGATCGTGGGAGTTGGGCGGGTGGACCAGACGGTCGAGTTCAACGCCTACGAGTTCGCCTACGGAGACAAGACGCTTCGAGGGAGTTGGTTCGGATCGGGTGACCCGCGCGTCGAGTTTCCCCGCGTACTGCGGGCGTGGAGAGCTGGCCGGCTCGATCTCGAAGGCATGATCACCGCGCGATACCGGCTGGAGGATATCAACACCGCCTTCGACGACATCGAGACCGGCAAGGTCATCCGGGCAGTGCTCACCATGTGAGTGATAACAGCCGGGGCCAGCATCAGTCTGGTCTCGCCGGGCTAGCCGACCACCGATAGTGCTCGCGGCCACGGGCATGAGTGTCGCCAGCAACCGGAGCTTCGTCGGCTCGCCTCTGCTGAGAGAGCCATACGGTCGGCAAGCGCGAGGCGAGCCCTGAGCGACCGTGAAATCGTGCTCAACCACCTAGCGTGTTGAACATGTAACTCACTATTCGCCAATCACCCGCTGTCTTACGCAAGAAGAACAGTTCCCGATACTCGCCCGTGTCGGTGGTGTTGTCAGCCCGATTCGTGACAGCCTCTGTCGAGTGTGTCTCAGCAAGCGCTGCGTCACCGATCTCCAGGATCCGGTCGGTGGCCAAGTTCTCGCAGCGCATGCTGATAGCCCCGAAGATCGACTCGAACGTCGAATGAATTGCTGCACGCCCGCGAATCGTGGTCATTTCGTGGGGCATGATCACACCATCTTCGGAGAACAGCTCGGCGATTCCCGCCGCGTCGCCAGCCTCGAATTTCTTGAAATACGACCGGACCGTGTCTTCGACAGACCCCACAGTTGCGACCCTCCGTGATAGATGGCTCAGCGCGCTGGGCCACGGTTTCCGACTCGCGTCGGACCCTAGCCCGGACCGGTTCGGCCTCGCCCGGGACTCTGGGTGTACCGCTCGGGATTGCCGGATACTGAACGGTGCCGCCGGGATGCAACCCCATCCCAAACGGGCGGCTGATTCATATGGTCATCCCCCAACCTGTAGGCAGAGAACGTGGCCGGCTCTCAAGGGCTCGGTGCGGACGAAAGGCGTTGTCGTAGTGGCGGAAGGTGTCGAACTGGAACTGCAAGGTGGTGATCGACGCGGCGGGTGGCTGCTTGTCGAGCGCAGACCCAAATTCTCGAGGATCGTGGGAGGTGGACACCACCGACAGACGGCTTATCGGAACACCGCGACGAACGGGATCGTCGGACGGTACGCTGCAGCTCCATGCAGATCGGACTGAGTGCAGGAGCAGGCACCGCGGAGCGTGCGATCGAGCAGGCGACGGAGGCCGAGGCGGCCGGCTTCAGCAGCCTCTGGTACCCGGGCGCGATCGGTGGCGATCCGCTGATCCAGATGGCTCTGGCCGGCAGGGCGACCGCCCGGATCGAGCTGGGGACTTCCGTGCTGCAGACCTACACCTGTCACCCGATCCTGCAGGCCAACCGGATCAAGGCGGTGGCCGCCGCGATCGGCCGGTCCGTGACACTCGGCATTGGCCCGTCACACCAGATGGTCGTTGAACGCCTCGGTTTCTCCTACGAAGGGGTGGGCCAGCACACCGAGAAGTACATTGCTGAGCTCGCCGAACTGCTCGGTGGAGAGATCCCGTTGCTCCTCGCTGCTCTCGGGCCCAGACTGCTGCGGGTGGCCGGTGAAAGGGCCGATGGCACCATTCTCTGGATGGCGAACGCACGGGCCATCGAATCGCACGTTGCGCCCCGCATCACGAGAGCCGCCGCCGGCCGCCCCGCGCCCCGGATCGTGGCCGGACTGCCCGTGGCCGTTCACGACGACGCTGACGAGGCGCGAGCGGCCGCCGCTGAGCAGTTCACCGTCTATGGGAGCTTGCCCAACTACCAGCGGATCCTGGCGCACGGAGGGATTAGCTCGCCGGCCGAGGCGGCGCTCGTCGGCAACGAGGCCGAGGTGAGCCGCCAGGTGGAGGCCCTGTTCGCCGCGGGCGCCACGGACGTGTGGGCTGCGCCGTTCGCGGTAGGAGGCGATCACTCGGCCTCGCGTCGACGCACCAGGGCGTTGCTGGCCGAGCTCGCCTCTCACTGAAGTGCACTGAAGCGGCCAGCGCCGCCACCGCTTACACGCTGACCGGCTTCAGCGACCGTTCTGGTCTGCCTCCAGTGACGACCCGAACCCCTGCCGATGGGCGTAGGGGTGGATCGATTGCGCTACGGGACTTCGGTCACCTCCGGAACCCTGCTCACCACCCTGGAGCGACGCTGGTCGTGCCGGGGCCGGGCACGCTTCGCCCGGGAGCGGGGTACCGTAGGATTCCGCCCGTGTATAGCGAGATCGCCAGCAACAAACGCCGCAGCGTCATCTTCATCGTCCTGTTCTTTGCGATCTGGCTCGCCATCGGGGCGGCGGCCGGTGCCATCTTCAAGGCCGTCAATCACCCCGTCCCACCGGTCAACTACGGCGAGCGGCCGATCGTGGTCGGCATGGTCATCGCCGGCATCCTGGCAATGCTCGGGATCCTGTACTCGTTGAACTCGGGGGACCGGATGGTCCTCCGGGTGTCGGGAGCGGTGCCCGCCGACCCGGTCCGCTACCAGCAGCTGCACAACTTGGTGGAGGCGCTGGCCATCGGCGACGGGATCCCCAAGCCCGCCGTCTACGTGATCGACGATCCGTCACCCAACGCGTTCGCCACCGGGGTCAGCCCGCAGAGGGCTTCGATCACCTTCACGACGGGGCTGCTCGCCATCATGAACCGTGAAGAGCTCGAGGGCGTGGCCGGCCATGAGATGAGCCACATCAAGAACCACGACATCCGTCTCCTGCTGGTGGTGGGCACCATGATCGGGATGGCCGCATTGCTCGCCAGCATTCTCTGGCGGTCCGCCTTCTTCGCCGGGCGAGGCAGGAACGGAGCTCAGATCATGCTCGTGATCTTCGTTGCCGGCGCGCTGCTGGCGGTGGTCGGGTTCATCTTCGGTCCGCTCATTCGCCTGGCCCTTTCCCGACGCCGGGAGTCACTGGCCGACGTGAGCGGAGTGGAGCTCACCCGCAACCCGGCCGGGCTGCTGAGCGCCCTCCGGAAGTTGCAGCAGAACGACCAGCCGTTCAAGAAGATGAACCATGTCACCGCGTCGATGTGCATCGACGACCCGCTCCAGCACCACGAGGCCTGGTACCACCGCCTCTACGACACCCACCCCCCGATCGAGGAGCGGATCGCCGAGTTGGAGAAGATCGCCTCGGGCCAGTCGGTCTAACCGGCCGGCGGGCCCTCGGAGCCGGCTCCGGCCAGGGGCGGCCCCGAGGGGGCAGGGCTCTGCGGGCTGGCTCCGCCGGCATCGGGACCGGGGAAATTCACCTGAGGCACCGCCCGGTCCTCTTCGTCGGTGGCGAAGAACGCCACCGCCTTGAAGCCGAACGGGCCGGCGATCAAATTGCGCGGAAACGTCTGCAGCGCAATGTCGAAGTCGCGGGCGCTCGTGTTGTAGTAGCGCCGGGCATACTCGATCTTGTCCTCGGTGGCGGTGAGCGTCTCTTGGAGCTGGAGGAAGCTCTCGACCGCCCGCAGCTGCGGGTAATTCTCGGCGACCGCGAACAGCGATCGGAGAGCCCCCGACAGAATGTTCTCGGCCGGGGCGATCTTGGCCGGGTCACCGGTCGCACCGGCGCTGACCGCGTTGGCCCGGGCTTGGGTGACGGCCTCGAAGGTCCCGCGTTCGTGGGCGGCGTAGCCCTGCACCGTCGACACCAGGTTGGGGATGAGGTCGTGGCGGCGCTTGAGCTCGACGTCGATCTCGGACCACGCCTCCTGGGTCCGGTTGCGCTTCCTGACGAGGCCGTTGAAGGCGGCCCACAGGCCGAATCCGAGCAGCACGACGACGACGATCACGACGATCAGCGCAACCATGGAGCAAACCCCCTCGGTGCTTGGTAGCGCGAACTGTATCGGCTGATCCCCGGGTGGGCACGACGTCAGGGTTCACGCCGACTGTCCCCATCCGGAGCGGGCCGCCACTCGGGCTCGGGAGCACCCGGCGCGCCAGAGCGACCGGGTGGCAGCCGTCTCAAAGGGGTGCGCGGATGGGCGCCCGGACCGCCCAATGTTCGCCCCCGGTTCGCACAGGCGCGGGCGCCGCCAAACGCTCGGGATGGATCGTTCTGCACCCGTTAGGCGAGTCGATGCCCGATGTCGAGGAGCGCCTCATAGTGGTGGAGCTCGCCGTTGGTGCTCAGAAGGCGGAAACCGGCCCGGATGAGGGTCCGTTGCGAAGCGATGTTGTCCAGAGTCGTGTCGGCGATGACTCTGGACAGTCCGTGGTCGGCCGCCAGTCCAAGGAGTGCGACGACCGCCTCTGCGGCGTAGCCGTGGCCACGGGCCGAGGGAGCCAGGCCGTAGCCGATCTCGACGCAGCCGCCTTCTGGCTGGCCCTTAAAGCCGATCCCCCCGACGGCCCGCCCGTCGAGGAGACGGGTGATCCGGTAGTAGCCGAACGGCTGTTGCTCTCCGTGCTCGGCGGTCGCGCGAAGGAAGCCTCCCACTGCACCAACGTCGCCTTCGAAGGGGAAATCGTCCGCCCAAGAATCAGCCGGCCCAGCACTTCGAGCGAAGATGCGTTCACCCTCTGCGACATCGATCGGGTGCAGTAGGAGGCGCGATGTTCCAACGTCGGTCATAACGTCAGCGAATCAGCCGAATGCGGCCTGGCCTCTGCGACGATGGCGATCCGCACCGCTCACCTCCTCTCGACGGTGTCCGGGCACCATGTTGGCTCGCCCTCCTGGCGGGCCCACCGGAGGGTCGGGCCCGGGTGGCATCCGGGGCGCCCGGTGGTCGAGAAATCGTTCTGCCTGTCGATTTCGGCGCTGATCGTTCGTCGCTTCGTTGCACGGGCAAATGCGCTCGATCCCAACCGCCCAAGGGCCTGCCATGCCCGGGCGGCACGACCCGAGAACCCCGACTGGGTCGGCTGCCACCCGCGCAACCTGAGGCAACCCGATCGGACGCCGGTAGGCTCCGGCCCGTGATCGAGATCCTCCGTTTCGAGCTGGTCCCGGGCGCCGACGAGGCGGCGTTTTGCGACGCCGACAAGCTGGTGCAGGCCGAGTTCGCCTACCAGCAGCCGGGCCTGGTGCGCCGCACGACGGCGCGCGGCGACGACGGAAGGTGGGTCGTCATCGACCTGTGGCACTCGGCGGAGGCCGCCGAGGCCGGCAACGCCCGCTGGGGGAAGGACCCGGTCACCGCCGCGTTCATGTCGTTCGTGGCCGCTGACTCGGTCGCCGTCGAGCGCTACGTCGAACTCGACTGAAGCGCTCGACCGCCCCTACTGCTGGACGAGCGCGACCGGCACGCCCTCGGGATCCTCGATGAAGGCGATCGTGGGTCCGTTGGGCACGTCGAAGGGCTCCATGACGATCCGACCGCCCAGCTCGGCCGCCAGCTGGATCGAGGCCCGCAGGTCGCGCACCTGGATGTAGAGGCTGACGCTGCTGCGTTCCCCCTGCCGGATGTGGCCGGCGGGTCCGGGCTCGGGACCGCCGAGGCCGGCCGGGATCTGCATGATCGGTCCGTCCTCGATGGTCCAGTTGCACAGCTTCGAATAGAAGGCGGCCTGGCCGGCGGGGTCCTTGGCCACCATCTCCCAGTGCACGACGGGCCGTGCCCAATCCGATCCCATGGTCCCTCCCCGGCGCTCGGCACCCAGCGTGGCACAGCTCGAGCGGGCACCCGTCCCGGGGCCGCGCCGGTGACCGTGGACCCACGCGGGCTGCGCCCGCGGACACCTCAGGCGGATGCGGACGCCGGGGTCGAGACCGGATCGAACTGCAGCGCCAAGAGGGCCACGTCGTCCGCCCGGTCGACGTCGAGCATGTCCACGACCAGGTCGCAGGCGGCGGCGGGGCTGGTCGCCCGCCGGGTCACCGTGGCCGCCAGGTCGGCCATGCTCTGTTCGCTCCCCGTCCGGCGCTCGTCGATCGCCCCGTCCGTGAACAAGAGGAGGACGTCTCGGGGCGCCAGGGTGCCGTGCCAGTCCGCCACGCCGGCGCCCGCCGCGCCGAGCGGCGTGTCCGGCTCGACGCCCAGGTAGTAGGCGTCGGCCTCACCGATCAGGAGTGGTGGGTAGTGGCCGGCCGACGCCAGCCGGAGGTCGCCGCTCGCCGGGTCCAGGCTGCCGAACAGGACCGTCGCGATGCGGTCGAAACCGAGCAGGGCCCAGCTGTGGCGCAGGGCGGCGATCAGCGCGCCCGGCGTCTGCGCGCGGGCGGCGAGCGCCCGGGCGGCGCTGCGCAGGTGGCCCATGAGCGCCGCCGCGTTCCGGTCGTGCCCGGCCACGTCACCGATCATGAAGAGCACCCGCCCGTCCGGCAGCACCACGAGGTCGTAGAAGTCGCCACCCACCTCCAGGCCGCGGCTCGCCGTCAGGTACCGGGTGTCGACGAGCAGGCCCGGGACGTCGGGGAGGGACTGGGGCAGCAGGCTCTGCTGGAGGGTGTGGGAGGTCCGCACCGAGCTGTCGTGGCGGCGGGCGTTGTCGACCACGGCCGCCACCTGCTTGGCCAGTGCCTCGGCGAAGGCCGCGTCGTCGGCGCCGTAGGAGCGGGTGGTGGACACGAGCGACACCGATCCCAATATCTCGCCGTCGCCGCTCAGCGGCACCGAGATGTAGGAACGGAAGCCGAGCTCCTTCACCAGGCCGAGGTGCTGCTCGTCGCGCGTCGTGGCGGCCAGGAAGTCCTCGGACATGTGCGGCGACCACCGGGTCCGCCCCGACCGGACTACCTCCACCGCGGGGTGGTTCCCGACCGGGTCGGGCGGGAAGTCCGTACGCAGGCGGTTGGTCAGGCGTTGGCGGGTGGGATCGCGGTGCCGCGCCACCATCCTCGAGAGCTCGCCGTCCTCGTTCACGACGTCGATCAGGCAGATGTCACCCAGGATCCCGAGGGCGAGATCGGCCAGGCGGTCGAGCGTGTGGGCCAGGTCGCCCGCCTCGGCCAGCACCTTCAGGGCATCGGCGAAGAAGGACGACATCTCGGCCAGCTGGCGTTGCTGGGTGTTGAGCCGCACCGACTCGAGGGCCAGCGCCACCTGGTCGACGGCCGCCGCCAGGAACTCGCGCTCGATCGACTCGAAGCGGTGGCGGTGGGAGTAGGTGACCACGAAGACGCCGAGGCACTCGCCGCGTAACACGATGGGGAGGACGGCGAAGCTCTCGATGGCCGGGGGGATCGCGCCGAGCTCGGGGTAGCGGGCGAGCGCGGCGGTTGAGTCCGTGACGAAGACCGGCGCGTGCTCGCGGGCCACCGCCGCCAGCGGGTGGTCCGACTGGAAGGGGACGTCGCGCAACGTTTCCCCCAGCGTCTCGGGCAACGCGATGTTGATCGGCTCGAGTCCCTCGGGTCGACGCAGCCACACCCCGCACCAGAACACGCCCAGGTGGTCCGGGGAGCCCCCGATCGTCTCGGTCAAGGCGGACGCGATGTCCGCCTCGCTCGACGCGGCCAGCAGCGCCGAGGTGATCTTCTGGAGCCGGTCCAGCCGGTCGGCGTTGCGCTCGGCCTCGTGGCGGGCGGCCCGTTCGGACTCGAAGAAACGCACGCGCTCGACCGCTCCGGCCAGGCGGCTGGCCATCATCTCGAGGAGCTCGATGTCGGCCTCGGTGAAATGGTCGACCTGGCGGCTGCCGGCGTGGAGGACGCCCAGGAGCCGCTCACCGCAGAGCATGGGCACGGCGACGATGGAGCGGATGTCTTTGCGGCCCAGCGAGGAGGAGACGAGGTCGAAGGTCGACAGGTCTTCGACGAGCAGGGGCTTGCGATCGGCAAGCACCCGCCCGGCCATGCCCTCGCCGGCGCGGATGCCGAGGTCGGTGCTCACCTCCTCGTCGAGGCCGAACGAGGCGCGGGCGACGAGCTCGTCTTCGGCCTCGTTGGCCAGCAGCACGGCTACCGAGTTGGCGCCAAGGACGCTTGCCATCGCGACGAGCGCGCTCCGGAAGAGCTCGTCCAGTGACTGGCTGCTGATGGCGGTCTCGGCAGGGGCACCGAGCTGGGTCCACCAATGGGCCGCCGCCTCACCCGCCTCCCCGGCGGCCCGCTGGGCGGTCGCCAGGCGCGCGATCTCCGACCGCTGGGCCGCCGCCACGGAGCCGTCCAGGCGCACGGGGTCCAGGTCTGACCCGAAATCCGGGTCGAAGGGCGCTTCGTCGATCGGTGAAGGCTGTGCGCTCACCTCGCTCCCGCCCCGGACGAACCCCGACCTCAGCCCGACTGGGTGGGCACAGGGTGGGAGCGTCCGCGGAAACGACCCGTTGTCCGAGTCGCGCCTGCGACTCTAGAACCGGCTCGACCCCAAAGCCAGGTTCAATCGGGGTCCGTCGGTGGCCAGGGGTTTCGTAGGCTCGGTGGGTGGCCGGCCAACCGGGGGGATCGACCGGGGGCGGCGGCACCGGACCGGCGGCCCGCCGGGCGGCCCGGCTACTGGTGGTAAATGCCGAGGGCCGGGTCCTCCTGTTCTCGGGCAGCGACCCCTCGGCACCGCACCTCGGCCGCTGGTGGTTCACCCCGGGGGGCGGCCTCGAAGGGGACGAGGACGAGGCGGCCGCCGGGCGGCGCGAGCTGTTCGAGGAGACGGGCTTGGAGGCGCGCGACCTCGGTCCGGTCGTCCACCGCCAGCACGCCTCCTTCGACCTGGACGGCCGGCACTTCGAGCAGGACGAGGTCTTCTTCGCGGTCCGCGTCGACCGCTCGGAGGTCGACGAGTCGAGGCGCACCGAGTTCGAGCGACGGTTTGTCCACGGCCACCGCTGGTGGAGCGAGCCCGAATTGGCGTCTACGACCGAGGTCGTGTTCCCGGCGGGCCTGCTCTCGGTGCTCCGCCGCGCCGGGGTCTTCAGCCGGGCGCCCCGGGTCTGAGCGGCGCGGGCGCGTCCCCACCCGACCTCGCCTACGGTGCAGCTGTCGACCGCGGCCGTTCGACAGGACCGACCGTCCACGAGGAGGAGCGAGTCATGGAATACCGAGCACTCGGGAGAACGGGCCTGCGGGTGAGCCCGCTGTGTCTCGGGACGATGAACTTCGGGCCCCGGACGAGCGAGGCGGACAGCTTCTCCATCATGGATGCGGCGTTGCACGACGGCGTCAACTTCTTCGACACGGCCAACGTCTACGGCGGCGGGGAGACCGAGACGATCGTCGGGCGCTGGTTCGCCCAGGGCGGCGAGCGGCGCCAGAAGGTGGTGCTTGCCACCAAGGTCTTCGCTGGGCGCGACCAGTGGCCCAACACCTCGCGGCTCTCGGCGCGCCACATCCGCGACGCGTGCGAGGCCAGCCTGCGCCGCCTGCAGACCGACCACATCGACCTCTACCAGATGCACCACGTCGACCGGCAGACGCCGTGGGACGAGATCTGGCAGGCCATGGACCTGCTCGTCGCCCAGGGCAAGGTCATCTACGTCGGCAGCTCCAACTTCGCCGGCTGGCACATCACCGCGGCCATCGAAGCGGCGCGCCGCCGCGGCTCGGTGGGGCTCGTCTCCGAGCAGAGCCTGTACAACCTGACCGCCCGGACGGTCGAGCTCGAGGTGCTGCCGGCCTGCCAGGCCTACGGAGTCGGCGTCCTGCCCTGGAGCCCCCTCGGCGGGGGTCTGCTGGGCGGCGGCCTGAAGACGGCGACCGAGGGACGCCGGGCCGACGAGCGTGTCCAGGCGCGCCTCGAGTCGCGCGGCGACCAGCTCGAGGGCTTCGAGAAGCTGTGTGCCGAGCTGGGCCACGAACCGGCCCAGGTGGCACTGGCCTGGCTGCTCGCCAATCCGGCCGTGACCGCGCCGATCGTCGGTCCGCGCACCTCCGAGCAGTTCACCCGGTGCCTCGGGGCGCTCGAGGTCTCGCTCGACGACGACGTGCTGGCGGCGTTGGACAAGCTGTTCCCGGGGCCCGGCGGTGCCGCGCCCGAGGCCTACGCCTGGTAGCCGGGGCAGCCGCTCCTTTGGCCGGCCGCCGGGCGTTTCCCGGCGGCGGCCCACCGGGGGTTAGTTAGTCGGCGCCCTCGGTCGTCGGTCTCCGCCGCGCGACCATGGGAGGACCTTCGAACGTTTCACCGATCGCGCACGACGGATGGTGTCCCCACTTCTTGCTCGTCGCGGTCGGCGCTGTGGCAATGGCTGTCCCGACCAGCAAACGGCGCTCACACCAACCGGGGCGATGACATAGCAGTCAGTTCCGGACTGTCTCAGCGGCCCAGGACCGCCCCCAGCGCGTCGAAGTCTTCGGCCACCACGTCGAAGGACGGGTCGGGGTCCTCGGGTGCCGGTGCGCTCGGCCCCCACTCGAGGGGTCGCGGGACGTAGGCGGCGCGCAGGCCCGCCCGCTGCGCGGCGCGCAGGTCGCCGGGGTGTGCGGCCACCAGCATCACCTGTTCGGGGGGCAGTCCCACCAGGGCGGCACCCCCGCGATAGGCGGCGGGGTCCGGCTTGTAGGCGCGGAACAGCTCGGTGGAGATGATGCAGTCCCAGCCCAGGTCGGCGCGCTTGGCCATGGTGGTCAGCATGGCGAAGCCTCCGTTGGAGAGTGGCGCCACCACGTAGGCGGTCCGCAGCCGGCGAATGCCGCCGACGGCGTCGGGCCAAGGGTCGAGGTGGTGCCAGATGCGCCGCAGAGGGGCGAGTTCCGCGGAGGCCACGTCCAGGAGGCCGGCCTCGGCGGCCTGGAGGTCGAACTGCGCGTCGAGCAGCGCGTCGACGTCGCGCCAGGGCTCGGCACCGCGCACGATGCGGCCGATCGGGGCGAGGTAGCCCTCGAGGCGCCACCGGTCCGCGAAGGCGGGCCAGTCGACGGACCGGCCGGTCCGCTCCGACAGCGACTCCCCGGCGCGGATGACCGAGCCGCGCCAGTCGACCACCGTGCCGAACACGTCGAACAGGAGTGCTCCTACCGGGGGGGTCGCCACGCCGAGACTCTCGCGTAACCGGGGCCCTCACGCCCGGGGCGGCGCGCCTGGCGCGGCGGCCCGCCAGGGGCGACGATCTGTGTCGAGCGACCGAGGAGGACAGATGAAGATCGACGCCGTCGACCCCGGGGCGGGTGACCTGCCGCCGGACTACCGGGCCCACTTCGCCGGCTCGGCGCGCTTCCAGCAGCTCACGAGCCCCTTCGAGGGCGGCCCGGACGTCTTCATCGTCCACTTCGAGGCGGGCGGGCGGACGCGCCCCCACGTCCACCACTCGGGCCAGATCCTCCACGTCGTCGCCGGCGAGGGCGTGGTCGCCGACCGAGGGGGGCGCCACGTGGTCAGCCCGGGCGACACCATCACGGTGTCCCCCGACGAGTGGCACTGGCACGGCGGCCTGCCGCACTCGGCGATGTCCCACCTCACCGTCCAGTACCGGGGGACCGACGTCTCCTGGGAGGTGGAGGAGGGGGACTGGGCGAGCGGCTACGACCGATGAGGTCGCCCGGGCGGTCGGCGCAGTGAGCCCCGCCGACGACCTCGACGCCGTTCGGGCCGACGTCGCGGCGTGGCTCGCCGAGCAATGGGACCCGGAGCGACCGCTGGCCGAGTGGCGGGCGCGGCTGGCCGACTCGGGCTGGGGTTGCCCGACCTGGCCCGAAGACCGCTACGGACGGGGCCTCGAAGCGAGCGGCGCGGCCGTCGTCGCCGCCGCGTTCGCCCGGGTCGGAGCGGTCGGCCCGGCCACCGGCTCTGGGATGAACCTGGCGGCACCCACCATCCTCGCCCACGGGAGCGAGGAACTGGCGCGCCGGCTGCTGCGGCCGATCGTGACCGGCGAGGAGAAGTGGTGCCAGCTCTTCTCGGAGCCGGGCAACGGGTCGGACCTGGCCGGGCTCACCACGCGGGCCGAGCTCGACGGGGACGAGTGGATCGTGAGCGGCCAGAAGGTCTGGACGACCGGGGCGCGCGACGCCGCCTACGGCATGCTGCTCGCCCGGACCTCGGCCGACGTGCCCAAGCACCGCGGCATCACCTACTTCGCCCTGCCGATGCGACAGGCGGGCGTCGAGGTGCGGCCCCTGCGGCAGATGAACAACTACTCGTCGTTCAACGAGGTCTTCCTCACCGAGGCCCGGGTCCCCGGGGCCAACGTCGTCGGCGAGGTGAACGGCGGCTGGGCTGCCGCGCTGACGACGCTCGCGCACGAGCGGGGCCTGGCCGCCACCCGCACGGGCCTCTTGGGCCGAGAGCCCGGCGGCCGGACCGCCCGCGAGGCGGCGGCCGAGGCAGAAGAGGTGAACGCCACCTACGTCTGGTATCCCCAGCGGGCCGGCCGGCCGGACCTCGTCGCCGAGCAGGCGACCGCGACCGGTGCCGGGCCGGTGCAGCGCCAGGCGGTGGCCGATGTGATCGCCCGCACCCGCGCGGCCCGCTGGAGCGTGGAGCGCTCGCGCCTCGCCGCCAGCCGCGGGCGGGCCCCGGGTCCCGAGGGGTCCGTGGCCAAGCTGGCCGGCTCGGACATCGCCCGCCGCTCGGCCGCCGTCCACGCCGGCCTGGTCGGCGCGGCGGCCCTGTTGAACGGCCCGGACTCACCCCTCGACGGCATCGTGGCCGAGATCTTGGTCTCGGTGCCCGGCGGCTCGATCGCGGGCGGGACGGACGAGATCCAGAAGAACATCGTGGGCGAGCGGGCGCTCGGCCTGCCCCGCGAGCCGTCGGTCGACGCCGACATCCCGTTCTCCCAAGTGCTCACCAACCGCCGGCCGACCTGAGCCGGGCCGGCGTCGGCCCAGGGAGAAGGCGCGGGCCGACGACTAGGTTCGAGAGCGCGGGCGACGCGCGCTCCCGCCCAACGAGCGTGCAAGAAGGTCGGGACATGAGCGAGGTACGCGTCGAGCTGGGTGACGACTTCGTGGCCGTCGTCGAGATGTGCCGCGGCCCCAACAATTTCTTCAACGCCGCCGTCATCGGCGAGATGGCCGATGCCTACGAGCAGCTCGACGCCGACGACCGTTGCCGGGCCATCGTGCTGGGCGCGGAGGGCAAGCACTTCTGTGCCGGGGCCGAGCTGGGGAGCGGCCGCGAGCTCGGGGCCGGCGATCTCTACCGCGAGGGGCTGCGGCTCTTCGCCTGCGGGCTGCCGGTGGTGGCCGCCGTCCAGGGGGCGGCGGTCGGCGGCGGCCTCGGCCTCGCGCTCTCGGCCGACTTCCGGGTGGCGAGCGCCGAGAGCCGGTTCACCGCCAACTTCGCCCGCCTCGGCTTCCACCAGGGGTTCGGCATCAGCGTGACACTGCCGAACACGGTCGGGCAGCAGGCCGCCGCCGACCTGCTCTACACCGGCCGGCGGATCGACGGCGAGACGGCCCGCTCGATCGGCCTCGTCGACCGGCTGGTGCCGGCCGACGAGATCCGTGCCGGCGCCCGCGCGCTGGCCGTCGAACTGGCCGGCGCGGCGCCGCTGGCGGTGCGCTCCATCCGCGCCACGCTGCGCCAGGGGTTGGTCGAACGCGTGCGCGCGGCCATGGCCCACGAGCACGGCGAGCAGGACCGCCTGGCCGCCACGGCCGACTTCCGCGAGGGCGTGCGGGCCATGTCCGAGCGTCGGGAACCCCGCTTCGGCGGCTCCTGAGGGCGGCCCGGTTCAGGGCCGGGGGGCCGGGGGCGTGCAGAGGTAGACGGTGAACGCCACGAACTCGGCGGGCGCTCCGCCGGTGGTGCCGGTGCCGGTGCCGGTGGGCGGCGCAATGGGCGGCCGGCGGGGGGTCACGTTCGCGCAGTGGGCGGCGATCCAGATGAGGCGCGGGTCCGGAGCATCCGAGGCAAGCACGAAGCGGAGCTGCTTGGTGTCGATCAGGTGCTGCAGGCGGTGCAGGGTGGGCGATGGCACCGCACCGGTGAATCCGCCGATCGGGAGCACTTCGACGCCGGTGGCCAAGATGAAGTTGGCAGCGAGCAGCGAGGTGTAGGTCGCGAACGCGTAGCGCACGCCGTTGTCGAAGTGCTCGAACGTGGCCACCACGGCGGCGGAGCCGGCCATGATCTCCTGCCCGATCTGGAGGACCGCCCCCGTCGAGCGGTTCTCGAAGGGGGTGTCGAAGGGCCCGCTCTGGTGGGTGACGAGCGATGCCGACGCGGCCGACGGCGCGACGAGGACGCAGGCGGCGACGGCGAGCGCGCCGAGTGGGACGAGCACCGGCGCCACGACCCGCCAGAGGGCCGAGACGACGATGACGAGGCCGGCGAACGCGGCCGTCCAGATGACGGCCGGCCGCACCCACCCGGGGACCTGGTGCCCCGCATGGAGCAGCCACAGGGCGAAGAAGGTGCTGAAGGCGAGACCGACCAGGAGGGTCAGGGGCCGGAGGAGTCGCAGGCCCCGCGCGGTGCGAGCCAGCTCGTACCCCCCGGCGCACAGGGCGCCGAGCGCCGGCGACAGCACCCCCAGGTAGTAGGCGTTGATGCTCGAGGCGGTGGAGAAGAGCACCAGGTGCGCGAGCAGCCAGGTGGTCCAAAGGATGGTGGCCGCGCGCAGCGGATCGGTGCGCGGCTCGTGTCGGCGCACCACGAAGACGGCCAGCGCACTCAAGAGGGCGAGCGGTATCAGCCAGGCGGTGTCGCGCCCGCCCGGACCCCAGAGCAGCCGGTGCCAGCTGGTCGGCGTGTGCAGCGTGAAGTCGAGGAGGAAGGTGCCGAGCGAGCGCGCCGCCAGCGCGGTGGGCGTGCCCGCCGAGCCCAACAGGGTGCTGTGGGTGAACCGGCCGATGCCGTTGTACTCGAAGACCTGCTCGAAGATGGAGTCGTGGCTGCTCCCGTCCACATAGGGGCGGTGGTGCTGCGGGACGAGCGAGATGGCCACCATCCAGCTGAGCGAGACCGCCGCGCACAGCACCCCGGCCACCCCCAGTTGGGCCAGGCGACGCCGCAGGCGGGGCGCCCCGGCGATGAGGTAGGCGAGGCCGAGCGCGGGGAGCACCACCCAGGCCTGGACCATCTTCGCCTGGAAGGCGAGGCCGACCCAGACGGCGGCGAGCAGCAGCGATCGCCAGCGCCCGGTCTCGATCGCCTTGGCGGTGGCGCTGGCCGCCAGCACCAGCAGCAGGGTGAGCAGGCTGTCCGAGACGTTGCCGCGGTCGAGCGCCACCGTCGCCGGGCTGGCGGCCAGGACGGCGGCCGCCACCAGCCCCGCGACCGGGGAGGCGAGGCGCGACACGGCGCGGTAGAGGACGAAGACGGCGAGCACGCCCTCGACGATCTGGGGCAGCACGATGGCCCAGGTGTGGAGCCCGAACCAGCGCACCGAGAGCGCCTGCAGCCAGAGGGCGCCGGGGAGCTTGTCGACGCTGATCGTGGCGGACGGGTCGAAGGCGCCGAAGAAGAAGTTGTGCCAACTGAGCGCCATGCCGCGCACGGCGGCCGCGTAGTAGGGCTCGAGACCCTCGTGGGCCGAACCCCACCCGTAGGCGAGGCCGGACAGGCCGGCGATGACGACCAGCAGCGGATGCACCCCCTTCGGCGTGCCGAGGGCCAATCGGGCGGTCCGGCGGCCGACCCGCACCGCGAGGCGCGCCGGCCGGACCGGGTCGCCCGCGGCGTCCGCGTCGCCGGTCGTCTGCGGCTCCGCCTGGTCGGCCGTGGCCCCGACCAGTGGGACCGTCGGCACAGGCTCGCCCACGGAGGGCCGGGAGAGGGTCCGTCCGGTGTCGACCTGATCGGGTGGCCGCGTCCCGGCCAGCGGCTCGGGACCACCCCCTAGGGGGGTGTCGTCACCAGACATAGGGGATCAGCCGCTTGGTCCGCTGCCGGTACCGCTCGTACTCGGGCCCCAGCCCGTCGACCAGCATCTGCTCCTCGACGAGGATGCGGTGAATGAACGCGGACGCCGGGAGCACGACGCAGAGCACGAGGCTCACCCAGTGGTCGAGGGCCAGCCCGATGCCGAGACACCCGAGCACCGGGCCGGCGTAGGCCGGGTGGCGGATGACGCGGTAGGGGCCCTGCGTGACCACGCGGTGTTCGGACTGGACGACGAGCACCAGCTGGAAGAACCGGCCCAGGGTGTGGACCGCCCACAGCCGGAGCGCGACGCCGAGGAAGGCCAGGGAGACGCCGACCACGAACAGGGTCACGTTGTGGTGCGCGATGACCGGTCCGACGCCCTGGTAGGCCAGCAGCACGCCGCCGAAGACGCCGACCAGGTAGCTGAGGCCGATCCACGAACGCGTGTCGCGGTCCAAGGGCGCGCCCGAGTGGGCCGGCCGGGAGCGGCGGATCCAGACCTCGGCGCCGATCGAGACGACGAAGACGACGTCGAGGACGAGGCGCGCCGCGTCAACATTGAGGCCGGTCGAGCGCACGGGTGGCCGATCAGCGGCCGCGGAACCGGGGCTCGCGCTTCTCGGCGAAGGCCGCCTGGCCCTCCAGGTAGTCCTCCGAGCGGAAGCAGGCCTCCACCAGCTCGGCCACGCGGGCGAGATCCCGCTGCTCGGGCGGGCGGCGCAGCTCGCGTAGGGCCACCTTGCAGGCCGCGACCGTGAGCGGCGCATTGGCCGCGATGGCGTGGGCCAGCTCCATGACCGCATGCTCCAGCTGCTCGGCCTCGACGACCCGGTTCACGAGGCCGATGGACAGCGCCTCGTGGGCGTCGAGGCGCCGGGCCGAGAAGAGGATCTCTGCCGCGGCGGCCGGCCCGACGATCTCGCGCAGGGCCTGGACGCCGCCGATCCCGTAGCCGAGCCCGAGGCGCGCCGCCGGCACCGCGAAGCGGGCGTCGGGAGAGGCGAGGCGGATGTCGGCCTGCAGCGCGGTGAGGAGACCCCCACCCATGCAGTAGCCACGGATCATGGCGATGATCGGCTTGCCGAGCGCGTTCCAGGCGCTGGCCACGGTGGCCGACGACCGGTCGTACTCCGCCCGGGCCTCGGGCGTCGTGCGCTGCGCGCCGAACTCGGAGATGTCCGCGCCGGACATGAACGCCTTCGTGCCGGCGCCGGTCATGACGACGACCCGGACGGCCGGATCCTGCTCGAGCGCGGCGATGGCGTCCGGCATCGCCGCGCGCATGGCGAGCGACAGCGCGTTGTGCTTCGTCGGGTTGTTGAACGTGACCCGCCCCACGCCGTCTTCGACCTCTACCAGCAGCTGGTCGGTCCCGGTGGCGTGGTCGACGCCGTCGCTCATGGGGTCACCGCCGCGCGACGACAGAGCAAGGCGCCGGGGGCACGACCGCCATCTTGCTCGAAACGGCCGCCGAGCCGCGGCCCGACCGGGGCGGCCCGCAGTTCACCCCGAGCCTTCGTCGACGGGCGGCCGGTGTGGCAGATTGGCGGCCGGCGGGGAGAGGGAACGACATGAGTCGCTTGCAGCCGAAGCAACCCGAGGAGCTGACGCCCGAGCAGCGCGAGCAGCACGAGCGGACGGGCCGGGCGCGCCCAGCCGGGGCTGATGGCCAGTACGGGGGGCCATTCGATGCCTGGATCCGGGCGCCCGAGTTCGGGCGTCGGGCTCTCGGCATGGGCGACTTCCTGTGGCAGCGGACCACGGTCGGTCGCCGGATCGTGGAGCTGGCGATCCTCGTGACCGCGCGCTTCTGGGAGAGCAACGTCGAGTGGTCGGCCCATTCGCGGCTGGCCCGTCAGAACGGGGTCTCCGACGAGGTCATCGACGCCATCTACGCCGGCACCCGGCCCAAGATGGCGCCCGAGGACGAGCTCATCGCCTACGACACCTGCCGGTCCCTGCACGAGAACCACGAGCTCGCCCCGGACCAGTACGCGCGGGCGGTGGCGCAGTTCGGTGAGGAGGGCCTGATGGAGCTGGTGGCGACCGTCGGCTTCTACACGATGGTGGCCATGACCCTGGCGGCGTTCGACGTGGGCGTGCCCGAGGGAGTCAAGTCCCCGTTCCCGCGTTGAGGGAGGCGGACGTCTCACCGGTGTTCTCTCCGCCACGACATCGCCGGCCCCCCATTGGCGCCTAACTGTTAGGGTTTCGAACAATAGCGGGACCCGTCGCCGGGACCCAGCTGCCCCGAGCGGTGCGCGAGCGACCTCCGTCGCGCCGGGGAGCGGCAGGCCGGCGCGGACCCCCAGTGGACAAGGAGCACGGCATGGAGAAGCGGGCGTTGGGATCGCTCCAGGTGAGCGTCGTCGGACTCGGGTGCAACAACTTCGGCATGCGCTGCGACGAGGCGCAGACCAAGGTCGTGGTCGACGCGGCCATCGAGGCCGGCATCAACTTCTTCGACACGGCCGACGTCTACGGCGGGACCCAGTCCGAGCAGTTCTTGGGCAAGGCCTTGGCCGACCACCGCGACGAGGTGGTGATCGCCACCAAGTTCGCCAGCCCCATCGACCAGGACCCACTGCACCGCGGCGCCAGCACTCGCTGGGTCAACGAGGCGGCCGAGGGCAGCCTTCGCCGCCTGGGGGTCGACTGCATCGACCTGTACCAGCAGCACCGTCCGGACCAAGACGTGGCGATCGAAGAGACCTTGGAGGCCCTCGACGGCCTGGTGCGCGCCGGCAAGGTGCGCGAGATCGGGAACTCGAACTTCTCGGCCGAGCAGATCGCCGAGGCGGACGCCGTGTCGAAGAAGAACGGGTGGGCCCGCTTCGTGACCGCCCAGAACCAGTTCAACCTGCTGCACCGTCAGCCGGTGAAAGAGCTCCTGCCGGCCTGCGTCGAGCACGGCCTGGCGATGCTGCCCTTCTTCCCGCTGGCGAGCGGGCTGCTCACCGGCAAGTACCGCCGGGGCGAGGCGACCCCGAGTGGCAGCCGCCTGTCCGCCTGGGGCGAGGAGATGGCCGCCCGGATCCTCTCCGACAGCAACTTCGACCAGGTCGACTTCCTCGAGCGCTTCGCCGCGGCGCACGACCACACGCTCCTCGACCTCGCCTTCGCCTGGCTGGCCGCCCAGCCGGCCATGGGCTCGATCATCGCCGGGGCGACCCGGCCCGAGCAGGTGGGGGCCAACGTCGCGGCCGTCGACTGGACGCTCTCCGACGCCCAGGTGACCGAGATCGCGGCGGGCCTCGACGCGATTCGCGCCGCGTCGCGCGCGCAGGCCTGAGCGACCGCCAAACACACCGACCATTCTTCGACCACGAGGTATGACCATGAGCGATGCCATGCAGGCCGAGACGATCTCGATCGCCGGACACCGGGGGGAGGAGATCGAGGCCTACCTCGCCCGCCCGCTGGGGGAGGGCACGCACCCCGGCGTCGTCGTGATCCACCACATGCCCGGCTACGACCGGGCGACCAAGGAGATCGCGCGCACCTTCGCCGTCTACGGCTACGCGGCACTGTGTCCCAACCTCTTCCACCGCTATGCACCGGGGGCGAAGTCGGCCGACGCCGCGGCCGCAGCGCGAGCGGCCGGGGGCGTGCCCGACGAGCAGTGCTACGGCGACGTGTCCGGCGCCATCAGCCACCTGCGGGGCCTCTCCGACGCCAACGGCAAGGTCGGGGTCATCGGCTACTGCTCGGGCGGTCGCCAGACCTACCTGGTCGCCTGCACGCTCAATGTCGACGCGGCCGTCGACTGCTATGGCGGCGGGGTGGTGGTGTCCGCCGATCAGCTGACCCCCGAGCGCCCGGTGGCACCGATCGACCTCACGCCGAAGCTCGGCTGCCCCCTGCTCGGCCTGTTCGGGGCCCAAGACGCCAACCCCTCGCCCGAGCACGTGGCCCGCATGGAGGCCGAGCTCACCGCCAACGGAAAGAACTTCGAGTTCCACTCCTACGAGGGGGCGGGGCACGCTTTCTTCTCGGTCGACCGCCCGAGCTACAACCTGGAGGCGGCGAAGGACGGGTGGCAGCGGATCTGGGCCTTCTTCGGCACCCACCTCGCCTCCTGACCATGTGCACCTACCTCACCTCGACCGAGCCGGTGGCGGGCAGCGCGCTCGGCCGCGATGGCTGGTTCACCCTCGGCCAGTCGGTGGTCTACTTCGACCATCCCCAAGAGGCGGCCGCCGAGCACGCCCTCTGCATCGACTTCCGGCCCCTCGACGCGTCGGACGCGTCGCGTCGCGTGGCCGTCGAGCTCGACGCCGCGTCGGCGCGCGCGCTGGCGGCCCAGATCCTGGCCACCCTCGACCACGAGGAGGTGCGCGCCCTCACCCAGGCGTAGGCACCATGCCCCAACTCCCGGGCGCGCGTCGCCTACCGTCGTGCGGTGCGCGCTGAGATCGCCTCCACCGGCGGGGGTCATCGGCTGGGGCGTTCTCGATGATCAGCTTCCTGCAGGCGATCGTCATCGGGGCCATCCAGGGGGTGACCGAGCTCTTCCCGGTTTCGAGCCTCGGCCACACGGTCCTCGTCCCGGCGTTCATCGGCGGCTCCTGGTCGCGCCTCGTCACCGAGCAGGCGTCACCCGAGTCCCCCTACCTGGCCTTCGTCGTCGGGCTCCACGTGGCGACGGCGTTGGCGCTCATCACCGTGTTCTGGCGGGAGTGGGCGCGCATCCTGCGTGGCCTCGGTACCAGCATCGTGAAGCGCCGGGCCGAGACACCCGAGGAGCGTTCCGCCTGGTTCATCATCGTGGCCACCATCCCGGTCGGGCTGCTCGGCCTGGTGCTGGAGCACGAGCTGCGCACGCTGTTCGCCAAGCCGATCGCCGCGGCCTCCTTCCTCATGGTCAACGGCTGCCTGTTGGCGACCGGTGAGTGGTTCCGGCGCCGGGCGGTCGTCTCGGTCCCGGTCGCCGCGGCCGTCGAGCCGGCGGCGCCCGGCGCCCAGTCGAGCGACAGCATCGAGCCCCTGGCGACCCTTCGTCTGCGCGACGCCCTGTTCGTGGGCGTCGCGCAGTCCACGGCCCTGTTGGCCGGGATCAGCCGCGACGGCGTCTGCATGGTGACGGGGCTGGCCCGCCGCCTCACCTACGAGGACGCGGCGCGCTTCGCCTTCTTGCTGTCGGCCCCGCCCATCCTGGCCGCCGGCCTCTTGAAGGTGCCCGACCTGACCGGCACCCTCGGCAACGGCATCCGCGGCCAGGTCCTGGCCGGGAGCGCGGTGGCCTTCGTGGTCGCCTTCGGCGCGATCAAGTTCCTGCTGCGCTACTTCCGCAGCCGCACGCTGGCGCCCTTCGCCGTCTACTGCCTGGCTCTCGGCCTGGCCGGCGTCTGTTACTTCGGCCTGGCCTGAGCGGGCCGGGGGTGTCTGCCTAAGGCCTTGAGGCCGGCGCGCGCGGCCTCCAGCAGCGCGTTGCCGCGGGTGTCTCCCACCAGGCCCGCCTCCATGCGGTTCATCACGTAGGCGAACGTGAGGTGCTCGTCGAAGTCAGAGACGACCAACGACCCGCCCCAGCCGCCCCAGTAGCAGGCCCGCTCGCCGATCGGGGTGGTCTCGGTGGCCAGGCCGTAGCCCATGCCGAAGCGCAGGTCGACGCCGAGGACGAGGTCGGCGCCGTGGGACTGCTCGTCGAAGACGACCTCGCAGCCCTTGGCCGAGAGGAGACGGACGCCGCCCGCCTCGCCGCCGTTGGCCAGTACGGATTGCGCCGCCGCCACGCCGCGCGCGTTGGAGTGGCCGTTGGCTGCGGGGATCTCGGCCCGGCGCCAGGACTCCGTGTAGGAGGCCTCGGCCGACAGGGGCGGGTTGGCGAACGTGCGGGCCAGCATCGGCGGCATCGCGTCCATGGCCATCCCCGACATGTCCGGGGGGATCACCCGCGACACCCGGTGGTCGTCGGCGGCCGGCAGCCCGATGTGGAAGTCGGCCCCGAGCGGGCCCGCGACCTCCTCGGCGAAGAATGTGCCGAGGCTCTGGCCCGAGATCCGCCGGACCACCTCGCCCACGAGGTAACCCTGGGTGAGCGCGTGGTAGCCCGAGGCCGTGCCGGGCTCCCACCACGGGGCCTGGGCGGCCAGCAGGCCGGTCATCTTGTCCCAGTCGGTGATGTCCTCGTAACCGACCGGCTCGTCCCAGCCGGCCAGTCCGGCCGTGTGCGACATGAGGTGGCGGACCTCGATCGAGTCCTTGCCGTTGGCGGCGAACTCCGGCCAGTAGTGGGCGACCGGGGTCCAGAAGTCGAGCTCGCCCCGGTCGGCCAGGATCAGCGCGCAGAGCGCCGTCATGGTCTTGGTGGTGGACCAGACGTTGGTGATGGTGTCGCGCTCCCAGGGCGCGCTCTTCTCCTCGTCGACCCAGCCGCCCCAGAGGTCGACGACCGGTTCGCCGTCGAGGTAGACGGCGACCGAGGCGCCGATGTCGCTCCCCGAATCCAGATTGGCGCCGAGGACGTCCTTCACCCCGCCGAAGCGGTCGTCACATGTCCCGTGGACTTCGGCCACTGTGCTCTCCTGTCGTTCCGGCGGTCACGCCTCCGGCGGCCCGTCGGGTCCGAAGGAGTCAGACGTCCGCTCCGTCCTTCTCTGCTTCCATCCCCGGCTCCTTGGGGAGACCGAGAACTCTCTCCGAGACGATATTGCGTTGGACCTGGGCCGTGCCGCCCCAGATGGTGTGCGAGCGGCTGGTGAGGAACATCCCCTGCCAGCGGTCGAGGCCGTAGTCATCCCGGACCACGGTCGAGGTCATCCCCCGCCAGTTGGTGATCATCTCCGCGAAGCGCTGCTGGTACTCGGACCAGAACATCTTGTTGATCGAGCTCGACGGACCGGGGTCCCGCCGGTCGGCCAGTGCGGCCAGGAGGCGCAGTCCGGAGAACCGCATGATCTCGACGTGGGTGAAGGCCCAGGCCAGCTGCTGGCGGACGATCGGGTCGTTCTCGAGTCCGAGCTCGCGCACCAGCTTCACGGCCGCCCAGAAGTCGTTGGTGTGCTGGACGTGCTGGGTGGTGGCGTTGCCACCCCGCTCGTTGCCGAGCGTGGTCATCGTGGCCCGCCAGCCGTTGTGGAGCCCACCGATCACGTTGAACAGGGGAGCCCGCGCCTCGTCGAAGAAGGTCTCTGTGAAGCCGGCCCGCCCGGTCAGCTGCTTGATGCCCCGCAGCTCGATGCCGTTGCGCGAGCCGTCCTCGCGGAACATGGGGCACAGCACGTAGCTGATGCCGCGGTGCTTGGGGGCGTCGGGGTTGGTGCGACAGAGGACGAAGATCATGTTGGCCAGCTGGGATCCCGAGGTCCACACCTTCTGGCCGGTGATGAGCAGCTCGTCCCCGTCCACGATGCCGCGGGTCTTGAGACTGGCCAGGTCCGACCCCGCGTCGGGCTCGCTGAAGCCCTGGCAGTAGCGGTCGGTGCCCTCGATGATGCGGGGCAAGAAGTAGGCCTTCTGCTCGTCGGTGCCCCACACGATGATGGCGGGGCCGACCAGGCCCTCGCCCATGCCCCGCGTGACGCGGGGGACGCCGGCCCGAGCGAACTCCTCGTTCATGACTGCCACCTCGAGGCCCGAGAGGCCGCGGCCGCCGAACTCCTTCGGCCACGACACGCAGAGGTACCCGGCCTCGCGCAGCCGCTCGGCCCAACCCTCGGGGGGGAGGAAGCGTCGGCGACCGAGGTCCGGTTCCTCGCTCGGTTCGGGCTTGTTGGCGGCCAGCCAGTCCCGCAGTTCGTCGCGGAACTTCTCGGCGTTGGGCCCCAGCTCTAGCTCGACAGGCATCTGCACCCCCCGTTCGTCTGGCGACCGCCTCGGGGCCGGCCACGGCTCGCTGCTTTGATATCCGAACTATTAGCCAGTCTAAGCAGCGGTCCCCGGCGCGTGCCAGCCGTTCCGTTGCTCAGTCGGTGCCCACGTCCTCCCCGTCGCCACCGCCGAGGTAGGAGGGAGCGATGAGCGGGGAGCCGATTCACCGGCCGGCGAGGCCGATCACCAGGGTTCCGACGATCTCGGCGATCCCGGGGAGCCAGACTGCGGGCAGGGGGCGGCACTGCCTCCTCCTCATCGAGGTTCGAGACGCCGTCGATTTCGGTCACCTTCCCCGGTCGACGGCTTCGGAGGGATAGAGCACGCCGCTCGAGCGGAGGGCGTCGATCTCGGTCTCGGAGTACCCGACCTGGGCGAGGATCTCGTCGTTGTGCTGCCCGATGGTGGGTGAGGCGTGCCGGGGTCGCCGGGGTGCCCGACATCCGCACCACCGGTCCGACCATGGAGATCGCCCCGGCCACCGGATGCTCGAGGTCGGCCACCAGTTCGTTGGCCAGCACCTGGGGGTCGTCGGCCAGCTGGTCCACCGACTGGCACGGGCCGGCGGGAACGGTGGCCCGGTCGAAGACGGCCAGCCACTCCCTTGTCGTCCGCTGCGCCATCGTCGTCGCGACGTCGGCCAGGAACTGTCGGCTCATCACGGCGGCTTCGGGGCTGTCCCTCGCGACGTCGCGGCGGCCGTGCAGCTGGTGCTCGACGCCGACGGCCTCTTCGAACCGGCGGCGCATGATGGGCGTCAGGGCGGCGATCGACACCATGCCGTCGCTCGTCCTATAGGTGCAGTAGTAGGGGTTGACCAGGCGCGCGGCCCCGTCAACCTTGGGTCGCACCCGGGCCGGGCCGAAGTCGCCGCGCAGGAAGCCGGTCCCCTGCATGAGCAACGACGTGGCGAGCAGCGTGGTCTCAACCTGCTGACCGGCGCCGTCGCGCTCGCGCGCGAAGAGGGCCGCACAGATGGCCCACGCGATGGTGATGCCGGTGGCCAGGTCGATCACCGGGGGGTTGAGGGGGATCGGGATGCCGTTCTCGACGCGGCCGCCGGTCACCATCAACCCGGACATGGCCTGGACGATCAGGTCGTAGCCGGGTCGGTGCGATGACGGGCCGCGCCGGCCGACGGCGGTGTTGTCGGCGTAGATCAGGCGGTCGTTCAGGGGGGACAGCGTCTCGTAGTCGATCTTGAGGGTGGCGGCGGTGTCGGGCCGGTAGTTGACGATCACGACGTCGACGGTCGGCACCAGGCGGTGCACCACCGCTTGGCCCTCGGGGGTCTTGAGGTCGAGCGCGATCCCGCGCTTGTTGCGGTTGAGGGCGATGAACGACCGGCTCTCTCCGGGTGCGAACTGGGCCATCAGGCGCCACGACTCGCCGCCCGGCGGCTCGACTTTGATGACGTCGGCCCCCAGGTCCCCGAGCAGCATGCCGGCCAACGGGGCGGCGATCATCTCGGAGAACTCGAGGACCCGGATCCCTTCCATCGCTCCCGGCACGGCGCACCCCCCGGCGCGCATCGTAGGGTCAAACAGGGGCCGGGTTCCGGGGTGGGGCGACGCTCCGGCGCACCAGGTACTCGGCCGCCGGGGGACTGAAGGGGTCGAGCTCGGCCGATCCGGCCAGGCGGGCGAGCACCCGCTCGGTGACCGAGACGGCCACGCCGAAGAGGTCGCGGCGGATGACGTTCAAGGGGGGCCGGTAGGCGGCGGCCCAGTCCGAGTCGCCGTAGACGACCAGCGAGCAGGCACCGGGAAGGTCCACGCCGGCGGCGCCCAAGCCGCCGAGGAGCGGCGGGGCCAGCGGGTGGGTGGCACAGACCAGGGCGGTGAGCGATCCCCGCCGTAGCGCCTGCTCGAGCCCGAGCGCGACCGACCCGGCGTTGGACGGATCACCGAGCGCGACGCGTTCGACGTGGAGGCCCACCCGACGGCAGGCGGCGGACACGAGCGTCCAGCGGGCGCCGCTCGTCGAGCCGCGGGCCGTGGCGCGGGCCACGAACCCGACGCGGTGGTGGCCGAGCGCCGCCAGGTGCTCGCAGGCCGCCCCCGTGGCCGTGCCCTCGATCGCTGACAGGGACCACGCCGCCGGCGCGTCCAGGGCGCCGTCTGCCACCAGCAGCCCGGCGGTCTGGAGTTCCCGCAGGTGCTCGGGGTCGCCCGGTGGCGACGGGAGGACGAGGGCATCGACCCGCTGCGCGTAGAGCCGGTCGAGCTGGCTCCGTTCTACCGCCGCCGATCGCTGCCCGTCGGCCACGAGGACGGCGTACCCCTGCGCCTGGGCGACGACCTGGACGCCGCGCAGGAAGGGGACCACAGTCGGATTGGCCAGGTTCGGGACCAGGACGCCCACGATCATGGTGCGCGTGGTGCGCAGCCCCCGCGCGGCGGCGCTCGGCTGGTAGTGCAGGCGCTCGGCCGCCGCCAGCACGCGGCGCCGGACGTCGTCGCTCGCGTGCGGGTGGCCTCCCAGGACCCGCGACACGGTGGCGATGCTGACGCCGGCCTCGCGGGCCACCAGCCGGATACCCGTCACGGGGCGCTCGGTCGCCGCTGCCGGCGGGTCTCCCCGTCGGGGATTGACCCGGGGCACGAGGGTGAGTATAACTGAAAACGTTTCCAGCCTGAGGAGTCGATCAATGGCCCGGACCCCAACCGACCGAGTGCCCCCGGGGCCCCGAGCCTTGGTCGGCGCGCTGTTCCTCCTGCTCGGGCCCCTCGTCAGCGTTCTCGGGCCGGCCGCCACCCAACCGGTGGCCGCGGCCGCCAAGGGCGTACCGAGCACCTCGAGCGGGTGCGCCAGCCCGGCCGCCGCGGGCACGAGCACGCTTGACCTCACGATTGGCGGTCACCCCCGGACGGTGATCGTCCACGTGCCCCCGAGCGCCACCGCAGGCCAGGCGCTGGCCCTCGTCCTCAACATGCACGGCAGCGGTTCGGACGCGCTCCAACAGGAAGGCTTCACCGGCATGAACGCGGCGGCGGACGACGACACCTTCATCGTCGCCTACCCCCAGGGGGTCATCACCTCGAGGAGCGGCTTCGACTGGAACGTGCCCAACCAGCCGCTCCTGGGTGGTGCGCGGCCGCCCAAGGGGTCGCCGAACGATGTGGCGTTCCTGACACAGCTGCCGTCAGTGCTCGAGCAGCGCTACTGCGTGGACCCGCGCCAAGTCTTCGCCACCGGGTTCTCCGGCGGCGCCCGCATGGCCAGCCAGCTGGGGTGCGACGCGCCCGACGAGTTCGCGGCGATCGCTCCGGTGAGCGGGTTGCGCCTGCCGTCGCCGTGTCCGGGCACCCGACCGGTGCCGGTGGACGCGTTCCACGGCACCGGCGATCCGATTGACCCCTACAACGGGCACGGCCAGCAGTACTGGACCTACAGCGTGCCGGTGGCCGAGCAGCGCTGGGCCGCCCACGACCACTGCCGCCCCACTGCCGCTTCCTCGACGCCGACCCCCGGGGTGACCCTTCGCGCGTTCTCCGGCTGCGCGGGCGGCGCCGTGGTCGATCTGTACACGATCGCGGGCGAGGGGCACGAGTGGCCGGGCGGGCCCGCGCTACCGCGCGCCGTGACGCGCCTCCTCGGCCAGCCGTCCAGCGCGATCGACGCCGACCACGTCATGTGGCGGTTCTTCGCCGCCCATCCGCTGCCCTCCTCGGTGAGGTCCTGAGACCGGTGCCGCGGTAGGGCCGCTCAGCCGATGATGTCCAGCAGCTCCCGGCGACCGGGCCCGAACGGCGGTGCGTCGCGCCAGTCCCCCCCGAACTCCCGTGCCCGCTCGGCCAGCCCGCCGGCCAGCGCCTCGTCGGGCAGCTGGAGGACGCTGCCGATGGCGATCGAGGCGCGTAGGCAGGCGGGATCCCGGCCCGCGGCCGCCTGCAACGCCTTGTCGAGTTCCCAGGCCGGGTCGTCGGGCTCGTAGAGCTCTCCGGCGATGTTCGCTTCGACCTCGCCCAAGCGGTGACGGTCGAAGCGCAACGTGGCGTCGTACCAGGGCCGGAGCTCCGCCTCGGTGACCGCGTCCCATCCGGTGGCGAGATCGACCGGGCTGTCGGCCGCGTGGGCAGCCAGGAGCTCCCGGAGGGCCACGGCGTGCAGCAGCCCGAGCGACGCGCCGCGACCGAGCGAGGGGTTGGTGCATGCCCAGGAGTCGCCGACCGCCAGGACGCCGGTCGCGACCGGGGCGCCGTCGACCACGAAGCGACGCCGCCGATCCTCGATCTTGCTCATCGTGACGACGCGGTCCTCGATGGGCTTTGCATCAATCCAGTGGGCTGCCAGCGGCAGGCTGCGGATCACGGCTGCCCAGGTGTCGGCGTCGCGCAGGCTCCGAAGCGCGGCGTCCTCGCCCGAGCCGACCAGGGTGACCGACCACGTGGCGTTGTCGGCCGGGAGCAAGAGGACCGAGATGCTCCCGTAGCTCTGGACGGGGGGACCGAGCGCGGCCGGCAGGGTGCCGTCGCGCGATTGGAAATGGCGACCGTAGTAGGCGAAACCGGAGTCTTCGAGCTCCTCTTCGGGAGCCCGCGCGCCGATCGCCTCCAACCAGCGCGGGAGCGGCGAGCGGCGACCCGTGGCGTCGATGACCAGATCCGCGCCGAGCACCTCCCCGGAGTCGAGGATCACACCGTTCACCTGCGGCACCGTCGTCGCCCGCGCCGGTTGCAGCCCTGCGACCGCGACGCCGCGGCGCACGGTGATGCCCGGGGTCGACGCCGCCGCGGTGGCGAACACCGACTCGACGACCGGACGCCGGCCGGTGATCGCGGTGAAGCGACGGTCGGCCTCGGTGAAGCCGCCGGTCAACGAGTCCGGGATCCCTTCGAGGAAGTTGAGCGAGAGCGTGCCGGCTGCCGTCAGTCCCTCCGCGACCCTCGGCAATTCGGCCTCGACCAGCTCTCGGAAGCGAGCCTGGAAGAAGTGGGGCAACCGGAACTGGTTGACGCCCCGGCGCTCCCAGCGGGCGAACGCGTCCAGCGGCTCGGTCTCGGCTTCGACGTCGCGCTCGAGGACCGTGATCTCATGGCCGTCGTCCGCGAGGAGCATCGCGGTGCTCAACCCGATGAGTCCGCCTCCGATCACGACGACCTTCACAGCTCGTTCCCATCTTCGACGGCCCGGAAGGGCGCCCACCGCGTTTCTGTGGCGACGGTAGCAGTAGCGATCACCCGCGCCGCCGCCCGGAGGTGCCCCGGGGTCCCCGCGTAGGCTGTGGTCATGACGCAGCTGGCGGCCGCCGGACGCCGCGCCGCGATGGTTTCGCCGCTGCCGTGACGTTCATCACGCACTACCACGGTTTGGCTGTCTACCTCCTGGTGGCCGGGCTCGTGATCGCAGAGTCCGGGTTCGTCATCGGTTTCTTCGTGCCCGGCGAGATCGCGGTGGTGTTGGGCGGTGTGCTGGCCAACGAGCACCGCGTGAACTTGGTGGCCATGCTCCTCGTGGCCAACGCCGCCGCAGTCGCGGCGTTCTTCATCGGGTACCTGGTCGGCCAGCTCGTGGGGCCGTGGCTGCTGGCCCGCAAGCCGTTGCGTCGCAACCTGGCGGTCGAACGCACGCGCCAACTCCTGGCGCGCCGGGGCGGACCGGCCGTGCTGGTCGGCCGGTTCATCGCCGTCGTGCGGGCCATCATCCCGGCCCTAGCCGGACTGAGCGACATCTCGTTCCGCACGTTCGTGCCCTACACGGTGGTCGGCGGCGTGGTGTGGGCCACGCTCTACACCCTGGTTGGGTACGCCGTCGGTAAGGGCTACCACCACGTGCTCTCCACGATCGGTGTCTGGTCCTACGCGGTCGTTGGCGTGGTCGTCGTCGCGCTGGTGGCGAACCACCTCCGGCTGCGGGCGCGGCACCGCAGAGAAGCGCTCGAGCGCAGCGAGCCCGCCGGCGATTGATCGACCCCTCGGAAATGCAATCCGGTCGTCGGGTGTTGGGCACCATGTGGCGTCTCGTTCGTTGGTCGCGGTCTCATCGCCCCCCGCCGGGCCGTGGCTGAGCCCCGGCTGATCGCCGCGGCCTATCGGGCCGCACTCGCGCCTGAACCCGGTGACGCCAAGGCGGCTTTCGGCGAGTTCCTGGCGCCCGACGTGCGCCTGGCCGGACCCTTCGGAGCCGCCATCGGGCGGGACGCCGTCGTGCAGGCCCTGGGCGGTCCGATGCTGCCGGGTCTGCTCGCCGCGGCCGACTGGGGGGAGCCGGTCCTAGAGGGGTACACGTTCACTCTTCGGGCAACGGTCGCTCCGGGGATGCCGATCGGTGGCATCCTGTCGACGATCTCGCTCGACGCCGGTGCGGTGGTCGAGATCACTCAGGAGTTCACCCCCGCGGCGCGCCCCGATCCGACGGCCCTCGAGGTGACGCCGGGCATGCGCCAGGCGGTCGACGAGGCCCTGGCCGATGAGCGGCCGATGACCCTGGCCTATGTCGACGACGCCGGCACCCCGCGTCTGTCGGCTCGCGGCTCGGTCCACGCGCACGGGGATCGGGAGCTGGCGATCTGGATCCGTGATCCAGAGGGCGGGTTCCTGCGCGCCCTCGGGGCGCATCCCTCAGTCGCACTCTGGTACCGGAATCCGACCAACCGGACGAACTTCCTGTTCACCGGACGCGCGCGGGTGGTGGCGGACGGGGAGACCACTCGGGCGATCTACGACGCCTCGCCCGAACGCGAGCGCAATCTCGACCCGCGGCGACGGGGCCGGGCGGTCATCGTCGACCTGGACCGGATCGAGGGTGCGGGGCCCGAGGGCCGCGTCCTCATGGAACGAACGGACTGAGCGGCCGATCTGCCCCAGCCCAGTCGCCTCCGGTCCCCGGTCTCCTCATCGCCCGCGTGCTCGTCACCCAGCTAGCCAGGAGGCGAGAACGCAGACGACCCCAGAGCGTCGAGCCATGGGCGGACGCCCGAACTGAAGCCCACTCCTAACATGGCCGGATGCCGATCTATGCACTGGGCGATCGCGTGCCGAGCATTAGTCCCGAGGCTTTCGTCCATCCGGACGCCACGATCATCGGTGACGTGCGGCTGGGACCCGATACCTCAATATGGCCGGGCGCGGTGCTCCGAGGTGACTACGGGACCGTGATCATCGGCCCGCGCACGTCCATCCAAGATGGGACGGTCGTTCATGCGACACCAGAGCTCGAGACCGTTGTCGGTGCGGGGTGCATCGTCGGCCACCTGGTCCATCTGGAGGGTTGCCAGATCGAGGACTCGTGCCTGATTGGGTCGAACAGTGTCGTCTTGCATCGAGCCATCATCCGGACTGGCGCGACGGTTGCTGCCAGCGCGGTGGTGACCAACGGCACCGAGGTCCCCGCGGGGGCACTGGCCATCGGCATACCCGCGACCATCAAGTTGGGCGCATCGTCGGCGGCAGCCATCCAAGGGGGCTCCGGGGCCTACGTGGAGAATGCCAAGCGCTACCGAGCCGGGCTGCGCCGACTCGACTGATCGTCACTCTTGGACCACTTCGCTGAGTCGGTCTCGCCCAGCGCGGCCGGTGTTGGCGGCTCGTGACCCCGAGGCACTCCGGTGCGGGGATAGGTACGACCTGACGAGTGGAACGTGTGGTGGCGATCCGGATGGGTCCTTGTGACCGGACGCGCCAATGAGCCTCAAATGGCGGAGCGTGAGCAGAGCCGAGCCGCTACCGCATTTTTGAGACAGGCCAAGAGTCCTGAGGGTCTCGTCGACAGTCAGTTGACAAGCCGTCTCGGAAGACCAAGAGCCGGCTGGTCAGGGTCTGACCAGCCACTCTGGTCGGGGAGGGGGGACTCGAACCCCCGGCCTCCTGCCCCCAAAGCAGGCGCGCTACCTACTGCGCCACTCCCCGGCTCCGGGGTCTTCGCCCGTCGGCGCAGCGTACCGCCAGCACAACCGGCCCCCGGGCGGAGGGACGGAGGCCCTCAGAATCGTGCCGGCCGACCGCGCGGTTGCGCCCGGTCGGTCCTCGGTGGCGAGGCCCCAGCTGGCCAGGGCCTCGCCGAGCGCCCGAAGACGCCCTGGTCAGACCTTTTTGCCGAGGATTCGGTTCATCTTGGTGCCGCATGTCGGGCAGGTGCCCTGTGCCGCTCGCCGCCCGTTGGCCAGCTCAACCTCGTGGCCTTCGAACTGGCGCTTCTCGCGGCACTTCACGCAGTACCCCTCGTACGAAGCCATTAGGACTCCTCCTCATGTGTCAGGTCCCCCTCAAGGCCCAGTAAGCCCGGGTTCGAGACGGGCCGACGTTACCCCTGGTCGTGAAGGGCAGGTGGGATACCGGCCGACCGGGCCAGGCACGGACCCGCGACGGACCCCAGGCACGGGGACCCCGAGCCGGTGCGGGCGGGTCACGCACGACGCCCGGCCGTACGCTTCCCCCATGCCCAATGAGCCCGTTGTCGACCTTCTCGATCAGATCTGGCGCTCCATGGCCGAAGCCTGCGGGGGGCTGCCCGAGGCGGCGTGGGACGCGCCGACGGACTGCCCCGGTTGGAGCGTGCGGGACCAGCTCTCGCATGTGATCGGTACCGAGCTGATGCTCGTGGGGGAGCCCTCGCCGCCGGCCGTGGCACCAACGCCCGCCCACGTGCACAACCCGGTCGGGGAGATGAACGAGGCCTGGATCGCCGAACGACGGGCCAGGCCCGGCAACGAGGTGCTCGATGAGTTCGTGGCGGTGACCGGTCGGCGGGTGGCCGAGCTCAAGGCGGACTCAGAGGCGCGTTTCGAGAAGGTGGGTCCGAGCCCGATCGGCGAGGTGCCCTACCGCCAGTTCATGTGGGTGCGGGCCTTCGACTCTTGGATCCACGAGCAGGATCTCCGAAGGGCGCTCGGCCGGCCGGGGAACCGGGACGGCCCGGCCGAGGAGCTGACGCTCGGTCGCGTGGCCGACGGCATGGGCTTCGTCGTCGGCCGAAAGGTGAAGCCGCCGGAGGGGACGACGGTCGTCTGGCAGATCACCGGCCCCCTGGCCCGCACGGTGACCGTCGGCGTCGAGGGAGGGCGGGGTGTCCGGCTCGACGAGCCGCCGACGGCCCCGACGGCCCGGCTCACGCTCGTCGCCGAGACATTCTGGCGGCTCGGCTGCGGTCGGATCGACCCGGCCGGTGTCCTGGCCGCCGGCTCGGTCGACATCGATGGGGACGCCGACGTCGGCCGGGCGGTGGTGGGTGCCATGAACTTCATGTTCTGACCGCCGGTTGGGCGCGGGGAGCCGGTTGGGCGCCGGTAGGGTGTCTGCGCCATGCGCGCCACGACCGAGTCGCTCGAGGACAGCAAGGTCCGCCTGTCTGTCGAGGTCGATGAGTCCGAGGTCGATCGCGCGCTCGACCAGACGGTCCGCAAGATGGCCCGCGAGGCGCGGGTCCCGGGCTTCCGGCCCGGCAAGGTGCCGCGCCGGGTGCTCGAGGCGCGCATGGGCGGCTCGTTGGCCCTGCGCGGCGAGGCCCTGCGAGAGGCCCTTCCCGACTTCTACGCGCAGGCGGTGACCGACACGCAGCTCGATGCGATCGCGCCGCCCGAGATCGACATCACGGGCGGCCAGGAGAGCGGGCCGGTCTCCTTCGACGCCGTCGTGCAGGTGCGCCCGACCGTGCACATCCCCGGCTATGCCGGGCTGCGAGCCGTGCTGCCGGGCCTCACCGTCACCGACGAGGAGATCACCGCGCAGATCGATCGGTTGCGGGAGAACGACGGGGAGCTCCTGGTCGTCGAGCGGCCCGCCGCCGACAAGGACAACGCCACCATCAACATCCATGCGAAGAACCGGGCCGGCGCCGAGGTGATGGGCGCCGACGACTACCTCTACGAGGTGGGGTCGGGCCGGGTGGTACCCGAGCTCGACGAGTCCCTGCGGGGGGCCAAGGCGGGCGACATCTTGGACTTCTCGGCGACGGTCCCGGGGGCCGACTCGGTCAGCTTCCGGGTGCTCGTGAAGGAGGTCAAGGAGAAGCGCCTGCCCGAGCTCACCGACGGGTGGGTGTCGGACAACTCGGAGTTTCAGACGGTGGCCGACCTGGAGGCCGACATCCGCCAACGAATGGCGCGGGTGAAGGTCGTCCAGGCCCAGTTCGCGCTGCGCGAGCGCGGGATCACCGAGCTGGTCGACCTGGTCGGGGACGAGGTTGTGCCGCAGGTGCTCATCGACGAGGAGCTGCGTCAGCGACTGCACGACCTGGGTCACCGGCTGGACGAGCAGAAGATCTCCTTCGAGCAGTTCCTCTCGGCGACCGGGCGCAACGGCGACGAGCTCCTGGCCGAGTTGCGACTCGACGCGCTCCGCGCGGTCAAGGCGGACCTCGCGCTCCGCGCGCTGGCCGATGCCGAGGGCATCGACGTGACCGACGAGGAGCTCGAGACCGGCCTCCAAGCCATGGCCGGACGCCTCGGGGTGGATCCCAAGGTGCTGCGGACGCAGGTGGACCGCAGTGGGAGGACCGGCGCGGTACGCTCAGAGCAGCGGAAGGCCAAGGCGCTGGACTGGCTGCTCGACAACATCGAGTTGGTGGACGAGGCAGGCAATCCGATCTCCCGCGACGATCTGCGAGTGGACCAGGGCGAACGGGATCAGGGCGGCGAACGGGAGGACACGGTGGAGGCCGAGGAGACGGTGGTTGCAGCGACGGCCGACGAGGCGGACGGATGACCGACGCCGCCCAGCATCTGATGCGAGCCAGCAACTATCTGGTCCCGACCGTGGTCGAGTCCTCGAACCGCGGTGAGCGGGCCTACGACCTGTACTCGCGGCTGCTGAAGGAACGGATCATCTTCCTCGGGACCCCGATCGACGACACCGTGGCCAACCTGGTCTGCGCCCAGCTGCTCTTCTTGGAGTCCGAGGAGCCGGACAAGGACATCCACCTCTACATCAACTCTCCCGGCGGCGACATCACCGCACTGTTCGCCATCTACGACACGATGAAGTACCTGAAGCCCGACGTCTCGACCTTCTGCTTCGGCCAGGCCGCCTCCGCTGCCGCGGTGCTGCTGGCGGCCGGCGCCCACGGGAAGCGGTTCGCCCTGCCGCACGCGCGGATCCTCCTGCACCAGCCGTTCGGCGGGGTGGAGGGCCAGGCGAGCGACATCGAGCTGCAGGCGAGAGAGATCCTGCGCATGCGCGACCTGCTCACGGGCATGCTGGCCGCCGACACCGGCCAGGCGCACGACAAAGTGGCGAAGGACACGGATCGCGACTTCGTCATGACGGCCGACGAGGCCGTGCTCTACGGCGTGATCGACGAGGTGATCACCTCTCGTGACGCCGCCCCGCTCGAAGCCGTCGGCGCAGCCTGAGATCCGGCGCCGAATCGCTAGAGGAGAGACAAGACCGTGGCGAAGTTCGGTGAAGGAGGTGATCTCGTCAAGTGCAGCTTCTGCGGCAAGTCGCAGAAGCAGGTCAAGAAGCTCATCGCCGGCCCGAGCGTCTACATCTGTGACGAGTGCATCGATCTCTGCAACGACATCATCGCCGAAGAGCTCACCGACACGAGCGAACTCTCCTTCGAAGACCTCCCCAAGCCCCGCGAGATCTTCGACTTCCTAAACGACTACGTCGTCGGCCAGGAGTACGCGAAGAAGATCCTCTCCGTTGCCGTCTACAACCATTACAAGCGCATCCAGGCCGCGACGCCGACCGATGACGGCGTCGAGTTGGCCAAGTCGAACATCCTCCTGCTCGGGCCGACGGGCTGTGGCAAGACGCTGCTCGCCCAGACGCTCGCCCGCATGTTGAACGTCCCCTTCGCCATCGCGGACGCCACCGCGCTGACCGAGGCCGGCTACGTCGGCGAGGACGTGGAGAACATCCTCTTGAAGCTGATCCAGGCCGCCGACTACGACGTGAAGCGCGCCGAGACCGGGATCATCTACATCGACGAGATCGACAAGATCGCCCGCAAGAGCGAGAACCCCTCGATCACCCGCGACGTCTCGGGGGAGGGTGTGCAGCAGGCGCTGCTCAAGATCCTCGAGGGCACCACCGCCTCGGTGCCCCCCCAGGGGGGTCGCAAGCATCCCCACCAGGAGTTCATCCAGATCGACACCACCAACATCCTGTTCATCTGCGGCGGGGCGTTCGCCGGCCTCGACAAGATCATCGAGAGCCGCATCGGCCGCAAGGGCATCGGGTTCCGGGCCGAGGTGCGACGCAACTCCGGAGCGCACGACGACGAGGCGCTGCGACACGTGCTGCCCGAGGACCTCATCAAGTTCGGGCTCATCCCGGAGTTCATCGGCCGCCTCCCGGTGGTGGGCGCGGTCGCCAGCCTCGACAAGGAGGCACTCATCAGGATCCTGGTCGAGCCCAAGAACGCGCTCGTGAAGCAGTACCGGCGGGTCTTCGAGCTCGACGGTGTGGAGCTCGAGCTCGGCGAGGACGCCCTGGAGGCGGTGGCCGAGCAGGCCCTGCTGCGCGGGACGGGCGCCCGAGGCCTGCGCGCCATCCTCGAGGAGGTCCTCCTCGACGTCATGTACGACCTGCCGAGCCGGACCGACGTCGGTCGGTGCGTGATCGACCGCGCAGTGGTGCTCGACAGGGTCCATCCGACGCTCGTCCCACAGGGAGAACCGGCCAAGACGGTGCGGACGCGCCGGGCCGCCTCCTGAGGCCCGCCGCATCGCCGTTGTCCGTCCCCCCCGAGGCTGACGGCACGCGCGGAGGCGACGAGCTCGTCGCCTGGCTCGACGAGCACACCAATTACGAGCTGGGCATGCCCACGCGGCTGGCCGCGCCCACCCTCGACCGCATCCGGGCCCTGTGCCGGCTCCTCGGAGACCCCGAACGGGCGTGCCCGGTCATCCATGTGACCGGTACCAACGGCAAGGGCTCGACGGCCAGGATCCTCACCGAGCTGCTCTTGGCCAACGGCCTCACGGTGGGGACCTACACGAGCCCCAACCTGGCGGTGGTGAACGAGCGGCTGGCTCGTGACAACGAGCCCATCAGCGACGACGACCTCGCCGGGGTCCTCTCCTCGCTGGCCCTGCTCGAGCCCCTGCTCCCCGAGCGCCCCACGCGCTTCGAGCTGCTCACCGCCGCCGCCTTCTCGTGGTTCGCCGACGTCGCCGTCGACGTCGCCGTGGTGGAGGTCGGCCTCGGGGGGCGCTGGGACGCCACGAACGTCGTGGAGCCAGACGTCGCCGTGGTCACCAACGTCAGCTACGACCACGTGGAGGTCCTGGGCCCGACGCTCACCGACATCGCCGCCGAGAAGGCGGGCATC
>DATNIB010000030.1:0-13679 GCA_035604685.1 Acidimicrobiales bacterium | reverse complement strand
GTGAAGCCACATCGACCGACGTTGAAGTGTTGGACGATCTTCGTCCTCCGATAGTGCTGCACTACTGCGGTCACCGCATCGGGCCCGCAAGTGCGTCGACACGCTTTCCACCCGAACTCGAGGCACATGTGGCCCACGAGATCCGCTCGTTCTTCTCTCAGCAGCGGGTCGGGTTCGCGTACGGCTCGCTTGCGTCCGGAGCGGACATCCTCATCGCGGAGGCTCTCCTCGACCGGGGAGTACCGCTCCAGGTTGTGCTGCCTTTCGACACCGCCGAATTCGAGCGAACCTCGGTCGCCCCGGCAGGTCCCGCCTGGGTCGATCGGTTCCGGATGTGCCTCGGACGCGCGGACTCGGTCGTGCACGCGTCGGATTCTTCCTTCATGGGCGACGACGAGCTCTTCGGGTACGCCGGACGTATCGCCATGGGCCACGCCTTGAACCGTGCCGCGTTCCTGGACGCCCCGGCTCTACAGCTGGCCATCTGGGACCAGGCGGAGGGCATTGTCCTCGCCGGCACTGCCCACGACGTCGCTGTGTGGAACGCCAGTGGTCACCCGACGCACGTCATCGCGCTCCGACCTCCAGAGCGAGCCCCCGAGGAGGCCGGACCCCACTCGGCGACCCGGCACATCGGTGCCATCCTTTTCACCGACCTGCACGGGTTCTCCCGGTTGCGCGACGAGCAGTTCCCGCTGTTCGTCGACGAAGTCCTCGGATCACTGGGCGCCGTGCTCGATGACCACGGCGAGACCGTCCTATGGCGCAATTGCTGGGGCGACGCCATCGCAGCGGTGTTCTCCGATGTGATCGAGGCGGCGGACTGTGCGCTCGGGCTGCATGAAGCTCTCACCCGTATCGACCTGGAGGCGATGGGACTCCCGAGGGACCTCGAGCTCCGCATCGGTGCGCACGCCGGTCCAGTGATCGCGATCACCGACCCCGTCACTCACAAGCCGACGTACTGGGGACGCGAACTCACCCGTGCTGCTCGAATCGAGCCGCGCACGCCGGAGGGGCAGGTCTACGTGACCGACGCGTTTGCCGCGCTGCTCTCCCTCGAACCAGCGGCTCCCTTTGCCACCGAATATGTGGGCCGGGTGACCACGGCGAAGGAGTTCGAGACGATTCCGATGTACCAGCTGCGGCGGCGGCGCTGACCTCAGTGAGCGAGCCTGCGTAGCGCTGCCCGATCGTGGACCTCGATGCGGCCGCGTGCCAGGTGAAGAACACCTTGTTCCTCGCCTGCCCGAAGGATCCGATTTGCCGTAGGGCGCGTTGTGCCGGCGAGTTGCGCGACGTCATCCTGCGTGAGCGGGATCACGACTGGCGCACCGCCCCCGAACAGCTCCACGAGGTCGATCAGACGAAGCCAGACGCGGCGTTCGACGGGCACGTAGAGGGCCTCGATCAGGGCTGCCGACAACCGTCGCACTTCGGCGACCAGAGCGGCCGTCAGCACGTCGTTGATCTTCGGCCTCTTGGCTCGGAGTTCCTCGAAGTCCTGACGGTGCAAACTCAGCGTCTCACCCCCGTCGAGGGAGATGGCGCTCCCGCGGCGCGGGCCCACCGAGAGCATCGCCAGCTCACCGAAGTAGTCGGCGGGGCCGAACACCCGGACCATCGCCTGGTCACCCATGGGTGTCGTGATGCGAATCGCAAAATGGCCGTGCACCACCAAGTGCAGTGTGTCCCCGGGATCGCCGTCGTGGAACACCACTTCGTTGCGCTTGAACCGCCTGCGTCTCGCTGCCGCGAGGACTTCGCGCTGCTCATCGTCGTCGAGCATGTCGAGCAGGCGCGACAGCATGGCGCCGAGTATCCCATTCCGTGAGCACGCACAACCAGCCCGAACACACAGTCAGGGCTCGTCCATAATCCTGTCCATAAACTCGAACGGAACCGGTTGGACGTGGGCGAACTGACAAGATCGCTCTCCAGGTCAGAGCCTTGTCGGTGGATCGTCCTTCCCGGAAGCTTCGGCGAGAGACCCGAACCCCCAGCCGTGCGCCACCGGATCGAAAGGCCGACGCGCGCGAAGGTCGAGCTTTCACGATCTGGTCTCGGTCACCCCTCCGACCCAGGGGAGACGGTCGACGCTCCGTGGTTCAGGCGGTCCGCCGGAGCCGGCGGCGGGCCCGTGGCTCCTCCATCAGGGCCAGGACCTCGAGGAGCTCGCGGTCCCGGTCGTAGGTGAGGAGCGGGGGGGCCGCCGACAGCTCGACCCAGCACACCTCGTCGACCTCTTCGTTGGGCACGAACGTCCCGCTGACCACTTCCATCGTCCAGTAGGCCACTACCTTCGGGCGGTCCTTGCGGTCCCGGTACTGGGTGGTCCCAACGAATCGGTCGAGCCGGCACCGCAGTCCGGTCTCCTCCTCCACCTCGCGCAGAGCGCAGGCGGTGAGCGACTCGCTCGGCTCCACCTTCCCCTTGGGGAAGGACCAGTCGGCCCGGCTCGGTCGGTGCACCACCGCCAGCTCGCGGACCCCACCCGGGCCGTCGCGCAGCAGTAGCCCACCGCCCGCCAGCACCAGCTCGATGGGCGGAGTGGCGTCGAGCGTCGTCACGGCGTCATCGCCCACGGGCCGACAGTACCCACCCACATCCAACATCCGGTGTCATTCGCACCAGTTTGTGGAGAGTATTTCCGACCCGGCCGGTCCAGCCCGATGGCCGGGGGGAGCAGATTGTGCCGTGGGGTAGCCTCTGGCCGTGGGCGCGTCCGCCGTGCCGTCGAGGGGGCGATCACCAGACATCGAGGTCGAATGGCAATTTGACGCTCTCGACCTGCGGCCGGTGGAGCGCTGGTTGGCGCGCCTCTCCGGGGAGACGGCGCGGGGCGCGAATCCGCCCGTCCCTCCCGCCGAAGCCGGATGGCGCGTGGTGCCGACGCCGCCGGTCGTCCTCGTCGACCGCTACCTCGACACCGAGGACTGGCGGATCGGTCGGGCCGGCTACGTGCTCCGCCTGCGCCATAAAGAGCGCGGCGACGAGGTCACCCTGAAGGGCCTGAGCGATGCGGCTCCGGCCGATGGGCTCCGTCGCCGAATCGAAATCACCGAGAAGACCGGTGGGGAGACCGAGTGGCTGGACCTGAACGGCCCGGTCGGATCGCGGGTGTCCGCCATGATCGGCCGCCGGCCCCTTCGCCACGTGCTCGAGGTCAGAACGGAGCGTCGGCCGTTCGCGATCTGGAACGGCCAGCAGGCGGTGGCCGAACTGGCCATGGACGAGACGCTCATCGCCGCCTACGACAACGAGCCGCCGGCGCGCCTCCGCCGCGTCGAGGTCGAGGTCGAGCCCGAGTGGACCGATGCCGTGGCACCGCTCGTCGAGGATCTTCGGAGCTCGTCGGGACTCTGGCCGGCCCGGCTATCCAAGTTCGAGGCCGGGATGCTCGCACATGGCATGGCACTCCCCGGTCGGCCCGAACTCGGGTCGACCGAGGTCTCGGCGACCTCGACGTTCGCTGAACTGGCCAATGCGGTGATCCGACGGCACCTGGCGACGCTCATCGCCAACGAACCCGGGACCCGCCTCGGGGAGGATCCCGAGAACCTGCACGACATGCGGGTCGCGACCCGCCGCCTGCGCGCCGCCTTCAGTTTCTTCGAAGAGATCCTGCCTCCCCAGTTCTCGATCCTGCGCGCGGAGCTGGCCTGGTTGGCTGCGCTCCTGGGCGCGGTGCGCGACCTCGATGTGCATCTGGAGAGCCTCGACAACGCGGAGGAGCGACTGATCCCGCTGCCGGAGGGAACAGAGCCGCCCCTCGACCAGCTGCGGGCGGTGCTGATGGCCGAGCGGCAGCGGGCCCGCGTGGTGCTGCTGAGCGCGCTCGACTCTCCGCGCTACGAACGTCTGACGACCGGGCTGGCCGCGTTGGCCCAACAGGGCGCGGCGCGGCGAACCACCGAGGATCCCGTTCCGGCGGTCGCCGCCGTGCCCGATCTCGTGGTAGCCCGGTACCGATCCACCATGCGCGCCGCGCGCCGCGCCCGCCGCAGCGGCGACTCGGCCGACTTCCACCGCCTGCGCATCCGCTGCAAGCGCCTGCGCTACGCGGTCGAGTTCGTGAGCGACCTCTACGGCGAGCCGGCACGGCGCTTCTCGCGTCGGCTGACCAAGCTGCAGGACGCCCTGGGCGCGGTCCAGGACGCGAACGTCGCCACCCAACGGCTGCTCCAACTGGCGATCGGCGACGAACCGCTGCCGCCGATCACGATCTTCGTCATGGGCGCCATGGCCGAGCGCTACCAGATGGAGGCGGCGGCGCTCATGACGCACATCCCGGCTCGGATATCCCAGCTGGCCAACCGTGAGTGGCAGCACCTCGCCCTCCTGCTGGAACGGGGTCGCGTCGTCGCAGCCAGAGAGCCGAGAGCAGAGATCGCCACGACCGAGCGACCGCCGTCCTCCGATGATCCTCCGGCCTGGGATGGGTCGCCGGAGCGACCCCCGACCGAAGGCGCCGGGTCCGGCTGGACCCCCGTCGAACCGGCGGCCGCCGGGCCGGGAGTCGATCCCACGGACCCGGTCGTCCAGGCGGCCGCGGCGGGACCCGGCGGAAACGGGCATGGGCACCACGGCCCGGCCGGGTCGACGCGCGGCTGACCGGCTCGCCCGCCGGCCGTGCTCGATGTCTCGACGTTCGCCACCCAACGCCTGACCGACGGCCGCGCCGCACTGCTGTTGGCGGCCGGCTTCGGGGCGGGGGTCTTCAACGGGGTCGCCGGCGGTGGCACGCTCATCTCTTTTCCAGCCCTGCTCGCGCTGGGCTACCCGGCCCTCACGGCCAACATGAGCTCGACCGTGGGCATCTGGCCCGGCTACCTCGGCAGCGTCGCCGGGTTCCGCCCCGAGATCGCCGACCAGCGCCGGCACCTGCGCGTCTTGGCGCCGCTCACCGTCCTCGGCGCAGTGGTGGGCGCGGCGCTCCTGCTCACCACCCCCTCACACGCCTTCAGCCGAATCGCACCGTGGCTCGTCCTCTTCGCGTCGTTGCTCTTCGTACTGCGCCCGCTGCTCGCCAAGGGACTCGCCCGCCTCGGCCACGCCGACGGCCAGGTCCACCGTCCCATCCTGTTCGTCGGGATGTTTCTCGCGGCCGTCTACGGCGGCTACTTCGGGGCCGCGATGGGCGTGATCATGCTGGCCGTGCTGGGCCTCGCGCTGCCCGACACGCTGGCGCGCTCTAACGGGCTCCGCGCGCTGCTCTCGGTCTTGGCCAACGGAGTGGCCGCGCTCGTCTTCGTCGTGCACGGCGCGCTGCCGTGGGCGGCCGTCGGAGCGCTGGCGCTCGGGTGTCTCGTCGGTGGCTACGCCGGGGCGGTCCTGGCCCGGCGGCTGCCGGTGCCGGTCATGCGCGTGGTGATCGTGTGCATTGGGTTGGCGACCGGCATCCGTCTCCTGGTCGGGTAGTTCGTTCAGCCGGGTCGGACCGGGTACCGCCCCGCCACGGCCTGCGCCAGCCAGCGATCCAGCGCGGACAGCGCGTCCCCTGCCTCCTCGAGGGTGACCGAGGCCAACAGGACCTCCTCACCGGGCGCGCACTGACCCAGCTGGCCGAGATCGGCCGTGACGACCACGGCCACGACGGGGTAGCCGCCGAGCGTGGCGTGGTCCGGCAGCAGCACGATCGGTTGACCGCTCGGCGGCAGCTGGACCGCACCGGTGACCATGCCCGCCGACGACACCTCGCCGGTCCGGCGAGCCAAGGGACCGGCGTCGTCATCGATCCGCATCCGCACGCCGACCCGATCGCTCAGCGACTCGACGACAAACCGTCGGGCGGCGAGTGATTGCACGACGCCACCCTGTAGCCAGCTCGCCTCCGGACCCGGAACGACGCGCAGCACCCGACGCCCGGCCGGGGCGGGTCCCGCGGCGCTCGCCAGCAGGTGATCGGCGAGAGCGGGGATCGGCCCGGCGATCCCGATCTCGTCGCCCGACTGGAGCGGTCCAGGACCGAGCCAGGACAGCACGTCGGTCGAACTGCTCCCCATGATCGCGGGGACGCACAGGCCGCCGGCGGCGGCCAGGTACGTCCGCATGCCGTGCCGAGGGGCCGAGATCGACAGGCGTTGACCTGCAGTGACCGGCACCACGCGCCCGGGCAGCACCTCGCTCCCGTCCAACCACACGCCGGGCTCGCCGCCCACGACGGCGACGTAGCCTGCGGCCCGGCACGAGAGCACCGGACCGGACCCGGCGATCTCGAGGCAGGGGGCGCCGGGACCGTTGCCCACCAGGGCGTTGGCCAGGCGGGCCGAGACGGGATCGGCCGCCCCCGCCGCGGGCACGCCCAGGTGCCCGAGCCCCACCCGTCCAGCATCTTGGACCGTCGTGAACGTGCCCGGGTGCTCGACCACGAACGTCGGCCGCCCGGCCGCCACCGACCGCCACGGCGCCCTGATCCGGCGGGCGGGGAGCTGCCCGGCGGTACCGGTCGACGCCGCGGGGACCTCGACCAGGGCGACCCGGTCCCCGCTGGCCAGGCGGGCGTACGGTGGCGTCAGCGGATCGAAGAGCGACAACTCGGTCCGCCCGACCACTTGCCAACCACCCGGAGTCTGTTGCGGGTAGACAGCCGCGTAGCCGCCGGCCAGGGCGACCGAACCGGCGGGCACGCTCGGCCGTGGCGAGGTGCGCCGCGGGACCTTGGCCAGCCCCTCGGGCAGACCGCTCAGGTAGGCGAAGCCGGGCGAGAACCCGAGGACGGCCACCGCGAGCTCGGTCGTCGTCAGGGCCTCGACGACGCCCCGCGCGCCCAGCCCGCTCAGGTGCGCGACCTCGTCGAGGTCGGGTCCGTCGAAGCACACCGGAATGGCGATGCGGCGACCCCAACCGCTGGGTACCGGGGACCGGTCGGTGGCCCGCAGCCGAGCGGCCAGCACCGCCGCATCCGCCACGCGCGGGTCGAACACCACGAGGACCGAACGAAGGCCGCAGATCACATCCCGCACGCCGTCGTACGCCGCGTCCCGCACCCGGGCCGCGGCGGCGGCGGCCGACGAGGTGTCCTCGGTCTCGAGCCGGAGCGCGCCGTCTCCGACAGGGAGGACGGACCCGGGCGTCCCCTCCTCCGGGTTGGCGCTCACGGGGACCGCACGAACGTGGCGATCGCCACGCCCGCCGACTCGAGCGCCGCGCGCACCTGCCGCGCGATCGCGGCCGCGCCCGGCGAGTCACTGTGGACGCAGAGCGTGGTGGCGTCGAGCACGAGCGGTGATCCGTCGACCGCTTCGATGGGTCGTCCGGCCGCCAGTGCCAGCGCTCGTTCTACCGCCACCCCCGGATCGGTGATCAACGCGTCGGTTGCGGTGCGGGGAACGAGCGTGCCGTTGGCCAGGTAGGCCCGATCGCAGAACGCCTCGGCGGCGACCGGCACCCCGACCTCGGCCGCGGCGCGCAGCGCGGACGACCCGGCTGGGGCCACCAACCAGAGCGCGTCGGAGAAGGACGCCACCGCCTCCGCGACGGCGCGGGCGCACTCGGGCTCGATCGACATGCGGTTGTAGAGCGCGCCATGGGGCTTGACCGAACGCACCTTGGCACCGGCGGACCGCGCGATCCCGTCGAGCGCTCCCAGCTGGTAGAGGAGGTCGAGTTTGACCCGCTCGAGCGACACCGACATGGCGCGTCGCCCGAAGCCGGCGAGGTCGGGATACGAGGGATGGGCGCCGAGCATCACCCCCGCGGCCTCGGCTCGACGCACTGTTTCGGCCATGATCTCGGGATCGCCTGCGTGGAAACCGCAAGCCACGTGCACCGTCGTGACGACCTCGAGCAACGCGTCGTCGTTCCCGATGCGCCACGCGCCGAACGACTCTCCCACGTCCGCGTTGAGGTCCAGCGTTGGCCTCCCGGCCGTCACGCCCTCAGTATCGCAGCTGACATTTGAAGAGTGTGTACGACGTCAGGCCGATGGCGCGTCGACGACCAGGCCCCCTCGATACGTGACCTGACGATGCCGAACGGCGGGGATCCGCGGTCCCGCCAGCACGGTGCCGGTCAGGTTGAGCGGGTCGGCGGCGGCCACCGCCACCTCGTCGGTGTCGGGACTTCGCCGGACGCGACCCAGCAGCTCCGCCGCCTCGGGCAGCGCGTACTGCTCACCGGACATTCCGGCGACGAACCGACCGCCGAGTGCGAGGCCGCGCGCCTCGAAACGGCGAAGGGCCCGAATGACATCTCGCCACGGCGCCCGGAAGGACTCGCGGGCCCAGAGCTCCCAGGCCATGACCCCCCAGCGGGTGAGCAGCTGCCACGCCACGGCCTCGGCCAGCTCTTCAGTCACCGGTGCCGTAGCAGAGGCCTCGAGGTGCGTCAGTCCATCGTCGGAGAGGAGCGCCCACCGTCCCTCTCCGAGCCCGCTGCCGACGGCCGACCGGCGCCTTGCCATCCCGACGCGGCCGACCACCGGGCGGCGCTGCCGGGCCCGCCAGCGGTCCTTGGCCGAGAGGAGGGAGCGCACGGCCGAGAATGCGTCGGCCGTGACGAGGCCCCGCGCCACCAGGTCCCAGAGCCCGTCGTCGATCTCGGCGGGAAGGCGACCGGTAGCGGCCGGTAGCTCGGCGCGGAAGCAGGCGCCGCGCTGGCGGAGGATGGCCAGCACGTCCGCCGAGGCGCCCGCGTCGGGCTCGACCCCGCGATCCCCCTGGCGCACCGCCGCCAGCAGCCAGCCAAGGTCCTGGCGCGGCACCAGGGCCAGCGGGGTCGCCGGGGACGGGGTCGCCCCGCCCCGTCGCGGTGCGGCCGCACCCTCGTCCGGCGGCCGTTCCGGTCTCGGGGTGAGCCGACCCCATGCCACCTCTCCGGAGAGACAGAGCTCGTCGAGCCACCTCGGCTCGTAGCCGCTCACCCGTGCGGGCAGCACCTGGGACTCCCACTCCCCGGCCGGCACCTCGAGTCCGGCCAGCTGCTCGATGACCGCGAGCGCTCCCGAGCGACCCGCGAGCCGGGTCTCTGGCGTCGCGTGCTGCCATCGCGTGAGGAACCGGACGAAATCGGCCAGGCTGGCCGGCTCGACGGAGGAACGCCGGCGCCGCCGACTGGCGGCATGCAGGCGCACCAGCAGATGCCGCGCACACCACCGCCCATCGGGGAGGTGAATGGCCACCCCGGCTCCCTCGAGTCTCGCCAGGCCGGAGCGGATTCGCCCGAGCGAGAGCGGCACCCCGTTGGGGGCTCCGCCGCCGAGCGGTCCATCGGCCCCCAACGCCTCCGCTGACACGGGACCGGCCAGTGCCAGATGACCCCCGACGCACTCGGCGGTGACCTCGTCGTCGTCGACGATCCGGCGGGCCCAGTCCAGGCGCTCCGTCGCCGCCCAGTTCGCGCTCACTTCCGCCGCCCGACCGTCGGCGACGAGCTCGTCGAACAGGCCCCGCCACGCCTGCACCGGACGCGCCAGCACGAGCGACAGCAGCAGTTCGTGCAGCTCGTCCGCACTGCCCGGACGGGGCACCACCTGATCGAGCACCTCGTGCACAGCCGGCCCGTCGAGAGGAGCCAGCTCGTCCACCGGCACCGGGAGACCGCCCCCGCCGAGCCCGCGCTGCAGTGGCACCGCTCGCGAGCGACGCTCCTCCAAGGGAGCATCGTCGAGGAACGTGTAGGGCCGACCGGTCAGGATCCCATGCGCGAGCGGAGACGGATCCACCGACTCGACGAAGTGGGTCTTGACGGCGCCCGATTCGATCCGGGTGAGCAGGGCGACCAGGCCCTCTGCGTCGAGTGGCTCGTGCAGGCAATCCTCGACGGTCTGCCGGACCAGCACATGGTCCGGCACCGGGATCGGCCCGGGCGCGGCGTTCTCCTGACAAGCGGCCAGCTGCGGCCAGGCGGCGGCCAGCAGGTCGCCCGCCTCCATCCGCTGAAGGTGGATCGGGCGTCGCTGGCCCCCGCGCGACCGAGGCACGACGAGCGCGCGATTGAGGTTCCAGCGCCAACGCGCCTGGAGCATCGGGTGCGGGAGGACCGCCTGGATGAGGACATCGGTCGCGGTGCGGCTGGTCACCATCTTGGGCACCTGATCGAGCGGGAAGCTGTGTTGGGGGCCAAGAGAGATCGACACCGTGTCGTCGTCCGCCGCGGCCTGGAGCTCGAAGTCGAACGACACGCAGAACCGCTTGCGAAGCGCCAAGCCGAGTGCCCGGTTGATCCGTCCGCCGAACGGGGCGTGGATGATGAGCTGGGTTCCCTCGACCTCGTCGAAGAACCGCTCGATGACGACGTGCTCTTGGGTGGGCAGCGTCCCGAGGGCGGCCAGGCCGGCCGCCAGGTAGGTGACGACCTGGTCCGCGACCTCCTCTGAGACCCGCGCCCGCTCCCGGACGACCGCGCGAGCCGCGGCAGGATCGCGCGCCTCGAGCGGAACCTGTACCGCCGCACGGAGCGCGCTCACCGCCAGGGAGAGCTCCGCCGTCCTCGCCGGTGCCTCGCCGATCCAGAAGGGAATGGTGGGTGGGGTATCCCCGGCGTCGGTGACGCGGACCGTCCCCACCTCGACCTGCTTCACCCGCCACGAGTGCGTCCCGAGGAGAAAGATGTCGCCGATGTTGGCCTCGACCGCGAAGTCTTCGTGCACGGAGCCGACCGTGACACCGTCGGGATCGAGCAGGACGCGGTAGTCGCCGGTCTCAGGGATGGCGCCCCCGCTCGTGAGCGCCACCAGACGTGCGCCGCGCCGGGCGCGCAATCTTCCGTTGACCCCGTCCCGGTGGAGGTGCGCGCCGCGCTTGCCGCGTCCGGTCGGGATGCCCCAGGACACCAGGTCCACCACCGAGTCGAACGCCTCGCGCTCCATCTCCGCATAGGGGCTGGCCTGCCGCATGAGGTCGAAGAGCCCGTCCTCTTCCCACTCCTCGGCTGCGGCCACCTCCGCCACGATCTGCTGTGCGAGCACGTCGAGGGGGGCCGTCGGCGGTTCCAGGAGGTCCAGCTGGCCGGCGCGCACCGCCGCCAGCAGGGCGGTGCACTCGACCAGCTCGTCTCGGGTGAGCGGGTACAGCCGGCCGGCCGGAGTCCCTTCCAACTGATGATTGGCGCGCCCGACCCGCTGCAGGAACGTGCCGATGGAGCGCGGCGAGCCGATCTGGCAGACCAATTCGACCGGGCCGACATCGATCCCGAGCTCGAGCGACGCGGTGGCCACCAGAGCTCGGAGCGACCCGGCTCGAAGACGCGATTCGACCATCCGACGTCGCTCCGCGGAAAGGCTTCCGTGATGCGCGGCAACCAGCAGACCTTCCTCGGGCCCCTCGGACTGCTCCAGTCGCTCCGCCAACTGGTGCGCCACGCGTTCTGCGAGCTTGCGGGTGTTCACGAAGACCAATGTGGTCCGGTGGTGACGGACGTGCTCGGCGATCCGGTCGAGCACTTCTCCGAACTGACCGTGCGGCGCGACCGCCTCCAGTTCGGCATCGGGCAACTCGATGTCGACGTCGAGATCCCGCTTGTGCCCGCAGTCAACGATCGCAGGCAGGGCACGGCCTTCGGCAACCCCGGAAAGCAGCCGAGCGACAACCTCGAGCGGCCGCTGTGTGGCGGACAGTCCGATGCGCTGCAATCGAGCGCCGTCCTCGGCCACCAGGTGGGCCAGCCGCTCGAGGCTGAGGGCCAGGTGGCTGCCACGCTTGTCGCGTGCGAGCGTGTGCACCTCGTCGACGATCACCGTCCGGACGTTCCGAAGCAGCGAGCGCGAGGACGCGGCCGTGAGCAGGAGGTAGAGCGACTCGGGCGTGGTGACGAGGAGGTTTGGCGGCGACTTGCGCATGGCGACACGCTCGGCCGCCGCGGTGTCTCCGGTGCGAACGGCCACCGTGAGCTCAGGGAGATCGAGGCCCAGACGCTCCGCCTCCTTGCGGATTCCCGACAAGGGCAGCTGGAGGTTCTCGTGCACGTCGGCCGCGAGAGCCCGAAGGGGCGAGATGTAGACGACCTCTGGCAGGCCGCGTGTCGCGGGGCCGTCAACGCGCAGCGCCCTGTCGATCGCCACCAGGAACCCCGTCAACGTCTTGCCGGTGCCCGTCGGCGAGGCGACTAGGACGTCCTGACCGGTGGCGATCAGAGGCCAGGCGGCCAGCTGCGGCGCCGTGGGCCCGCCCGGGAACCGGCCGGTGAACCACGACCGGACGGCCGGATGGAAGCGGTCAAGGACCGGGTGCGTGGCGGTGCCGACGGTCAGCCTCCTCGGCGCTTCAATCGTCATCGGACCATCCCACCAGGCCGCTGTGACGATCCTTTCCGGCGAGCTCGAGCACGCGGGTGACCTCGTCCCGGCCGGTCAGCATCATCTCGGCAGCCTCGCCGAAGTTCCGGTAGTCGGTCGATGCTCGCTTCTCCCCGCTGAACACGAGCACCCGTACGTCGGGGGGCAGAAGTCCCAGGTCACGAACGAACCGACTGTGCATGCCAACGAAGAAGGCGGTGAGGACCGCTTCGAGCGGCCGCTTGGAGGTTTCGGGGTGATAGTGGGGCGGCTCGCACAGGAGCACGTAGATCTGCGTGGCACCCGCGGCCAGTGCCCGGCTGATGGGCACATTGTTGACGACGCCACCGTCGACCAGGACCTCGTCGCCCACCTCGACCGGAGGGAAGATCCCAGGTATGGCGGCGGAGGCGAGCACCGCTTCAACCAGTGGGCCCTCTGTGAACCAGTGCTCCCGACCGTCACGCATCGAGGTCGCGATGATCTCCAACGGAACGACCGCGTCTTCGATCCGATCGAAGAGCACGCCACTCTCGATTACGGCCCGCAGGCCGCTGTTTGGATGGATCGAGGGCCGCTGCTGGAAATACATCCACGGACCGTGTACCCGGCCGACCGGGAAGACATCGTCGGCCCGGAGGGTGAGCCAGGTCTGCTCCAGGCGCTTCATACCCTCGGTCGTCGGGTCGCCGCAGTAGGCGGCCCCGTTCACGGCGCCAACCGACGCCCCGTACACGCGGTCCGCTCGAATACCGCGTTCAACAAGCTCGGTCAGCATGCCTACCTGGACCGCGCCGCGGGTCCCGCCACCGGCCAGAACAAAGGCCGTCATCTCTGGTCGTCGGCCGCGCCGCCCGCCAAAAAACGGCCACCGCAGTCTTCGAGAGGTCTTCTCTCGCCGCCACCCCGGGTCAGCTGGGCTCATCCGGGCTGGTCATGCGGTGCCGGGTGCGCGGTCGGTTCATCGGCAGAGGGGTCCAGATGCCGGCGCTGCCACTCGGCCCGGCCCGGCCGATCCTTGCGGACGCCCCAGCGAATGGCGACAAATCCGAGGACTGCCAGGGCTGCGACAAAGAGGCCGAACACCACTCCGAACGCCACGTCTGCCGCCAATGGCAAGGGCCAACCGGACACGCGACAGAGGTTAAAGCGTGCGCGGACAGGTCCGCCCACCGCCCTTCTCGGGCGTCCGGCTCACGCTCGACCAGCGATCGGTGCCCTGCTTCCTCGCCGGAGCACCTCCGGCGGTTGCGGGACCAGTTCCACCACCACCGAGGTGGGGGCCAGCGCTGATCTCTCCGCAGGCGTTGCTGACCCGGCCTCGTGCTTCGGGGTCCGGGGCCTGGGATGCCGAGGCGCACTCGGCGTTCGCCCAGGCGGCGAGGTTGACCGCGGCGTTTCTGTCCCGATCCATGACGAGGCCGCAATGCGGGCAGCCAAAGACGCGGTCTTGGAGACCCATCTC
>DATNIB010000029.1:0-49618 GCA_035604685.1 Acidimicrobiales bacterium | reverse complement strand
CCGCCGGGCCGCGGCGGCCCGTCGCGACCGGGCCCCGATCCGCGCCGGGCACCGTCGCGGCGCCCCGGGCCGTCCTCTCGACCCCGGCCGCGCTCGCCGTCGCGCCCGGGGCGCGCGCCGCCCGAGGCGTAGGTGACGGAGATCTCCGGGCCGTGCAGCGGCGAGGAGATCAGCTCGATCCGCTGGCCGCGCGCTTCGTCGCGGCGGTCGGTCTTCACCGGGGCGAGCGCCACCACCTCGATGCCCTCGATGGCGAACTCGAGCTCGGCCCGCAGCACGTCGCCGACCGACGAGCCGCTCGGCACCAGATCGCCCGAGAGGGTGCCCCGCGGTTGGCGCGCGCCGACGGCCCGCCAATTCCAGGCGCCGCCCTCGGAGCGACTGGTCAGCTCGATCTCGGTGACACGGGCCATGACCCGGTCACGCTACCAAGCGCCCGCCGCGCGCTGGGTGGTCGCCGCTCGGCCGAGCCTCCCGCCCCCCGTTGACGACCCGTCGCCTCGACGCTCCTCTAGCATGGGCGCCGCGGCGTCCCTCCTGCCTGGCAACAGGGCGGATGCAATGGTGCGGCGGGCGCTCGTCCGTTCAGGAGGTCCGTCATGACTGGCCCCTTCGAAGACGCCGAGGCGGCGCGCGGCCCCGCCGCGACCCCGGGCACCCCCGAGACGCCGATCACCCCGGCCCCCACGGCCGAGACCCCGGCCACGGGGCCCGGCCAGTCTGCGTCGACGCCCCCGAGCGCGGCCGGTGCCGGCTGGGTCGTCCCGCCCTTCGGACCGCCCGAGGCGGTCACCCCGCCCTCCGGTCAGCCCGCCACCGCGTCGTCCGGTGCTTCGACGGCGTCGCCGGACGCGTTCGGCGGCGGTGCCGCGGGGTCCGCGGTCGGGTGGGCGACCGCAGGTGCGGGAGGGGCCGAGCAACGTCCGCCCAGGGCCGCGCTCGGTCGCACTTGGATCGCCGTCGCGCTCGTGTCCGCGTTGATCGGCGGCGCAGTGGGCGCCGTCGTGACGGCTCTCGCTGACAACTCGGGCGGCCGCAACGGCATCACGATCCGAGAGGGGAGTGCGGTCCCTGGTGCGGCCCTGTCCGGGAACGGTCGGGTCTCCATCCCCTCCCTGGTGGCCAAGGTCCTGCCGGCGGTCGTCTCGATCGAGGTCCAGACGTCGTTCGAGGACGACCAGGGGAGCGGGATGATCATCTCTCCCGACGGCCTGGTGGTCACCAACAACCACGTGATCGAGCTGGCCGCCGCGGACGGCGCCGCGATCAGGATCACCGAGTCCGGGTCGACCAAGCCCGAGAAGGCGACGCTGGTCGGCGCAGATCCGAGCGATGACGTGGCGCTCCTGCGCATCAACGGGGCATCGGGCCTGCGAACCGTCACCTTCGGCGACTCCGACAAGGCCGTCGTCGGCGATGCGGTAGTGGCGATCGGGAACGCGCTGGGGCTCTCCCAGGGCTCCCCGACGGTCACCCAGGGCATCGTCTCGGCCATCGGCCGGACGGTGACCGCCGTCGGCTCCACCAACGGCACCGAAACCCTTAGCGATCTCATCCAGACCGACGCCGCAATCAACCCGGGCAACTCGGGCGGCCCGCTCATCGACACCGCCGGCCAGGTGATCGGGATGAACACGGCCGTGGCGGGGAACGCAGGAGACGGCACCAACGCACAGAACATCGGCTTCGCCATCCCGTCGGCCAGGATCGAGTCGCTCCTCCCGGAGCTGCAGAAGGGCGGGACCCAGCAGCAGGGCAGCGGCTACATCGGGCTGGCCGTCGCCACGCTGACCCCCCAGCTGCGCTCCGAGTACCGGTTCACGCCTCAGCAGGGGGCGGTCATCCTGGCGGTCACCCCAGGTTCGCCGGCCGACAACGCCGGCCTGGCGCAGGGTGACGTCGTGGTCGACATCAATTCCTCCTCGGTGACCTCCGCCGCCGACCTCCAAAGCCTCATCCAGAAGGACAAAGCCGGCCAGAAGGTGAGCGTGACCTTCTATCGCGGCTCGATCAAGAGGACCCTCTCGGTGACGTTGGGCTCACAACAGGAGCAGCCGCAGAATGGCGGGGTCGGTCCCGGAGGCGGCACCTTCTTTCCCAACGGCGGGTTTGGGGTGAACCCGTTGGTACCAAACTCCTAGACCCGAGGACCGCGTCGACAGAAAGGAATGGGGTGTCCGAAAGATCGGCACGCCCGGCGAAGCGGACAAGGGAACCCACCGACCCACGAACGCCGGGGGAGGGGAGGGGTGAGAGCCCAACCGACAGAACTGCCTCGGTGGGAGGGCTCGGCATCGCCAACGTCATGTCGATCTCCGTCGTTCAACGGTCAGCCGAAATCGGCATCCGCCGAGCCGTCGGCCATAGTCGTTCGACAATCGGCACCCAGTTCCTCTTGGAGTCGTCGACATTCGTCGGGCTGCTAGGTGGATCTCTGGGAGCGGCGATCGGGGTAGGAGTGGTCTATCTGGTCTCGTTTTTCGAGCATTGGGTGGTCGAGATCGGCTACGCCCAGATACCCCTCTGGATGGGTCTGGCCCTGCTCGTCTCGGTCCTCGCCGGCCTTTATCCTTCGATCAAGGCCGCACGTTTGCAGCCGCTCGAAACACTGCGTCTCGGCTGAGAGGAGCCCTAGTGTTCGAAGTCGACACCTTGGTGGCGAGCTGTCGCGAGTCCCTCCTCGACGGTGAGCCACGTCGGGTGGTGCGAGAGATCCTGGTGAGGACGCTGGAGCGACCCGGCCCGGTTGCCGAGCGGCTCGGAAGATCCGAAGGTGGGCTCGAGGTCCTGTTCAACTCGCCCCAGCTCACCGTGCTCAATGTCGTCTGGGCGCCCCGGATGTCGCTCTACCCTCACGACCACCGGATGTGGGCGGTGATTGGGATCTACGGCGGCGCTGAGGACAACACGCTCTTCCGCAGAGGCCCACAGGGGCTGGTCAAGTCAGGCGCAAAGGTTCTCCGCGAAGGCGAGGTGCTGTCTCTTGGCGCCGACGCCATACACACTGTGGACAACTCCATGGCGCGCTTCACTGGTGCGATCCACGTCTACGGCGGCGACTTTGTTAGGCAGCCCCGGAGCCAGTGGGACCCCGTGACCCTCCAGGAGCAGCCTTATGACCCTGCCCAAGTCCGCCGGGTCTTCGACAAGGCGAACGCGTCTTGGGCCGAAGAGGTCTCGACACTTGCACCTGGGGATTCCGCCGACCCGGGCTAGTCAGTCGTCCGAGGGTAGTTGTGCCTTCTCTGTGGCTCGCAGCAAGAGCATCGAACCGACCACCCAGGCGATCACCAAGCCCAGCCAGACGAGGAGGCGTTCGAGCGACGTGAGTGAATACCCCGACGGGCCTATGGCCTTGCTGAGCGGGGCGTAAGCGATCACCCCCAAGGGGTTTCCGAGGGTCGTGACGTACTCGCCCACAAACCAAAGGGCGACTCCCAGGCCGACGACGGCCACGATCCGCTGCCCGCGGTTGAATCTGCTCACAGGGCGCAATCTGTAGCAGACATGGGCCGAACTGGCTCCCTAGCGGGGGCCCGTTTTTTCTGCGCACACGTCCCCATGTCCGATAATGCACATTATGTCAAGTTACGGATCTCGACTGTCTCAAGTTGGGACGATGCGAGGCAGGTCCTCGACGCTCGGCTACTCCGTCCCGGAACAGGTTCAAGCCCTCGTGACTGCTCGGAAGGTTTTGGATGAGCTCCTGATGGGGCTCGTCCGCCAGTCCAGGGCCGCCGCAGACGGTCAGGGTGTCACGCCCGGTCCGGCCCGCAGAGAGTTGCCTCACCCGGAACGGCAGATCCGGGGCCTCGGGCCCAAGCGGTATCCGCGGTTTGCGGATGGCCTCGGCGGCGGTGGTTCACTCAGCCAGGGGCTGCCTGATGCCTTCCTCGTTCAGACCGCCTCGGGCATCCAAGCCCGGCAGGATCCCCAACTGCTGGAGCATCCCGAGGTCGTCGCGGTTCGCTCGGTGGTCTTGGATCTGACCGTCCTTCATCCGGTACCAATGGATGTGCTGGACCTTGTAGGACCGCCCAGTGGGCGCCACTCCCATGAGCAGAGCGCCCATGACCGGCAACCGGGAGACGCCTGAATGGGTTCCGGAAACGATCGCCCGAACCACGACGTCGTCGCCCACTCCGATGGCGTCGAGGATCTCGGCCTTGTCGTCTGGGAACGTGGTGTGAATATCCCGCAGGATGGCTTCGATTCGTTGCCGCCCCGCCGGGCGTCCATGATTGGTGCAGTCCTCGGCGTAGTCGGTCACTGCCGCAGCGATGTCCCCGCGGTTCAGGGCATCGTGGTGTCTACGAATGATCGACAGGTTCGTGTCCGCATCGGTCACGATTCCTTCCCTTTCGCGGCGGATCGGATGTACACCCAACTGGAGGAGCATGGCTGGCTCCAACCGGCATTGATCCTGGCACGGGAAGCCGTGCCGATGCCGACGGATTTAACCGTCCACAACTCGGAACCGCTGGGGTGAGTGTCCGGCGCCTCGGGAGGGCTCCGTGGACTGCCGGCCTGGCGAGAGTCGTCGTACTGGCCGGGGCCACGTTCGCTGAGCTGCGGGTCTCTCCCCCGCCGGGCGGAGTCGGCAATCCACACCCGATGGTTCCCGACCGGTGACCACACGTCCGGTGGTCACCGGATACCCGAAACCGACGTGGCCAACGACGCCTGCCGGCCTCGGCTGTTCCACCAGCATCGGTTCTGATATCCGGACAGGGTCTCCCCCGCCTCCGCGTTGTGTCGGTCCTAGAAGGCGAACCGGGCGTCTGATCCGCTACCGGGTCCCCCCGCCAATCCTTGAGAGAAGGTGACTTTCGACCCTGGCCGAAATCCTCCGGCGCCCGTCAGCATGAGAAAGGAGTCACAAGGGGTGGACGGGGGTCTGTAGGAGGAGGGCCGTGATCAGGCTGGAGTCGAGCGGTTTCGCGACTGACCATGGGCAGGCGCCGCCATCCGTGACCAATTCCGACCGCGACCGTGCGCTCGTGGACGCCTACATCGGTGGAGACGTGGGGGCATTCGCGGTCATCTTCAATGACCACCACGACGCGCTCCTCAAGCGGGCCCGCCGGCTGCTGGGCCCGATCGGGCAACCAGAGGACGCTTGCCAGGACACGTTCAGGAAGGCACTCGAAGGGATCTGGCGTTTCGGTTGGACCGGTGAGTACCGACTCGGCGCCTGGTTGAACACGATCCTGCACAACGTGTGTGTCGACCAGCTGGCAAGGATCAGGCGCGAGCGCGACCTCGCCGAGGCGATGTCCGCCCAGCCTCAAGATGAGGCCGACGTCGCGGAACAAGTCCCCGATCTCGGGCGCATGAAAGCCGTCCAAGAGGCAATGTGCCGGCTCCGTCCAGAGCTGCGCAGGGCGCTCCTGCTTCGGGAGATGGAGGGGTTGAGCTATGCACAGGTGGCGGTCGCCGAACACATCTCCGAGGACAATGCCCGGGCTCGGGCCTACCGGGCCAGGAGGTTCGTGCAGCGACAGCTTCCGGCGTCAGGACAGCCGACAGGGGCAGGTATCAGTCTGGGGCATCAATCGACGGTGAAACGCGTCGCCTAGGAGTTCCTCGACATGCGTCCGCTGCTCAGGCGGAGGAGTGCGTCGTTCGCGGCAACGCGTCTCGCGCCCGCCGGCCTCAGCCGTCAATGCCCGGGCGGGCCGAGGTCGGTGACGGCCTCGTCAACCGCGGGAAAGAGTCGGTCCGCCCCGATGCGCTCGAGCAGGCCGCTTCGAGTCAGGCCCTCCCGGACGTGTTCGCCGGCCCGGGCCACGGCGACGGTGATGTGGCGCCGGTCGAGTTCGTCCAGCACCTGGTGAAGCGCGCGCGACCCCGTGTAGTCGATGTCGCTCATGCCCAGCGCATCGAGAACCAGGAGCTTCGGTGTCCCGACGGCGCGCGCCAGGGCCGCATCGATCTCGGCACGGAAGTGGATCGCGTTCGCGTACCACAGGGGCGTGGCGAACAACACGACCAACACGCCCGGGACCTGGGCTGGGGCACTCGAGGTGCTCAACGGAGCCCAGCTGGTCGTGCCTGGGAGGCGGCCGAGAACGTGGAGCTGTGGTCGAGCGCTCAACCTCGTGCGGTCGAGGACGGCCAGGACGACCGCGACGCCGATGCCCTGTTCGACTCCCACCAGTGCCACCGTGAGCAGGGTGATCGCCGTCAGGCCGAACTCGAAGCGATCGAAGCGCGCGATCGAGAGGATCTCGTGGACGTGGAAGATGCGCGTGGCCACGTAGATCAAGACGCCGGCCAGGGTCGCCAGGGGGACGTCCTTCAGCAGGCCAGCGGCCGGGATGAGCACGGCCAGACCAACCGCAGCGGCCAGGCCGGACGCCTGGGTGCGACCCTTGGCAGAGGCCACGACCGCCGTTCGGGCTGGGCTGGCGTTCACCGGGAACGAGCCGCACAGGCCCGCCATGATGCTTCCCGCCCCCACCCCGAGGAAGTCCCGCCCGACGTCCACGTCGTAGCCGCCCTGGTCGGCAAACGCGCGGGTCGTCGCCGCCGACTGACTGATGATGACGAGCGCGACCACGCCGGCCACCGGCACCATCCTGGCGACGGCCAACCACGAGAAGTCGGCCAACCCGAGTCGCGGCGCGCCGTGCGCAAAGCTGCCGAGGACGGCCACGCCGTTGGTGTGCAGTCCCAGAACTCCGACCACGATGGTCGAGCCGACCAACGCCACGAGGGCGCCCGGGAGCCGACGGTCGACCCGTTCGGCGCCGACGACGACCGCGAAGGTCACCACACCGATGCCGAGAGTCCAGCCATTGGCATGGTTGAGATGCCCGACGACCGCGCCGATCCGATGGAGCGTGGAGCCACCGCTCGCAGAGAGGCCGAAGAGGTCGGGGAGCTGGTGCACGACGATGATGACCGCCACGCCCGCCAGGAAACCGGTGATGATCGGCGCGGAGAGGAATTCGGCGATCCACCCGAGCCGCAGGAGTCCGACGAGCGCCACGATTGCCCCGACCAGGACGGCCAGGATGCCGACGAGGTCGACGTAGTGAGGTGAGCCGATCGGAGCGAAGTGAGCGATCCCGACGGCGAACAGCGGCGCGATCGTCGAATCCGCCCCCACCGACATCTGCGGGTTCGAACCGAGCGCGGCGAACAGCACGGTGCCGGCGATGAACGCATAGAACGCCGTGATGGGGGGCATGCCGGCCAGTCGGGAGGTCGCCAACTGCTCGGGCACGGCGATGACGAGCAGCGTCACCGCCGCAACCACGTCCGCCCCGGCGAACGCGGACTGGTAACCGCGGAGAGAGGAGAAGAGCGGGGCGCGGAGATGCAGGGTCTCGGAGAGCCACCGCCTCGACCTCCCCCCTGTCACAAGATCAATCATCATCGACAGAGCACGGGGAGGGAGGGAGGAGGGCCGCCGGCGCCCCGCTGACCCCGGCACCGGCCAGAGCCGATTCCCGGACCGGCTACCCTTTTCCTGCAAGGTGTGCCGGGAAGCCTGGTCGGCGAGCGAGAGGCCGCGCCCCATGACCGAGTCCGTTTCCCCAGGGCCACCCTGCCGTCGGATGGTCCGTCACGTCTCCCTCGCCGCCCTGGCGCACCGCCCGGGCGCGGCCGGCCTACCAGGCGAGGTCTCCGATGATCGGGGCTGACGCGCCCGGCGCAGACGAGCAGGGGGGGCTGCGCTTCCCCGGCCAACGGCGGCTGCCGAGTTGGCGCTGGGAGGCGCTCCGGACGACCCTGTGGCTGGTACCGACGCTCCTGGTCGTCCTCGCCGGTCTGCTGTTCGGGGTGACGTTCGCCATCGACCTGGCCGCGTACCACCACCAGCTGACGCTGCCGACGTGGGTCAGGTTCGAAACGGGGACCCCCGACGCCGGCCGCCAGGTGCTGATCGCCATCGCCGCCGCGGTCATCACGGTGGTCGGCGTCGTGTTCTCGATCACCATCCTGGCGTTGACCCTGGCCTCCCAGCAGTTCGGCCCCCGCATGATGCGGAACTTCGTGCGCGACGTCGGGAACCAGGTGACCCTGGGCATCTTCGTCGGCACCTTCGTCTTCTCGGTCTTGAGCCTGGGGGCGATCAGCGCGCCCCACCCCGACTTCATCCCTCACCTGTCGATCGCAGTGGCCGAGGCCCTGTCCCTGGCGGACCTGGCGGTCCTCATCTACTTCATTCACCACATCGCCAAGTCGATTCAGCTGCCCGAGGTGATCGCCGGCATCGCCCGTGACCTCATGCACGCCATTGACTCCGAGTTCCCCGAGACGCCGGCCGAACCCGAAGCTGGGACCCCGATCGGCGCCGGCAAGTCCGTCGCCGAGTTGGTCCAGCTCATCGATGACCGGGGCGGTGTCGTCCCGGCCGACACGAGTGGCTACCTACAGTTCGTGGGCTACGCCCAGCTGGTCGAGATCGCCGCGCGCACCGACACGGTCATCCGCCTCAACCACCGGCCCGGTCACTTCATCGTGGCCGGGCGACCGCTCGCCACCGTCTGGCCCGGTGGCACAGCCGGTCAGGTGGCTCTGGCCCTGGGCAAGGCCCACGTGACCGGACCGCACCGGACCCTCATGCAGGATCCGGTGTTCCCCATCGACCAGCTGGTCGAGATCGCCATCCGGGCGCTGTCACCGGCCGTGAATGACACCTTCACGGCCCTCACCTGCATCGACTGGCTGGCGGCCGGGCTGAGCCGGGTGTCGGGCCGGACCCTGTCCGAGGGGGTCTACCGGGACCGCTTCGGTCGGGTGCGGCTCATCGAGTCCGATCCCTCCTACCCGCGGATGGTGAACCGAGCCTTTGACAAGGTGCGTCAGGCGGCCCGCGGCATGCCGGCGGTCATCATCCGCCTGATGGACGCGTTGGCCAACATCATGGAGCAGACCACCTCTCCCGAGCAGCGGCGGACGCTGGCCCGTCAGGCGGACATGATCTTCGAGAGCGCGCGCGAGTCCGTGCCCGACGCCAACGACCGAGAGGACATCGCCCAGCGCTACCAACGGGTGCTCGACCGCATCGCCCAGGACCCGCCTGCGCCGGAGGGGTAGGCGGGCCGAAGGGGTTAGCGCTCGGCGTCAGGCGACGAACCGGGTTGGGCCGCCTGGCGGCGCCGCGCGTCGGTCGCCGCCGCGTCGGCATCGGGATGCTCCAATCGGCGGAGCGCGGTGACGACGTCGGACACCAGGGCCCGGCGCCGGACCGCGCCGAGATCGGTCAGCGCCCGCTTCTCCACCTCGTCGGCGACCGCGTCGCACCGGTCGAGGGTGGCCCGGCCGTACCTGGTCAGCGTGAACCGGGCGATGCGGCCGTGATTGGGGTCGGGGTGGCGCTCGATCAGCTGTCGCCGCTCCAGGCGCAGGATGACGGTGTGGACGGCCTGGGGCGTGACCCCGATCCGCCGCGAGAGCTCGGCGTTGGAGGAGTAGGGCCGCTCCGCTAAGAACGCCAGGGTCGTCCAGTCGCGCGCGTCGACGCCGATCTCTTCCAACCCGTCGCGCATCTCGCGCCGCATCGCCCGGGACAGCGCGGCGAGGAGGTAGGTCAGTCGTCGCGGCCGGCGGGTCGCGGCGCGAGAGCCGTCCTTCTCTGGCATCGCGTCACTGTACCGACCCTCCCCCGCTTCTCCGGGGGCCCCCCGGGCGCGCCACGCCGCGCTCACAGGACCCCGCGGGCCCGGAGGTCGGCGATCTCGGCCGGCGCGTAGCCAGCGACCCGCGCCAGGGTCTCCTCCGTGTGCTCGCCGAGGCGCGGCGCCGCCGGGAGCCGTGGGCGGCGGGCCTCGGCGAAGGTGATCGGCAGCCCGGCCGTCCGCAGGCCGCCGATCTCGCCCAGGGTCGGATGGAGGACCGGGAGGGTCTCGCCGCGGGCGAGCACCCGCTCGTCGGCGATGCCCTCCATCGGGGTGCGCACCTCGGCCGCCGGGACCCCGACCGCCACCAGGGCCTCGACGACCGCCTCCACGCTCAGCTGCCCGCTCCAGGCCTCGATTTCGGCCGTCAGCTCCTCGGCGTGGCGCACCCGGGCGTCTCGGGTCGCGTAGCGCGGGTCGCCTCGGAGGTCGGGACGGCCCATCACCTCGAAGGTGGACGCGACCAGCTTGTCCTGGGGGGCCACTAGGGCGAACCACCCGTCGTTGGCCCGGTAGAGGCCGAACGGGGCCAGCCGGGGCAGGCGGGGCCCGGTTCGGAGCGGCTGGCCCAGCCGCTCCAGGGCCTCCCAGTCCTCGGTGGCGACGAGCGAGGTCAGCGTCCCCAGCATCGAGACGTCGACGTGCTCGCCCGACCCGGTCTCCTGCCGGCGGTGCAGTGCGGCCAGGATCCCGATCACGGCGTAGAGGGGCGTGATGACGTCGGCCACCGGCACCCCCACCCGCACCGGCGGGTCTTCGGCCCCGCCGCTCGCCATCATGAGGCCGCTCAGCGCCTGGACGATGGCGTCCATGGCGCGCACCCCCGATCCCCCATCCTGTCCAAACCCGCTGATCGAGCAGTAGACGATGCGCGGATTGGCCGCGCGCGCCGCGCCATACCCGACCCCCAGGCGGTCGGCGGTCCCGGCCGAGAAGTTCTCGACCACGACGTCGGCGTGGCGGACGAGGTCGGAGAAGACGCCCGGCGCGTCGGGGTGCTTCAGGTTGAGCGTCACGCTCTCCTTCCCGCGGCAGCGGGTGAGCACCGCCAAGGAGAAGTCGTCCGGCCCGGCCGGCGTGAGGCCGAGCCCGTCGGGCCCGACGTAGGGGGCGTTGCCGCGCGACACGTCGCCGCCGTCGGGGTCCTCGATCTTGATCACCTCGGCCCCGAGGCCGGCCAAGAGGAGCGTGCAGTAGGGGCCGGCCAGGGCCCGCGTGAGGTCGATCACCCGCAGACCGGCGAGGGGCGAGTCGGCCCCCGCCCGGTCGTCTGCTCGTGGCTCCTCGTCGCCCGGGTCCCGCTCGGTCACGCCCGCAGCCTCTCAGCTCGCGGCCGCACCTGCTCCTCGATGAACTCGACCAAGAGGGCCCCGAGCGACGCCTCGTCCCAGGTCCGGCGGTCGACGTTGGTGGCCCGCACCGACAGCACGGGGATGCCGGCCGCCTCCAGCAGCCGGGTGCTGAAGTAGTCGTCCTCGCCGAAGCTGACGACGCCGTCGACCTGGTGGAGCTGCGCCTCCTTCAGGTGCCAGGGGGCCGACCAGCTGGGCATCCGGATCTCCTCGCCCATCGGGACGAAGCGGGCGGCCAGCGTGCGCAGCGGGTCGCGGCCGTCGGGGTAGCGCAGGTAGGCGTCCGCCGCCACCCCCAGGTACATCGACCAGACGAAGACCGCCCCGTGGGCCTCCTCGAACTGGCGGTAGAACCCGAGGCTCGACCACAGCGCGCGCCCCAGCCACATGAGGCGCACCCGCTCGCTCGGACAGACCGACTGGCTGGCGTCCCGTCGGGCGGCCACCTCGTCATAGAAGCGGCGCGCGGTGTCCCTCCCCCACTCGCTGCCGCGGTGCCACTGCGGGATCATGGCCGCGGTCATGGTCTCGGCCGCGCTGACCGGCACCGGGACCGTCGCCGCGATGAGGTCACGCGTCTTTCGGTTCCACTCCGCGTGCTCGTTGGCGAGGGCCATCACCTCGGCGAACCGGGCCTCGGAGAACGACCGGCCCGTGGTCGCCGCGAGCACGCCGATGAGGCCGCGCAGCTCGTCGGCCATGAGATCGAGGCGCTCGGGTCCCAAGCACTCGTCCCAGTGGTGCGGGAGGCGCTCCCACCAGTCCCGCGGCAGGTCGAGGCGCGGGTCGACGGCGTGCTCGATCGGGTAGAAGGCGGCGCCCGTGTGGGTCGACCAGGCCTCGAAGAGCTTCCGGATCCCGTCGCTCGTGGTGGGCGCCGACAGGATGGTGGGCACCGGCAGGCCGCCCCAGGGGGTGCCGGACGGATCGTCGAGCAGGAGCTCGCCCAATCCGAGCGCGCTGTACTGCTCGCGGTCGTCGGGATAGCCGGCGGCCCGCAGCGCCGCCAGGCACTGCGGCGCCCGCTGCCGGGCGGCGATGACCGACGACCACCACTGGACCACCACGTAGGGGATGTCGAAGGCGCGGTAGATCTCGTGAGGTGCGTCGGCGCTCAGCAGCGCGAACGGCTCGCCGCCGGCCACCTGGTCGCGCACCTCGGCCAACCACTCCCGTTGGTGGGCGACGATCTCGCCCGTGATGGCGAGCTCGCTGCGGCGGGTGAACGCGGACCCCTCAGCCATCCGGACCGTCCAGGGCCGTTGAGAGGTCCTGGGCCAAGCGGGCGAGCGAGCCGGGATCGCCGCCGGGCCAGGGCAGGCGCGCCCGGACGACCGGGACCCCGTGCGCGGCCAGCCGGTCCCGCAGGTCCGGGAACTCCCACTCGGGGGACTCGTCGTGGTCGAAGCAGAGCTGGAGCACCACCTCGGCGCCCCGCGCCAGCGCCTGGTGGCAGGTGTAGCGCGCGCGCTCGTCGAGACCGGTGCGCGCGGCGCCGGGCGGCCCGAGGTGGTAGCGGTCGACCAGACCGTCGAGGGGGTCGGCCGTCTCGGGGACGACGGCGAAGCTCCGGTCGCCCCAGTCGTGGTCCTCGCCCACGATGACGTATCCGGCCCCCTCGATGGCCCCGGCGAGCGCGAGGTCGTCGTGCGGGCTCCCCGAGACGAACACCCGGCGACCGGGCCGGGGCGGCGGCGGATCGGCCAGGGCCGCCGTGAGCAGGTCCTGGGTCGCCCCGGGCGCCAGCGTCATGGCCGCCCCGTCGAGCAGCAACGCGTCCACGCCGCCGAGACCGGCCGGGCGGGCGCGGCGAAGGTCCGCCAGCTCCTCTAGGAGGGTCGTCGTGGCGTTGGACGCGGCGACGCTGGCGCGCATCGCGTCCTGCCACGGGGCGGCCCCGCTCCAGGTCGCCAGGACCTCGGCGAACTGGCGGGTGCGCACCCGGTTGTAGCGGGCGCTCGCCTCGGTCGGCAGCCGGACCAGGTCGTAGAAGCACAGATCGAGGCGCGGCGCCTCCCCCATCGCCAGCAACTCCCGCAGCCCGTAGAAGAGCTTGGTGTGCGACTCGCTGTCCCGGCCGATCACCAGGGCGTCGATCCAACCGAGCGCGCCTGCCAGCAACGCGTCGAGGAACGCCTGGCAGTCGGGGGTGAGCTGCAGCGGCGAGTCACCGCCGACCACCGGCGCGTCATTGGACAACAGGCGCGCCGGGGCGAGGCGGATCGGCAGCAGGCCGGCCGCCAGCACCAGCTCTCGCGGCACGTCGTGGCCGAGGACGCCGACCACCCGGCCGCCGCCCTCCCGCCACTCGCGCGCGACCGCATCGGGATGCCGATAGGCATGGGTTGCCCGGTCCAACCAGTCAGCTGGGCCAGGCAAGAGGCGGAACTCCTCTTCCGGCAGCGAGTTGTCGTTCGTGGCGAGCGGGCCCTCGACGCGGAGCGCCGAGAGGAGGTCCGTCGATGCGCTCACTCCCCCTCCCTCGCCACGATCCGCAGCGGGACCGAGGTGGCGCCGAACTCGGGCCACCTCGTCATGTCGAGTGGGCCGTCGAGCGAGAACGAGGTGGTCCGGCTGAGCAGCTCCTCCAGGGCCACGCGCAGCTCCATGCGGGCCCAGGCGGCGCCCGGACACTGGTGGGGGCCGAGCCCGAACGCGATGTGGCGCTCGGCGCGGTCGAAGCGGAACTCGTCGGGCGCCTCGAAGACCATGGCGATCGGTTCGTCCTTGCAGATGAGCCGATCGCCGATCGTGACGTCGCGGTTCGCCGTGCGGGCGAACCCCCGATACGGCGAGTCGAGGCGCAGCAGCTCCTCGATCGCCGCTCCGATGAGGTCGGGGTGTCTCCGCAGCTGGTCCTGGAGGTCGGGGTCGCCGGCCAGGCGCGCCACCATGCTGCCGAGCACGAACCGGGGAGCGACGATCCCGACCAGGAGCACCTGGCGCACCGTGCCGATGACCATGTCGATCGGCAGGGGCTCGCCGTCCACCTGGGCGGCCAGGAGCGCGCTGGCTGGATCGATCGTCGGGTCCTTCGGATGGGCCTGACGATCCGCGATGAGCTCCTTCGTGATCTCGTAGAGGGCGAGACTGGCCCGCACCATGAGGTCGGCGTCGTCGTCCTTCACGGCCTTGTTGAAGACTTCGAACTCGTCGCGGATCCGGTACATCATCTGGTCGTCGACGTTCAAGAAGCGGGCGAAGGCGAGGATCGGGTAGTTGGCGGCGAACTCCTCGCCGTAGTCGCCCCCTCCGCGCGACAGGAGCGGCACCAGGCACTCCTTCGCGTACCGGCGGATCGTCGGCTCGACCGATGCCACCCGCTCGTCGCTGATGAGCGGGTTGAGCACCCGGCGGTACACCGTGTGCTCGGGTGGGTCGAGGTGCAGCGGCGGGCGGCGCCCGGTGAAGGCGATGCGGGGCACGATGTTCTGCACCGAGGTGATGAAGGTCCGCGAGTCGGTCAGCACCCGTTGGACGTCCTGGTAGCCGAAGATGGCCCAGAACCCGCCGAAGCGGTCGCTGTGGGCCACCGGGCAGGCCGCCCGCATCTCGCGGTACAGCTCGTGGGCGTCGACCTCGGTGTCGAGCACCAGGGGGTCGAAGCGGTCCTCGGCCGCCGCTCGCCGGTCCTCAGGTTCGGACAGAGCGATCACCCCCCTGTCTCTTGGCGGTGTGGGCCGGTGCGCGCCACCGGAGGCGGAGCTCGAGGCTGGTCGGACCGGCCGTCGGCCACGGGCTGTAGGTGACCGGACCCGCGACCTCGAAGTGCTCCGTGGCCGAGAGCAGCGCGCCGAGCGCGACGGCGAGTTCGTCCCGGCCGATCACGGATCCGGGGCAGACGTGGACGCCGTGACCGAAGGCCAGATGGCGTTCGGTCCGACCGACCACGAACTCGTCGGGGCGATCGAACACCGAGGCGTCGCGGTTGGCCGACGGGAGCACGATCGCCACCATCTCGCCCGCCTCGATGCTGCGGTCGCCCAGCCGCACCCGCCGGGTGGCCGTCCGGGCGAACCCGATGTTGGGCGTGTGCAGCCGCAGCATCTCTTCGATACCGGCCTCGACGATGTCGGGGTGGGCCCGCCACTCGTCTTGGAGCGCGCGGTCCGCCGCCAGGTGCTCCAGCGCGCTGGCGGTCACGAGAGCCGGCGCGCCGTGGCCCGCCACCAGGATCTGGCGCAGGCTGCCGGTCACCGTCTCGGGGTGGATCCGCTCCCCGTCGATGGTGAGCCCCAGCAGTCCGCTCACCAGGTCCTCGTCGGGCGCGAGGGGCGAACCGAGGCGCTCGGCGACGACCGCTCGGCAGACCTCGTAGAGCGTCAGGTTGTAGCGCTCGACGACGGCGTCGTCGCGGGCGCGTTGGGCCGTCTCGAACTCCTCCATCTCGACCGTGAGCTGCTCGACGTAGCGATCGGGGATGTTGAGCAGCGCGCAGACCACCCGGCTGGTGAACGGCGAGCAGAAGCTGCGGTAGATGTCGACGACGGACTCGGGGCCTTCCGAGGCCAAGGCCGCCACCATCTCGGCCGCGACGCCGCGGATCAAGGGCGCCAGCCGCCGGAGCCGGTCCTTGCGGAACGCGGGGTTCATGGCCTTGCGGTAGAGCGTGTGCTCCGGGGGGTCGTAGTGCAGCGGCGGCCGGCGTCCGGAGGCCGGGTTCTTCGGCACGATGATCCCCTGGCGCGTGGTGAAGGTCGCCGGATCGGTCGTGATCGCCTCGATGTCCGCGTACCGGGTGGCCGCCCAGAAGCCGCCGTACTTGGAGCTCCAGGCGACCGGGCAGCGCTCCCGGAGCGGCCCGTAGACCACGTCGGGCTGGGACAGGGCCTCGGGCTGGTCCGGATCGAACTCGTCGGTGCGTTGGATGTCGGGCATGCCCCTACCCCGCCGCCGGAACGGCCGCCGTGCCGACTTCCGCCGTGGCGATTGCGCGCCTCCCCCAACAGTCAGCGATTCTTCGCGCGTATCGCAGAACAACTGTCATGCAATCGCGGAGGCGCTTGATTGTCAAGTCGGTTGAGATTCCCCCGGTTCGGATGGGGCACGGAATGGGACCGGGCCGAGCTCGTTTCGGCGGTCCAGCACCACACCAGCTTCGCCGAGGACGACGTCGAGCGCCTCGATGATGACGACGGCCGGTTTGGCTCGGCCTGAGCGAAGGGGCGCCCGGTGGGATCGCCACCGGGGCTCGCGCCCTAGTTCACCGCGCGGTCCCGTCCCTCCCAGTAGGGCTGGCGGAGCTTGTACTTCTGCAGCTTGCCGGTCGCGGTGCGGGCCAGCACCTGGCGGATCTCGATCCCGCGCGGCGCCTTGAAGTGCGCCATGCGGGCCCGGCAGTGCTCGATCAGGTCCTGCTCGGTCGCGGTCGTCCCCGGCCGCAGCACGACCAGGGCGAGCACCTTCTCCCCCCACTTCTCGTCGGGCACGCCGATGACGGCGACCTCGGCCACCGCCTCGTGCTGGTAGAGGACGTCTTCGACCTCGATGGAGGACACGTTCTCGCCGCCGGTGATGATGACGTCCTTCTTGCGGTCGGTGATGACCGTGTAGGCGCCGTCCTCATAGCCGCCGTCGCCGGTGTGGAACCAGCCCCCCGCCAGGGCCTTGGCCGACTCGTCGGGCTGCCGCCAGTACCCCTCGAAGACGTGGTTGGACCGGGCCAGGACCTCACCCTCCTCGCTCACGGCCATGCGCACGCCGACCGCCGGGACGCCGGCCCGGGAGAGGCGCCGGGCCCGCTCCTCGGCGTCGAGCTCGTCCCACTCGGCCGGCGCCCGGTTGATGGTGAGCAGGGGCGACGTCTCGGTCAACCCGTAGATCTGGATGAACTCCCAGCCGAGCTCGCGCTCCACCCGCTCGATCGTCTTGGTGGGTGGGGGGGCGCCGGCGACCACCACCCGCACCGGTCCGGTGGGCAGCGGCCGACCGGCGGCGGCCCGCTCTTCTGAGGCCGCCAGCACGCTGGCCACCACGGCCGGCGCGGCGCACAGGAGGGTCACGCCCTCGGTCTCGATACGCGAGAGGATCACCTCGCCGTCGATCTTTCGCTGCACCACGTGCCGGCCGCCCATGGCGGTCAGCGCGTAGGGCATGCCCCAGCCGTTGGCGTGGAACATGGGGAGGGTGTGCAAGAGGACGTCGCGGTCCGAGACGCCGATGTGCCAGCCGAAGCTGGCCGCGTTGAGCCAGCAGTTGCGGTGCGTGAGCTGCACGCCCTTGGGCCGCGCGGTCGTCCCCGAGGTGTAGTTGATCGAGCAGGTCGCGTCCTCGTCGGCCGGCCGGCCGGCCGGCGCCGCGCCGCGCCCGGCGACCGGGTCGAACAGGTCGGCGTCGTCGGTGCCGTCGAGACGGATCCGCTGCGCCACCGGCGCGCCGGCCGTCACCTCCTCCAGCTCGGGGTCGTAGAGCAAGACGCTCGTCCCGGAGTGCTCGAGGATGAAGGCGATCTCGTCGCCGGTCAGGCGGAAGTTGATCGGCACCAGCACGCGGCCGAAGCCGCTCACCCCGAAGTAGGCGGTGAGGAACCGGGCCGAGTTGGGGCTGACGATGGCCACCCGGCCGTCCGTCGGCACCCCGCGCCGGTCGAGGCCGACGGCCATGGCCCGCGCCCGGTCGTGGAGCTCGGCGTAGGTGAGGGTGCCGACCGAGCCGGTCACGCCCGGCTCGTCCACCACGGCCGTCCGGTCGCCGTAGACGAGCGCCGCCCGCTCCAAGAAGTCCCCGATGGTGAGCGGGACTCGCATCGGCCCTCCCCTCCGTCGCCGGGGGCCGGATCTCGGCCCCGGGGTACCGCAGCGATTCTCCCCGAGAACCTGCTCCGAGCGCACGGGCCGCCCGAACGCTGGGTGGAATCATCACAGATCGTGATGAATCGGGTGCTCGATGGAGCTTCGCCAGCTGCAGTACTTGGCGGTGGTGGCCGAGGAGTTGCACTACGGACGCGCCGCGGCGCCGCACCCTGCTCGCCGCCTGCCGCGCCGGGTCCCAGCTCCCGGGCTGACGGGCCCAGGGGCGCGGCGGGCGCCCAGGGCGGCGACCGGCGGGGACCGCGGCGTAGAGTCGGGGTGCACGCCAGGTCCGAAGGAGGCTTCATGCCCACCCTGCTCCCCGCTCCGCCCACCGGCACCTACGAGGACGTCGCGACAGAGCGCCTCTACCGCCAGCAGCGGCTGGCCGCCGCCTTCCGCCTCTTCGCCCGGTTCGGCTTCAGCGAGGGGGTGGCGGGCCACATCACGGCCCGCGACCCCGAGCACACGAACAGTTTCTGGGTGAACCCCTTCGGGACCTACTTCGGCCACATCAGCGTGCACGACCTCATCCGGGTCGACCACACCGGCGCAGTCGTCGAGGGGGAGCGTCCGGTCAACACGGCCGCCTTCGCCATCCACTCCCAGGTGCACGCCGCCCGGCCGGACTGCATGGCCGCCGCCCACGCCCACTCGCTCCACGGCAAGGCCTGGTCGTCGCTCGGCCGCCTGCTCGACCCGATCACCCAGGACGCCTGCGCCTTCTACGACGACCACGCGCTGTTCGACGACTTCACCGGGGTGGTCCTCGACACCGAGGAGGGCAAGCGCATCGCCCACGCGCTGGGCGACAACAAGGCCATCATCCTGCGCAACCACGGCCTCTTGACCGTCGGCCACAGCGTGGAGGAGGCGGCCTGGTGGTTCATCACCATGGAGCGCTCCTGCCAGGCCCAGCTCCTGGCCGAGGCCGCCGGCACGCCGGTCCTGATCGACACCGAGGCGGCCAAGCTGACCGAGAAGCAGGTGGGCGGCCACCTGGCCGGTCGCTTCAGCTTCCAGCCGCTCTTGGACCGGATCCTGCGCGAGGAGCCCGATCTGCTCGAATGAGCGTGGTCCACCCGAGGAGAGAAGAGCCCGGGGCAACCGGCCCCGGGCGGTCTGGAGCGCAGTTGGGAGCGGGACGATGACCGACATGCAAGAGAAGGCGCCCCGCGGGGCATCCCCCTGGGAGCAGGACCTCTGGACCCATCTCTCGAGCCACGTGGAGGCCGAGCGGGGCCTGCTCGAGTCCTACTCGGCGGTGGCCGAGCGGTCGCCGTCCAAGGCCTTCGCCTATCTCGTGCGGCTGCTGATCGAAGACGAGATCCGCCACCACCGGCTCTTCGGCGAGCTGGCGCGGTCGCTGCGAACCGAGGCCGAGCTCCGCGGCGAGGACCCCGAAGTCCCCTACCTCGACTTCGTCCAGGTCGACCGCACGGCCATCCTCGACGCCACGAAGGAGCTGTTGGCGAGCGAGCTCCAGGACGCCAAGGAGCTGAAGCGCCTGCAGCGCGAGCTGCGCGTCGTGAAGGACACGTCGCTTTGGAGCCTGCTGGTCGACCTCATGGAGCGCGACACGGCGAAGCACGTCGCGATCCTGCGCTTCGTGCGCAAGCACGCGCGGCGACAGTCGGTCCTCTAGCCCCGGGCTCGGGCGCCCTGGCCCCGGGGTGCGGAGTCAGCCGAAGGTCACGGTCCCGCTGCCCGTCACCGCCTCCCACTGGGCGGACGGGGCGGCGCTGGCGTTGCACTTCCCGCCCTTGAACGGCAGCACGAAGGCCCCCGTCTCGGTGAGGGTGAGGGAGCCGGTGATCTGGGCGTAGGCCTTGGTGCCGCTCAGGACGGCGGCCGGCGCGCTGAAGGTGACCGAGGCCGAGCAGGTGGTGGTGTTGAAGTCGTTCGACTTGGCCGTCGCCGCGGCCGCCTTCAACTGGCTCAGGTCGAGGGTGATCGTCCCCTTCTTCAGCAGGAACTTGCCGTCGGGGCCCTTCTTGTCGGGCTTGCCGGCCGAGTTGACGTTCACCGCCTTGCCGTAGTCGCCGACCGCCCCGGTGAGGACGACCGCCCCGGGCACCTTGGCGTTGCCGGGGAGGACGAACACCTTGAGGGGGGTCCCGACCGGGGCGCTCACCCCGAACGCCGGAGCGGCGCCGAAGAGGACGCCCCCGACGAGGGCGACGCCGACTGCTGCCTTGCCGATCTGCACCCTGACCTCCAGAACCCGGTGGGCACCGTCGCCGCCGACCGACGCGGCCTGCCCAGGTGGACTATAGGGACGGCGCCGGAGGCCACCGCATCGGCCGGCGCCCTACTCCTCGCGGCGGGCGTCGTAGGTGGCCACCAGCCGGCGGGCCGCCCGCGCCTCGTCCACCCGGCGCACCGGCGTGTGCCGCGGCGACTCGTGGTCGAGCAGGCCCGCGACCGCCTCGGCCGCCACCGCCTCGAACGCGTCGGCCAAGGCCATGAGCGTCTCCTTGCTCTCGGTCTCGGTCGGCTCGACCATGAGGGCCTCGTCCACGATGAGCGGGAAGTAGACGGTCGGCGGGTGGAAGCCCTCGTCGATCAGGCGCTTGGCGACGTCGAGCGCGCTGACGCCGTGGGCCTTGCGCAGGGTGGCCGCCGAGAGCACGACCTCGTGCATGCAGGGCCGGTCGAACGCGACGTCATAGGAGGAGGAGAGCCGCCGTCGGAGCCAGTTGGCGTTGAGGACCGCCCGCTCGGCGACGCGCAGCAGGCCGTCGCGCCCGTGCACCTCGATGTAGGCGAGGGCGCGCGCGAGCACCAGGGCGTTGCCGTGCCACCCGTGGACCCGGCCGATCGAGCGGGCCGGGGTCTCCCAGCCGAAGCGGGGCCCGCCGTCTGCGCCGGGCGCCAGGCGCACCGGGCGCGGCCCGGGTAAGAACTCGGCTAGCCGGGCCGAGACGGCCACCGGCCCCGCCCCCGGGCCCCCGCCGCCGTGGGGGGTGGCGAAGGTCTTGTGCAGGTTCAGGTGCACGATGTCGAAGCCCATGTCGCCGGGGCGGACCACGCCCAAGATGGCGTTCAGGTTGGCGCCGTCGTAGTACAAGAGGCCGCCCACCTCGTGCACGGCGCCGGCGATCTCGGCGATGTCCTCCTCGAAGAGGCCGAGCGTGTTGGGATTGGTCAGCATGATGCCGGCCACGTCGGCGTCGAGGACGGCGCGCAGCGCGGCCATGTCCACGCAGCCCCGGGCGTCGCTCGGCACCGTGGTCACCTGGTAGCCGCCGAGGGTGACCGAGGCGGGGTTGGTGCCGTGCGCCGAGTCCGGGATGATCACGCGGCGGCGGTCCTCGCCCGCCGCCGCGTGCCAGGCGCGCATGAGGAGCAGCCCGGTCAGCTCGCCCGCCGCCCCGGCCGCCGGCTGGAGGGTGGCCGCCGCCATCCCGCTGATAGCGCACAGCGCCTCTTCCAACTCGACCAGCACGGCCAGCCAGCCCTGGGTGAGCGAAGCCGGCGCCCCGGGGTGCGCGGCCGCCAGGCCCGGCAGGGCGGCCACCGCGTCGGCCACCTTGGGGTTGTACTTCATGGTGCACGAGCCGAGCGGGTAGGCGCCGAGGTCGATCGAGAACTGGCGGTGGCTGAGGCGAGTGAAGTGGCCCACCAGGTCGCGCTCGGACACCTCGGCGATCGGCACCAGCTCGCGGCGCCGATGGGCCGCCGGCACCAGCTCGTCCACCGTGCGGTCGGGCACGCCGGTCGTGCGCAGCTGCCAGCTCTGCCGGCCCGGCGCCGACAGCTCGAAGAGCGTCGGCTCGGTGTCGTGGCCGAGGAGGGGGATGCTGCGCGCCCGGCCGCCGGGGGCGCTCGTCACGAGCGAACCGCCTTGTCGAGCGCGGCCACCAGCCCGTCGATCTCGGCCCGGGTCCGGCGCTCGGTCACCGCCACCAACAGGCCGTGGGCCGCGGCCTCGGCGTCGAGCGAGCCGTCGCCCCGATCGCCCACCAGCTGGTCGAGCGCCACGCCGGCCAGGTAGCCCTCGGCGGCCAGGCGCCCGATGACCAGGTCGGCCCGGACTGGGAGGCGGAGCGCGAACTCGCGCAGGACGGGGGTCTCGCCCGTAAGGGGCTCGACCCCGTCGATCCCCAACAAGGCGTCGCGGCAGTAGCGGGCGCCGCGGGCGCAGCGCAGCGCCACCTCGGCCAGCCCCGAGGTCCCGAGCCAGCCCAGTTGGATGGCCGCCGTGACCGCCAGCAGCGTCTCGTTGGTGCAGACGTTGGAGGTGGCGCGCTCGCGTCGGATGTCCTGCTCGCGGGCGCGCAACGTCGTCACGTAGGCGCGACGGCCGTCTCGGTCCACCGTCTCGCCGACCAGGCGGCCGGGCAAGCGCCGGACGTGCTCCTGGCTGCAGGCGAAGAGCCCGAGGTAGGGGCCGCCGAAGGCGAGGGGGACGCCGAGCGCCTGGCCCTCCCCCACCATGACGTCGGCCCCCCACTCGCCGGGGCTCTTCACGAGGCCGACCGCCACCGGATCGGCCGCCATCACGAGCACGGCGCCCAGGCGGTCGGCGAGCGCCCGGGCCTCGGCCGGGTCCTCCAGGCAGCCGAGGTAGTTGGGGTAGCCCAGCACCAGCACGCCGGGCGCCCCGCCGGCCTCGGCGGCCCCTTCCCAGACGGTCCGGCCGAGGTCGAGCGGCACCTCGACGACCCGGTGGCCCGGGCCGACGGCGAAGGTGTCGAGCACCGCCCGCCAGTGCGGGTGCACGCCCGCCGACACCCACACGACGGGGCGCCCGCTCGCCGCCACCCCGAGGTTCACCCCTTCGACGAGCGCGCTGGCCCCGTCGTAGAGGGAGGCGTTGGCGATGGGCAGGCCGGCGATGCGCGCGACGAGGGTCTGGAACTCGAAGACCGCCTGCAGGACGCCCTGGGCGACCTCGGCCTGGTAGGGGGTGTAGGAGGTGACGAACTCGGAGCGCCCGGCCAGCGAGCGCACCACGGCGGGCACCTCGTGGTCGTAGGCGCCGGCGCCGGCGAAGCAGACGAGACCGGCCGTCGCGTTGGCCCGGGCCCGCTCCTCGAACCGGGCCACCACGTCGGGCTCGGGCCGCCCCTCCTCCAGGGCGAGGCCACCGCTCAGGCGGAGCGCGGCCGGCACCGTCGCGAAGAGCTCGTCGAGCGAGGAGAGCCCGAGGAAGGCGAGCATCTCTTTGATGTCGTCCTCGGTGTGGGGCAGGTAGTCCGGCATCAGGCGGCCTTGAGTCGGGGCGGCCAGAACGGCGTGGCCGAGACGCGGGCGGCGAGCGGGCGGCGCTCGAGCTGGATCTCGACGGCCGCCCCGAGCGGCGGCTCGTCCTTGGTGCGCACGAACGCGAGCGCGATGCCCCGCTTCAGCATCGGCGAGAAGTTGCCGCTCGTCACGACCCCCACCGCCTCGCCGCCGTCGGTCACGACCGATCCGGCGCGCGGCGGTTGCCGGGTCTCGGTCACGAGCCCGCGCAGCCGCCGGGCCGGCCCGGCCGCGCGCTCGGCCAGCAGCGCCGCCTTTCCCGTGAAGTCCCCCTTGTCCCACGCCACGACCCAGGAGAGCCCGGCCTGCAGGGGGGTGATCCCCTCCCCCAGCTCGTGGCCGTGGAGGGGCAGCGCCGCCTCCAGGCGGAGCGTGTCGCGCGCACCCAGTCCCGCGGGCAGCGCCCCCGCCCCGAGCACGGCCCGCCAGAACTCGGGCGCCACGTCGGCCGGCACCGCGCACTCGACCCCGTCCTCACCCGTGTAGCCGGTGCCGGCGGCGACGCAGGGCGCGCCGCGCCAGGCGAACTCGCGCACGAAGAATCGCGCGACCTCGGCCGCCTCGGGGGACACCCGGGCCAGCACGGCTCTCGCGGTCGGCCCCTGCACCGCCACGACGGCCCGGGTGCCGGTCACGTCGGTGCCCGGGATCACCGCAAGGACGCGCTCGGTGTTGGAGGCGTTGGGCATGACGTCGAAGCGCGTCTCGGTCACCCACCAGACGATCAGGTCGTCGAGCACCGAGCCGTCGTCGGCCAAGAGGTGCGTGTACTGGGCGCGCCCCGCGCCGATCTTGCGCAGGTCGTTGCTGAGCGCCCGCTGGAGCGCGTCGAAGGCGGCCGCGCCCTCGGCGCGCACGGTGCCGAGGTGGCTCACGTCGAAGGCGACCGCCCCGCTGCGGCAGGCGAGGTGCTCGGCCACGGTGCCGTCTGGATAGGCGAGGGGCATCTCCCAGCCGCCGAATTCGGTGAGCTTGGCGCCGAGGGCGACGTGGTCGGCGTAGAGGGGAGACCGAGCCAGCGGGCCCCGGGTCGTCTCCACGCCCGTCACACTACGGGTCGGCCCGCGCCCTCAGCACCTCGGCCCAGCGGCCACGAGCGGCCCCTTCAGCGGGTCGGCCGGTCGCGCCGCCGGCTCCCCGCCCGTGCCCTGGATTGGGCGGGGAGCCGGAACGCGGTCTGGGTCAGGCCGGCGACTGGTCGCCCGCCGGCAGCGGGTTGTACAGCCCGCCCAGCGTCACCCCGAACACGACGTACCAGGCGTAGATGGCGAAGGGGACCTTCCAGCCGTAGGCGGTGGCGAAGAGCCCGGCGCCGAGGTGCGGGTAGTACACGTAGGGCACGACGAAGCCGGCCACCAGCGTGCCGAGGAGCAGCCCGAAGAAGACCCCTCGCGCCAGGTTGGCCGCCGACGTCCGGGACCGGCCGAGCATTGGGAAGACGAACACGACGAAGAGGACCGTGAAGACGATCCCGTCGAGCCCGTGGATGAGCCCGCCGGCGCTGAACTGCACCGCCGAGGACGAGCTGGGCAGGACCACGTGGCCGTTGGCGATCGGCCAGTCGAGCTGCGGCAGACCGATGCCGCCGAGCCAGAAGCCGAAGATCGTGGCCACCCAGGTCGCGATCGCCCCGACCAGCGCCGCCCCCGCGACGGGGTGCTTTGTGACCCAAGAGCGCCAGTGGTTCAGCGTGGGTGAGTGGGAGTGGGCCGGCCCACCACTGCCCCGGCCCGTCTCAGTTACGGTCATGCCCCCTCCTTGTGCGCGGCCCCGTCGGCGCGACACGTTGGAACACAGTGTGTGTTCGACAGCGCCACTGTGCGTCCGACGGCACCCGAAGTCAAACGGCATTGCGCCGCTCCGGGGTCGGCTCAGGCGGCGCTGGTGGCGGAGAACTCGAGCCCGTTGGCGGAGAGCAGGGCGAGGAAGTCCCGCTGGTACACGACGACGAGCGAGATGTCCGGGTAGAGCTGGCGCAGCCGGCGGATCTTGGCGTTCTTGCGGGTGACCAGGCGCTGGTCGGCCGTCGTGAGCTCGACGAAGGAACCCTGCTCGGGGAGCCAGAAGTCGGGGCGGAAGCCCGACGACGGCGACCCGTCGGCGGCCCAGGCCAGTACGAACTCCACCGGCTCGTACTCCCAGAGGACGTCGTGGGTGTCGAGGAGCCAGGCGAAGAGCCGCTCGGAGGGGTGCGCGAAGCGCACCCGGGAGGACGGGGTGGCCGAGGGGTGCCTGCCCCGGGACGCGGGCGGGCGCAGATCAAAAGGGGGCGGGGTCACTCCCCGGCGGCCCGGGCGCGCGACCTCTGCCCGGCCGCCGCGGTCGAGCGCGGGGCCCGACGCGCCGGCACCGCGCTCCGCTCGATCCGCACCACGTCCGCGGCCAGCTCGTCGACGACGCCCGAGAGCGGCACCACGTTGAAGACGCCCTGCCCCCGGGCCAAGAGGTCGACCAGCTCCCCGTCGCTGTGGGCGAGGACCGACCGCGTGTCGGAGAGGACGAGGTTGGCCGAGGCCAGATCGGCCCCCAGGTCCTGGCGCAGGCAGCCGACGGCCCGGCGGGCGGACTGCAGCGAGACGCCGCCGTCGAGCAGGCGCTTGATGACCTTCAGCTCGAGGACGTCGCGATAGGAGTAGCGCCGCTTGGAGCCGCTGCCCTGGGCCTCGGCGAGCGAGGGCCGCAACAGGCCGGTGCGCGCCCAGTGATCCAGCTGCCGGTAGGTGATCCCGACCAGCTGGCAGACCTGGGGCCCGCCAAAGCCGTCGGGGGGGCCGGGACGTGCGTGTACGCGTGTGGACGCGCCAAACGATGCCGCGCGATGCGCGTCACGGGCGCGCCCAGCCGCCTCTTGCTGGGCCACGATTCCTCCTCCGCCAAACTCCTCGGGGGAGACTTTACTGCACGCGGGCCACACGCGGGTAACTACACGGGGGTGGTCCTCAGCCCTCCGGCGGCCGCCGATCGGCGTGGCCCGCCCCCCGCCCAGACGCCGGCCAGGCCAGCACCGGTCCGACCACCCGGACGCCGGCCACGATGCCGCGCCGCCAGTCCACGCCGCCCGTGATCCGCACGACGAGCGTCTCGGCCCCGAGCGTCCGGCCGGGTGATTCGGGGACCACCGTCACGATCGCGTCGTGCCCGAAGTACTCCGACTGCAGCACGCGACCGGCGAAGGCCGCGGCCTCGGGGGGACCGAGGACGAGCTGCTCGGGGCGGAGGAGGACGACCGCGTGGGCTCCCTCGGGGCCGGCGGCCGCCGCGGGGTCGAGCGCCAGGGCACCGAGCGCGGTCTGCACCACTCCCCGAGCGAAGGTCCCGTCGATGAGGTTGGCGGAGCCCAAGAAGCGGGCGATCGTGGGATCCGCCGGGTGCGCGTAGAGCCCGCGGGGCGAGTCCACCTGCTGGATCCGGCCGCCGTCCAAGACGGCCACCTGGTCGGCGAGCGACAGGGCCTCGTCCTGGTCGTGGGTGACGAAGAGGGCCGTCGTGCCGGCCCGCTGCAGGACGTCTAGGACCTCGGCCCGCACGCTGGCGCGCAGGCGCGCGTCGAGCGCCGCGAACGGCTCGTCGAGGAGGATCACCGCCGGGCTGACGGCGAGGGCGCGCGCCAGCGCCACCCGTTGCTGCTGGCCGCCCGAGAGCTGGTGCGGGTAGCGCGGGCCGAGCCCGGCCAGGCCGACCATGTCCAAGAGCTCCTCCACGCGGCGCCCGCGGCGTGCCCGCTCCCTCACCCCGAAGGAGATGTTCTTCTCGACGCTCAGGTGCGGGAACAGGGCGCCCTCCTGGGGCACATAGCCCACGCGCCGGCGCTCGGGTGGCTCGTGGTGGCGGTCGTCCTCCACCACGACGCCGGCCAACGTCACCGATCCCCGGTCGGCGCGCTCGAACCCCGCGATGACGCGCAGCAGCGTCGTCTTGCCGCTGCCCGAGGGACCGAGCACCGCGGTGAACGAGCCGGCGGGAACGACCAGGTCCACCCCGCGCAGCGCGGGGACCGGTCCGTAGGACTTGTGCAGGTCGCGGGCGACGAGATCGGTCATGCCGCCGCCGCGGACCGCTCGAGCGGCGCCGGCCGACGGGCGGGTAACCGGTCGAACCAGCGCCCGAGCACCGCGCTCGGCAGGGCGGCGACGAGCACGATGAGCGCGGCGTAGGGGGCCGCCTGCCCGTAGGACAGGTTGGTCTGGAAGGCCCAGAACTGGGTGGCCAGGGTCTCCACGCCGGTCGGATGGAGCACCAGGGTGGCGGTGAGCTCGGTCGCGGCCTCGAGGAAGACGAGACTGAAGGCGGCCGCCAGGCCGGGGGCGACGAGCGGCAGGGTCACCCGGAGGAGCACCGAGCGGCGGGCGGTGCCGAGCGAGCGGGCCGCCTCTTCGAGGCGGATCGGGGCCTGGGCCACCGAAGTGCGGACGGCGACCAGAGCCAGCGGGAAGAACATGACCGCGTAGGCGATCACGAGCAGCGGGCTGCTCTGGTAGAGCACGCCGAAGAGGTAGCGCTGCGAGAAGTAGACGAGCCCGAGCGCGATGAGGATGCCGGGGATGCCGAGGACGAGGTAGGTGCTGCGCTCCAACAGGCGGGCCAGGCGTCCGCCGTGACGCACGCTCAAGAGGGCGACGGGCAGGGCCAAGACGGTGGCCAGCACCCCGGCCGACGCGCTGTAGGCGAGAGTGTGCCAGGCGGCCGACGCGAGAGAGGACGACCCGACGGCGACCCCCTGGCCGTGGAACAGCCAGTAGACGATGGCGCCGACGGGGACCCCGAGGGCCAGGGCGACCAGTGCGCCGACGGCGGCCAGGGCGGCCGGCGTGGCCCTCCCCAGCCGGTGCCGGGACGCCGGCCGGGCGGCGAGCGGACCGGTACGGTCGAGGCGGCCGCCGCCCCGGGAGGCGCCCTCGCCGAAGAGCAGGCACAGGCTGAGCGCGACGAGGACGAGCGAGAGCGCGCTGGCGGCCGGCGGGTCGAAGCCGTTCAGGTACTCGGTGTAGATCTCGGTCGTGAAGGTGCGGTAGCCCAGGATCTCGAACGCGCCGTACTCGGCCAGCAGGACCAGCGCCACCAGCAGGCTGCCGCCCAGGATGGCGCGGCGGGCCTGGCCGAGGGTCACCCGCCAGAAGGTCCGGAACCGGCCGAGGCCCAGGCTGCGCGCCACCTCCTCCTGCGCCGGGTCGGCGTGGCGCAGGGCGGCGGCGACCGGGAGGAAGACGAGCGGGTACACGGCCAAGGTCATCACGAGGACCGCGCCGAAGTAGCCGCGCAGCGAGGGCGCCACCGAGACCCAGCCGAAGCTCTCGACGAAGTCCGGCACGGCGAGGGGCAGGACCAACAGCACGGCAAAGAGGCGCCGCCCGGGCAGATCGGTGCGCTCCACCACCCAGGCGGCGAGCGTCCCCACCACTGCGCAAAGGAGGGTGACCACGACGGTCAGGCGGACCGTGTTCCAGAGCAGCTGGGCCGTGAGCTGGCGGAAGAGCAGCGGCCGCAGCGCCGCCCACCCCGACTCGGCCGCCTGGACCAAGAGGAAGACGAGCGGGACGGCCAACAGCACCGCGACGCCCGCCGCCAGCCCGAACAGCAGGCCGGGGGGTCGACGGGGGCGGGCGGGCACCGCCGGCCGGTCGACGGCCGGCCCCGCCCGGGGAGCCGGTGCGGTCATCGCCATGGGCACTCCCGCTCCAGAAGTTCGGCCAGCCGAAAGTTAGGTCAGCCTAACGTAGTGCCTCGCCGCCCGATTCGACCATCTTCCCTGCTCAGGGCATACCCACGGGGCGCCCACTGGCCCGGACCCTCAGTCCGCCGGTGGGGTCCCGAGGTCGGCCCGCCCGGCGAAGGGGCTCGAGGGTTCGGCGTGGAAGCGCAGCGGTATGCGCCCGGCCCGGCGGGCCAGGTAGCCCGCCTCGACCCCGCGGCGCAGGGCGGCCGCCATGGCGGCCGGGTCGCGGGCGCCGTTAATGGCCGAGGCGGCGAGGACGCCGTCGCACCCGAGCTCCATCGCGAGGGCCGCGTCCGACGCGGTGCCGACACCGGCGTCCAAGATGACCGGGACGCTGACGGCGTCGACCACGAGGGCCAGCGCGTGGGGGTTGCGGATCCCGAGGCCGCTGCCGATCGGGGACCCGAGCGGCATCACGGCCGCGCAGCCGACCTGTTCGAGCCGCCGGGCCAGCACCGGGTCGTCCGTCGTGTACGGGAGCACGACGAAGCCCTCCTCGACCAGCTGCTCGGCGGCCGCCAAGAGCTCGACTGCGTCCGGTAGCAGCGTGCGGTCGTCGCCGATCACCTCGAGCTTGACCCAGTCGGTCTCGAACGCCTCGCGCGCCAGCTTGGCCGTGAGCACCGCCTCGGACGCAGTGAAGCAACCGGCGGTGTTGGGGAGGATCCGCACCCCGTGCGCGGCGAGCAGGTCGAGCAGCGACCCGCGGGCGCTCGCGTCCACCCGGCGCACCGCGACCGTCGCCAGCTCCGTGTTCGCCGCCACCAGCGCGGCCTCCAGGGCGGCCAGGCTGGCCATGCCGCCGGTGCCGAGCCACAGGCGGCTCGCGAACCGCTCCCCCGCCACCACCAACGGAGCGACCTCGCCTGCCACCGTCCCCAGCCTACCGGCCCCCTCGCGGCGCCCCGGGCGGCGCCACCGACGCGTCACGTGACGGCGCGCCCGCGCCGGCGACCGACCGGTGGTGGCGGGGGCACCGTAGGCTCGACCGATGACCCCGATCGTCGTGCTCACGATCGCCGGTTCGGACTCGGGCGGGGGCGCCGGCCTGCAGGCCGACCTCAAGACCTTCGCCGCGCTCGGCGTCTTCGGCACCACCGCGGTGAGCGCGGTGACCGCCCAACACAGCGCGGCGGTCCTCGGGGTGGTGGCGATGGAGCCCGCGTTCGTGGTGGCCCAGGTGGAGGCCGTGGTCGCCGATCTGCACCCGAGGGCCACCAAGACCGGCATGCTGGCGGTGCCCGGAACGGTGCGCGCGGTGGCCGAATTGGCCGAGCGCGGCGTCCTGCCCAACCTCGTCGTCGATCCGGTGCTCGTCTCCTCGACCGGCCACGCGCTCATGGGCGAGGGAGGGGTGGACGCCTACCGCCGGCACCTGTTGCCCCGGGCGGCCGTGGCGACCCCCAACCTGCGGGAGGCGGCGCTGCTCACCGGCCGCCGGCCGGCCGACCTGGCGGGCATCGAGCAGATGATCGAGGTGGCAGAGGAGCTGCGGGCGCTGGGCAGCGGGGCGGTCGTCGTAAAGGGCGGGCACGCCGGGGGGGACAGCGCCCCCGACGTCTTCGTGGACGGCGGCGAACCCGTCATCCTCTCGGCCGTCCGGGTGGCCACCGGCAACGACCACGGCACCGGCTGCTCGCTCTCGGCCGCCATCGCGGCCGGCCTGGCCCGCGGGGCCGAGCCCCTCGACGCGGTGCGGGCCGCCAAGGAGTTCGTGCACCGTGCGCTGGTCGGGGCCGCCGGCTGGCGGCTCGGGGCCGGCCACGGGCCGATCGACCATTTCGGCTGGGGCGACGACCCCGGGTGATCTCCCCCGGCTGAGCCGCACCGCAGGGGCGCCGTAGGCTCTCCTCGTCATGGACGAGTCGTCCACCGCCACCGTCGCTCCGGACACCTCGCCGCCCGAGCGGCCGGCGGGGCGCCCGGTGAGCATGAAGCCCGCGGCGATCGTGCTCGGCCTGGCCGTGCTCGTGCTCCTGGTGTTCGCCGGCGGCGCAACCGTCTTCCGGGCCACCCCGGCCAAGCCCCCGAGTCAGACGTCGGTCCGGGTGCGCGGCACGTCGCTGCGCGCGGTCGGCGCACGGGGCGCGCTCGGGCCCATCATCTCGGCCGGCCAGCCGCCCAACAACGTCCTGAACGCGGTGGTGGTGCCGGCCGGCGCGCGCCGGGTCTCGGCCATCGACTACAGCGGCAACGCCAGCCAGTACGACCAGGCGGTGGTGCTGTCGGTCGGCGGCCCGCAGGCGGCGGTGGTCGACTTCTACAAGACCGAGATGCAGCGGGCCGGGTGGCACATCGAGAGCACCGGGCCGGCCGACCACCAGCCGGGCATCGAGGTCCTCGGTCAGCTGGCCGGCGACGACGGGTGGTTCTGGGAGCTGGGAACGGTCGTGGCCCCGTCGACCTTCGGCGCGTCGGGGACGGGCGCCGATCGCACCCGGTTCACGCTGCGGCTGATCCAGGAGCCCGACGCCGACTAGCGCCGCCGGCCGCGGTCAGCCGAGGGCGCGGGGCCGTCGGAACTGCAGTGCACCCACGGGGCTGCGCCGACGCGCCGGCGGCTCGAGCAACCTGCCGTCGGGCGCGGACAGGACGCCGGTCAGGACCTCGAGGTCGTCGGTGCCCCGCAACAGGTGGGCCCAGAAAAAGAAGTTGATCGGGTAGAGCAGGTAGCCCACGCGCGTGGCCGGCGCGAAGAGGATCGCCACCAGCATGATCCAACCGGCCAGCGAGACGACCTCGGACGCGGTTCGCGGCCTCCGCCGGCGCAGGTAGGCGACGAGCACCGCGCCCCCGACGATGGCCACCGCCAGCGGCAGCACGTGGCGCAGCCCCGGCAGGAGGGTGACGAGGATGTGGCCGGGCAGTGCGCTGGCGGCCGGTGACGCAACGCCGGCCAGTCCGAGCGGGTAGAGGATCACGTTGTCGACGAACACCTTGGGGTTCTGCAAGAGAAACGGCACGACGACCGGTCCGGCCACTACCAGCATGCCGAGCGCCATCCGCTTGGGCGCGCGGCGACCCTGCGCGTCGCGCGCCGCGAACAGCGCCAGCGCGGCCAGCGGCCATGCGGTGAACTTCATCGACGCCACGACGCCCAGCACGAAACCCGACAGGCCGGGTCGACGACGCTGTGCGAGGACCATCGCCAAGAGCAGGAACGCCACGACCGGCATGTCGTCCCCACCGGTGGCGAGCGGGAGTGCTGCGGTCGGCAGCACCGTCATCAACTGCAGGGTGCGCATCTTGCGATCGGGCGGGCCGCGACACAGGGTCAGAGCCCCGGCCACGACGAGCAGCGTCACCACGCTGAAAAAGATCCGCGCGTCGGTGAGCTCGCGCGGGCCGTGCGTGCTGCTCGGCAGGCCGAAGGCCGCCATGATCGGCAGGTAGGGGAAGAACGACTCGAAGCTGGGCACGCCCGGCTCGGCCGAGACGACGTGGCCGTTGCGCACGGAGGCGTGGTAGAGCTCCTTGCCCTGGGCCAGCCGGGCGCCGGCCTGTTGGACGACCGTGACCTCGGGCTGCTGGCTCCGCCACACGATCTCGAGCGAGAGCGGTACCAGCGTCGCGCCGACGAGCACGAACAGGAAGAGGAGCACTCGGGCGTTGCCGAGCGACCCGAAGTTCGCCAGCCGCTGCAGCGGGGTCAGGCCGGGCTCGCGCTGGCGCCCCGAATCGATCCGCTCGGCGCGGCGCGCCAGGAAGAGCGCCGCAAAGGCCGCCGCCAGGTAGGGGCCGAGGGCCAGCGCCGCCCACTGGCGGTACAAGACGCGGGTCGAGAGCGCGGACGCAGTCTCGTGCACGGGCCCCGGGCCCGACAGGAAGAACACCATGGCGAAGGCAAAGAGGGCCGAGGCGGCGTAGAGGAGTGCGTCCGCCTCCTCGGGCTGCCACGCGGTCACGCCGCTGCGGGCCCACTGTCCAAGCCGCCCCAGCACGTGTCTCCTGTCGTTCCGCACCCCAAGTGCGCCGCTCAGGGCCGGTTTCGAGCGTACCAGGCGACCTCTCGGACAGGGTCCACGGCCCCGTGGCTGAGCCAGCCCGACGCGGGCCGTCGGTGCCGCCCTAGCCGGGGTCCCCCACCAGGATCTCCCCGTAGAAGGCGAGCTCGGCCCGGTAGGCGGCCCGCAAGGTCTCGAGGCGGCGGAAGCCGTGGCCCTCCCCCTCGAACGCCAGGTGGTCGCACCGGATGCCGCGCGCGTGGAGCGCCACCACCATCGCGTTGGCCTGCTCGGGCGGCACGACGATGTCGTCGAGCCCCTGGAGCAACAGGACGGACCCGTGCAGGTCCCGCACCCGTTGCACCGGAGAGCGCTCCCGGTAGCGCTCGCGCGCCTCGGGCAGCGCGCCCACCAAGCGGTCCATGTAGTGGAGCTCGAAGTCGTGGGTGGCTGCGGCGAGCGTGAGCAGGTCGGTCACCCCGTACCAGGTCACCGCCGCCGCGAACACCTCCGCCCGCACCAGCGCGTTCAGCGCCGTGAGCCCGCCGGCACTCGAACCGCGGATGGCCATTCTCCCCGGGTCCACGCGCCCCTCCTCCGCCAACCAGCGCGCGGCGTCGATGCAGTCGTCGACATCGGCCTCGCCCCAGGCCTCGTCCAGCGCGACGCGCAACGCTCGTCCGTAGCCCGAGCTCCCGGCGTAGTTCACCGCGGCCACCGCGTACCCCCGCGTCGTCAACAGTTGGACGAACAGGTCGAGGCCGGCCGCCGCCGCCGCCGTCGGGCCGCCGTGGCAGAAGACGACGAGCGGCGGCGCGGTCCCGCGTTCCCCCTTCACCCCGCGCAGGTGCGGGGGGTAGAACAGTGCGCGCACGGTGCGGCCCGAGGGCGCGACGAACGAGACCGGCTCGGCCACCGAGACGTCCTGGGGCGCGATCTCGACGGGCGGCGGCGCCACGACGAGCTCGGCCTGGCCGTCCTCGCCGCTCCACCACACCCCGATTGAGGAGACCGGGGTCGCGCCCAGCCAGGCCACGCCGCCCCGGTGCGCACAGAGGCCGACCACCGAGACACAGGGCTGGGCGACGACGTCGATGCTCCCGCTCACGAGCGAGAGCAGGCCGACGCCGCACAGGCCCTCGCGCCGCCAGGTGCAGCCCAGGTGCTCTCGGCCGACCGGCACCAGGGTGCACTGGCCGAGCTGCCAGTCGGGATCTTGGAAGTCGCACTCCTCGTCACAGAGTCGCTCGGGCTCCCCACCGGACCACCGCCAGGGCTGCCACCAGCCGGACCGGTCGGACACGTACACGAGGTCCCGCTCGGCCAGCCACAGCGGTTGGGCCACCGAGATCTGCGGTCCGCCGTCGACCAGGCGCGCGGAGACGACCTCGAGCCCCGCCCCGGTCTCCAAGAGGCCCCCGGTCCAGAGTTCCGAGCTGTACCACGACATGTCGGGGTGGTCCCAGCTGACCCAGGCCAGCGTGCGGCCCATGGGGTCGGGGCGGGGGGCCATGAAGAAGTCGCGGCCAGCACACAACGGACCGCTCCGTCCCGGCTGGTCCGCAGCGATCCACACGATCGAGCGCGTCTGCGCGCCCGCCGGCTCGTGGCGCTCTCGCACGCAGAGGATCCAGCGGCCGTCGGCGGTGGCGACCAGGTCGCCGTGGAGCCAGCGCTCCCCCGGTGGCGGTTCTGGGGTGAGCGCCACCGGATCGACGCCGTCGAGTGACGCGAGCATGACCCGCTGGCTCGACTCGTCGACGTAGGCGACCCGGGGTGGCTCGCCCTCGACCCGGACCAGGCAGTAGGCGCCGCCGCCGTACTCGTGGACGCGCGAGCGGATGCTGGCGCCGGCCGGCGAGACGACCGCGGCCTCACCTCCCTCCGCCGCCCGGACGAGCACCGTGCCCTCGCCGGCGTCGGGGCGATGCTCCAGCCAGTACAGGCTCCGGCCGTCAGAGCGCAGCGCCGACCGGGAGATGCGGCCCGCCGCCACGTCCTCTATGGACAACGGCGAGAACCACGTGCCGTACCGGGCGACACTGACCACGGCGTACGCTAACCCGGCTCCCGGCGGATCAGGCGACGCGGTGGTTCAACGCGCCCGGCGGCGCGACCCAGCCGGGCGGGTTCGGCGCCGTGAACTCACGGCGCGCCCGGTCGTAGCGCCAGTCGATCGGCGTCTCGGTACCCGACGCGCAGTCGGGCTGACAGTCGTCGAAGGTGCTCACCAGCCGGCCGCCGACGAAGTGCGGGCTACGCGCCAGGTAGGGCGAGGTGGGGAACGGCCCCGCGTTGTCGATGAGCACCCATCGCCCGAAGACCTGTCCCACCACCACGCCCGGCGTGTTGTCGGCCGCCGCCACCAGCACCAAGAAGTCGGGGCGGGCGTCCCCGGTCACGTGCGCGACCTCGACCGTCTGGGCGGGGACGATTGGGTACTGCGAGACAGCTAACCGGGCGAGCGTGCGCCAGCGGTCGCCGCGGTAGCCGAGGACGAGCAGTCGGCCCGACGCCACACCGGTCTGGACGCCAACGACGGCCACGAGCGACCCCCGGTCGTCCACCGGCCCGCTCGACACGACCACCCGGGAGAGGTGCCCGACCGTGGTCTGGAGCGCGCCCTGGGGGTTGGCCGCCGCCTCCACCGGTGGGCCGACCACGGCCAGCAGGGCCAGCACTCCGACGAACAGGCCGACGACCCGGTGCCGCCACGTTCGGCCGCCAAGTCGCTCGGGCACGCGGCGAGCGTAACGGACCCCGAGTGCGCGGTCGTGACCGGCCCTCGGCGCAGCCCCCACCCCTATCGTGGCGGTCGTGAGCTTCGAGGCGTTCGTGGTCACGAGACACGACGACACGGTGGAGACCGGGATCCGCACACTGGACGACGGCGACCTGTCCGACGGTGACATCGTGATCGACGTGGCCTGGTCGGCCGTCAACTACAAGGACGCCATGGTCACCCGGCCCGGCAACCGGGTGGCCCGCATCTCGCCGCTCGTGCCCGGGGTCGACCTGGCGGGCACGGTCGTGCAGAGCGACGACGCCTCCATCCCGGTCGGGTTGGGCGTGCTCGCCCAGGGCTACGACCTCGGCGTGTCCCACCACGGAGGCTTCGCCGGGCGCGCCCGCGTCCGCGCCGGGTGGGTGGTGCCGCTCCCGGCCGGGCTGTCCGCGCGCCAGGCGATGGTGGTCGGCACCGCCGGCTTCACGGCGCTGCTCTCGCTGGCGCGCCTCGGACAGGTGGGCGTGACCGCGGCCGACGGGCCGATCGTCGTGACCGGGGCGACGGGCGGCGTCGGCAGCATGGCCGTCTACCTGCTGGCGCACCACGGCTACGAGGTGGTGGCGAGCAGCGGCAAGGCGAGCGAGCACGACTACCTGCGCGGGCTCGGCGCGGCCAGCGTGATCGGGCGGGACGACCTCGTGCCGAACGGAGCGCGGGTGCTCGGCGAGCCGAGGTGGGCGGGGGCCGTGGACTGCGTCGGAGGGGCGACGCTGGCAGCCCTCTTGCGCACCGTCCGCTATGGCGGCGCCGTGGTCGCCACCGGGCTGACGGGCGGCACCACGCTCGAGACGACGGTCTACCCGTTCATCGTCCGGCATCTGGCGCTGCTCGGCGTCGACACCGTCGACACCCCCATCGAAGAGCGCCGGGCGCTGTGGGCGTCCATGGCGGAGCACTTCCCGCCCGAGGCGCTCGAGACGTTCGTGGCGCGCGAGATCGGGCTGTCGGAACTGCCGGCGACGCTCGAGGGGATCCTGGCCAGCCAGGGTCGCGGCCGGACGCTGGTGCGCGTGGGGTCCGGCGCGTAGCGGCCGTTACGGCGAGAAGTCCTCGGGTTTGATCGAGTCGAGGAACTCGCGGAACTGTCCGACGAGCTCTTCGGGTGGCAGGGAGTCGTCCTCGCCGTCTGGACCGTCGATGGCGAGCAGGATGCCCTCTGCGTCCATCAGCTCGTCGGAGACGAAGAGCGGGCTCCCGGTGCGGACGGCCACCGCGACGGCGTCGGAGGGTCGACTGGAGACGACCGACCGGTCGGCGCCACGACGCAGCTGGAGTTCCGCGATGTAGGTGGTGGCGCGCAGCTCGGTGATGACGACGCGCTCGATTTCCACCTCGAGGGAGGCCAGCAGATCCCGCATCAGGTCGTGGGTCATGGGCCGGGGCATGGTGATCCCCTCCAGCGCGTAGGCGATCGCCTGGGCCTCCGGCGGGCCGATGAAGATCGGCAGGGTGCGCTTCTCGCCGTCGGTCTCTTGGAGCAAGAGCACGGGTGTGTTCGACTGGAGGTCCACCCGGACGGCGCGAAGTCGAACTTCCACCATGGGGAAAATGTAGTGCCGTGGCCTTGAGATTCGCCCATCAGGCGCCGTGGGCAGGAGCTTCGCGTGGCGGCGCCGGCCGGCCAGGCGGTGCCCAGGCACCCGCGCCGTCTCGGACGCCCGCGTCCCTCAGCGCCCGAAGTGGTTCCGGATTCCCTTGCGCAGCAGGGCCCCGCGGAGCTGCTGCCCGAGCCGGTTGAGGTCGGCCGCCGTATCGGCTGCCCGCTTGCGCGCCTCGGGGTTCCGCTGGCGGAGCAAGGGGGTGATGATCTGTTCCACCAGGCCGAGCTCGCGGTCAACGGCGTTGCGGTAGAGGCGCAGGTGGCGAGGCTCAATCCCGTAGCGCGCGAAGTCTGAGACGAGCTTGGCGACCGTCAGGCACTCCTCGTCGTAGTAGAGCGTTCCCGCCACAGTGACCGGCTCCACCAGCCCGAAGCCCTCAAGAGCGGCGACCTCGGTGATGGAGAGCCCACTCGCGTGGCAGAGCTCCTCGATGGTGAGGCTGGAGCCCGAGGGTGGGGTCTCTGCGGGCCGGACCTCTGCTTCGGGCCGGGCCGCGACGGACTGGAGATCCGGTGCCGGTGCCGCGGGGGTCGGCCGGTCCGCACGCGCGACGGCGGCGGGCGGGTCTGGCTCGGCGCGCCGGCCGATGACCGGGGCGGTGGTGGTCCGGGCGGCCGCTGGTGGTGCCGCCGCGACTGGTGCGGCCACTGGTGGTGCCGCCGCGACTGGTGCTGCCACTGGTGGTGCCGCCGCGACTGGTGCGGCCACTGGTGGTGCCGCCGCGACTGGTGCCGCCATTGCCGGAGCCGGTGCGGCCGGTGCACCGGTCGGTGCGGGCGCCGCCGGTACGGGGGTCGGCGCCCCTGCGCTCGGCGTTGACACGGTCGGCACGCGCGGTCTGAGCGGTGGTGCGTCGGTTGCGCTCACGGCCACCGGTGGCGGCGTTCGGTGCGCGCCCACCATCGCGGGTTCGGCGGGCGGGTCGGCGTCGTCGGACTCGCGCGTGCCGTTCGCCGAGATCGTGTCGCGCTCCGTCGGCTCCACCGCGTCGGCGTCGTCGGAGGGCACGCCGTCGGTTCCGGCCAACCGGTCGCGGATCACCTTCAGGGGCAGGAAGTGCTCGCGCTGCTGGCGGAGCACCCAGCGGAGGCGCTCCACGTCGCGCTCGTAGAACTTGCGATACCCCGACGGCGAACGCTCCGGGTTGACGAGTCCCTGGCTCTCGAGGAACCGGATCTTGGAGATCGTGACGTCGGGGAACTCCTGGCGAAGGAGGCTGAGGACGTCTCCGATCGACAGATAGGTCCGGCCGCTCACTCGTCGCCCGCCACGAGATAGACCAGCTTGAACTTGCCGATCTGCACCTCGTCCCCCCCGGCCAGGACCTGTTCTTCGATCCGCTCGCGGTTGACGTAGGTGCCGTTGAGGGACCCATCGTCTCGGATCGTGACCGACCCGTCGGGCCCCCGAGAGAGCTCGGCGTGTCGCCGGGACACGGTGATGTCGTCGAGGAAGATGTCGCTCTCGGGATGGCGCCCAGCGCGGGTCACCTCGCCCTCCAGCAGGTATCGGGCGCCCACATTGGGGCCGCGCTTGACCACCAACACGCCGACCCCGCGCGGCACCTCGACGAGCGTGACCGCGGGCTCTTCTTCACCGGATTCTCCGTGCTCATCGACGGGCTGCAGTCGAACCGTGGTCTCGGAGGGATCCGTCGGCAGCGCTGTCCCGCAAGACGAACAGAAATTCACCCTGGGAGGATTCCGGTGCCCGCAGTTGTGGCAGAACACGACTCACACGGTACTCGCTTCATCCTTCGTCTTCGATGGGCGCTCAGCTCGTCGCCAGGATGTCTGGGGGTTGCGCTCCCGGGGTTGTCAATCAGCCGTCCAGCAGGCGCCGGTACCCGTCCGCGTCCAAGAGCCCGTCGGCTTCGGCGCCCGGGGCGCCGTCGAGCTCGCAGATCCAGCCGGCCCCGTAGGGGTCCTCGTTGATCCGCTCGGGCGAGTCGACGAGCTCGGTGTTGACGGCCGCCACGGTGCCCCCCACCGGTGCGTAGACCTCCGACACCGACTTGGTGGACTCGATCTCCCCGAGCAGGCCGCCGGCCTCCAGCCGCTGCCCCACGCTCGGCAGCTCGACGAAGACCACATCGCCCAGGGCGTCCTGGGCGTAGTCGGTGATGCCGACCCGGCACCGGGTCCCTTCGGCGCGCACCCACTCGTGGTCCTTCGAGTAGCGGAGGTCCTCGGGGATGTTCATCGCCGGGCACCCTACCGGAACGGCCCGCGCCCGTTCAGGGGGCCGGGACGGCCGACCCCTCGCGCGGGACCTGGATCAACCGGTCCACATACTGGGCGGCCCGCGCCCAGGCTCCGGCGTCGCTCGAGCCCTCCGCCCAGACGTGCATCACCGGCTCCTCGGGATCGGGCAAGACCAGCGCCCAGCCGTCTCCGTCGGCCACCTTCACCCCGTCGACCAGCATGAGCTCCCGGTCGCTCAGCCCCTCGACCAGCGTGCGCATGACGAGCCCGGTCTGCTCCCAGGGCATGGCGATGGTCTCGTGCGCGATGTGGACCGGGGGCAGCGAACGGACGAGAGCCGAGAGCGACTGGCCGGTGGTGGCGAGGAGGCTCACCAGCTTGGCCAGGGTGGCGGCCGCGTCGTAGGCGGGGAGGAAGTCGGGCCACAGGAACCCGCCATCCTGGCTGGCGGCGAAGGAGATGCCCTGGCCGGCCGCGATCTCCATCAGGTGCGCCGAGGAACGCTTGGTGAAGGTCAGGGGCGCGCCCGCCTCCTGGCAGATGGCCTCGGCGGCGCTGCTCACCCCGACCGGGAGCGCGATCCGGGGAGCGGGCTCGGTGGCGATGACCAGGCGCAGCAGGACGAGCAGCGCCTGCTGGTCGGAGAGCACGGTGCCGGCGTCGTCCACGATGGTCAGGCGCTCGCCGTCCGCGTCGACCAGCGCGCCCAGCTGCGCGCCCGAGGCGACGACGAGCTCGGCCAGGCGAGCCGCGTTGGCGGCGCGCTCGACCCCCATCATGCCGGGCGTCTGCGCGTAGGGGTTGACCACCAGCACGTCGGCGTCGAGCTTGGCCAGGAGGTTCGGCATGACGAAGCTGGCCGAGCCGTAGGAGAGGTCGAGCACCAGCTTCAACCCCGCCGCCCGGGCCACCGAGAGGTCGACGGCCGCCATCAGATCGGCCGTGTACTGCTCGACCGCGCGCGCCGGGAAGTCGATGTCGCCGATGTCGCGGGCGAGCACCCGCCGGAACTCCTCGCGGTGGTAGAGGCGCTCGATCTTGCGCTGGGCGCCCTCGTCGATGTCCAGCCCGTTGGCGTCGAAGAAGCGGATGACGACCGACTGTGGATCGTCGGCGGCCAGGCGGACGGTCACCCCGCCGCGGCTGCCCGAGTTCCGCACCTGGTGGCGGGTCACCGGGATCGTGGCCACCTCGAGGTCCCCCACGTTCACACCGGCCGCATTGCAGCCGACCATGATCGCCCGCTTCAACACCCGGGCCGTGCGGCTGGTGTCGCGCGACGCACTCACGTGGGACCCGCGGTCGAGCGTCGACGCCCAGGCCATGGACAGGCGCACCGCCAGCTCCGGGCTGATGTCGACGTTGGCGATCCCCCGCACCCCCTCGCGCCCGAAGAGGGACCGCTGCCCGGTCGACTCCCAGACGATGGACGAGTTCACCACCGCGCCGGCCTCGACCGTCTTGAACGGATACACCCGGACGCCCGCCCGGACCTCTGCGTGCACCCCGATCAGGCAGCTCTCGCCGAGCACCGAGCCGGGCTCGCAGCGGGCGCCGCGCCGCAGATCGCAGGACCGTCCGACGACCGACCCCTCCACCCGGACGCCGACGCCGAGGTAGCAGTTGTCGTTCACGGTGGAGTGCTCGAGCTCGGCCCCGTCGGCGATGCGGACGTTGGCTCCGAGCGTGGTGTAGGGCCCGATGACGACGCTCGGTCCGACCGAGCAGTTGTCGCCGATGATGGCCGGGCCGCTGACCTTGGCGCTCGGGTCGATGGTCGAGTCCTTGCCCAGCCAGACCCCGGGGCGCAGCTCGAAGCCGTCGATGTCGACGGCGACGCGTTCGTCCATGATGTCGCGGTGCGCCTTCAGGTAGGCCTCGGTCGTGCCGACGTCCTCCCAGTAGCCGGCGGCCACGTAGCCATAGATCGGCCGTCCGGCCGCCAGCGCGGCCGGGAACACGTCGCTCGAGAAGTCGGCCACCTCGTTGGGCGCGATGAAGTCGAAGATCTCGGGCTCGAGGACGTAGATGCCGGTGTTGATGGTGTCGCTGAAGACCTGCCCCCAGGTGGGCTTCTCCAAGAAACGTTCGACCGCGCCGTCCTCGTCGGTAATCACGATGCCGAATTCGACGGGGTTCTCGACCGACTGGAGCGCGATCGTGGCGAGCGCCCCCTTGGACTCGTGGAAGGCGACGATGGCGCTCAGGTCGACGTCGGTCAGCACGTCGCCCGAGATGACGAGGAAGCGCTCGTCGAGCTCGTCGCGCGCGTTGAGCACGGAGCCGGCCGTGCCGAGCGGGGATTCCTCGGTCGCGTAGACCATCCGGACGCCGAGCTCGGACCCGTCGCCGAAGTAGGCGCGGATCGCGTTGGCCATGAAGGCCACGGTCACCACGATGTCGGTGAACCCGTGGTGGCGCAGCAGCCGGATGACGTGCTCCATCATCGGCCGGTTGGCCATCGGCAACATCGGCTTGGGCTGGTTGGAGGTGAGCGGCCGCAGGCGGGTGCCCTCGCCGCCCGCCATGATCACTGCCTTCACGCGCCCACCATCCCGTCGTCCACCCGCCGGCGGCCGGCCCGCCCCTCGAGGAGGGCCCGTCGGGCCGGACCCACGTAGGAGAACGCGGCCACCCAGGCGAGCGTCAACCCACCGATGCCCGCCACCCAGGCGAATATCCGCACCGGATCCTGCCACCCCGCCGTCCCATGGCCCCAGAGGAAGGCGGGGTAGGCGAACATCAGGCCGAACGTCCCGGCCTTGCCGACCCACAGCACGTCGATGCGACGGGCGCCGAGCGAGGCGAGCAACAGCGTGCACCCGGCCACCAGCAGCTCGCGCACGATGGTCGCCAGGCCGAACCACAAGGGGACGGCGCCGTGGACGATCACCGCGATGACCGCGGTGCCGACCAGCAGCCGGTCGGCCACGGGGTCGAGCACCTTGCCGAGCGTCGACACCTGGTGCCAGCGACGGGCGACGAACCCGTCGATCCAGTCGGTGGCGCCGAGGACGGCGAGCAGCCAGGCGGCCAGCGCCTGCCGGTGCGCCCCGAAGAGCAGCCAGAGGAAGAGCGGGAGGCAGAGCAGCCGGATCATCGTGATCACGTTCGGTGCCGTGAGCACCCGATCGAGGCCCACCTCGGCATCGGAATCGGGGTGCGGGGGAGCCCCCGGGGAAGCCACGCGCCGAGTCTACGGTCGGCCACCTGCCGACCGGCGTTGGTTCGGCGCGCCGGCTGCGACCGACCGGCCGGGGCTCGCGCGGGCGTGTGCCAGAGTGGCGCGGTGCCCCGTTTCGAGCCCTTTGTCGGCCTGCGCTACGACCCAACCGTGGTCCACCTGGACCAGGTGATCGCCCCGCCCTACGACGTCATCGAACCCCCGGAACGGGCCCGGCTGGCCGGACGGCACGCCGCCAATGCGGTGCACGTCGAGCTGCCGGAGGCCGACCTGCGGGCGAGCCTCGACCGCTACCAGGTGGCGGCCCAGCTCCTCGCCGACTGGCAGGCCGAAGGGATCGTGCGCGCGGAGCCGGCGCGGGCGTTCTACCCGTACCGCATGATCACGCCCGAGGGCGCGCGGTCGACGGGCGTCATCGGTGCCCTGGGCATCGACGAAGAGGGCGACGACGTCCTCCCGCACGAAGAGACCATGCCGAAGCCGAAGAGCGACCGCTACGACCTGCTCGCCGCCACTCGCGCCAACCTCTCCCCCATCTGGGGGCTCTCCCTCGCCCCCGGTGTGTCGGACGCGCTCGCACCCGCCGGTCCCCCGGTCATCGACGTCCTGGACGACGATGGCGTGCGACACCAGCTGTGGGTGCAATCCGACCCCGCGGCAATCGCCGCGATCTCGGGCGCCGTGGGCTCGGCGCCGGTCGTGGTGGCCGACGGCCACCACCGCTACGAGACCGCCCGCCGGTACCGGCGCGACGTGCGAGCGGCCCACGGGGACGCGCCCGGGGACCACGACCTCATCATGGCGTTCGTCGTGGAGCTCTCCGAGGACCAGCTCACCGTCGGGCCGATCCACCGGGCGCTGAGCGGGCTCCCGCCGCGCACCGATCTTCCCGCGGTGCTCGCCTCCACCTTCGAGGTCGTGCACGCCGGGGACTCGAGCGACCGCGTGGTGAGCGCGCTCGGCGAGTCCCAGTCGTTGGCGCTGATCACGGCCGAGGGGGCCTACCTGCTCCTGCCCCGGCCCGGTGCCGCCGAGGCCATCGGGAGCGACCTCGACTCGAGTCTCGTTTCGGCGGCGCTGGAGGCCTTGCCCAAGGCCACCAGCACGCACAAGCACTCCTGGCAGGAGGCGCTGGCCTCATTGCGGAGCGGCGAGGCCGAAGCGGTGCTGCTGCTCCGACCGGTCACCGTCGCCCAGATCGCAGGGTGGGCCGAGGGGCGCCGGCGCATGCCGCCCAAGACGACCTATTTCAGCCCCAAGCCCCGGACCGGGATGGTGTTCCGGATCCTCGCATCCTGAACCGCCGATCGAACCGGCTAGGACACCGTCCAGCTGGAGCCCGAACGCAGGAGGGCGCCGAGGTCGCCCGCGCCCCGCTGCTCCTGGGCGCGCACGATCTGGCGGGACAGCTCCTCGCCGTACTCGGGACGATCGACGGCCCGGAAGACCCCGATCGGCGTCGGCTCGTACGGCCCGCTGGCCAGCCGGGACAGGGCGAAGGCCAGGCTGGGATCCTCGCGCTTCTCGTCGTGGACCAAGAGGGCGTCCTCGCCCGCGTCGGCCACCTCGACGATCTCCAGCCGGCCGTCCGGGCGCTGCACGACGCCGCGCTCACCGTCGGCCCCGAACCGGATGGGCTGGCCGTGGACGAGCGGGATCATCATCGCGGCGCGCACGTCGCGGCCGGTGATCTTCTCGAAGGCGCCGTCGTTAAAGACGTTGCAGTTCTGATACACCTCGACGAAGGACGTCCCGCGGTGCTCGTGGGCACGGCGGAACATCTCTTGCATGTGGGCGCGGTCCATGTCGTGGGTGCGCGCGACGAACGTGGCCTCCGCCCCGATGGCCAGGCTGACCGGGTTGAACGGGCTGTCGACCGAGCCGAAGGGCGTCGACTTGGTGACCTTGGCCACCTCCGAGGTCGGCGAGTACTGGCCCTTGGTCAGCCCGTAGATCTGGTTGTTGAACATGAGGATCCGCATCCGGACGTTGCGCCTGAGCGCGTGGATGAGGTGGTTGCCGCCGATCGACAGCGCGTCGCCGTCGCCGGTCACCACCCATACGTCGAGGTCGGGACGTGAGCTGGCGAGTCCCGTGGCGATGGCCGGGGCGCGGCCGTGGATCGAGTGCAGCCCGTAGGTGTTCATGTAGTACGGGAAGCGGGCGGCGCAGCCGATCCCCGACAAGAACACGGTGCTCTCCTTGCGGACCCCGAGATCGGGCAGGAGCATCTGGAGGGCGGCCAGGATCGAATAGTCCCCGCAGCCGGGGCACCAGCGGACCTCTTGGTCGCTCGTCCAGTCCTTGCGCGTCGTGACGGGGATGGCGGTGGTGGTCATTGCGCTCCTTCGAGCATCTTCACGATGGCTGCCTCGATCTCTCCGGCCCGGAAGGGCACGCCCTGGACCTTGCTGAGCGTCTGCGCGTCGACGAGGAAGTCGGCGCGCAGCAGGCGGCACAGCTGGCCCAGGTTGATCTCGGGGACGAGGAACTGTCGGTAGCGACCGAGCACCTCTCCCAGGTTGGCCGGGAACGGGTTCAGGTGGTCCAGGTGGGCGTGGGCGACCGAGAGCCCCCTCGCCCGGACCCGGCGGACGGCGGCGACGATGGCGCCATAGGTCGAACCCCACCCGATCACGAGCAGCTGGGCGTCGCCCGTGGCGTCGTCGACCTCTAGGGCCGGGATGTCCTTCGCGATCCCGGCGATCTTGTCGGCGCGCAGGTGCACCATCGTCTCGTGGTTGATCCCGTCGTAGTCAACGTTGCCGCTGCCGTCGGCCTTCTCCAGCCCGCCGATGCGGTGCTCGAGCCCGGGGAGACCCGGCGGGGCCCACGGCCGGGCCAGGGTCTCGGGGTTACGGATGTACGGCCAGAAGACCTCCGACCCGTCAGCCGCCGTGTGGTTGGTCTCGCTGGCGAAGGCGGGGTCAATGGGGGCGAGCGTGTCGAGGTCGGGAAGGAGCCACGGCTCGGCCCCGTTGGCCAGATAGCCGTCGGAGAGCAGGATGACCGGCGTGCGGTACTTGATCGCGAGGCGTGCCGCCTCGATCGCCGTCTCGAAGCAGTGCGAAGGCGTGCGGGCGGCCAGGATCGGCACCGGTGCCTCCCCATGGCGCCCGAACATGGCGTGCAGCAGGTCGGCCTGCTCGGTCTTGGTCGGGAGCCCGGTCGAGGGACCACCGCGCTGGACGTCGACGACGATGAGCGGCAGCTCCAGGTTGATGCCGAGACCGATGGTCTCGGACTTGAGGTCGAGACCGGGCCCGCTGGTGGTCGTGACACCCAGCGAGCCTCCGAAGGACGCGCCCAGCGCGGCACCCACGCCGGCGATCTCGTCCTCGGCCTGGAAGGTGCGCACCCCGAACTCCTTGCGGCGCGACAGCTCGTGGAGGATGTCGGACGCCGGGGTGATCGGGTAGCTCCCCAAGAAGAGCGGCAGACCGGCGAGGCGCGCCGCCGCGATCAGGCCCCAGGCGAGAGCCTGGTTCCCGGTGACCTGGACGTATTCGCCCGGGGCGAAGGGCGCGGGCTGCACCTCGTAGTTCGACTCGAACAGCTCGGCCGTCTCCCCGAAGTCGTAACCGGCGCGGAACGCCCGGGTGTTGGCCTCCGCCACCGCCGGCGTGTTTCCGAAGCGCTTCGTGATCCACTCGATCGTCGGCTCGGTGGGCCGCGTGTAGAGCCAACTCACGAGGCCCAAGGCGAAGAAGTTCTTGGAACGTTCGGCGTCGCGGGGCTTGACACCCGCCTCCTTGCAGACCTCCTGGGTGATCGAGGTCATCGGGACCTCGTAGACCTTGTACGCGGAAAGCGAGCCGTCGTGGAGGGGGTTCGTCGCGTACCCGGCCTTGGTCAGGTTGCGCTCGTCGAACGAGTCGATGTTCACGAGCAGCGTGGCTCCCTGCGGCAGGAGCCCGATGTTGCTTTGCAGGGCCGCGGGATTCATGGCGATGAGCACGCTCGGCTCGTCACCCGGCGTCACGATGTCGTGGTCCGAGATGTGGACCTGGAAAGCCGAGACGCCGGCCAGGGTGCCGGCCGGGGCCCGGATCTCGGCCGGGAAGTCCGGGAAGGTCGCGAGGTCGTTCCCGAACAGGGCGCTCGAGGTGGTGAAGCGGTCTCCGGTGAGCTGCATCCCGTCCCCGGAGTCACCGGCGAACCGGATCACGACGCGGTCCAAACGCTCGGTGGTGTGCTTTATGTCGGTGGCCACGCTGCCCCCTGTTGTTCTTCAACCTCGGTCTTCGAGCATACCGTCCTCCGGTCGGGTTGAACGGCTCGCTCGAAACGTCTGCCAACCGACTGCCTTAGGGCAATGCCCCAGCGATCCGGCGCAGACCGACCTTCGCCAGCCGGGCTGACTCGTTCAGCGCACCTTCCAGCGCCACCATGCCCTGGGGGGTGATCTGGTACGGGCGACGCCGGTCCTCGGCGGGCAGCGCAACCACGAGGCCGGCTCGTTCGAGCGTGGCCAAGGCGCCGTACAGGGTCCCGGGTCCGAGCTTCACGCCTGCGAAGTCGGCGATGTCCTGGATGAGCGCGTACCCGTGCTTGGCACCCCCCGCCAAGCTGGTCAGCACCAGGAGGCTCCGGTTCGTGGCCCCGCCGAGCTCCCCTGGCTTCATGACGGCTCTTTCAGCTCTCCCACCAAGTCCGGTATATCGCCAAACGTAAGAGCGCGGACGCGGTGAGTCAAGGACCGAGGACGGCTTGAGCTACGGCGCGGCGGTGGGTCAGGCGACGGTGATGGCGCCGTCCAAGTAGACGTCCTGGACGGCGTGGATGAGGTCGACTCCCTCACGCAACGGTCGCTGGAACGACTTCCGGCCGACGATGAGCCCCTGTCCCCCCGCTCGCTTGTTGATCACGGCGGTCCGGACGGCCTGAGCCAGGTCACTGTCCCCCTTCGACTCACCACCGGAGTTGATGAGGCCGATCCGGCCGGCGTAGCAGTTGACCACCTGCCAACGCGTGAGATCGATCGGATGGTCGGTGGTGAGCTGGTCGTAGACGAGCGGGTCCGTCCGCCCGAAGCCGATCGCTGTGTAGCCGCCGTTGGTCGTCGGCTGCTTCTGCTTGATCAGGTCGGCCTCGATGGTGACCCCGATGTGATTGGCCTGGCCGGTGAGGTCTGCCGAAACCTCGTAGTCCACACCGTCCTTCTTGAATCCGGGGTTCCTCAGGTAGCACCACAGCACGGTGAATAGGCCAAGCCGGTGGGCCTCGGCGAACGCCTGTGACACCTCGTGCAGCTGCCGGTCCGATTCGGGCGACCCGAAGTAAATCGTGGCCCCCACGGCGACGGCACCCAGATCGGCCGCCTGTCGCACGGAGGCGAAGAGCACCTGGTCGTAGGTGTTGGGGTAGTGGAGGAAGTCGTTGTGGTTGAGCTTCACGATGAAGGGAATCCGGTGCACGAAGCGCCTGGACACCGCTCCGAGGGTGCCGAGCGTCGTGGCGATGGCATTGCAGTCCCCCTCGATGGCCAGCTCGCACAGGTTGACTGGGTCGAAGTAGGCGGGGTTCTTGGCGAAGCTCGCCGCCGCCGAGTGCTCGATCCCCTGGTCGACCGGGAGGATCGACAGGTAGCCGGTCCCGCCCAGGCGGCCGTGACGGTACAGGCTGCTCAGATTGCGCAGCACGGTCGGTGGACGATCCGTGTCGGGGAACACCCTCCCCACGAAATCGGGACCCGGGCGGACGAGGCCGTCGGCCGGGAAGGCCTTGCACTCGTGGTGCAGGAGCGAGTGGGCCTCATCGCCGAGGAGCTGCGGAATGTCCATGGGATGTTCCCCTAAGTCGCGGTCGATCCCACCCTAACGGGCGCGCCGAAGTGGTTCGCGGCCAGGCTGAGTCCTGGTCGCGGCTCGCGGCGGTCGCCTTCTTGCGCGGACCGGCCCAAGCGAGTCCAGCCGTTCGACCACGTCGTAGGCCTCAGGATCGGCGAGAGCGACCCGCTCGAAGAGCTCGCGTGCCCGGGGTAGATCGCCGGCACGCTCGTAGAGGTCGCCGAGCGCGTACCACTGGCGGACGTGACGATCGGCGGGGTTCCGCAACGCCTTGCCCGCTCCCGCAGCCGCCAAGAGGGAGATGGCCCCGTCGAGGTCCCCCCCATCGGCGAGCACTCCGGCGACCACGAGGCGCGCCTCGGTCAGGATTTCGGGGCTCGGAGACTGCCCCCGGAGCGCGGTCCACAGATCGTTCACCTTCTTCTTCCGACCGAGCGCCCGATAGCAGTCCATGAGCGCCGGCACGTGCTCGAGACCTGCGCCCAGTCCGGCATACGCCTCGAGCTGGATCACTGCCTGGCGCCAGCGGCCCTCTCGGTAGGAGGCCAGACCCGCCAGCCGGCGAACCTCGGCGACGGTGGGCACGATGTCGGCTACCGCTCTGGCGAGGCGCCCAGCTTCTTGCACCCTCCCTCGTTCGTACGCCGCGACCGCTTGCTGCATCTTCTCGACGAGGGCTTCGCGCTGACGAGCCGTCGCGGTGTCAGCCTTGCGGCGGATCTCGGAGGCCACTTCGGGCGGAAGTGTGCGCGGCGGGCGCCGCCTGACGGCGGGGGCGGTGTCCGAAACGTCGGTTGGTTGCGGGGAATCCGAGCGCACCCACTCGTCCATGGGTTCGGGTCGTCTGCGCGCCGACGGTCGCTGTGCTTCTCGGTCAGGTCCAGGCGGCGCGTCGTTGCGGATCGCCTGAGCGCCCCGCCGAGCCACGTTGCCCCAGCGGGGTGCTTGTGGGGACCACGTCGCATGGGTGGGCGACTCAGATTTCTCCCGACCGCGCCGGGCATCGCGCGCTGGTGTGCGCCCTCGTTGGCCGGGTCGGCGGTCAGGGCCGGCGGCTCTGGCGAAACCCGACCCTCGTGGAGAGGGACGCGCGGTGGGGCCAGCCGGGCCGCCGGACCGCCCGCTCGGAACCCACTCCCCTGAGCGCTCCGGTCGACCCTCCGAACGGCTGCGACTCGGATCGCTCGAACGCCGAACGGGACCGCCCGGGCGATCTCTCGAAGCCGCAGGCGGGCGCCCGGTACGTCGGGCGCCGGGACCGACCGGCCGGCTCTTGGGCGACCAGCTCCCTGACCGCTCCGGCCGAGTATCGGATCGAGAGCGGCTGGCACCGGAAGGAGCGACTGAGTTCCTCGTCGCCGGCCCGCGCCGTC
>DATNIB010000028.1:0-9739 GCA_035604685.1 Acidimicrobiales bacterium | reverse complement strand
TGTCGAGCCGCTGCTCGAGCTCCTGGGGGCGGGCGCCCGTTTCGCCCAGTCGCGCGGCATCGACATGTGGCCGGACCGGTTCTCGACCGAGCTCTTGGTGGGGAGCGTCGAACGCGACGAGCTCTACGTCGGCCATCTCGCCGGCTCGCTGGTGGCCACGCTGACGCACACCTACGCCGACCCGCCGGTGTGGGGCAAGGACGACGGCCGCGCGAGCTACGTGCACCGGCTGGCGGTCGGTCCCGACCAGCGCGGCCGCGGGCTCGGCCTCGAGCTCCTCTCCTGGGCCGGCCAGATCGGGCTGCGCCGGGGCCGCCCGCTGCTCCGGCTCGACACGCTGCACGAGAACGCGCGGCTGCGCGCCTGGTATGAGGCGTCTGGCTTCGTGCACCGGGGCGACCGGGACATCGACGTGCCGAAGGGTGCCGCCTCGCGTCCCGTGCTCCGCGTCAGCCGCTACGAGCGGGCCGTCGCGCCCGGGGTCGTCCCGCCGTCGGCGACGCCCGAGCGCGAGGAGGCGACGCGCTGAGCGCCGCCCCGATGGAGGCGGCGGACGAGTGCGGCTTCGTCTACGACGCGGTGGAGAACTCGGCGGTGCCGGCGGCGTTGCGGACGGCGTGCGCCACCGTCGCCGACCTCCTGCGGCGCGAGGAGCTGGCGCCCGTCCTCCGGATCCGACCGGCGCCCGACGTGTGGTCGGCGCTCGAGTACGCCGGCCACCTGCGCGACATCTGCCTGGCCCAGCGCGACCGGGTGCTGCTGGCGCTGGTGGTCGACACGCCGTCCTTCGTGCCGATCTGCCGCGACCAGCGGGCGGTCCTCGCCCGCTACAACGAGGACGAGCCCGGCACGGTGGCGGCGGAGCTGGTCATGGCGGCGGAGCTCTTCGCCCGGCTGCTCGGGCGGCTTGATTCGGCCGAGCTGGCCCGTCCCTGCCTCTACAACTACCCGGAGCCCAAAGAGCGCGACGTGGGGTGGGTCGGGCGCCACACCCTGCACGAGGCCATCCACCACCTGGGAGACGTGCGGCGGGTGCTGGACCTCGTCGCGGGCTAGGGGGGCCGGAGTCTTCCGCGGCGATTCAGCCCGGGACCTCGACCACCACCGAGTGGGCCACGTGGTCGTGCCAGGCCTGGCGCCGCTTGTCCCAGAGGGGCGAGAGGTAGTCGAGGAGGAGCGGGATGCCGAACGGGATGTCGAACAGGATGGTGATGGCGTTGCGTCCGACACCCCGCCAGAAGCCGATCGGCCCGCCCGTCCGCGCGTCGCGTACCGCGATCTTGAGCGCCATCTTCCCGACCGTCTGGCCGCGGCGCGAGCCGTTCAGGGCCCCGTAGTAGGCGACCTGGCCGAGGAGGATGACGACCCAGAGAATGATGTAGGCGCGCCAGAACGACGCGGGGATCGTCGGCGGGGACCCCGGGGTCTGGGTGATCACGGTGTTCTTCACCGTCGGGGCGAGCACCACCAAGAAGACGATGACGGCGCCGACGCCGAAGATGGCCGAGTCGATGAGGATCGCGCACAGCCGTTTCCACCACGGCGCCAGCGGCAGGCCGAGCAGCGGATCGAGGTACACCGGCGCCATTCCGTAGGCGCCTCGCGCATAGGCACCCGGCGGCGGGCCGTAGCCGGGTAGTGCGTGGTCCCACTGCGGGGGTGGTGCACCCCACTGCGGCGGGGGAACGCCCCAGCCGGGGGCGGCTCCGCCGGACGCCGGTTGCGGGACGACCCACGGAGACGGCGCGGCGGACGGATGGGTCTCGGGCGGGTACCAGCGTCCGTCCGAGGCGATCCACCACCCCGGTCCAGGGGGAACGTCGCTCATGGCCGGTAACCCTCCTCGCCGTCGGCCACCCGCTGCCTCGTGGCGACTGTAGGGGTGGCGGCCCGCGTCCCGGCGTGATGCCGGGCTCCGGCGCTAGGCCGTTTCGACCACCACCGACCCGACGGCCTTGTCGTGCCAGGCCTGGTGCCGCGCGTCCCACAGCGGCCAGAGGTAGTTGAGGAGGGCCGGGAGGACGAGCACCCCCTCGAGGTCGCCCAGGAACAGGCCCAGGCGCACGCCGAGGACGATCGGGATGAGCCCGAGCCCGACCACCACCGCCTCCCGGGCGACGCCGCGGAGCACGCCGATCGGGCCCCCGGTCCTCGCACTCCGCACGGAGATGCCGAGCGCCCGTTTGCCGACCGTCTGGCCGCTGGCCGATCCGTTGAGACACCCGTAGTAGAGGAGCGCGGGGCCCCAGATGATGAGGACGGCCTCGATGAGCTGGCCCAGTGACGCGAAGGGGTTGAAGAACGCCAGCAGGGTGTAGATGTGCCCGGTCGAGATCGCGACGCGTTCGACGATCTGGGTCGGGATGTAGACGATCAGGCCGTCGAGCAGGATCGCCAAGAGGCGCTTCCACCAGGGCGCCAGGCGTGGCCGGCGCACAGCCGCGTCGACCGGCGGCCACCCGTAGGCGTTGAAGGTCCCCGGTGGTGGGCCGGGAGCGCGCGAGCGGGCGGCCAGCACCTGGGCCTGGGTCGGCAGCGCGCCCCAGCCGATGGGCCGGCCGTTGTTGGCCGGCGCCGCGACCGGTGGTGCACCGAACGCCGGCAGCGGTGGCAGCGGAGGTGGTGCGGCGAACAGTCGCGGCGCCGGAGAAGGTGCCGGGGAAGGTGACGGCGCGAAGGCCGGCTGCGGCGCCGGGGAGGGTGACGGCGCGAAGGCCTGCTGCGGAGCCGGGACCGGCCACCCCTCCGGGGCGCCGGCCTGCTGGATCAGTGGTCCCGAGACGACCACGACCCCGCCCACGTGCGGCACCACGGCCGAGAGCGGGAGCAACGGGGCCCACTCGTGAGCCTCGTCGCCCCCGGCGGGGTGACGCGACGCGGCCGACGGCTTCGGCGCGGCGGTCGGGTGCGTCTCGGGCGGGTACCAGCGGCCGTCCGAGGCGATCCACCACCCCGGTCCAGGTGCCCCGTTGTGCACGGCGACCTCCCCCCGCTGCCCGACCTGACCGCTCGACTGTACGGCCAGAACGGTGCTCGGCGGTGGATACTCCCAGCTCACGAGCCTGTGACGCGCCACGGGGGGTGACGCGCCACAGGGGTGGCGCCGGGCTCAGCCCGACAGCGCCAGGAGCTCGTCGAGCATCCGGTCCATCAGCCGGGCGCCGATCGAGATGTGCCCCTCGCCCGCCTCCAGGTGGGCGACGACGCCCGGCACCTGCGCGGCCAGCCACCGGCCGTGGGCGGGCGGCACCATGAGGTCCTGGTCGCCCTGCCAGAGCGAGGTCGGGACGGCGATCTCGTCGAGCGAGAAGCCCCACGGGGCGACGAACGCCAGGTCGTCGTCGAGCCAGCCCTCGACGCCCGACGCCACCCCGTGCTGGATCTGCGCCTCCAGGTCCACGGCCACGCCGTCTTCGAGCGCCCGGACGTCGACGGGCGGGAGGAGGGACGTGAGCGCCGCCGCGAGGTCTTCGGGCGCGGCGGTGCGGAGGGCCTCCCGTTGGGTCTCGAGGAAGGGGCGCAGGGCGGCCTCGCCTCGCTCGGCAAGGCCGAACTCGTCCAGGTTGGCCTCGCCCATACCGGTCAGGAAGTCGAGGCCGTCGGCGTCGGCGGGTGCCACGCCGGCGATCACCAGAACCGCGCGGGCCCGGCCGGCCAGGCGGGCGCCGCAGGCCAGTGCGTGGGGACCGCCGCCGGACCACCCGGCCACCAGGCAGTCCTCGATCCCGAGCGCGTCCAGCAGTTCGCCCGTGTCCGCCGCCGCGGCCACCACCCGCCGGCCCGCCTGGCGCGACGACTCGCCGTAGCCGGCGCGCGAGGTGGTGACGAGGCGCAGCCCGCGACTCGCCGCGGCTGCGGCCAGCGTGGCGAACGGGAGGCAGGAGCCGGGCGTCCCGTGGTGGAACACGAGGGCCGGACCGTCTTGGACGCCGTGCACCTCGTACTCGAGGCGCCGGCCGTCTTTCAGTTCGACGAGCTGGGACTCGGGCATGGCCGAGTCTCCCAGCCGCCCGCCCTCCCGGCCACCGGCCCGGCCGGCCGTCACGCGATGGTCACCCATGCCTTGACTCACCCCAGCGGTCAGGTGGGTGCGGATCAGAGGGAGTTGAAAGTGGGTGAGGGCCGGTCCCAGGGCACGGGTGGTCGAAGCGATGCGCGATCTGCGCGCGGCTATCGATGCGACGGGCCTTCCACCGGGAGCCGAGCCCGGGACGAGTGCAGCATCACCTACTAACCTCGCATCGCAATCAGGGAGGGGGGCGCGAGAACTTGAGGGCCGTCTTCATCGACAACTATGGCGCGGCCGACACCCTCACACTCGGCGACGCCTCGAAGCCGGAGCCAGGGCCCAAGGAAGTTCTGGTTAAGGTGGAATACGCGGGCCTGCGTTGGGGCGATGTCATGCAGCGCCACGGCTTGCCGAGCCGGGATCGACCCACGCCCTTCATCGGCGGTCAAGAGGCGACCGGCGTGATCGAGGCGGTTGGTCCCGAGATCAGGCATTGGCGGCCAGGCATGCGCGTCATGGCCACGCCGAATGGCGGCGCATTCGCCGAATACGTCGCCGTGCATCCCGGTCGGCTGCAGCTTGTCCCCGACCAGGTGCCGCTCGAGGTGATGCTTGCCTATCCCGTGAACATGCGGACCGCCTACTACCTGGTCTATGTCTGGGCCAAGGTGCAGGAAGGCGACCGGGTGCTCTTGCATGCCGCGGCCGGAGGAGTCGGTCTCCTGACCCTCCAGATCCTGAAGCGCCGGTTTAAGGACGTGCCGGTCGTGGCCATCGCCAGTACGGATGAGAAGCTACGCCTGCTCAAGGCCGAAGGCGCCGACTACGTCATCAATCGCAAGACCCAGGACTACGTGGAGGAGGTACTCAAGATTTGGGGCCCCAAGGCGTCTGGTTTCGCTACCGGCGGTGAACGGGCCGGGGGTGTCGACGTGGCGTTCAACGGCGTCTCGGGCGAGACGCTCGGCAAGGACTGGCAGGTGATCCGCAAGCGCGGCCGCTGGGTGATATTCGGCTACGCGGCCGGCCGCGGGGAGCTAGACACCTCCAAGTTCGGCTACGACGGCATCACCGTCATGCCGTTCTCCTCGATCGCCTGGACGGGCACGCCCGAGCACGCCGCCGCCTCCGTCTTCACCGAGGACTGGCTCAGGACCGAGCGTCTCGTCGAGCCCGAGATCCACCCGCTGGAAGACATGCGCGAGGTGCAGCGCGCCTTCGAGCGGGGCGGAACCACCGGCAAGATCGTCTTCAGGGTCTAGGGGGTACTCCGATGAAGCTCGTCGATCTCACCCGCCCGCTCGACCCGAACGACATCGAGAAGTTCCCCGAGAACCGGCGCCAGAGCGTGGCGACGATAGTTCCCGAGATCGAGTACCAGCGCCCCGCCTTCGAAGGCGCCGAGGCTGTCTGCGCCGCCTTCGCCTGCCAGAAGAGCGATCTACCCGATGGCGAGGGTTGGGGCGCCGAGCGGCTGCACATCAACACCCACCTCGGCACCCACCTGGACGCTCCGCTCCACTATGGCTCCCAGTGCGAGGGCAAGCCCGCCCGTGCCATCAGCGACATAGCCCTGGAAGAGCTGTACGTCGATGGTCTGGTCCTCGACCTGCGCGGCCTGGTGACGCCGGCCGAAGGCATCGAGATCGGAGCACTCAAGACGGCCCTCGCCAACAACGGCGCACCAATCACGCCGGGTTGCGCCTTGATGCTGCGGACCGGCCAGGAGGCATACGGCTTCGGCGACCCCGAGTACTTCCAGTACCCCGGCATGACCCGCGACGGCACGCTGTTCTTGGCCGAGACGGGCGCGAAAATCCTCTGCACCGACGCTTGGGGCTGGGACCGGCCCTTCCATGTCATCCGACGCACCTTCAGGGAGACGGGTGATCGTTCCACGATTTGGGACGGCCACTTCGCGGGGCGGGAAAGGGAGGTGTTCATCGTCCAGCAGATTTCGAACCTGGGCGCCCTCCCCGAGAGCGGGTTCAAGGTCGGCTTCTTCCCTCTACCCCTTGCCCGTTGCAGCGCTTCGCCGGCGCGGGTCGTCGCTTTCGTCCCCTGACCTGACTGGGGACCGGCTTGGCCGGTGCCGCATGGGTGTCTGCGCCGCCCCCGACGAGTGCCGCGATGGTGCGATGAACAACTCCCGAGACAGAGCAAGACACCCTGATCCCGGCCCGGGCAAGTTGGGCTGAGACTGCCGCCACCGGAGCGCTCGCTCGCCCTGCGCGATGCTTTCGCCCATGCCCGGACCCTTAGACGACATCAAGGTGCTCGAGATCGCCAACTGGATCGCCGCGCCCAGCGCCACCGCGCTCATGGCCGACATGGGTGCCAACGTGATCAAGGTGGAGCCGCCGACCGGCGACTCGATGCGCAACAAGCTGCGCCAGCCCGCCTGGCCGGAGGGCGCGCCCACCACCGACGTCGTGTTCCTCTTGGACAACCGGGGGAAGCGCTCGATCGCGCTCGACCTGCGCGACGAGCGCGGCGTGGCACTCGTGCACCGGCTGGCGCTCGAGGCCGACGTGCTCGTCACCAACCTGTTGCCCGACCGCCTCGCCCGCTACGGCCTCGACATCGAGTCGCTGCGGGCCGAGCACCCGGCCCTCATCCTGGCCGTCGTGAGCGGGCAGGGCACGACCGGCCCGGAGGCCAACAAGCTCTCCTTCGACACGACCGCCTACTTCGGCCGCGGCGGCGTGCTGAGCCTGTTGGGCGAGCCGGGTGCCGCGCCGATCGCCCCGCGGGCGGGCCAGGGCGACCACCCGACCGGCCTCGCGCTCTTGTGCGGGATCCTGGCCGCGCTGCGCGTCCGCGACCGCACCGGCGTCGGCCAGGTGGTCGAGACGGCGCTCCTGCGCACGGCGGCCTGGACGATCGGCGTCGACGTGGCCGCGGCCCTCGTCGACCGGCGCCAGCCGAGCCCGCGCAGCCGAAAGCAGACCGTGAGCCCCATGAACACCCGCTACCGCTGCTCGGACGGGACGTGGCTCATCATGAGCTCGCACGACCAGGCGGTCTGGCCGCGCTTCTGCGCGGCGATCGGGCGCGAGGACCTGGTGACCGACCCCCGGGCCGAGACGGCGCTCTTGCGGTTCCAGAACGGGGTGGAGCTGGTCGGGATCATCGACGAGGTCTTCGGCGCCCACCCCTACGAGTACTGGGCCGAGCGGCTGGACGGGACCGGCATCATCTGGTCCAAGGTGGCGGACCTGCCGACGCTGGTCGACGATCCCCAGGCGCGCGGCATGCGGATGTTCGCGGTGGTGGAGCACCCGACGGCCGGGCCGCTCGAGACCCTCGAGGCGCCCTTCACGATGTCGGACTCGGAGGTCTCGGTGCGCGGCCCCGCGCCCGGGATCGGCGCCGACACCGACGACGTGCTGGCCGAGCTCGGGATCTCCGGCGCCGAGGTGGCCGCGCTGCGCGCCGCCGGGGTGGTCGGGCCGCCGGCCGCCGGGGCGTAGGGCCCGGTCCCTCGCCGGCGCCTCAGCCGACGGCGCGGGGCGACGCGGGCGGCACCGGCACGCGAGCGGTGCCCGTGCCCGACGGGCTCACCCACACCTGGTCGCCCGGGGCGAGGTGGAGCTCGGCGGCGCTGCCCCGGTGGAGCTGGACCCAGACGTCGCCCCCCGCCGGCAGGCGAAGGTCGACGCGCACCTCGAAGCCGAGGTGGGTGACCCGCTCGACGGTGGCCCGCCGGCCCCCCGGGGCCTTGGGGCCCCGGTGCAGCACGAGGTCGTGGGGGCGCACCCAGGCGCCGTCGAGCTCGGTAGCGGGTCCCAGGAACTGGAGCACGAACTCGTTGGCCGGGTGGTCGTAGATGTGGGCGGGGGCGCCCACCTGTTCCAGGCGGCCGTCGTTGATGATGGCCAGGCGGTCGGCCACCTCCATCGCCTCCTCCTGGTCGTGGGTGACGAGGACGGTGGTCACGTTGATCTTGGAGTGCAGGTCGCGCAGCCAGCCGCGCAGCTGCTTCCTCACCTGCGCGTCGAGGGCGCCGAAGGGCTCGTCCAAGAGGAGCACGCGGGGCTCGATGGCGAGGGCGCGGGCGAGCGCCATGCGCTGGCGCTGGCCGCCCGAGAGCTGCGAGGGGTAGCGGTCGGCGAAGGCGGTCAGCTTCACCAGGTCGAGCAGCTCGTCCACCTTGGCCCGCACCTCGGCCTTCCCCAACCGCCGGACCTCCAGGCCGAAGGCCACGTTCCGGCGCACGGTCAGGTGCCGGAAGGGCGCGTAGTGCTGGAAGCAGAACCCGATGCCGCGCTTTCGCACCGGGACGCCGGTCAGGTCCTCGCCGTCGATCTCGACCGTCCCGGTGTCGGGGGTCTCCAGGCCGGCGATGACGCGCAGCAGCGTGGACTTCCCGCCGCCGCTCGGCCCGAGGAGGGCGGTGAGGGAGCGCTCGGGGACCTCCAGGGTCACGCCGTCGAGGGCGATAGCGGAGCCGAAGCGCTTGGAGACCCCGGCGATCGTGATGGCCATCTCGACCTCCTCTCTCGCGGGCTCGTCAGCGCGAGCAGGCCGAGGACGGCCAGGGCGATGAGGGCCAGGATGACCGACCCCGTGTAGGCCCCGACCGGGTCCAGGTTCTCGATGCTGGAGGAGATGAACAGGGTGAGCGTCTGGGTGCGCCCGAGGATGGCCCCCGACACGATGGCGACCGCCCCGAACTCGCCGAGCACGCGCGCCGTGGTCAGCGTCATGCCGTAGGCGAGGCCGCGCTGGATGGAGGGGAGCGTGATGCGGCGGAACACCGCGACGCGTCCCGCGCCGAGCGTGCGCGCCGCCTGCTCCTGCTCAGTGCCGATCTCCTGGAGGACGGGCAGCACCTCGCGCACGACGTAGGGGAGGGCGACGACCGCCGACGCCATCACGATGCCGGGCACCGAGAAGATGACCGTGACGCCCCGGGCGGCCAGCCAGTTGCCGAACCAGCCGGTGTGGCCGTAGACGAGGACGAGCGCGAGGCCGACGACGACGGGGGAGAGCGCGAGCGGGATGTCGACCAACGCGTCGAGCAGCCAGGCCCCGGGGAAGCGGTGGCGGGCCAGGATGAGGGCGACGCCGACGCCGAAGACGGTGTCGAGCGGGACGGCGATGCCGGCCACCACGAGCGTGAGCACCAGCGCGTGCAGGGCGTCGGTGGTGGTGATGGCGTCCCAGGCGGCGGCCGCCCCGTGCTGGAAGGCGCGGTAGAAGACCGACCCCACCGGGACGACGATCAGGAGGGCCAGGTAGCCGAGCGCCCCGGCCCGCAGCGAGAGGCGGGGCCAGTTGGCCCTGCGCTTCTTCATGCGGCCTCGGTGACGTTGAACTGGCGGCGCAGCGCACCGATGCCGAGCAGGAGGACGAGGGCGAGGGCGATGAGCACGACCGACACGGCCGAGGCCCCCGGCAGGTCGTTGCTCTGGGAGAGGTTGTAGATGTAGGAGGAGGCGACCTCGGTCTTGAACGGCAGGTTGCTCGAAATGAGGACGACCGAGCCGAACTCGCCGATGGCCCGGGCGAAGGCGAGGCCGGCCCCGGCCAGCATGGCCGGGGCGATGCTCGGCAGCACGATGCGCCGCAGGACGCCGGCGTGGCTGGCCCCGAGCGAGGCCGCCGCCTCCTCGGTCTCTTTGTCGAGCTCGGCCAGCACCGGTTGGACCGTCCGCACGCAGAAGGGCAGCGTGACGAAGGCCAGCGCCAGCACGATCCCGATGCGGGTGCCGGCCACGTTGACGC
>DATNIB010000027.1:0-13966 GCA_035604685.1 Acidimicrobiales bacterium | reverse complement strand
GCCCGCTGGCTGTCGCTGTGGCGGCGACTGCTCGGCTGGCGGATCGGCCTCGCACCGAGGGCGCTCGGCCTCTCGGGCGAACTGGCCCTCGCCCTCGGCGCCTGGGGCGCCGGGCTGTTCGCGGCGAACCGGGAGCTCGAGCGCGACCGGCGCGGCGGCGGCACGGACGCGCGGCCCGCGGCGGCCGAAGGCGAACCGGCGCCTACCGGTCGAGCGCCCGCGCCCGTCCCTGCCGTGCGGCCGCCCGCCTGAGCCGGCGGTAGACGGACCCGAGGGGCCTGCGCCCCGACCCAGCCGCCCAGGGGAACCGCCGACGGCGCGAGATCATGTCCGCCGCCGGGATCTGCTGGGCGGCGCGGAACTGGTCGCGGCGGATCTGGACGTGGTCGACGAGGCTCCCCGACGTGCCGAGGCACTGGGAGCACGAGGCCAGGGGTCCGGGCGCGTTGAGGAAGGCGAGCAGGCGTTCCCCGAAGTCGTCGGTGTCGTCGATGGGGAGGGCGTCCACGTCGGGCCGCTCGAAGTGCTCTGTGAGCACCTTGGGCAGGAAGTAGGACTGCGGACAACGGAAGAACAGCCCGTCCGCCACGGCGTGGCAGCGCCACTCGTGCGCGACCTTGCACGACCGGTACACCCGCTCGACCAACGCCTCGTCGCGGTTTCGAATCTCGGTGTAGGGCCGGCGGAACTGGCTCACGCGGGTGGCCATGAGATCGACCTCGTGGGCGCGGGCCAGCGCCCCGACGCGGGCCTCCTGTTCGGCGGTCGGACTCCGGCCGGGGTAGAGCGAGATCTCGACCGCGTCCACCGCTTCAAAGAAGCGCTTCCCCATCCGGGCCAACAGCAGCCCGTTGGTGACGACGCAGACCCGGGGGGTGATCCCGCTGGCCCGGACGGCGGCCACCACCGACACGAGGTCCGGGTGGAGCAGCGGCTCGCCGCCCATGAGTCGCACCTCATCGGCCCGGTAGTGGCGGGCGAGCATGGAGAGATCCCTCGAGACCTGGGCGGGCTCGACGAAGTGCTTGGGCAGGACCGGGGACAGGTGGCTGCAGCCCTGACAGGAGAGGTTGCAGTGCTCGGCCACGTTGATCTCGCACTTGGAGTTGCGGATCCTGCCGTCGATGACTCGGTACCGGTCCGAGACCATGTGCGCCGCCCCTCCGCCGTTGCGCCACGAGCGTACCGGTCACCGCCGGCCCGACCGATTGCGGACTAGAGGAACGCCACCTGGGGGAAGGAGCCCTGCAGGAAGACCTTGGGGTCCACGCCGATCACCTGGTCGAGCACCGTTGCGAGCACCCGGCGGAAGTCGGTCGTGAAGGGCTGGTTGCCCTCGGACAGCGCGGTCAGGCTGGGGGGCTCGCCGTAGAAGCCGCCCTTCACCGGGTGGCCGGCCACGAACACGACGTTGGCCCACCCGTGGTCGGTCCCCTGGCTGGCGTTGGCCGCGACCCGGCGGCCGAACTCGGTGTAGACGACGACCACCGTCTCCTGGCCCCGCTTGGTGTGCGAGATGGCGTCGAGGAAGGCACCGACCCCGGTGTCGAGCTCGCCCAGCAGCGCGGTCTGGGTGGCGAGCTCGTTCGTGTGGGTGTCGAACCCGCCGAGCTCGACGCTGAACACGTCGGTCGGCACGCCGGCCAACAGCAGGTTGGCGACGACCGAGAGCTGGGTGGACAGCACGTTGGCGACCGAGAGGCCGCCGCCGCCGTTGGCCGCGGCGAGGGCCTGCTCGGACCCGTCGAGGGTCGGCGCCTCCGCGCCGGTCAGGTGGAGGGGGTTGGCGTGCTCGGTCTTGGTCAGGATCGGACCGAGCGTGGCGTTGACCGTGAGCAGGTTGGCGTTGGAGCGGGCGGCCTCGGCCAGCAGGCCGGGCTGGCTCGCGTCGCCGCCGGCCAGGGACCGGTAGAGGGCGACCTCGGTGGGGCTGCCGGGGAGCTGGATGGGCCCGGGCGGGATGGCCGCCGCCTGCACCTTGTCGCCCGCGAGCACCGTCGGCACCGACGGCCCGATCGCCACGGCCCGCAGCGGCGACGCGTTGGTCTTGTCCAGCCAACGGCCGAGCCAGCCCGTCCCCGACGGGTCCTGGGGCAGGGCCGTCTGCCAGATGTCCATCGACTGGAAGTGGCTGTAGTTGGGGTCGGCAAAGCCGACCCCGTGGACGATGCCCAGGTGGCCCGCTTTCCAGAGCGCCTGCAGGCGCGGCATGCCGGGGTGCAGGCCGAAGCCGTCGGCGAGGTCGAGCACCGTGCTCGGGTCGATGGCGAGGAAGCCCCTGGCCGCCGCGTAGGCCGGGTCGGTGTAGGGGATGACGGTGTTGAGGCCGTCGTTTCCGCCGTAGAGGGTGACGAGCACGAGCGTCCGGCCGGTGGTGGAGGGGGACTTGGTCGAGCCCGAGGTCGGTGCCGCGGTAACCAGCTGCTCCCACAGGGCCGGTCCCAGCATCCCGGCCGCGCCCCCGGCGGCGGCCAGCGACAGGAATCGGCGGCGGCTCATCGGCGGCCGGGCCGGCGCCAGCGGTGCGGTCACGGTCGGACTCCTCGGCTCTTGGGGTGCCGTCATGTCAGTTACGCACGTATTCGGGCGAGACCAGGGCGAGGGTCACCAGCTCGGGCGGGTTGCCGGCGGCGCGGGCCAGCCCCTTGGCGGTCGCCGACGACCAGGTCGGGACCGACAGCAGCTGGGCGGCGGCGTCCACCCGCGACGCCTTCGGCGCGTCGGCCACCGCCGAGATGTCCGCGCGGTGCGCCAGGGCGCTGGCGAACTCCCAGCGCACCAATGCAGCCGCGGTCGACAGCCAGTAGCCGTTCTGGTCCCAGCCGCCGACGCTCGGCGGGTCCAGCGGGATCTGCCCCAGCCCGGCCAGGATCGGGAGGAGGCCGCCGGGTAGGCGTTGCACCTCGGCGGCGGTCACCCCGAGGGCGCGCAGTGCGCCCACCACGTACTCGACCGGCTGCTTGATGAGGCCGTCCAACGTCGCCGTGGTGGCGAAGTCGGGGTGCTCGACGATGGCCTGCAGGAGGTGCGCCACGCTGCGGTCGGCGGCATAGGCGGGCGCGAGGTCGAGGGCGACCTTGCTGGTCGGGGTGACCGGCGCCGCCAGGTGGCTCCAGAACGCCGACGGGACGTAGCGTGACGAGGCGGTCGTCGAGGTGGCGAGCTCGATCACCTGCTGGCCCGAGTTGATGCCCGAGTGGCCGAGGAAGGTCTGGGGGGCGCTCGAGTGGTCGAGCGCCGAGATCGAGAACTTTCCGGTCCGCAGGTTGAGCTGCCACCCCGTGAAGCAGTAGGCAGCGGCGCGGACATCGGCCTCGGTGTAGGTGCCGATGCCCATGGTGAAGCGCTCCATGAGCTCGCGGGCGAAGTTCTCGTTGGGGTCGCTGGCCAGGTCCGACGCGGCGTCGAGCCAGATGAGCATGGCCGGGTCGACGGCCACCGCCTGGGCGAGCGCCGCGAAGTCCCCCGGCCCCGCCGTCCGGAACAGCTGGTTCTGCCCGTACATGAACTGGGGGTAGCGGACCTTGGAGACCGCCGTCGGGAAGTGCCCGTGCAAGAGGAACGTGAGCTTCTCGCGCGCCGGCGTGGAGGTGCCCACCATGCGGGCCAGCCACCACACGACCAGCGCGCGGGTCTCGGCGCGCAGCTGTTGGAAGTAGGCCTGGCGGGCCGCCACGTTGGTGCGCAGCTGGGCGAGCGAGGTGGGCAGGGGCGTGAAGGTGGGGAGGGTGACCGCGTCGCCGCCGGGGTCGGGCTGGGTGAGGCCGGCGAGGAGCGAGCGCACCGTCGCCGAGTAGCCGGCAGAGACCGACGACGACAGCTCGTCGGCCGTCGCCCCGAACCCGAGGCGTCGGTGGAGCAGGGCGACGGCGGTCGTCGGGTCGAGGCTCACCGGCCCCGCTTCCCTCGTCGCCCGCTCACCGGATCGCGTCGTCCCACGGCCCTCCATGCTCCACCCCATCCGTGAGCGGCCGGTGGCGAAGTTGTTAGGTGATTGTTAACGCGCCGGCTGGGGCGACCGGACGAACGGCGCCCCGACTCCGCTACCGTCTCGGGAGTGGGTTCGACCGACAAGCCGAAGAAGCGCCGCCACCGCCTGCGCCGCCTGGTGATCGTGGGCGTGCTCGGCGCACTGGTCCAGCGCTGGTTGCGCCCCGGCCCGGGCGGCCCGCCGGGAGGCTCCCCCCGCAGCGGGGGCAGCTGGCCCCCGGTCCCCAAGGCGCCGGGCTCCCCCGGCCCGTCCGCTTGAGGAACGTCGCCTCGCTCAGAGGCTGACCCGGTGCAGGTCCAAGATGCCCGGGTCCTGGCGGAGCCGCCCGAGCGCCTCGTCGGGGGCGGGGGCCTCGATCGAGAGGACCATCAGCGCCGTGCGGTCCAGGCGGCTTGGCCCGACGGCCATGGACGAGATCGAGATCCCGGCGTCGCCCAGCACGGTCCCGACCACGCCGATCATGCCCGGCCGGTCGTCGTTGCGCACGACCAGCATGTGCGGGGACGGCGGCACCTCGACCGCGTGGTCGTCGACCATGACGACCCGCGCCTCGCCTACCACCCCGGCCCCGGCCAAGGTGCCGCTCAGGGCGTGTGAGCCCGAGCGCAAGGTGATGAGGTTCACGTAGTCGCGCGAGGTCGACGTCGACGTCTCCCGGATGGCCAGGCCGCGCCGCTCGGCCATCTGGGGCGCGTTGACGAAGGTGACGGGCTCCTCCGTGCTCGCCGCGAACAGGCCCTTCAACACGAGCAGGGTGAGGATCCCGGTCGGGTTGGCGGCCAGCTGCCCCTGAAACTCCACGTCGAGCCGGTCGGGCAGCTCGTCGTGCAGGCAGCCGAAGAACCGGCCCAGCTGCTCGGCCAGCGGCATGAAGGGCCGGACGATCTCGGACACGTCGGTGGCCGCCACGTTGACGGCGAATGGGACGAAGTCACCGGCCAACGCCAGCAGCACCTGCTCGGCGATCGTGACCCCGGCCTTGTCCTGGGCCTCGGCGGTGGACGCGCCGAGATGCGGGCTCACCACCACCGAGTCCAGCTCGAAGAGCGGCGACTCGGTGGTCGGCTCCTTGGTGAAGACGTCGATCCCGGCCCCCGCCACGATCCCCGAGCGCACCGCCTCGGCCAGGGCGTCCTCGTCGACGATGCCCCCGCGGGCCGTGTTGATGATGCGGATGCCCGGCTTGGCCTTGGCCAGCATGTCTCGGCCGATCAGTCCCACCGTCTCGGGGGTCTTCGGCAGGTGGACCGTGACGATGTCCGACTCGGCCATCAGCTCCTCCAAGGACCGCAGCTCGACGCCCATGCGCCGCGCCCGCTCGACGGTCACGTAGGGGTCGTAGGCGACGAGCCGCATCCCGAAGGCGAGCGCCCGCTGGGCCACCAGGGCGCCGACCCGGCCGAGGCCGATGATGCCGAGGGTCTTGCCGTGCAGCTCCACGCCCTCCCACTTGGCGCGCTCCCAACGGCCGGCCACCAGCGCGGCGTGGGCCTGGGGGATGTTGCGCGCCTGGGCCAAGAGGAGCGCCATCGCCTGCTCGGCGGCCGAGAGGATGTTCGACTCCGGTGCGTTGACCACCATGACGCCGCGCTCGGTGGCGGCCGGCACGTCGACGTTGTCGAGGCCGACGCCGGCCCGCCCGACCACGATCAGGTCGGTGCCGGCGGCCAGCACGTCGGCCGTGACCTGGGTGGCCGAGCGGATGATCAGGCCCTGGGCTCCACCGATGGCGACCAGCAGGTCCGCCGGACTGAGGTCCAACTGGACGTCGACCTGATGCCCCGCTGCGGCGAGCAGATCGAGCCCGCGCTGGGCCAGCTTCTCGGTGACCAGTACCCGTGCCATGACCCTGCTCTCCTGCCCCGCCCCTTCGGTGTGTGGTTGGAACGGCCGGGCCGCCAGCGGCCCGAGCGCTAGTCCCGCGCCTCGGCGAAGAGGGTGCCCAGCCGACGCACGCCCTCGACCATGTCGTCGTCGCCCAGGGCGTAGGACATCCGGAAGTACCCCGGTGCCCCGAACGCCTCCCCCGGCACGACGGCCACCTTCGCCACGTCGATGCAGATCTCGGCCAGCTCTGCGCTCGTCTGCGGGCGGCGGCCGGCGATCTCCTTGCCGAGCAGCCCCCGCACCGAGGGGAACGCGTAGAACGCGCCCTCGGGCATGACGCAGTGCACGCCCTCGATGTCGTTCAGCATGGACACGATCGTGCGCCGTCGCCGGTCGAAGGCGGTGCGCATCTCGGCCACGGCGGAGAGGTCGCCCGAGACCGCGGCCAGCGCGGCGCGCTGGGACACGTCGGCCACGTTGGAGGTCTCGTGGGACTGGATGTTGATGGCGGCCGTGATCGCGTCGGTGGGGCCGATGAGCCACCCCACCCGCCAGCCCGTCATGGCGTAGGTCTTGGCGACGCCATTCACCACCAGGCACCGGTCGGCCAGCTCGGGGACGAGCACGGGCATCGAGCGGTGCTCGGCCGAGCCGTACACGAGGTGCTCGTAGATCTCGTCGGTCACCACCCAGAGCCCCTGCTCGAGCGCCCAACGGCCGATCGCCTCCACCTCGCGGGGCGGGTAGACGGCGCCGGTCGGGTTGGACGGCGACACGAAGAGCAGCACCTTGGTGCGCGGGGTCACGGCGGCCGTCAGGGCCTCCATCGTCACCCGGAACCCGTTGGCCTCCTCGGTCCCCACGATCACGGGCGTGCCCCCGGCCAGGGCCACGGACTCGGGGTAGGTCGTCCAGTAGGGGGCCAGCACCAGGACCTCGTCGCCGGGATCGCACAGGACGGCGAACGCATGGGCCACCGCCTGCTTGCCGCCGTTGGTCACCAGCACCTGGGCGGGCTCGACGGACAGTCCCGAGTCGCGCCGGGTCTTCTCGGCGATGGCCCGGCGCAGCTCGGGCAGGCCGGCCGTCGGCGTGTAGCGGTGGTTCTGCGGGTCGAGGCAGGCGGCCGCGGCGGCCGCCACGATGGGCGCGGGGGTGGCGAAATCGGGCTCCCCCGCCCCAAAGCCGATGACGTGCTCCCCCGCCGCCTGCAGCGCCTTGGCCGCGGCGTCGACGGCGAGGGTCGCCGAGGGCGCGACGGCCGCGGCCCGTGCCGCGATGCGCCGATGCATCGTCCCTGCGGAATGGGTTTGGCTCACGAGATGCCATGATTCCATACGTGACCGAAGCCTCCGACATATCCATCCCGAGCGAACTGTTGCCCTCCGACGGCCGCTTCGGTTCAGGACCGTCCAAGGTCCGACCGGCGCAGGTGAAGGCCCTGGCGAGCGTCGCCGACGGCTACCTCGGGACCAGCCACCGCCAGGCGACGGTGAAGAAGGTCGTGGGCCGGCTGCGCCAGGGCCTGCGCGAGCTGTTCTCCCTGCCGGAGGGCTACGAGGTGCTGCTCGGCAACGGCGGCACCTCGACCTTCTGGGACGCCGCGTCGTTCTCGCTCATCGCTTCGAAGAGCCAGCACCTGTGCTTCGGCGAGTTCTCGAGCAAGTTCGCGGCCGTCGCCAAGGCGGCGCCGCATCTGAAGGATCCGGCCGTCATCGAATCGAAGGTCGGCACCCACCCGCGCCCGGTGGCCGACGACGAGATCGACCTGTATGCCCTCACCCACTGCGAGACCTCGACCGGTGTGGCCATGCCGATCCGCCGTCCGCCGGGGGCTGCGCCGCCGGCCGACGGCGGCGGCCTGGTGGCGGTCGACGCCACCTCGGCCGCGGGCGGCCTGCGGGTCGACCCGGCCGAGTTCGACGTCTACTACCTGGCGCCCCAGAAGTGCTTCGCCGCGGACGGCGGTCTGTGGGCGGCCCTGGCGTCGCCGGCCGCCCTGCAGCGGATCGCCCGGCTGACGGCGGAGCGCTGGGTGCCCGCATCGCTCGACCTGCAGCTGGCCGTCGACAACTCGGTGCAGAACCAGACGGTGAACACGCCCGGGCTCGCCACCATCTTCCTCTTCCTCGAACAGGTCGAGTGGATGCTCTCCAACGGCGGCCTCGAATGGTCCGCCTCGCGCTGTGACCGGTCGGCCGAGATCCTCTACACCTGGGCCGAGCAGTCCGACTTCGCCCGTCCCTTCGTCGAGCGGCCCGAGGAGCGGAGCCACGTGGTCGGGACCGTCGACTTCGTCGACGAGCTCGACGCGGCGACGGTGGCCCGGGTCCTTCGGGCCAACGGCATCGTCGACACCGAGCCCTACCGCAAGCTCGGCCGCAACCAGCTGCGGATCGGGCTGTTCCCGGCGATCGAGCCCGAGGACGTCGCCGCTCTCTGCGCCTGCATCAACCACGTCGCCGGCGCCCTGGCCGGCTGAGGCCCGGTCCCGGGCCGGTGCCCGCGCCCGGGCCGGACCCCGCGCCCAGCGCCGAGAGCGACCGGCCCGATCTGGTGCTGCTGCACGGCCTGGGCGATTCGACCCGCTTCTGGGCGAACCTCCTCCCCGACCTGGGCGCCCGCTACCGGGTCCACGCCGTCGACCTGCCCGGGCACGGGACCGCGGCCAGCCCGCTCACGGCCGCCGAGGCGGCGCCGGGCGCCCTGGCGCGCTCGGTCGTCGACGGCCTCCGCCGCGCCGGCGTCGTCGCGCCGCATCTGGTCGGCTTCTCGCTCGGGGGCTGGGTGGCCCTCGAGATGGCGGCCGCCGGCTACGGGCGCTCCGTCGTCGCGTTGGCGCCGGTCGGCCTCTGGCCCACGCCGCCGGTCGTCTCGAACCGTTGGATCCGCCGGGCGCGCGGCGTCGCGCTCGGCCTGCTCGATCCGCTGCTCCCGGCGCTCGTCCGCTGGCCGCGTCTGGCGCGGGTGGCCGTCCGCGGCACGGTCGTGGACCCGGCCAAGGTGACGAGCGAGCAGCTGCTGTACTCGGCCCGGGACCGCCGCCGCGCCCTGGGTGCGAGCGCGGTCCGCCGCGCCGTCTGGGCCTCGCGCTTCGCGGACGGCGCCAAGATCTCGGTGCCCGTCTGCGTCGCCTTCGGCGATGCCGACCGGGTGGTCCGCCCGCCCCGGGCGACCGAGCACGACGTGCTGCCCGAATCGGCGCGCTGGGTGAGCGTGCCCCACTGCGGGCACGCCATGAGCTGGGACCAACCCGAGGCCTGCCTGGCGCTCATCGCCGAGACCTCGGCGCGCTCGTCGGCCTGAGCGGGCGCGTCAGCCGCCCGAGACGTCCTGGATGCGCTGGCGGCCGCCCGAGATGAAGGGCATCATCGCCCGCAGCTCGGCCCCGACCTTCTCGATCTGGTGCTCCTGGCCGGCCCGGCGCAGCTCGTTGAAGCGGGCGCGCCCCGCCCGGCTCTCGGCGATCCACTCCTGCGCGAAGGAGCCGTCGCGGATGGCTGCCAGGATGCCCTGCATCCGCTGGCGCACATGCTCGTCGATGACCATGGGTCCGCGGGTCAGGTCGCCGTACTCGGCCGTGTCCGACACCGAGTAGCGCATGCCGGCGATCCCCTGCTCGTACATGAGGTCGACGATGAGCTTCAGCTCGTGGAGACACTCGAAGTAGGCGGACTCGGGCTGGTAGCCCGCCTCGACCAGGGTCTCGAAGCCGGCGAGGACGAGCGCGGTGAGCCCGCCGCAGAGCACCACCTGCTCGCCGAAGAGGTCGGTCTCGGTCTCCTCCTCGAAGGTGGTGTCGAGGACGCCGGCGCGGGTCGCCCCGATCCCGTGGGCGTAGGAGAGGGCGAGGTCGTGCGCCTTGCCGGTCGCGTTCTGGGCCACCGCGACCAGGCTCGGGACGCCGCCGCCCTCGGTGTAGGTGCGCCGGACCAGGTGGCCCGGGCCCTTCGGCGCCACCATGGCCACGTCCACGCCGGCCGGGGGCACGATCTGGCCGAAGCGGATGTTGAAGCCGTGGGCGAACATGAGACAGTCCCCCGGCTCCAGGTGCGGGGCCACCTCGCGGTCATAGACGTCCTTCTGCTCGGTGTCGGGCAGGAGCATCATGATGACGTCGGCCTCGGCGGCGGCCTCCTCGACCGAGACCACCCGCAGCCCGGCCTCCTTCGCCTTGGTGCCAGACGAGGAGCCGGCGCGCAGGCCCACCCGGACGTCGACGCCCGACTCGGCCAGGTTGAGGGCGTGCGCGTGGCCCTGGGACCCGTACCCTAAGACGGCCACCTTGCGGCCCTGGATGAGCGACGGGTCGGCGTCGGACTCGTAGTACAGCGTGGCCATCGTGGTTCTCCGATCGTTGCCGGTTGCGGTGCGACGGACGCTCAGCCGGCCTCGGCGATGCTCGGCTGGGCGCGGGTCAGCTTAGGCAGCGCCACCCGGCCGGTCCGCTGGAGCTCGACGATCCCGTAGGTGCCGAGCAGGCCCTCGAAGTCGTCGATCTTGTCGGGGCCGCCGGCCAGCATGATGGTCAGCCGGTCGGCGCCCACGTTCACCACCTCGCCGCCGAAGACCCCCACCAGCTCGATGACCTGGGAGCGCTCGGCCGGATCGACCGCCACGGTGGCGAGCAGGAGCTCGCGCTCGACCGCCTCGTGCGGGGCCAGGTTGGTGATGGAGACGACGTTGACCAGCTTGTCCAGCTGCTGGACGACCTGGTCCAGCGGGGCCGACTCGACGTCGACCACGATCGTGATCCGGCTGAAGCGGGCCTCGTCGGTCGGTGCCACGGCGAGGGAGAAGATGTTGAACCCGCGGCGGCTGAACAACCCGGCCACCCGGGCCAGCACGCCCGCCTTGTTCTCGACCAGCACCGACAGGATGTGGTGGCGGGCGCCCTCGGCCATCCCGGGGCTCACCGCAGGTTCCGGTCCTGCTCGGGATGGACCACGATGGCGTCGTTGGAGGCGCCGGCCGGCACCATCGGGAACACCTTCTCGAAGGCGTCGGTCCGGAAGTCGATCACGACCGGTCGGTCGTCGATCTGATTGGCCTTGTCGATGGCCGGCGCGACCTCTTCGGAGCTCTCCACCCGGAGCCCGACGCAGCCCATGGCCTCGGCCCAGAGCACGTAGTCGGGCAGGTCGGGCGAGAGGTAGACCTCCGAGTAGCGCTCCGCGTAGAACATCTCCTGCCATTGGCGCACCATGCCGAGGTAGGCGTTGTTCAGGATGGCGATCTTGACCGGGATCCGCTCGGCGGCCGCCGTGACCAGCTCCTGGGCGGTCATCTGGAAGCAGCCGTCGCCGTCGATGGCCCACACCGTGCGGTCCGGCCGGCCGACCTTGGCCCCGATGGCCGCCGGGACGGCGAAGCCCATGGTGCCCGCCCCACCCGAGTTGACCCAGGTGTCTGGGTGGTCGAACCGCCAGTACTGGGAGGCCCACATCTGGTGCTGGCCGACCCCCGAGGCGACGATGGTGTCGGCGGGCGACAGGTCGCGCAGGGTCTCCACCACCATCTGCGGCTTGACCGCCCCGCCCTCGTCGCGCTCGTAGTGGAGCGGGAATTCGTCCTGCCAGCGGCGCAGCTGCTCCCACCACTCGTCGAGGGCCGGCCGGTCGGCCGCCGGCGTGCCCGGCCGTCCGGTCGCGCCGGGCTGCCCGGTGCCCGCCGCGGGCCTGCCGTCGAGGCCGGCGGCCGCCAGGGCCTCGATGAGCTCTTCGATGACAATGCGGCAGTCGCCGGCGATGGCCACCTCGGCCCGTCGGACCTTGCCGAGCTCGGCCGGGTCGATGTCCACGTGGATGACCTTGGCGTGGGGTGCGAACGAGTCGACCTTGCCGGTCACCCGGTCGTCGAAGCGCGAGCCGAGCGCGATCAAGAGGTCGCTCCGCTGCATCGAGGTGACCGCGGTGTAGTTGCCGTGCATCCCGGGCATCCCGAGGCACTGGGGGTGCGAGTCCGGGAAGCAGCCGCGCCCCATGAGGGTGGTGACGACGGGGAACCCCGTCCGCTCGGCCAGCTCGCGCAGCGCGGCGGTGGCCCGGGCCTTCAGCACCCCGCCGCCGGCATAGATGACGGGGCGCTCGGCCGAGAGCATGAGCTGGGCCGCCCGCCGCACCGCCACCGGGTCGCCCTCGCGCACCGGCGAGTACCCGGGCAGGTCGAGCTCGTCGATCGACGACGGCCAGTACCAGTCCATCTGCGCGTTCGACACGTCCTTGGGCACGTCGATCAGCACTGGGCCGGGCCGGCCGGTGGTGGCCACGTGGAAGGCGGCGGCCACCGTGCGCGGGATGTCGTCGGCCGACTTCACCAGCCAGTTGTGCTTGGTGATGCCCATGGTCACGCCCGTGATGTCGCACTCCTGGAAGGCGTCGGTGCCGATGGCGCCGGTCGGCACCTGGCCCGAGACGACGACGAGGGGCGTCGAGTCCATGTAGGCGTTGGAGAGCGGCGTGACGATGTTGGTCGCCCCCGGCCCGCTGGTCACGATCGCCACTCCCGGCCGGCCCGTCACCATGGCGTAGCCCTCCGCCATGTGGCCCGCCCCCTGCTCGTGGCGCACCAGAATGTGGCGGATGGAGGACTCCAAGATGGGGTCGTAGACGGGCAGGATCGCGCCGCCCGGCAGTCCGAACATCACCTCGACGCCTTGGGTCTCCAGGCTCTTGATGAGGGCTTGCGCTCCGGTGAGTCGCATGGGCTCTTTCCTGTCTTGGTCGCTGTGGGTGGGTCGGATTGAGGGGTCCGGGGTGCTGGGCCCGAAATTGAAACGACCTCCCGAATGGGAGGTCGAGCGCGCGGGGATATGTGGCCGCGCGCTAGTGGATAACTACCAGCGTCAACGCGTGGGCACGGGTCCTCATGGTCATAGCCTGGCTATTCTGCCACGCCGGGACCGCTGCGACAACACCCGGTAGTGCCTCAGTTTGAAACTGAGGCACTACCCAACACCCGGCTATCCGCCCCGCCCCGGCCTCGCCAGGTCCTCGGCCGGCGACCGCCAGGTCCGGACGTCGTGGACCCCTGGTCCGACCGGAGGTAGCCGACGCCTTCGATGTCGACCGCGAATAGTTGGAAGTCGCCGAAGGGGCGCCAGTTGATGCGCCGCTTCCCCGCTCGTTAGGGCTCGGTGACGGCGCCGCGTTCGGCGCCCGAGACCAGCCGCGCGTACTTGGCCAGCGCCCCGGTGGTGTAGCGCGGTTGGAACGCCGTGAGGTCGGCGCGGCGACGCTCGAGCACGTCGCTTTCGACCAGCAGGTCGATCGTGTGGGTCGGGACGTCGATGCGGATGCGATCGCCGTCGGCCACCAGCGCGATCGGGCCGCCGTCGACCGCCTCGGGCGCGACGTGGCCGATCGAAAACCCCTGGGTGCCGCCCGAGAAGCGCCCGTCGGTGATCAGCGCGCAGTCGCCGCCGCGCCCGACTCCTTTCAGGGCGCCGGTCACGGCCAGCATCTCGCGCATGCCCGGCCCGCCCTTGGGCCCCTCGTAGCGGATCACAAGGACGGTGCCGGGCGTGATGGCCGCGCCCACGATGGCCTCCATGGCCGCCGCCTCCCCGTCGAACACGCGTGCCGTGCCCTCGAAAGTGAGCTGGTCGAGGCCCGCCACCTTCACCACGCAGCCCTTGGGCGCGAGCGATCCGGTCAGGATGGCGATGCCGCCGTCGGCGTGGATGGGATCGGACATCGGGTGGACCACGAGGCCGTCGGGCGCCGGCGGCGACAGCGCCGCCAGGTTCTCGGCCACGGTGCGGCCGGTGACGGTGAGGCAGTCCCCGTGGAGGAGCCCGGCCGCCAGCAGCTCGGCCATGACGACGGGGATCCCGCCGATCCGGTCGATGTCGAACATGTGGAACCGGCCGTGCGGTTTGGTGTCGGCCAGGTGTGGCACCCGCGCCGCCAACCGGTTGAAGTCGTCGAGCTCCAGGGGGACCCGGACCTCGTTGGCGATGGCCAGCAGATGGAGCACCGCGTTGGTGGAACCCCCGAGCGCCATCACGACCGCGATGGCGTTCTCGAACGCCTCCTTCGTCATGATCTGGCGCGGCCGGATGCCTTGGCGCAGGAGCTCGATGACGGCCTCACCCGACGCGTAGGCGAAGTCGTCGCGCCGGCGGTCGACGGCCGCGGGCGACGAGCT
>DATNIB010000026.1:0-38946 GCA_035604685.1 Acidimicrobiales bacterium | reverse complement strand
GCCGGCGAAGGCCCCACCGACGGCGGCCGCCACCGCCAAGACCCCAATCGCGATCCGCGGTCTCGTCGGTTGATACCAAGGACTCGGAGTCCGCTCCGAGCGCACCCTGTGGCTCACGGTTGCGCGAATGTACCTGCTGGGTCGCCGTTTCTGAGCTCATCGTGGGACCGAGGGACCGCACCCGGCGAGTGCCCGAGACCGATCGCTCCGACGCAGGTGGTCAGTACACTCGACCGGCATTCTCATCCTCGTTGTGTGCACAGCCAATGTCTGCCGCTCCCCGATGGCCCAGGCGATCTTTTCGGGATTGCTGGCGGACCGCCGACCGCCGACCGAGATCGTCTCCGCTGGGCTGCTGCCGGCCGGCCGGCCGATGGCGCCAGAGGCCTTGGCGGCGGTCGAGGGCAGTGGTCGCGATATGCGCGGGCACCGGAGCCGAACGGTGAGTGCGTCGGAGATCTCGCAGGCGGACCTGGTGTTGGGCATGACCCGGGCGCACGTCCGCGAGGTGATCGCGCTCGTTCCCGGGTCATGGTCAAAGTCCTTCACTCTGAAGGAGCTGGTGCGTCGGGGAGAGCTGCGCGGTCCCCGAGTCCCGGGCCAGGCACTGGGGGACTGGCTGGAGTCGGTCGGCCGGGGCCGCCAACGCCAGGATCTGCTCGGATCGTCAGCGGCCGAGGATGTGGAAGACCCCATCGGGGGGTCTCCGGCCCGGTTCTCGGAGACGGCTGAGGAGCTTCGGGACCTCTGTCAGCGTCTCGTCACCCTGCTCGATCTCTGAGGCCGAGCGGTGCCCGTCCCGGACGGCGGGCGGCCGGCCCGGAGCCTCCCCGACCGGGATCGACCGGCCAGTCCGGTCAGTACCGGCGACCCAATAGAATGGAGCGTTTCTCCCTGGCGCCGGGAGCGCCAACGGAAGGGGCCTGGTGGCGGCACATCTCGAGCTCGAGGAGGAGCAGCAGTTCCTCGATCGGGCTCACGCGGGGCTCGACGCCATGCGGGCCGACGCCCAGCAGATGCTCGAGTCCGTGCTCGACCTCGGCCGGGGCGGCACCTTCCAGTCCCGCACCGAACGTGACATCGTCGTCCGCACCAGCCTGGCCCGCCTGGCCCAGCTCGACATCGGCGAGCAGGCGCTGTGCTTCGGTCGGATCGACCTCGCACCCGAGGACGGGCGGGTAGGCGAGTCCTTCCACATCGGACGCCTTGCGGTCTCGGACCCTTCCCACGAGCCGTTGGTCGTCGACTGGCGGGCGCCGGTCGCCGAGCCCTTCTACCGTGCCACCGGTCTCTCACCGCAGGGCCTGTCGCGGCGCCGCCACCTGGCGGTGCAGCGCAAGACCGTGGTCGGGCTGGAGGACGAGTACTTCGATGTCCCGCACGAGTCCGGACCCGAACGCGGGGTCGAGCGGGTGGGCGAGGTCGGGTCGGGCGGCGGCACGCTGGACGGCGACATCGAGCTCGGCGGGCCGGGTGCGCTGTTGGCCGCGGTCGGCCGGGTCCGGACCGGCCACATGGGCGACATCGTCGCCACGATCCAGCGTGAGCAGGACGAGATCATCCGCTCCCCGCTCCCCGGGCTCCTGCTCGTCCAGGGAGGCCCTGGCACCGGCAAGACCGCCGTCGCACTGCACCGCGCCGCGTACCTCCTGTACACGCACCGCTTCCCCCTCGAGCGTCAGGGGGTGCTGGTCGTCGGGCCCAACCCGCTCTTTCTGCGCTACATCGAGCAGGTGCTGCCCTCGCTCGGGGAGACCGGCGTCACCCTGTCGACGGTGTCCGGTCTCGTGTCCGAGGTGCGGCCGCGCGGTGTCGACCCGCCGGGAGTGGCCAAGCTGAAGGGGGAGGCCCGCATGGCCCGCGTGATCCAGCGCGCCGTGCGGGACCGCCAGCGGCGCCTGCGCGACGAGGTGGCCACGCCGTTCGGCGCGACGGTGCTCCGCCTGAGTGTGGAGGACTCCAACGGGATCGTGGCGATGGCTCGCCGGCGACCGGGGACCCACAACGCACGGCGACGGTTCGTCGAGCAGCAGGTGGGGTCGCTGCTCGCCGAGCAGTACCGGCGGTTCCGCGAGGAAGCCGAGGAGTGGTCGGGGTACGTCCCCTCCGGACGGATCGCCGGCGAGGCCAACCCGCTCGGCGACGATCCGGACGCGCTGGCTGGGGAGGGCGCCGGCGCGGACGACGAGCTGGACCTGGCCGAGATCAGCCGACAGGTCCGCCGCCTGCCGGAGATCTCGCTCGCGCTCGACCGCATGTGGCCCCGCCTGGCGCCCCACGAGCTCATCCACGACCTGCTCGGCGCGCGGCCGCTCCTGGCGTCGGCCGGCCGCAACCTGCTGAGCGAGGCCGAGCAGGCCTCGCTCCTCCGACCCCGGAGCCAGAGCTTCGACGCCGTCGAGTGGACGGCGGCGGACGCCGCCCTGGTCGACGAGGCGCGCACGGTGCTCGGGCCGCGCGAGCCGCGCACCCGCGGCGAGGCCCGTGAGCGGGCGGCTCGCCGGGCGGACGCCGCGGGGTGGCCACCCGGACTCTCCGGCGCGACCGGCCCGGCGGCACCGGTGCCCACCGAGGAGATCCGTTCCTTCGGCCACATCGTGGTCGACGAGACGCAGGACCTCTCTCCCATGCAGCTGCGCATGTTGGCGCGCCGCTCGATCTCGGGATCCATGACCGTCGTGGGCGACATCGCCCAGGCGACCGGCCCGTGGACGCCGCGCAGCTGGGACGAGGTGATCGCGCATCTCAGCCCGCGGCGACCGGCGCGCCTCGTCGAGCTGACCGTCAGCTACCGGACCCCCGCCGAAGCGGTCGCCGTCTCGGCGCGGGTCCTCAAGGTGGCGGCGCCCGAACTGCGCCCGCCGCGGGCGGTGCGTCGTTCCGGCATCCCCCCGCGCATCGAGGCCGTGCCAAGCGCCTCGCTGTTCGCCAGGGTGGCCGAGGTGGCCGCCGCGCAGCTGGCGGCGGCCGGACCGGGTCGCGTGGCCGTGCTGTCGCCCCCGGGGCTCCTGGCGGACATCGGCCTCGCGCTGAGCGAGCGCGGACTCCTCTGGACCGACCCGCGGGACCCGAGCGGCGAGGGCCTGGCCTCACCCCTCGTCCTCCTGCCGGCCGACCAGGCGAACGGCCTCGAGTTCGACTGCGTGGTCGTCGTCGAGCCGGCACTGATCGCCGCCGAGCCCGCGGCGGCCGAGCTCCCGCCGGTCACCACCACCCGGGGCCTGCGGACGCTCTACGTGGCCCTGACCCGGCTGACCCAGCAACTGGCCGTCGTGCACGCGATGCCGCTCCCGGTCGAATTGACGAACGACTGATCGGGGCTCGGCACCGGGCTCCCGGCCGACGCGCCCGTACCCCGTCGCGCCCCGGCGCGCTCACCAGCATGTTGGCGCCCTCACGTAGCCGTCGAGTAGGAAAGGGCCCGTGAGCCAGGCGATCTCGGTGGCCAAGCCCGCCAAACGGCCCCGGATCACCCACGACCGACCGCCCATGCTGGCGATCGGCGTCATGATCTGGCTCGGCTCCGAGCTCATGTTCTTCAGCGGCCTGTTCGCCGCCTTCTTCACGATTCGCTCCGAACACTCGGTGTGGCCGCCCCCCGGGACCCACCTCGACACCATCCGGGCCGCCATCTTCACGGCGGTGCTCGTCTCTTCCAGCTTCACCATGCAAAAGGCCGTGTTCGACGAGGAGCGTTACAACCGGCGCAGCGCCCGGATCTGGGTGGCCGCTACCATCATCTTGGGCATCGGCTTCATCGGGAACCAGATGACCGAGTGGCTGTTCCTCCCCACGCGGCCGGGCACGAACGCCTACGGCTCCCTCTTCTTCATCATGACGGGGCTGCACGGGCTCCACGTGTTCATCGGGCTCATCGCCATGGCCTTCCTCCTCGGGCGGATGAAGGGCCCGGCCGGCGACCCGGGCGAGCTGTCCGTCTTCCAGGCCGTCAGCTACTACTGGCACTTCGTCGACGTGGTCTGGATCGGCTTGTTCAGCTGCCTCTTCCTGCTCAAATGACGCGCGCCCGGCAGCTCCGAGCGCTTCTGCCGGCCGCGCTCTTGGTAGCGGTGGGCATCGGCGGGCTCCTCTCGCTCGCCTCCGACGCGGCGGCGGCGTCTTCCTCGGGGCTCTCGTCGCTCAACGGGGCGGGCACCGAGGGCACCGCGCACTCGCCGGTCGCGCCGGTGCAGCCGCCGAACACCGGGACCTCCAACTCCTCGGTCAAGGTGTACAAGCACGGCCGGCTGGTGGCCTACGGCAACCAGGCCATCCGCTACAGCTATCCGCCCACCTCCTACGTCCCGGCCGGGCAGGCGCTCTACGAGGAGTTCTGCTCGAGCTGCCACGGCACCGAGGCCGCCGGCTCGACGCGGGCGCCCAACCTGGTGGGCCTCGGGCCGGCGACCATCGACTTCTGGGTGACCACCGGCCGCATGCCGGCCGAGAACCAGAACGCGGTCGAGGCGCCGCGCAAGCCCGCGAAGCTAAGCGACCTCCAGGCCTTGGAGATCGCGGCCTTCGTCAACTCGCTCGACCCGTCCGAGCCGGCCATTCCGACGGTGAACACGAAGGGGGCCGATCTCGCCGTCGGTGCCGAGCTGTTCGCCCTCAACTGCGCCGCCTGCCACACCATCACCGGGGCGGGTGACGAGCTCGCCTACAGCACGTCGGCGCCGTCGCTGCGCGCAGCGACCCCCACGCAGGCGGCCGAGGCCATCCGCACCGGCCCCGCCAACATGCCGCGCTTCACGGGCAACCTGACCGACGCCCAGGTGCGCGACGTCGTGGCCTACGTGACAGAAGAGATCCAGCACCAGTCCAACCCCGGCGGCCTCGCCCTGGGCGGCGTGGGTCCGGTGGCCGAGGGGTTTGTGGCGCTCCTGTTCGGGGTGGGCGGGCTCGCCCTCGTCGGGTTCTGGATCGGGGACCGGTCGTGAGCGACGAGACGCACTCCGCGCGCAGCCCGCTGCCGGTCGCCAGCCTGGACGACCCCCAGCTCCAGATCGCCGCTCGGTTCCCGCGCCGGACCGAGAACATCATCGCCCTCAACTTCTTGCTGGGGCTCCTCTGCGTCGGTGCCTTCGGGGCCGCGTTCTGGCAGAACTGGGCGCCCTGGATCCTCGGCCTCACGTTCGGCGCCGGCACGTTCTTCCTCGGGTTCGGCCTCATCGCCTGGGGCAAGTACCTCATGCCCCAGGGCCCGTTCGTGGAGGAGCGACACGTGCTGGCCTCGACCGAGGCCGAGCGCGACTCGATGGCCGCGGCCGTCCTCCAGCGGGGGACCGTCGTGGTGCGCCGCCGCAAGCTGCTGGGCGGCCTCCTGGCGGGCGGCCTCGGCATCTTCGGGATCGTCGCCGCGTTCCCGCTGATCCGATCGCTCGGGCCGCTGCCCAAGACGACGTTGACCAAGACCAACTGGCGGCGCGGGTCGCTCGTGGTCGACGCCAACGGCCGGCCGGTGCGCCGAGACGAGCTGCAGCCGGGCGGCCTCCTCACCGTGTTCCCGGCCGGCTACGAGACCAATGAGGAGACCCAGGCCGTCGACCAGACCGTGCTCATCCGGGCCCAGACGGGCGACCTCGTCACCGAGCCCGGTCGTGGCAGCTGGGCCCCCGACGGCTACGTGGCCTACTCGAAGGTCTGCACCCACCTCGGCTGCCCGGTGGGCCTCTACGAGGAGCAGCTGAAGCTCCTCGTCTGCCCCTGCCACCAGTCGATCTTCAACATCTTGGACGGCGCGGTGCCGAAGTTCGGGCCGGCCCCGCGTCCCTTGCCCCAGCTGCCCCTCTACTTCGACGACTCGGGGTACCTGCGGGCCCAGCGCGGCTACGACCAGCCGATCGGGCCGGGCTTCTGGGAGCGCTCGTGACGCCGACCGCGCTCCGCCGGCCGCGCACCAAGCGCGAGGCCACGGCCGCCCTCGGCCCCTACGGGCGCCTCGGCAAGGCGATCGGCGAGCTGGACGACCGCCTGGGCATCGCCAAGGGCGGCCGGACGTTCCTCGACAAGATCTTCCCGGACCACTGGTCCTTCATGCTGGGCGAGATCGCCCTCTACTCATTCGTCATCCTCATGGTCACCGGGGTCTACCTGACCCTGTACTACGTGCCGTCGACGGCGGAGGTCATCTACCACGGCGTCTACGCCCCGCTGCGCGGCCAGCGGGTGACCGAGGCCTATGCCACCACGGTCAACATCAGCTTCGCCGTGCGCGGCGGCCTGCTCATGCGACAGATGCACCACTGGTCGGCCGACGTGTTCCTGGGCGCCATCGTCATCCACATGGCCCGGATCTTCTTCACCGGCGCGTTCCGCAAGCCGCGCGAGCTCAACTGGACCATCGGGCTCACGCTGTTGCTCCTCTCCCTCGCCAACGGCTTCATTGGCTACTCGCTGCCCGACGACCTCATCTCGGGGACGGGCATCCGGATCCTCTACTCGATCATCCTGTCGATCCCCCTCCTCGGGTCCTACCTCGCCTTCTTCATCTTCGGCGGCCCCTACCCGGGGAACGAGATCATCCCCCGGCTCTTCATCATCCACGTGCTGGTGCTGCCGGCCATCCTGGCCGCGCTCATCGGCGGGCACCTGTTCCTCTTGGTGCGCCAGAAGCACACCCAGTTCCCGGGCAAGGGGAAGACCGAGCACAACGTGGTCGGCTCGCCCATGTTCCCCACCTTCATCGCCAAGACGACCGGCTTCTTCTTCATGGTCACCTCGGTGACCGCCCTGCTGGGCGGCCTAGCCCAGATCAACCCGATCTGGCAGTTCGGCCAGTACCGGCCGGCCAAGATCTCCTACGCCGTCCAGCCCGACTGGTACATGGGGTGGCTCGACGGCGTGCTGCGGATCATGCCCTCGTGGGAGTTCACCGGGTTCGGCCACACCATCCCCTTCGAGGTGTTCCTGCCGGCCGTCGTCTTCCCCGGCATCATCTTCACGCTGTGCTTCGGCTGGCCGGCCATCGAGCGGCTCTTCACCAAGGACAACGAGATCCACCACCTGCTCGACCGGCCCCGCGACCGGCCGAAGCGCACGGCCGCCGGGGCCGCCGTGGCCGCCCTCCTCTTCACCACCTTCGGGGCCAGCGCCACCGACGTGCTGGCCAACTTCTTCCACGTCTCCCTCAACGCCGTGCTGTGGAGCTTCCGGGTCCTCGTCATCGTGGTGCCGATCCTGGTCGGCGTGATCACCTGGAAGATCTGCCTCGAGCTCCAGCACGGGGGACCGGACCTGGGCAAGCGCAAGCGGGCGATGGTGGTCACCCGCACGGCCGCCGGCGAGTACCGGGCGGTCCCCTCCGAGATCCGGCCGGGCGACGAGCACCGCGAACTCGAGCCGGTGCCGGTGCCCGCGCTCATCGACCTCGACGACGGGTCCCTCGAGGTCACCGCGGGCAACACGCGCCCCGACGCCGAGGGCGTGCGGCGCGTCATCCGCTGATCGGCCGCGCCTTCGCCCCGGAGACCTCGGTCCCCGAGAGCCCCGTCCCGGTGCCGGCGCGGACCGGGAGCGGTCGGGCGTGGTCCCTCAGGGCGCCGAGCAGCAGCAGGAGGCCGTAGCCGGCCCCGAGGGCGCACACGCCGTCCCAGCCGAGGGCGGAGTAGACGACGCCCGAGGTGACCGAGCCCAGCGCGCCGCCGGCCATGAAGCAGACCATGTAGGCGCTGGTGATGCGGCTGCGGGCGTCCGAGACGGTGTAGATGATCGCCTGGTTGGTGATCTGGATCCCCTGCGCGCCCGCGTCGGCGATCAGCACGCCGAAAAGCAGCGCCACGACCGAGGTCCGGCCGAGTGCGAGGAGCCCGAAGGAGGCGGTCAGCACGGCCGCCGAGACGGTCGTCACGACCCGGGTTCGCTCGAGGTCGGCCAGCTTGCCGGCCACGTTGGCGGCCAAGACCCCGGCGATCCCGAGGAGGCCGAACAGGCCGATCATCGCCTTCGAGTAGTGGTAGGGGGAGCCCGACAGCAAGAACGCCAGCGAGGTCCACAGCGCGCTGAACGCGGCGAACTGGCAGGCGCCGTCGAAGGCCCGCCGTCGCAGCAGGGGCTCGGTCGCCAAGAGCGAGAACGAGGCGCCCACCAGCGCGCGGTAGGAGATCTGGGGCCGGGGATGTTCCGGCGGCAGCACGGCCCGCAGGACGCCGCCGAACACGAGCATGAGCGCGGCCGACATGAAGTAGATGGCCCGCCAGCCGGCCAGTTGGGCCACGAGGCCCGACACGGTGCGGGCGGCCAGCACGCCGATCAAGAGGCCGGTCATGAGGCGGGCCACCGCTCGCCCCCGCCGGGCCGGGTCCGCCAGGTCGGCGGCGAAGGGGATCATGACCTGGCCCGCCACCGACGCGGCCCCGATGGCGACGTTGGCGACCTCGAAGATCCACAGGGACGGGGCCGCGCCGGCCACCGACAGCCAGGCCGCGTTCACGACGAAGATCCCGACCACCAGCGTCCGCCGGGGATGCCGGTCGCCGAGCGGCACCACGAGCACGAGCCCAACCGCGTAGCCGACCTGCGCACAGGTGACGACGAGCGAGGCGACGCCCGATCCGACCGAGAAGTTCAGCGCCACCTGATGGAGTAGCGGCTGGGCGTAGTAGAGGTTGGCCACGATGGCGCCGGTGGCGATCGCCATGACCGTCGCCAACCGGTTGGTGAGCTCCGGGGGGTCCGCCGGGCGGGCCGCGGTCGCCTCCCCGCCTTGGCGGCTCATGGAGCCCCCGCCTCGGGCGGCGCGCCGTCCCCGGGTCCGGCCGCGGCCGCGGCGAGGCGCGGCCAGGCCAGCAGCTCCCCCACCTGCGAGACGCGACCGGCCTCGGTCGGCAGGGGTGGGGGCTCACGGCCCGACGGCGCCGTCGTGCGCCAGACGTGGGCCGCCTGCATGCCGAGCGCCAGCGGGCCGGTCACGTCGGGATGGAAGGAGTCCCCGACGAAGAGGGTCTCGGTCGGGGACACGCCCAGCTGGTCCGTGATGGCCACGTAGATCTGGGAGTGCGGCTTTCGGAAGCCGACCCGGGCCGACGTCACCGCGGCGTCGATCAGGTGGGCCAGGCCGGCCTGCCCGATCGAGACGTCGAGGTCCCACCCCCAGTTGGAACACACGCCGAGCCGGAACCCGCGCCGGCGCAGGGCCGCGAGCGTCTCAGCTGCGTCGGGGTAGGCGACGACCGGCCGGTGGTCCTCGGCGCGCAGGCGCTCGACCACCAGGGCGACGTCGTCGTCGGGAACGCCGCAGGACCTCGCCAGCTCCTCGTGGCGTCGGCGCACCCACGCCTCATAGGCAGCCTGGCTGGCGGAGTGCTCGAGGTGGGCCACGCCGTCATAGCTGGCGAAGTAGGCGGCCTCGTGCGCCTCGTCCAGCTGGTAGCCGTGGCGAGCGAACACCTGGGCGTAGGGGGAGGCCGGCGCCTGGCCGTGCCAGGCGATCGTGCCGTAGAAGTCGAAGACGACCGCTCGCAACGCGCTGGCGCCGGGCGCCCTCACCGGCGGTCCGGACGGGCGGCGCAGGGCAGGCAGACCGGCGTGGCCGGGAGGGCGGCCAGGCGCTCGGGCGCGATCGGTCTCCCGCAGGCGAGGCAACGCCCGTAGTCGCCGCCCGCCGCCCGGGCGACCGCGGCCTCCAGGTCGCCGACCTCCCGCTCGGTGTGGGCGACCAGGGCCCGCAGCCGGGCGCGCTCGTAGCCGATCGTCGCCCCCTCGGCGTCGTGCTCGTCGTCGGGCACCTGCTGTGTCGACTCGGCCACGGCGGCCAGTTGACGTTGCAGGTCGACGACGTCGGCCCGGGCTCGGCGGAGGGCCCTCTCGAGCGCTCGGGAGGGGTGGGCTCCCAGCACCGCGGGCATGCGAGCACGATATCGGGCGCCGGACTCGCCTCGGACCAGGATGATTGGCATGGTGACGCCCCCGCTGGGCCAGACTGAGCGGCCATGGCTGACGACGTTGCGCGCCGATCGATGCGAGAGCTCTTGGCGCTCCAGGAGACCGGCCCGGACCGCTACACCGCCCCAACCCCGGCCGAGGGCCCGCCCCGGCTCTTCGGTGGGCAGGTGGCCGCACAGGCGTTGCGGGCGGCCTGCGCGACCGTCGAGCCCGGCCGCCCGGTGCATTCGCTCCACTCGTACTTCATCCGGCCCGGTCGCCCCGACTCGGTCATGGAACTGGCGGTCGAGCGCACCCGCGACGGCCGCTCCTTCACGACGCGCCACGTGACCGCCGTCCAGGAGGACAAGGCGATCTTCACGCTGACGGCCTCGTTCCACGCGCCCGAAGAGGGCACCGACTGGCAGCTGCCGGCGCCCCGGGCCGCCCTCCCCGGGACGGAGCCCGTTGCCCTCGGTCAGCCGTTCGCCACCTTCTGGCGCGACAGCCCCTTCCTCATCCAGCCGGTGTCGGGGTCGACGGCGCGCCCGCTGCTCCATCCATGCTGGGTTCGGCTGGTCGAGCCGATCGGTGACGACCCCATGCTGCAGGCCTGCGCGTTGACGTTCGTCTCGGACCTGGCGGTCGTCTTCTCGGCCCGTGCTCCGTCGGACCGCATGGGCTTAGGCGGCGGCGGGGCCAGTCTGGACCACTCGGTCTGGTTCCACCGGCCGTTCGACATCCGCCGATGGCTCCTCTTCAGCGTGGACGCCGTCAGCAACTACGGCGCCCGGGGGTTGGCCCTGGGCACCTTCCACACCGAGGCGGGGACGCTGGTCGCCTCCATCGCCCAAGAGGGGCTGCTGCGGTCGACGGGCGGGCCGCGGTGGCCCACCGCTCTGTTTCGCGAGGGGCCCGAGCCCCCCGGCTGACGAGCGGCGGTCGGGGCGGACGGCGATCCCGGTCCGCACCACCGCGCCACCCGTTAGACGTTGCCCCCGCGGCGGCTCTCGGCGGTGACGCCGACCAGGGCGGTCAGGATCAGCCCGACCGCCGGGAAGATGAACCAGATCCCGAAGGCGAACGCCAGCACGGTCATGAAGGCGCCCATGCCGAGTACGAACGGCCAGATGCTCGAGCCCGGGAACGAGCTGATGACCCCGGCGCCCTCTTCGATGGTGGCGTCGCTGCGGTCCTCCAGGCGGTTGCCCATCTTGCGGTGCCAGAACATGTAGTAGCTGCCGGGGACCAGGCCGAGCAGGCAGGTGCCGACCAGCATCATCGTGCCGCCGTCCTCGTAGCTGGTGAACCAGTACACGGCGCCGACGATGCCGAAGAACACCCCGACGCCGATGAGGAACAACGCTTCGATCTTCACGGGGCTCCCACCTTCTGCTTCAAGCGGTGGCTGTCACCGTGCCCGAGGATGGCCGGCGCCTCGGGATGGTTGTAGTCCCAAGTGGGGCGCTCGGAGCGGATCGGCGGCAGGTGCGTGTAGTTGTGGTGCGGGGGCGGTGAGGTGGTGAACCACTCGAGGGTGTGCGCGTCCCAGGGGTTGTCCCCGGCCAGCACCGGTCGGCGCCAGGAGATCCAGAGGTTCCAGAGCAAGATGGCGAACGAGATGGCGATGATGAACGACCCGATCGTCGAGATCTGGTTGTAGATCTGCCACCCGAGACCCGCCGGGTAGCTGGCCACCCGGCGCGGCATACCCTTCAGTCCGACCTGGTACTGGGGAATGAACGTCACCCAGAACCCGATGAACATGAGCCAGAAGTGCCACTTGCCCAGCTTGTCGTTGAGCATCCGGCCGAACATCTTGGGATACCAGTAGTAGAGGCCGGCGAAGCCCGCGAACACCGCCGTCCCGAACAGCACCTGGTGGAAGTGGGCCACGACGAAGTAGGTGTCGTGGACGAAGAAGTCGATCGGCGGCGCCGCCAGCATGACGCCGGTCACCCCGCCCATGAGGAAGGCGAACAGGAAGCCGATCGAGAACAGCATGGGCGAGGTGAAGCGGAGCTGCCCCCGCCACATCGTCCCGATCCAGTTGAAGAACTTGATGCCGGTCGGCACGGCGATCAGGAGACTGAGGAGCGAGAAGAACGGCAGCAGCACGAGGCCCGTGGTGAACATGTGGTGGGCCCACACCCCGGTCGAGAGCGCGGCGATCGCCATCGTGGCGAAGACCATCCCCTTGTAGCCGAAGACGGGCTTGCGGGAGAAGACTGGGAGGACCTCGGTCACGATGCCGAAAAAGGGCAGGGCCAGGATGTACACCTCGGGATGGCCGAAGAACCAGAACAGGTTCTGCCAGAGGATGGGGGACCCGCCCCCCTGCACCGAGAAGATATGGGTCCCGAAGTGCCGGTCGCAGAACAGCATGATGAGCGCGCTGGTCAAGACCGGGAACGCGATCAGGATGAGGATGCCGGTGACCAGCATGTTCCAGGTGAAGATCGGCATCCGGAACATGGTCATGCCGGGCGCGCGCAGGTAGAAGATGGTCGCGACGAGGTTCACGCCGGTGAAGATGGCCGAGAACCCGGTGAGGACCAGCGACATGATGAAGACGTCTCCGCCCGCCCCCGGCGAGTTGGTGGCCGAAGACAGCGGCGCGTAGGCCACCCAGCCGAAGCTGGCCGCCCCGCCGGCCACCATGAAGCCCATCATCATGGTGATGGAGCCGGTGAGGTACAGCCAGTAGGAGAGGGCGTTCAGGCGCGGAAAGGCCATGTCCGGCGCGCCCACCTGCAGCGGCACCACGTAGTTGGCCAGGCCGCCGAAGGCGAAGGGGCCGGCGAACAGGTACAGCATCAGGCTGCCGTGCATCGTGAACAGCTCGTTGTACTGCTGGAAGCTGACCAGGGAGCCGCTCGGGCTGGCCAGCTGCAGGCGCAGGACGAGGGCCATGAGACCGGCGATGTAGAAGACGACGATCGAGGTGATCATGTAGCTCATACCGATCACCTTGTGGTCGGTGCTGGTGAGCCACTTCAAGATCCCAGACGGCCCGTGCTCCTCGTGCGCGTGGCTCACCTGGTCCTCGGTGATGACCGGCGGGGTGACGCCCAGGCCGGTGTCCACCGGGATGATGACGTCGGTCATGCGCCGGGACCTCCCGCTTTGATCTGCGCCTTCAGTTGGCCGATGCTCGCGCTGTTGCCGGACACCTCGTGGACCCAGGCGGCGAACTGGTCCGGCGTCACCGCCCGCACGCTGAACAGCATGACCGAGTGGTAGAGCCCGCAGAGCTGGGTGCACTGGCCCCGGTACACGCCGGTGTGGAGGACGTTGATGTTGAACTTGTTGACGGTGCCGGGCTGCGCGTACTGGCTGTAGTTGAACTGCGGGATGTAGAAGCCATGGATGACGTCGACGCTCTTCAGGTGGATGTTGACGGTCTCCCCCGCCGGGACGACCATCTGGGGCGCTTCTGTCGTCTCGCCCTCGACCACCTTGCCGGTCTCTGGGTAGTAGAACTGCCAGCCCCACTGGAAGGCGGTGACGTCGACCTGCACCGGCCCCGCCGGGGTGGCCGTGACCTCGTTCTCGGTGATGACGGTGAACGCGAAGAGTCCGGACACGATGATGAGCGGGACCACCGTGTAGAGGATCTCGACCAGCCGGTGGTACTGGGACTGGCGGGGGATGTCCTCTGAGCGCCGCCGGTACCGGAAGACGGCCCAGAGGATGAGCGCCATGACGAAGCCGCCGATGATGAGCCCGGTGACGAAGAAGCCCTGCCAGAGCTTGAAGGCGTCCTGCCCCTGGGTGGTCGAGCCCCGGTAGGCCCCGAAGCTCGGGAGGCTGCAGCCGGCGAGGACCACCGGCGCCAGGACCAGCAGGATCAGGGGGCCGCGGGACCGTCCCCGCACCGCGGCGCCGAAGCGCTGGAGCACCCGGGGAGCCGGTGTCCCAGCCGGCGTTGGATCCACGTCGGGGAGACTAGCGAACCCGTTCTCGGAATTCGAAGTACCTGTTCGGGGCTGTGCCGCCCCCACCGTCGCGCCGGGGTGGCCCTCCTCGGGCCGCCGCGGGCTGGGTCAGTTCAGGTGCTCGGACGCGGCTCGTCGCTCGACGCGGCGCCCGGGCTGTCGGCCGCCTCCGCGTCCTTGGGGTGGCCCTCGGCCAGGCCCTTCTTGAATTCCCCCTGGGCCGAGCCCAGGCTGCGCGCCAACTTGGGGATGGCGGCCCCGCCGAAGAGGACGACCACGACGATGATCAGGACGACCACGCCGTCTAGGCCAAAGATCTCTGCCAGCATGCCGATCTCCTTGCGTGGTGGCCGCCAGCGGCGGCCTGCGTACCAGGGTAGCCCCTGGGGGCCGCCAGCGGCTCCGGGCAGGGCTCTTCGGAGGTGTTCGCCGCCGACCGGGCGCCCGGATGGCGTCGACCCGCGACGGCCTACTCCACCTGCCAGTTTGGCGCCCGCTTCTCGGCGAAGGCGATCGGGCCCTCCCGGGCATCGGGCCCCGCGAAGACGATCCGCGTGGCCTCCTCGCTGATCTTCCAGCCGGCCTCCTCGGGCACCTGGGCGGCCTCGTACATGACGGCCTTGGAGCGCCGGACGGCTAGCGGGGCGTTGACGGTGATCCGCTCCGCCAGGGCCATCGCCTCGTCCATGAGCGCGGCGGCGGGAACGATCCGGTTGACGAGCCCGAGCTCGAACGCGCGCTGCGCGTCGATCGGGTCGCCCGTCAGTGCGAGCTCGAGCGCCACGGCCATCGGCAGGCGTTTGGGCAGGCGGATGAGCCCGCCGCCGGCCGCGATGAGCCCGCGTTTCACCTCGGGGATCCCGAACGAAGCGCCCTCGACCGACACCACGAGGTCGCAGGACAGCACGACCTCGAGCCCTCCGGCTAGGGCGAACCCGTTGACGGCCGCGATGATCGGCTTCGGGAAGGCGCGGCGCGCGATGCCGGCGAAGCCGTTCTTGTTGCCCATGACCCCGCCGCCCTCGCCGCTGGCGAAGGCCTTCAGGTCCATGCCGGCGCAGAAGGCCTTGTCGCCGGCGCCGGTCAGGACGACGACCCAGACGTCCTTGTCCGCCTCGATGGCGTCGAAGGCGTCAGAGAGCCCCTTGGCCACCGCCGCGTTGACCGCGTTGCGGGCGTCGGGCCGGTTGATGGTCAGGATCGCCACATGGCCGCGGGTCTCCCGCAGGATCTCGGTCCCGGGCTCAGGCTCTGGCATGGACGCTCCCTTCATGGCGCGGACGCCAATGGCGCCGGCGTCGATGCGCGGACGCTACCGCGCCCGGTGCCCGGCGGACAGCCGCGACGCCTTCAGGTGACGTCGCGCGAGAACGTCGTGAAGTAGCCGACCACGACGGGCACCAGGCCCCAGGCCGCCAGCACGATGGCGCCCAGCCACCACGACAGGAGGTAGGAGCGGAACTCGGGGCGGGCGAGGTGGCCCGACACGGCCGCCGCCGCCGCCCCGGGCAGCCAGCGGCCGACCTCGGGGAGGACGCCGACCAGGATCGGCTCGATGATGAACGACGTGGCGAGGATCACCACGACGGCGGCGATCTGGTTCTTGAGCAGGGTCCCCATGCCCACCCCGAGGAGGGCGATGAGGGCGAACGACCCGAAGAGGCCGGGGACGACCGGGCGCACCTGGTGCCACAGCGCCGTCGTGGATCCGTGCTCGGCAACGAGCAGCGGAATGCCGAGCGCGGCCACCATCGCCAGGCTGGCGACCGAGTAGTAGACGCTCCAGAGGACCGACGCGGCGGACTTGGCCACCACGAGGCGCCATCGCCGCGGCTCGGCGAGCAGCGTGGTCGTCATCACCTTGTGGCGAAACTCGCCAGTCACGCACAGGATCCCGAGGATGGCCGCCATCCACTCGCCGCCGACGGTGATGCCCGCGCCGACCAGCTGGCGCAGCCGGTAGGTGGTGGTGGGGGCCAAGAACTCCACGTGGTGCGCAGACTTCTGGAACAAGAAGGAGAGCACGACGCCGAGCGCGGTGAGCAGCAGGGTCACGGCGAGGACCACCCAGGGCCCGGGGGTCGTTCGCAGCTTGAGCAGCTCGGAGCGGACCAGTCGGATCACGACGGCGGGCTCTCGGTCCACCCGGTCGCCGGCACCGGCGGCGCCTGCGCTCCCTGCCCGCGAGCGGCGTCGGTGCCGGGCGCGCCGGGGGCCGACCCCGTGATCGACAGGAAGACGGACTCGAGGTCGGTCTGCTGAGAGACGAGCTCGTAGATGACGATCCGGTGCTCGGCCAGCAGTGGGCCGATCTGCTCGGGTGACGCGCCTTCGACGCTGATCAGGTCGCTGGCCAACCGCCGGATCGCTCCGAACCGCGGGCGGAGCAGATCGACCAGTCGCTCCGCGTCGGGGGTCCGCACTCGCACCGACGAGCGCACCTGACCGGTGAGGGTCGACAGCGGTCCGGTCGCCCGCAGCCGGCCTTCGGAGATGATCACCACGTCGTCGATGGTCTGGGACATCTCGGCCAGCAGGTGGGAGGACACGAGCACCGTCCGCCCCTCATTGGCGAAATACCGGAGCAGCTCGCGGAGCCACGCCATCCCTTGGGGGTCGAGCCCGTTGGCTGGTTCGTCGAGGACGAGCACTCCGGGGTCCCCCAAGAGCGCGGTGGCCAACCCGAGCCGCTGGCGCATGCCCATGGAGAACCCGCCCACGCGGCGCTTCGCCACCTCGCGCAGGCCCACCAGCTCGAGGACGGCGCCGACCCGGGAGCGGTCGATGCGGCCGGCCCTGGCCACGACGCGCAGGTGGTCCCGGGCGCGGCGGGCCGGGTGGAAGCTCGTCGACTCCAAGAGTGCCCCGACCTCGTGGAGGGGTCGGGGGATCTGGCGGTACCGGCGCCCGCCGATGGTGGCCCGCCCGGCGGTGGCGTCGACCAGGCCGAGCAGGATCCGGAGCGTCGTCGTCTTGCCCGCCCCGTTGGGTCCCAAGAACCCGGTGATCCGTCCGGGCTCGACGCGGAATTCGAGATCCGTGATGGCGCGGACCGCGCCGAACCGCTTGCTCAGTCCCGCGACCTCGATGCCCGGCGCCGCACCCCCCGCTCTCATGACGGGGGACCCTACCCTTGGGCGCCCACGACGCCGACCGACAGACCATGGTGTCGACGCTCCAACGGTTGGGGCGCTCGCCGACCCCTGAGAATCAATCGCGCCGGCGGCGCCTCGGGCCGTCCTGGGGGGGCTCCTCGGGGTGGCGCCAGGACGCGGCGCCGATGGGCTCGGAGGAGACGTCGATCGGCCCCCCGAGCTGGACCAAGCGTCGGGCGCGCTGGCGGACGATGTTGTTCTGCACGCCGACGCTGACCGCCAGGTAGAGGAGGAGGCTGGCCGACGCGACCCCCGTCGGTCCGTGCAGTGCGTGCACGAGGCCGAAGGCGCCGTAGTGGACGGCGATCGACACGAGCCAGAGGGCCATGGTCAGCCACGTGCCCTGCCGCAGCACCCGGCCGCCGGGCCCGCCCCACAGCCGCACGGTGTAGCCCCGAAGCACACCCATGAGCCCGGCCCCCACCGCCACGCTCGCCAGCACCGTCCCCAGCACGCCGAAGCTGACCCGGTGGGTGTCGGTGTAGTCGATGAACTGGATGACGCCGAAGACGGCGATGAGCACCGGCAGCTGCGGGCCGAAACGGAGCGGCACCCGACGGATGGCGCGCTGTCGGTAGAGGATCCAGGCCACGACCGCTGCGTCGATGACCACCGTCACGTCGCCCACGGGAAGACCCTATCGCCGGCGCGTGCCGATTCTTCCCGCGGCCACGCCGCGCTCGAGGTCGAGCAGCGCCTGTTTGGTGGAGAGGCCGCCGCCGTAGCCACCGAGGGTTCCGTCGCCGGCAATCACCCGGTGGCAGGGGAGGATCACCGGCAGGGGGTTGGCCCCGTTGGCGCTGCCGACGGCCCGGTAGGCGTTGGGGTGTCCGACCGCCCGGGCGAGCTCGCCGTAGCTGACCGTCTCGGCATAGGGGATGTCGGCCAGCGCCATCCACACCCGGCGCTGGAAGTCGGTGCCCTCGAGCTCGAAGTCGAGCGTGAAGGCCCGCCGAGTGCCGGCGAAGTACTCCTCGAGCTGGCGGGCGGCCCGGGCGAGCGGCGCCGGCACCGCGCCCCTCGAACGTCGGGGTCGAGGCAGTTGCGTCGGGAGGAAGACCTGGACCAGCCGGTGATCGTCCCCGCGCAGCACCAGGCGGCCGATGGGGCTCTCCAGTGCGAGTTCGTGGCTGGTGCGGTCGGTGAGCGTGGTGGTCGTCATGCGGCGACGGTTCCTTTCTCGAGGGTGCTCCACAGGTGGGCGGTGGCGTAGGCCCGCCAGGGTCGCCAGCGTTCCGCGGTGGCGACGATGCTGGCGGTGTCGTCGGGATGCCCGAGACGCGTCAGCGCGTGGCGGACCCCGAGGTCGGTCGGCAAGAAGGCGTCGGGGTTCCCGAGGGCGCGCATGACCACGCAGGCGCTGGTCCACGGTCCGATGCCGGGGAGGGCGACGAGGCGGGCCTCGAGCTCGACGGGATCGACGCCGGGGTCGATGCGCAGGTCGCCCGCGGCGACCGCGGTGGCGAGGGCCAGGATGGCGCGTCGGCGGGCCGCGGGCATGGCGAAGGCCGCCGGGTCCGCCGCCAGGATCTCCTCGGGGCCGGGGAAGGTGTGCGTGACCGGTGGGCGCGCGGTGGCGAGGGGGCGGCCGGCGTGCGCGATCAGCCGCCGCGCCACGGTGCGCGCACCGGCCACGGACACCTGCTGGCCGATGATCACCCGCACCGCGACCTCGAACCCGTCGACGGCGCCCGGAACCCGCCGCCCGGGCCCGGCCCGCACCAGGGACCCGAGCATGGGGTCGCTCGACAGGGCGTGGTCGACCGCCTCGGGATCGGCGTCGAGGTCCAGCAACCGCCGGCAGCGGCTGACGGCCGTCGACAGGTCTCGCAGGTCCTCGAGCGACAGCACGGCCCGGATGCCGCCCTCCTCGGGGGAGAGCTCGACCACCGCCTCGCCGTGGGGCAGCCGCAGGCTTCGCCGGTAGGCCCCATCGACGAACGCCTCCAGGCTGGGGACGGTGCGAGCGGCCAGGAACCCGAACATCGCATCGGCGGCGTACGGCTTGCGGTGCGCCAACAGGAGACTGATCGCCCCCGAGCCCGACGCGACCCGGTGGCGGCTGCCGGCCCGCAGGGCGCTCGGCGTCTTGGCGAAGACCGCGCGCACCGTGTCGTTGAACTGGCGCACGCTGGCGAACCCGCCGGCGAACGCAACGTGGGCCATGGACAGGTCGGTCGTCTCGATGAGGATGCGCGCGGTCTGTGCCCGCTGGGCGCGCGCCAGGGCCAGCGCGCCGGTTCCCACCTCGGCCACCAGCACCCGTTGGAGCTGGCGTTCGCTGTAGTCGAGCCGCCGGGCGAGGCCGTGCACCCCCTCGCGGTCGACGACGCCGTCCGCGATCAGGCGCATGGCGCGCGCCACCGCGTCGGCCCGCTGATTCCACTCGGGCGAGCCGGGGCTGGCATCGGGGCGGCAGCGCATGCAGGCGCGGAACCCGGCGGCCTGGGCGGCCGCCGCCGTCGGGTAGAACCGGACGTTGGCCCGCTTCGGCGTCATCGCCGGACAGCTGGGCCGGCAGTAGATGCCGGTCGAGGTCACCGCCGTGAAGAACCACCCGTCGAAGCGCGGGTCCTTGGCCTGCGCGGCCCGGTAGCAGAAGTCGAAGTCCTCCACGGGCCCCATGATCGCACTTCGGCCGCCGGCCGTCTGGCGGGTTTCGGACATCACCGTCTTGCTACGGTCACGACCAGACAGACGGGGAGGGGACGCCGTGCGCGTGGACAGCAGCGGGGTGGGAATCGAGGTCGACGTCGCCGGCGAGGGCCCCCCGGTGGTGCTGCTCCACGGGTTCCCCGATTCGGGGCGGCTGTGGCGCCATCAGGTACCGGCCCTGGTCGAGGCCGGCTTCCAGGTCATCGTCCCGGACCAGCGCGGCTACGGCCGCTCCGACAAACCGCCCGAGGTCGACGCCTACGGGCTCCTCCAGATCAGCGCCGACGTGGTCGCCGTCCTCGATCACCTGGGGATCGAGCGGGCGCACGTGGTCGGCCACGACTGGGGCTCGCCGGTGGCCTGGCTGGTCGCGACGTTCGCGCCCGAACGGGTCGACCATCTGGCGGTCCTGTCGGTCGGGCACCCGAGCGCGTTTCGCGCGGCCGGCCTCGCGCAGCAGACCCGCTCGTGGTACATGCTGCTCTTCCAGTTCGAGGGGATCGCCGAGACCTGGCTCACCGCCAACGGCTGGGCCAACTTCCGGGCCTGGAGCCAGTACCCCGGCGTGGACGACGTGATCGCCGACCTCGAGCGCGACGGGTCGCTCACGACGGGCCTCCATTGGTACCGGGCCAACGCGGCGCCGGCGTCGTGGATCGAACCGCCACTCGAGCTCCCCCCGGTGGCCGCACCGACCATGGGCGTCTGGAGCACGGGGGACTTCGCCTTGTTGGAGCAGCAGATGGTCGGCTCGGCGGCGCACGTGTCGGGCAGCTGGCGCTACGAGCGCCTGGAGGGGGCCGGGCACTGGATGCAGCTCGAGGCGCCCGATCGCCTGAACGCGCTCCTGCTCGACTTCCTGCCTCCGCCGGGCTGACTCAGGCCGACTGGGGCCAGGTGATCCGGGCCAGGCGCTCGGGCCGCACATAGCCGTTGTCCGCGAACCAGCGGGCCGAGCTCTCGATCGCCTCGCTCGTCGGCCGGCTGCTGTAGCCGAGCTCTCGGCGGGCCCGGGAGTCGTCGAAGATCATCTTCGTCATCGACATCTGCGCGGCCTCGAGCGGGACGTGGGGCTCCCGACCCAAGAGGCGCGCCTCGAGCAGGTGGGAGACGACGCCGGCCACCAGTCCGAGCCGCCGCGGGAAGTGCCGGTCGACCCGTGGCAGACCCGTGCAGTCGGCCAGCTGGCCGAGCAGACGCTGCATGGTCACGTTCTCCCCGCCCAGGATGTAGCTGCGGCCGATCACGCCCCGCTCGAGCGCCAGCAGGTGCCCGTTGGCCAGGTCGTCGACGTGCTCGACGTTCATGGCGGTGTCGACATAGCCGGGCATCCGCCCATTCAAGAAGTCGAGGACCACCTTGCCGGTCGGCGTGGGCCGCCGGTCCCGGGGGCCGAGCGGGAACGTCGGATGCACGAGGGTGACGGGCGCCCCCTGCGCGGCGGCCCGGAGCACCTCGTGCTCGGCCACGTACTTGGTCTGCTTGTAGTGGCCGTGCAGGTCTTCGAAGCGCGCATGGACGCTCTCGTCGGCCGGTCGTCCGGCCGCCGTGCCCTCGAGGCCGATGGTGGCCACGGTGCTCGTGTAGACGATCCGTTCGCAGCCCGCCGCCAGTCCGGCGGCGATGACGTTGCGCGTCCCGAGGACGTTCACGTCGTAGAAGGCGTCGGGGTCCCTCGACCAGAACGCGAAGAGCGCGGCGGTGTGCAGAATGCAGCGGGTGCCGTCGGCCGCCGCCGCGACGTCGCGCGAGCTGCGGATGTCCCCCTCGCGGCGCTCGACGTCGAGCCCGTCGAGGCTGGCGTCGTCGCTGCCCGGTTCGACGAGGGCCACCACCGCGGCGTGGCGATCCAGGAGCGCCCGCGTGATGGCCGATCCGATGAACCCCGCGGCGCCGGTGACCAGGACCCGGTCGCCCCGCTTCAGTCTCACTCCGCCGGTGGCGGTCCTGCGTCCGGCGTCCCCGTCGCCCCCCGGCTGCTGCGGAGCGAGCCGAGGGCGAACGTCTTGGCGACCTCCACCATGAGACCCGAGCCCCGTTGGGCGTCGCGTAGGACGTCGTCGAGGGCGTCGACGAAGTAGTCCACCTCCTGATCGCCGGCGATGAGCGGGGGCAGGAGCTTGATCACATTCATGTTGTCGGCCGCCACCTGGGTGAGGATCCGGTGGCGGTGGAACAAGGGCACGACGATCGCCTGGGAGAACAGGGCGCTTCGCATGCGCTCCATGGCGAACCAACGCATCCGGAGCGCCCGGGAGGTCGGTGGCCCGAACACGAGGCCGATCATGAGGCCCTTGCCTCGGACCTCGTGGAGGAGCTCGTAGCGCTCGAGGAGCGGCTGCAGCTTCTTCTCGAAGGACTCACCGGTGCGTCGGGCACGGTCCACGATGTCCTCGTCGTCGAACGCCTGGAGGGTGGCCAGGCCCGCCACCATCGCCAGCTGGTTCCGGCCGAAGGTGCTCGAGTGCACCATCGCGCGATCCATCGAGCTGAAGACCTTCAAGAAGACGTCGTCGGAGCAGAGCATGGCGCCGACCGGGATGTACCCCCCCGACAGCGCCTTGGACACCGTGATGATGTCCGGTCGCAGGCCCCAGTGCTCGTGGGCGAAGAAGCGGCCGGTCCGACCCATGCCCGTCTGCACCTCGTCGGTCACGAGGAGCGTCTTGTAGCGCCGGCAGAGGTCGGCGGCCTCGTGCCAGTAGGCGTCGGGGGCGACATTCACGCCCTTGCCCTGGATGGGCTCGACGACGAAGGCGGCCACGTCCCCGCTCCGGAGGGCACGCCGCAGGGCCTCGATGTCGCCGAAGGGCACCTCGATGGTCCCGGGGAGCAGCGGCCCGAAGCCGGCCCGGAACTCCGTGCCGCCGTTGAGCGAGAGCGCTCCGGTGCTGAGACCGTGGAAGGCGTGGTCGCAGTAGACGATCTTCGAACGCTTGGTCGCGTACCGGGCGAACTTGATGGCCGCCTCGACGGCCTCGGTGCCCGAGTTGCAGAGGAACGCCCGGCCGATGCCGTCGTGAGCCCGGGCGACCAGCTGCTCGGCCAGGAGGCCTGGGAGCAGCGCGCAGTCCATCTGGACCATGTTGGGCAGGTCGAGGTCGAGCGCCTGGTGCAGCGCCTGCTTGATGGCGGGGTGGCTGCGCCCGAGGGCGTAGACGCCGAAGCCGGCCAGGAGGTCGAGGTAGCGCTCGCCCCGGTCGTCGTAGAGGTAGCAGCCCTCCCCGCGGACGTAGTAGCGGTCGAACCCGAGCGTGCGCAGGACGCGGACCATCTGGGGATTCATGAACTCGCGGTGGAGCGAGAAGTTCTCCCCGTGTCGCTCCCGCAGGACCTTCGCCACGTCAAAGGGCACCGCTGGCCCTCCTTCCGGCCGGCTGCATCCGATCAGGGTAGTGCCGCAGGGCCCGGCCGCCCTCCCCTCCGGCCGGGCGTCAGGACGCGGCGCTCGCGTCGGCCCCCGAGACCACTTCGGCTGCGGGCTCAGAATGCCCGCGCCATGTGAGACCACCTCGGAGCTCCTTGACGCCCGAGAGAATGAATACACTCCAACTCGGATCGTAACCTAAGGGCTCTTTGATGCCAATGCTCGATCGCAAGTGGTGGACTCTCATCGCCGTATGCACGGCCACCCTCATGCTTCTCGTCGACGTCACCGTGGTGAACGTCGCCCTTCCCGCCATCCAGCGCTCCCTGCATTCGAGCTTCAGCGATCTGCAGTGGGTGGTCGACGCCTACGCGTTGACCTTGGCCGCCTTCCTCCTCACCGCGGGGGTCGTGGGAGACATGTACGGCCGCCGCGTGGTGTTTGCCACGGGGTTGGGTGTGTTCTCGGTGTCGTCGCTCCTCTGCGGGCTTGCCCGGTCATCGCTCGAACTGAATCTGGCCCGCGGCGTCCAAGGAGTCGGGGGCGCCATCATGTTCGCCACAGCGCTGGCACTCATCGCCTCGGCGTTCTCGGGCAAGGAGCGAGGTACTGCGTTCGGCATTTACGGCGCGGTGGTGGGCGGAGCAGTGGCCGTGGGACCACTCATCGGCGGAGCGATCACGAGCGGTCTCGGCTGGCGATGGATCTTCATCGTCAACGTGCCAATTGGCTTCGTGGCCATTGTGGTGACGCTCACCCGGATACAGGAATCGAAAGACGAAAATAAGCGGCGAATCGACTGGATCGGTTTCGTCAGCTTCTCAGCAGCACTCTTCATGCTGGTCTTCGCGCTGGTGCGGGGAAACGACGAAGGCTGGGCCAGCGCGCCGATCGTGAGCCTGCTCATCGGTTCGGCCGTCCTGCTCATGGTTTTCGTCGTGGCCGAGCGACTTCAGTCCGAATCGATGCTGGACCTCGCCCTTTTCCGGAGACCGGCCGTGGTCGGCGTCTCCGTGGTGGCCTTTGCCCTGTCGGCATCGATCTTCGCCATGTTCTTGTACATGACGCTCTTCATCCAAGACGACCTCGGTTACGGGCCGCTCGCGGCCGGGATCCGCTTTCTCCCGATCACGATGCTCACTTTTTTGGTGGCCCCCATCGCCGGCAGACTGACCGTCCGCGTGAAGTCCCGCTACCTGCTCGGCACCGGGCTCTTGCTGGTCGCCGTGGGCTGCCTACTCATGTCCACCATCCACACCGCCTCGGGCTGGACGGCGCTCTTACCCGGATTCATCGTCGCGGGGATTGGGATCGGGATGGTCAACCCGGTGTTGGCATCGGCTGCCATCAGCGTCGTGCCGCCCCAGCGCAGCGGCATGGCCTCGGGGGCTAACAGCACCTTCCGCCAGGTGGGCATAGCGACCGGCATCGCTGGATTAGGGGCCGTGTTCCAGAGCCAGATCCAGCACAAGACCCACGCCGCTCTCGGTGCCAGTCGTGTCGGGCAAGAGGTGCTGGCCCACGGCGGTGCCGCCTTGAACGGGGCCCTGGCCGGTGGCGGGGTGCGCGAGGTGGCCGTCACGATCCCGTCGGAGCCGGCCCGTGCAGCCCTGCTGAGCGCCTACCGGGTGGGCTTCGCCAGCACACTCGACCACCTCATGATCATCGGGATGGCGGTGGCGGCGGTCGGCTCGTTCTGCGCCTATGCCCTCGTACGCCAGGCCGACTTTGTTCCGAGCTACAGCGCTGCAGATGGAGCCCCCGACGAACTCGAAGTGGTGGCACATTGAACGTCGTTGCTGACGCCGACGGCAGCCGACGTCGCGCCCACAGGGTCGGCCAAGAGACGACGGGGCGGCAATCCGGTCTCGGAGTACAAATTAGAAAAGCGCCCGATCCCCGTCAGTTCGTGGGACGGGCGTTTTCGCGTAGGTGCCATTCCCACCATCGCTTCGATGTCTTCCCTGCTCCCCACCTAGCGGGCCTATCCGGCGTATTGGGGCAACCTGGGGCCGCCCGGTTGCGGCACGTATGGGCCACCAAGCCGGCGCCCCTTTCGGGCAAGCGGAACCCTCACCAGATCCCAGGGATGAGACGTTTGGTCTGGGCCGAGTAAGCGCCGTAGGGCTCACCGAGCACCCGCACCAACTCTGACTCTTCGACCTTGATCCGACGTAGAAGCGCCAGCGACGGGAGCACGGCGCACAGCACCAGGAAGAGCCAACTAGCGAACGCGATGCCGAATCCCACGGTGATGAGAAGCAAGCCCGTGTAGGAGGGGTGGCGCACCCAGCGATAGGGACCCTCGGTGATAACGGGCTGGCCCTGGTCGACCTCGACTGTGGTGCGGAAGGCTGCTCCCAGAGTCTTAACGGCCGATACCCGTAGGACGAGGCCGAGCCAGACGATGACGAGTCCCACGGAGCGGAACCAGATTGCACCCGGCACGACGAGTACGTGCAGGGTCGCAGCCAAGATGCCAGACACCACTACCGTTTCAACGACGAGGAATGCGTTCAGGAGCCGAGTGCCGCGATCAGCATCGGCGCTTGCCCTGCCGTGTCGGCGGTCGCGCACGATGAGCGAGATCTCAAAGAGGATCCATCCGCCCATCGTCACGTAGATCAGCGCTTCGAGCACTGCCATCGCGTTCACCGTAGTCTCGACCTACCGCGAGGCCATGCTAAGTAGCCCTCCCGTATTCTCGTGAGGGATCAGCCTGGCGGATGAACAGCGATCCTCCTGGCCATCCGCTATTGCCGTTTACCCAGTGAGACGATTTCCTAGCTCGCGGGACTATCCCAAGGTGCGGTCGGGGCGTCGCTGCGACTGAGGGCTCCGCTCAGACGTCCTACGCCACAGGTCCACGGCGATGCCGTCTTCGATCAGGAAGGCAAACGCGAACTCTCCGGCTGGGATCTTCGTGAGTGGCTCGTGGGGGTGGGGCTCACCCGGTTGAAAGAAGACCAGGGTCGCTCCTTGAGGATCCCGGCACTGCGCGTAGTGCTCCCCGTCCGCTTCGGTGATCTCGCCTCCCAGAGCCTGGATCTGCCCCGCCGGATCGGCCGGCCGCGGCGACGCAAAGCAGAGGGTGGCGGAGGATGCGTCGGGGTCATCGACGAGCACCGTGGTCATGGTGGTGTTGATCGTGTAGTGATGCACGTGATCCCGGTAGGGGACACGTTCAGCTTCCCAGCCGAAGAGGGAACCGAAGAAGGCCATGGCCTGATCGGCATCCCTGGCGCACAGGTGGACGGGGCGCAGCTCGCCTAACGGTGTGGCGCTCACCTCGGTGGTTGTTTCAGTCATGCCGAGCTCCTCGGCGAGACGGGTCTTCAGGGCCATGGTGAAGCGCGGATCGGGGCGGACCTTGGCATAGGGCCGCTTGAGCAGGTTGACGGGTCAGCGGGCACGGCCCTCTCCCTGCTCATAATGGTTCCGATAGGCCGAGCGAGCTCGCGCCAGCAGCGCCTCGGCTCAGTGGCGCTGCTGCAGAGCCAGCGAGGACATGGAGCCCAATCCTACGGTCCGCCAGTGACACTCGATCCGCCCGCCGGTCGGTCGGCCGCGATCGCCCGGCCCGCCCCCGGCGCGACCGGGCCAACCGTCGGGGGGAGCAACCGAGAACCGAGCCGGAAACTGGAGCGGCCTCCCGGGCCGATCCCGCCGGCGCCCACCGCGGGCTCGGACCGGGGCCCCTCGCCGCCTAGATCACCCGTTTTCCGGCCCTGGTCAGGCATGATTGTGCCTCGTCGGCCGCGGCGCTGTCGGTGGTCGGCCCGTACGAGGAGCGCCCGATCGTGCCTGATGGACAGACGAGTCGTCTCGACACTGAGTCGCTGGTCTTGAACGGCGTCCCCGAGCTGGAGTACCAGCCGTTGGTCGACCTGGGCTCCGGGCGCCTGCTTGGGTTCGAGGCGCTGCTGCGCTGGCGCCACCAGAGCGAAGGCATGATCATGCCCCGCCTCCTCATCCCCTGGCTCGAGGCCAACGGGGACATCGTCCAGGTCGGGGAGTGGGTGATGGCCGAGGGCTGCCGGCAGGCCGCCACTTGGCCGCAGAACATCCAGCTGGCCATCAACTGCTCGCTCGTGCAGCTCCGCCGGGGCCAGGCCGCGGCGGCCGTCGTCCGAGCCTTGGAACAGTCGGGGCTCGCCCCCGGCCGGCTGACCGTCGAGGTGACCGAGCACGCCATGTCCGAGGAAGTGGCGATGAAGGACCTGCGGGCGATCAACGAGCTGGGCGTGGAGCTCGCCGTCGACGACGTGGGGACCAGCTGGACGTCCTTCGACGTGCTCCGGCGCATGGCCATCAACACCGTCAAGATCGACCGCTCCTTCGTCGGCGCGCTCGAGCCCCACCAGGGCATCAACCGCATGGTGGTCGAGACGGTGGTGAGCCTCTCGCACTCGTCGGGGATGTCCACCGTGGCCGAAGGGGTCGAGACCAGCCTGCAGTCCGACATCGTCCGGGAGTTCGAGTCGGACGCCGCGCAGGGCTACTTCTTCGCCCCGCCACTCAGCCTCGAGCGCGCCAGCGAGCTGGCCCACACGCCCGGGTACTGCTTCGCGCTGGACGGCGAGGGGTGGATGCGCACGACCCAGGACGCCGACGAGGCCCGCGACCCGCTGGTCGTGCACGAGCCCTTCCGGCTCCGCCACGGCGCCGAGGCCCCCAGGTAGACCGCACCGCGGCCGTCCCCGCTTTGGGGACGTCCGGGCACGAGCTGCTAGACACATTTCCCGTGAAAGTGGTTGTTCCTGTCGAGTCGCGCGCGGGCGAACGCCGGGTCGCGGTCGTGCCTGACGTGGCGAAGCGCCTGATCACCAAGGGGTGGGAGGTCGTCGTCGAGTCCGGTGCCGGCGAGCAGGCCTGGTTTCCCGACGAGGCCTACCGGGAGGCCGGCGCCACCGTCGCCCCGACGGCGTCGGTCTACGACGGCGCCGCGGCGACCGTGCGGGTCAATCCGCCGACGGCGAGCGACGTGGCCCCGCTGCCCGCCGGCATCCTCCTCTTGAGCTTCTTCCCCCTGGCCGACGCCGCCGACGCGCTGCACGCGCTGGCGGACAAGCGGGCCAGCGTCTTCAGCTTCGACCTGTTGCCCCGGATCAGCCGGGCGCAGAGCATGGACGCGCTCTCCTCCCAGGCGACGGTCACCGGCTACCGCGCCGGGTTGGCCGGCGCCGAGTACCTGCCCAAGTTCTTCCCGATGTTCATGACGGCGGCGGGGACCGTGCCGCCCGCCAAGGTGCTGGTGCTCGGCGTCGGCGTGGCCGGCCTGCAGGCCATCGCCACCGCGCGGCGACTGGGTGCGGTCGTGCGCGCCTACGACGTCCGGGCGGCCGCCAAGGAGGAGGCCGAGAGCCTCGGCGCCACCTTCGTCGACCTGGGGGTCTCCGCCGAGGGCACCGGCGGCTACGCCCGGCAGCTGACCGCCGACGAGCTGGCTCGCCAGCAGTCGGCGCTGGCGGCCGAGGTGGCGGCGTCCGACGTCGTGATCACGACGGCGGCGGTCCCCGGCCGTCGGGCGCCGGTGCTCGTCACGGCGGACATGGTGCGCGCCATGGCCCGGGGCGCCGTGCTGGTGGACGTGGCCGCCGACTCGGGCGGCAACTGCGAGCTCACCCGCGCCGGCGAGACGGTCGATGCGGACGGCACCACGGTCCTCGGTGTGAGCAACCCGCCGTCGGGGATGCCGACCCATGCGAGCGCCCTCTACTCCCGCAATGTCCTCAACCTGCTCGACCTGCTGGGGCCCGACGGCTCGGTCGACCCCCGGTGGGACGACGAGATCGTCGTCGGCTGCTGCCTGCTGCGCGACGGGAAGCCCGGCAACGACTCGGTGGCCGAGCTGCTCGGCCTCCCGGTGGCGGCCCCGCCGGGGGAGGGGTCGTCGTGACCAACGGGCTGCTCGAGCTCGCGACGATCTTCGTGCTGGCCGGGTTCGTGGGCTTCGAGGTCATCTCCAAGGTCCCGAGCATCCTGCATACGCCGCTCATGTCGGGGTCCAACGCCATCCACGGCGTCATCGTCGTCGGCTCGATGATCGTCCTCGGCGGCGCCCACACCGGTGCCGAGGAGGTGCTCGGCTTCGTGGCGGTCGTGCTGGCCACGCTCAACGTGGTCGGCGGGTTCGTCGTCACGGACCGCATGCTGCACATGTTCAAGGGTCGCGGTGCCGAACGGCGCGGCGCGACCACGGCCGATCCCGGCCCCGGGGCGCCGCCAGCCGACGCGGAGCGCTCCGAGTGAGCCGCGGCACCTTCATCGACCTGTGCTACCTGGTGGCGGCCGTCGGGTTCATCGTCGCCCTGAAGGCCCTGAGCTCGCCCCGCCGGGCCCGGGCCGGCAACCTGCTGGCGGCGGCGGGCATGGCACTGGCCATCGGCGCGACGTTCGCCCGGGCCGGCCTGAGCCATATTCCGCTGATCGTCGGGGCCATGGCCATCGGCGTCGCCATCGGCGTGCCGGCGGCGCGCCTCGTGAAGATGACCGCCATGCCCCAGATGGTGGCGGCCTTCAACGGCGTGGGCGGGGGGGCCGCCGCGGTGGTGTCCATCTCCGAGTTCATCAGCGGCGACACGAAGACCATCGCCACCTACAAGGTGCTCGAGGTGGTCTTCGGCGTCCTGATCGGCAGCGTGTCGTTCTCGGGCTCCGCGCTGGCCTTCGCCAAGCTGCAGGAGCTCATGCCCGGCCGGCCCCTCACCTACCCCCTCCAGCAACCGGTCAACGCGGTGCTGGGCGGCGGCGTCCTCGGGCTGGTGGTGGCCATCGCGATCACCTCGTCGACCCCGCTCCTCTGGGTCCTGCTCGGTCTCTCCCTCGTGCTCGGCGCCATCTTCGTCCTGCCGATCGGCGGGGCTGACGTACCCGTCCTCATCTCGCTCCTCAACTCGTTCACCGGCCTGGCCGTCGCCGCCTCGGGCTTCACGCTGAACTCGAACGTGCTGATCGTGGCGGGCACCCTGGTCGGCGCGTCCGGCATGTTGCTCACGCGGATGATGAGCGCAGCCATGGGGCGATCGCTGCCCAACATCTTGTTCAGCGCGTTCGGGTCGGTGGTCACGGCCAGCGGGGAGACCGGCGGGCCCGAGGGCCGGTCCGTCCGCTCGAGCACGCCCGAAGACGTGGCGGTCCTGCTCGCCTACTCGCGCAAGGTGGCCATCATCCCGGGGTATGGCCTGGCGGTCGCCCAGGCCCAACACGCGTTGCACGAGCTCGTCGACCAGCTGAAGGCCCGCGGCGTGGACGTCTTCTACGCCATCCACCCGGTGGCGGGTCGCATGCCCGGCCACATGAACGTCCTCCTGGCCGAGGCCAACGTCCCCTACGAGGAGCTGAAGGAGATGGACGAGGCCAATCCCGAGATGGGGTCGACCGACGTCGCGCTGGTCGTCGGCGCCAACGACACGGTGAACCCGGCGGCCAAGACGACGCCGGGCAGCCCCATCTACGGCATGCCGATCATCAACGCGGACGAGGCGGCCAACATCGTGTTCCTCAAGCGGTCGATGCGCCCGGGGTTCGCCGGCATCGACAACGCGCTCCTCTACGACGACAAGACCGTGCTCCTCTTCGGTGACGCCAAGGACACGCTGCAGAAGCTGGTCACGGCCGTCTCCCACGCCTGACGCGGGCCCGCTCAGCGGCGGAAGGCGGACTCCTCGTACTCCTCGGCCGCGGGGGCGACGGGGTCGGCTGCCCCGCCCGTCGGGGCGTTGAGCGCCCGGTTTCCCCGGTCCGCCACTCGGGCGAAGACGAGCAGCCCCTGGGTGGTCGCCCGGGTCGAGAGCACCTCGACCACGACGTTCTCCCGGCCGATGAGGTGCGCCGCGTCGTTGACCACCACCATGTCGCCGTCGGAGAGGTAGCCGAGCGCCTGGCGCGGCTGGTTGCCCTCCTTCACCAGGTCGATCACCAGCTGCTCGCCGGCCGGGTGGTCCGGGGTCAGGTCGTTGGCGAGCGGCCGCAGGTCGGTCACCGGGATGCCCCGCCGTTTGGCCAGGTCCTTCACGGCGCCTGAGCACGTGACCAGCCGGAGGCCCAGCCGCCGGGCCATCTCCACCAGGCGTTCGTTCAGGTCGTCGATCTCGGGGAGCTCGTTCTCGGCCAGGTGCACCGGCACGCCGAGCTCCCGCAGGACCTCCAGGCACTCGAGCCCGCGCCGCGCCCGGCGCGAGCTCACCTCGTCGGGGCCGGCCGTGAGCGTCTGCAGCTGGTCGATGACGAAGCGGGGCACCACCAGCCCGCCCACCAGGAGGCCGTAGCGGCCGAGCACGAGCAGGTGGCGGGTCATGGCGGCCGAGGTGTCGACGAGGAGGGCGTAGCCGGGCGGCGGCTCCACCGGCGGCGCCAGCACGCGGCCCAGACCGGCGGCCGCGACCACCTGGCGACCCTTGGCCGCGCCGACCTTGTAGCCGATCCAGGTGAAGGCCCACGTCACGAGCGCGGCCACCGGCCAGGTCACCGGCGAGTGCACCAGCACGAGGAGCGGCACCGACAGCGCGGCCCCGAGGAGAAAGGCGGCCATGCCGGTCAGGATCCCGGCGAACAGCTCTCCGGGTGGGGTCCGTGCGAAACGGCTGACGGCGCGGGGACTACTGCGATCGAGGAGGCGCCCGATGATCCCGCCCAGCACGTAGGCGATGAGAGCGCCCAGCACCAGGCCGACGGCCTGGCCGGTCGAGTGACCGACCGTGCGCCCGGCCTCGGAGCCGGCCAGCGCTCCGAGCAGCACCAGGATGAGGCGGAACACCTCGACGAAAAGCACTGCGGCCCAAACTACCCGGGGGCAGTGCCCAAATCGGCGAGGGTCGGCTCCCCTGGGGCGCCCCCACGTCCGGCCTGGCGGCGGTCAGGGGCGCCGGATCGTTGGCGCTCCGGTGGCCGCGAGCGGCGCCTTCGGGCCGCGGCCGGCCCCGGTTGCGGACCTCGACCGGGACCGCCAAACTGACGCCGCGCGCACTCGGGCCGAGTTTGGTCGGGGCCTGTCGACGAGCCGCGACGCAGTGGGGGAGCGGACACGGACGACGGAGGGGCTCGGTGGCACACCGCGGAATTGGGTTCTCACGCTCCGATGCCGCCGCCTCGATCGAGCTGTTGCTGCTCCATCCGATCAGCCTGTCGACCTATCCGTGCCGCGTCACCGTCGATCTGGACGGCGTGTTCCTGCAGCGGCTGCGCAGCCCCGGGGAAGGGCGCCTGGCCGAGTCGCCGCCGCTCCTCTTGCCCTGGCGCGGCCTGCACGGGCTGCGCGCCGACGACTCGGACGTGACCCCGTCCGGAGTGCGGCTGCAGGTTGTCGAATTCATGACCGACGACGGCGTCCTCTCGCTCCTGGCCTCGGCCGTCGACACCTCCCGGCTGCTCTCGCTCGTGGAGCGGTGGGCGGGCCACTGGCGCCGGGCTCGCTCCCCCCTCGTCCACCCCTTCGCGTTCCGCCGCAAGCGGTCCGACCCGGCCTTCGCGTGATCGGAGCGGTGCGACTTGCCGGTTGGGCTCCCCGGGAGGGGGAGCCCTAGGCTCGACGAGCGCACCTCGGCCCGTTCGGTCTAGAGAGCCGAGGCGTCAGGTCTTCCTCGAGAGGTCGTGGCCGTGCTCTCCTACTGGTTCGCCGACGCCGGACTGGCACCGCTCTCGGGCCACCAGTTCTTCTCGAGCCAGTTCGACGCGGTGCCGGTGGTGCTCATCGTGGGAGCCCTGGCCGGCTACCTCTGGGGCGTCCGCCGCGTCCGCCGTCGGCACCCGCGCCACCCGTGGCCGGTCCTGCGGACCGTGGCCTGGGTGGGCGCGCTGGCCGTGACCGCCGTCGCCATCTTCAGCTTCGTCGGCGTCTACGACGGAGAGCTCTTCTACGACCACATGGTCCAGCACCTGCTGCTCATCATGGTCGCCTCCCCGCTCTACGCCCTCGGCGCGCCGCTCAAACTGGCTTTTTGGGCGACCGACGGCCGCGCCCACCAGCTGGTGACGCGTTGGTTGCGGTCGTCGCTCGCGCGGGTCCTCGACCACCCCGCCGTCGCCTTCGTCCTCTACGCGGTCATGATCCCCGTCACCCACCTCACGTCGCTCTACAACCTCACGCTCGAGAACGAGAACATCCACAACGCCGAGCACCTGCTGTTCCTCGCCGTCGGGTACCTGTTCTGGCGCCAGGTGTTCACCGGCGAGTTCAGCGCCCGCCGCGTGTATCCGGGGCTACGCCTCGCCCTGCTGGCCTTCGCCATCCCGGTCGACACGTTCACCGGGCTCTCGCTCGCTTCCAGCACCCACGAGATCTTCCCGGCGTACCTGACCATGCACCGCACCTGGGGCCCGAGCCTGGTGGCCGACCTGCACGCGGGCGGGGTGATCATGTGGGTCGCCGGGGACACGCTCATGTTTCTGCCCATGATCCCGATCGCCCTGCAGTGGATGCACTTCGAAGAGCGCCGAGCAACACGGGTGGACCGCGCGCTCGACGCCATCCTGCCCCTCGGACGGGGCGCGGGTCCGACCGTCGTCGACTGATCCGGTCCGCACCGGGCGAGCCCTGCTGGCGGGGGTCGCGCCTAGCCTCGGGTCGTGCCGACTCGCCGGAGCGGACCGCCACGGCCCGGGATCGGACGCCGCCGCGGAACCGGACCGGCGGGGGACTCGTTCCCGCTGACCAAGGCGGTGCCCTACATCAGGGCGCGCCGGCTGCCGGAGCCGAGTGTCGGGGCCCTCCTCCGTCGCAGCGGGGAGATCGCGGTCGTGACGGGTCGGCACTTCGCGCCGCTGGCGCTGCGGCAGCTTCGACACCTGAGGGCCGGCCCCCTCCCAGTGACGGTGATCGCCCGGCCGCTGCGCCTCGCCTTCGAGGAGCTCGGGGGAACCTTCATCAAGTTCGGACAGGTCATGGCGTCGTCGCCCGGGCTCTTCGGCGAGGCACTGGCCGACGAGTTCCGCTCCTGCCTCGACACGGGGCCGATCGTGGCGTTCGCGGCGGTCCGCCAGCGGGTGGAGGACGACCTCGGCTGCACTCTGGAAGACGCGTACGCCGAGTTCGAGCGGGAGCCCTTCGGCCGGGCCTCCATCGCGGTCGTCCACCGCGCCCGCCTGCACGACGGCCGGGCCGTCGCGGTCAAGATCATCCGCCCCGGGATCGAGCACCGGGTGGCCACCGACCTCGACCTGCTCCAGCCGTTGTTCGAGGTCCTCGTCCGCGCGACGGGCGACCAGGTCGCCGGATCGGTCTTGCAGCTGGTGGACGGCTTCCGCATCCAAGTCGGCGAGGAGATGGACCTGCGCAACGAGTCCCGGGCCATGGTGCACTTCCGCCGGCTCTTGGCCGAGGTGTCCCTCCCCCGGATCGTCGTGCCCGAGCCCTATCCCGAGCTCTCCGGGGCGAACGTGCTCACCATGGAGCTGCTGGACGGCGTGCCGATCGACGACCTGGCGCGGGTCGCCGATTGGGGCGTGGATCCGACCCCCCTGGTCGAAGACGTGGTGCGGGCCTTCCTCCTCACGACCGCGCGCTGGGGGGCGTTCCACGGCGACGCCCACGCGGGCAACCTGCTGCTCTTGCGCGACGGCCGGATCGGCATCATCGACTGGGGCATCGTCGGGCGCCTCGACCCCGAGACGCATCGCTTCTTCCTCCGGCTGCTGGCCGCCCTCCTGGGTGACGAGTCGGCCTGGGCCGACCTCACCCAGCACCTGGTCCGCGTCTACGGGCCGGCGCTCGGGACGGCGGTCGGCCTCGGCGAGGCGGAGATGGCGGCCTTCATCCGGAGCCTGATCGAGCCGATCCTCACCCGCCCGTTCGGGGAGGCCAGCCTGGCCGGGGTCATGGAGGCGGTGCAGCTCCAGGTGGCCAAGACCCAGGGGGTGGAAGCCCACCAGCGCAGCCTGGGGGCGGTCGTCCGCCGGCTGCGTTTCCAGCGGCGGGTCCGACGGATGGCCGACCGCTCGGGCGGCCTCTTCTCGGACTTCGACCGCGGCACCTTCCTCCTCGGCAAGCAGCTCATGTACTTCGAGCGCTACGGGAAGCTGTTCCTCTCCGACGTCCCGCTGTTGAACGACCCGGTCTTCTTGGCCCAGCTCCTGGACGACACCGACCGGGGCGTCTCGCGGCGCGAGCCGGGGAGCACCGGGCCCTCCCGGTAAGCTGAGTTGCCAGGTCGCCCATTTGTTGGCGAAGGGGAGGTCAGATCCGTGAAGGTCGTCGTCGACTTCGACGTGTGCGCCAGCAACGCCGTGTGCATGGGCCTCTTGCCCCAGGTCTTCGAGGTCCGAGACGACGGGTTCCTCTACATCCTCGACGAGCACCCCGCGGAGGACCTGCGCGAGGAGCTCGAGGTGGCGGTGCAGAGCTGCCCGACGGGAGCCATCTCCATCGTCGACGACGAGTGAGGCCGGCGCGGTGAGCGCCCCGCGGGTGCGCTTCGCACCGTCGCCCACCGGCGAGCTCCACGTCGGCGGCGCGCGGACGTCACTCTTCAATTGGCTGTTCGCCCGCCAGCGGGGCGGGATCTTCGTGCTGCGCATCGAGGACACCGACACCGAGCGCAACCGGCCCGAGTGGGTGGACGGGATCCTCTCGGCGCTCTCCTGGCTCGGCATGGAGCCCGACGAGGGACCCATCCTCCAGTCGAGCCGGTTCGACCGCTACCAGGTGGCCATCGACGCGCTGTGGGCGTCCGGGGCCCTCTACGCCTGCGACTGCCGGCGCGAGGACGTCGACGCGCGGACCAGGCACAGCGACACCCCCGGTTACGACGGCCACTGCGCCGAGCGAGGGTTGGCCCGCGGGGAGGGGAGGGCACTGCGCTTCCGCGCCCCGGCCGAGGGCAGCACGGTGGTCCGCGACCTCGTGCGCGGGGCCGTCACCTTCCCCCACGCCTCGATGGAGGACTTCGTCTGTGTGAAGTCGTCGGGCCAGCCCCTTTTCGTGCTGGCCAACGTCGTCGACGACAGGGACATGGCGATCAGCCACGTCATCCGGGGCGAGGACCTCCTGCCCACCACCCCGAAGGGGATCCTGCTCTGGCAGGCGCTCGACCGCGCGGGCGCGGAGGCCGGGGGGCCGATCGAGCTGCCGGTCTTCGCCCACCTGCCGATGCTGGTCAACGCGCAGCGCAAGAAGCTCTCTAAGCGCGACGCCCACCTGGCGGTCGAGTCCTATCGTGACCAGGGCTATTTGGCCGTGGCCTTCCGCAATTACCTGGCCCTCCTCGGCTGGAGCCCGCCCGGCCAGGCCGAGAAGGTCGGCGTCGACACGCTGATCAGAGAGTTCCGCCTGGAGGACGTGCACCACGCGCCGGCCTTCTTCGACGTGAAGAAGCTGGCGCACCTGAACGGCGAGTACATCCGGGAGCTGTCGGTCGAGCAGTTCGTGGCGGCGGTCAAGCCTTGGGTCGCGCCCGACTCGCCGGCCCCCGGCGGGCTCTCGGCCGCACCGCCCCCCTGGGACCCCCAGCAGTTCGATCCGGCCGTCTTCAGCGCCATCGCGCCGGCCGTCCAAACCCGCGTGGTCCTCTTGGAGGAAGTCCCCGCCATGGTCGACTTCTTCTTCCGGCCCGAACTGGAGATGGCCCCGGAGGCCTGGCGACGCGTCGAGGCCGATCCGCAGGCGGGCGAGGTTCTGACCGGCGCGCTGGCCGCCTACGAGGCCTGTGAGTGGCAGGCGGAGCGGTTGCACGAGACCACCGTCGCCTTGGGTGAGGGCCTCGGCCGAAACGGCCGCAAGACCCAGGAGCCGATCCGCGTCGCGGTCACCGGGCGGACGGTCGGGCCGCCGCTCTTCGAGTCACTCGAGCTCTTGGGGCGCGACGAGGTCCTCCGCCGGCTGCGGGCCGCGCTCGAGCGGCTGGGCCCTGCTTGACGCGACGACACCCCAATTCACCGGCGCCGCGATGATCTTCGGGATCTGGCGCGTCGCGTTGAAGATCGTGGCGGCCTTGGTGGTGGCGGTGGTCCTCTACGTCGTGGTGACCGGCGTCCAGGTCTGGCTGACCTCGCGCCTCTACGAGCCCCGCCACGCCGGGGCGATCGTGGTCATGGGGGCGGCGCAGTACAACGGGGTGCCGTCGCCCGACCTGAGGGCCCGCCTCAACGAGGCCCTCTCCCTCTACAAGGCGGGCTTTGCCCGGCTCGTCGTCGTGACCGGCTACAAGGAGAAGGCCGATCACTACACCGAGGCCGAGACCGGCGCCCGCTACCTGGAGACCGCCGGCGTCCCGGCGCACCAGGTCCTCCAGGTCGGCGGCAGCGACAGCTACGAGAACCTGGCGGACGCCGACCGGGATCTGAAGGCCCGAGACATCAGGACGATCCTCATCGCCACCGACGCCTTCCACGAGGACCGATCCATGGCCATCGCCTCGGGCCTCGGGCTGAAGCCCTGGCCGACGCCCACCAAGACGTCGCCGATCACGGGGTGGTCGGTCATTCCGTATTTCGCCAAGGAGGCGCTGGACGTGAGCTTCGGCCGAATCGTCGGTTACCACACGCTGAGCCGGTGGCACGTCGGCGTCGGTTGACCTTTGCGCAGTCCCCGACGCTGAATAGTCGTCTAGGGGTGCGAGTCCGCTCGGCCGTCCGCTAGCCTGATCCCGCCCGTTCGGGGGTGGTGTAATCGGCAACACGGCAGGTTCTGGCCCTGTTATTGGGGGTTCGAGTCCTCCCCCCCGAGCTCAGGAAGCACCCTTGGGTGCTTCCTGCACGGCCCCATCGTCTAGTGGCCAAGGACATCACCCTCTCAAGGTGGAGACACGGGTTCGAATCCCGTTGGGGCTGCTGGCCTACCCCTAACGACGCGCCGCGAGCGTTCGTCGTCGCCGCTCATGCACAGATCTGATTGATTCGATAGTTCTTGCATTCTCAGCAGATGATTGCCTCATCCCCGATCGGCACTTCGGGGTCATGCCCCACTTTGGATATGACGGCGTCAAAGTGGGGCACCCCTCACCTGACCGACGTTCTGTCACGACGCGATCCGCCTTGTGCATAAGGTGTGCTGCCTAGGACGCCCCTTTCTGTGAACCAGAGATGTGAGCCGTGTACCCAGCTGAGCGAGCACGCCCGAGGAGCGTCGACAAACGTCGTGATCGTCTCGCGCCTCAATCGTGACGCAGCACGTGGCGACTCGTCCGGAGCAGGACCTGATCGGGTCACGACCGCGGGACTTCGAACTCGCACGTCCGGAGCGTTGACGCATCGCGGGTGGCCATCATCCAAGCTCCGATGCCCGACCAGCCGACGATTCAGTCAGCGGTTCGAGAGTGGTCGCCCGCCCGACCCTGCCGCCCCTCAGGCAATTCGCCGCCGGTTCTGGAGAACTCGTTCCTGGAAGTCGCCAGAAACGCAATTGCCAATATCCCAAGGGCCGATGTCCATACCAATCTCCCGTATGCGTGAGGCGGAAAGAGGGCGCAGATGGCCCCTGCCAAGGCCAGGCGCCAAGCCTTGCGCTTCACGGCGCTGACGCCGCCGAGTATCGCTACTAGGCCGAGAGCGACAGTGAGTGCAGTACCAATCGCAGTTGGCCACGTTAACGAGTGGGCTCTTATTGCTTTTCCCAATTGGAATTGGCAAATGAACAACCCGGTGATGATGCTCAGTACTCCAGCTGCGGTTGGTTTCCAAGTTCTCAAAGGCATGCAGCCCATCGTGAGCGGTCGACGGCCAGATGTCGTCAGGCGCAAGGATCGAATCCGCGTCATCCGCGAGTCCGACATCCATCTTCCGCCGGGTGACTGCTGTGATGGGCTGCGCCGTCAGGTCGCGGAGACGAGTCCCGATTCGTAGGCAATGATGACGAGCTGCGTCCGGTCACGTGCACCGAGCTTGGCGAGAACCCTGCTTACATGCGTCTTCGCCGTCGGCAGACTGATGTGCAAGGTCTCCGCGAGTTCGGCATTGGAGCGCCCGTGCGCGACGAGCAAGAGCACCTCGCGCTCGCGTTCCGTGAGCTCCGCGAACCCGCTTGGCGTTCTCGCGGGGG
>DATNIB010000025.1:0-3874 GCA_035604685.1 Acidimicrobiales bacterium | reverse complement strand
GTGAGCCACTACCCGGGTCCGCACCGGCGGCGCCGACCGTTCCTCTTCGCCGGGCTCAGGCGCGGACGGCGTCCACCAGGCGGTGGAGGGGTCGAGTGGCACGCGCCACGGGCGCCGAAGGCCCGATGCAGTTCGAGCCCGTGACATTGGCCTCCGGTACGCCGGGCGCCCTGATTCACGCCATGCCTTAGACGGTCATGCCGGCAGTACCGACCACTACCTGCCGCAAAGGTGGGGATGGACGGATCCGCCGAAGTGAGAACCTGCGTCAATCCGTCGATGGAAAGTTCTGGGTCGGGAACGCCCCCCACGAAGGCGGGGGTTCCCGATTGTGTCTGGCGTGCTGCTTCGCCACCCGCCGCGCTTTGCGTTTACTCGAATACGGACCACGGAGCGCGCGAGTGGACTCTGACTGACCGTCCACTGGTCCGTCTGTATCTCCGCACTGAGGACAGACCACCTCCCATTGCGAATCGTCGGTGGCGGCGGAGACCCAGTATCCGTGTACGTCTCGACTCCAACCGACGTGGACCGGACGCGCGTGGGGGTAGTGCGAGAAGTCCTCCGGTAAGCCAGCGTCAGACATTCGATCCCTCATGTCCGAATGTCAAGGGTGAAGGAGCGTCTCCCTCCCCACTCGCCTCTGGTCCGCCCTCCTGCCGCTTCCCCGGTGCTGCGAACGCCATGGTTCCGGAGCGTACTTGGGCTCGAGTGTGGGCCGAGGAGGCGAGCAGCTCGACCGTTCCGTGCCGACAAGGGGGCGAGCATGGTTCGCGTTGCGGGACTGGTCGTTGTCACGCTGCTGCTCTTCGGTGTGTTCCTCGGGGGCTGCCTGTCGGTGCTCGGCGGGAGTGGTTCCGGTACGGGCGCCGATCAGGCGAGCGGAGCCGGCGGTGCGCCGGGCGGCGGTCCCGCGGTCCCGTCCACCTGGGAGACGCTCGACCGCCAAGCGGCCGGGCGCTGCTCGGGGCTCCCGTGGTCGGTGCTCGCCGCCATCGAGCGCGTGGAGAGCGACAGCGGTCGATCGACGGCGTCCGGCGTCAGGAGCGGCGCCAACGCGGCGGGCGCCGAAGGCCCGATGCAGTTCGAGCCCGCCACCTTCGCCCGCTACGCGACGGTCGGTCCCGGCGGTGTCGACCCCCCCTCCCCCTACGACCCCGTCGACGCGGTCTACACCGCGGCGACCCTCCTCTGCGCGGACGGCGCTGCGGCGGCGCCGACGTTGCCGAGCGCGATCAGGGACTACAACCACTCGACCACCTACGTGGACACCGTGCTGGTCCTCGCCCGCGCACTCGCCGATGACCCCGGTCTCGACTCGGCGCCGGCCGGCGCCCTGGCCTTCGGTGCGGCACAGCTCGGCACCCCCTATCGCTGGGGCGGGACGGGCTCGGGGGGGTTCGACTGCTCGGGCCTCGTCCTCGCCGCCTACGGCGCGGCCGGCGTGCACCTGCCGCGCGTCGCCCAGGACCAGTTCGATGCGGGACCGGCCATCCCGGACCGCGCGCCCGTCGTCCCGGGCGACCTCATCTTCTTCGGCGCCTCCACCCGGGCGGTCGACCACGTCGGCATCTACGTGGGCGACGGCGAGATGATCGACGCGCCCCACACCGGAGCGGTCGTCCGCGAGGAGGCAGCGGACTGGCCCACGCTGGTCGGGGCCACGCGTCCGGCCTGAGCGGACGGCCCGGTCTCACCCGGCGGGCGAGGGCCCTCCCTCGAGCAGCCGCGCCGCCCGCGCGGGGTCCGCCCCCTCGATGTCGACGATCTTCATCCGGTTCGAGTGCCCGGTGACCACCGTCACGCGCTGCGGCCGGACCCCGAACGCGGCGGCCAACGCCTCGACCAGCGCCCGATTGGCGCGGCCCTCGGTCGCCGGGGCGGCCACCCGCGCCAGCAGCACGGGTGGGTCGGCCGAGCCGTAGCGGCCGCCGATCACCGTCCGACTGGCTCCGGGTTGCACCCGGACGCTGATCCGCACGGCCGGACACTACCGACCGGCGCTTCGCCGGCCGCTCGACCGCGCCGTGGCTCAGGCGGTCGGCGCCGGGTCCCCGGTGCGCACCGTGCGCCAGCAGCGGCAGGCGAAGGGCAGCTCGACCGCGCCGTGGGTGAACAGTTCGGGCAGGCGGGCGGCGACGAGCGCGGTGCGCGCCATCACGGCGTCTCGTCTGTCCGGACCGAACGTGACGACCGAGCTGTAGGTCCCGGCCAGGCCGGCCAGGTCCTCGGCGGTGGCCGGGTTCGACCAGCGCAGCACCGTGGCCTCCGGCGGGGAGAACGGTGCGTCGGGGGTGATCGCGGGTGGCCACCAGCGGCCGCCCGGTCGCGCGTCGGTGTCGCCCAGCGGACGCCGCCACCCGCCGCGCCGCCCGAGGAGCTCGGACACCCACGGCACCCGCCGGTCGGGGCCGTTCCCCAACAGGCCGAACACGCCGCCCACCCGCAGCACGCGCGCCACCTCGGGCACCGCCAGCTCGGGGTCCATCCAGTGCCAGGCGGCCGACACCACGACCGCGTCGAGCGAGCCGTCGGCGAACGGGAGCGCCTCGCCACGGGCCCCGACGACGCGGACGCCGGGCGAACGGTCGACCAGCACGGCCCGCATGCGCTCGTCGGGTTCGGCGGCGAACACGCTCGTCGCGAGCGGGGCGAGTCGTCGCGTCAGGCCGCCGGTGCCGGCGCCGAGATCGAGGACGCGTCCGACCGGCTCCCGGAGCACCCAGCGCACCGCCTCGGGCGGCGGGCCCGGCCGAAAGCGGTCGTAGTCGTCAGCGATGGCGCCGAAGGACAGGGCCCGCTCGGAGCGCCAGGTGGGCCGGTCGCGCCAGCCGGGTGCATCCACGGGCCGACCCTACTGGCGGTGGTTCAGCGCAGGGCGAGGGCCCCTGGGCGGATCGGCGCCGGCAGGACGCTCTCCCCCATGAGGTAGCGGTCGACGCCGGCCGCGGCCGAGCGCCCCTCGGCGATGGCCCAGACGATGAGGCTCTGGCCCCGCGTCATGTCCCCGCACACGAACACGCCGTCGACGTTGGTGGCCCAGGACTCGTCGGCGGCCACCGCGCCGCTCGGTGCGAGTGCGAGGCCGAGCTCGGACACCACGCCGCCGCGTTCTGCCCCCACGAACCCCAAGGCGAGCAGGACGAGCTGGCACGGCAGCTCGAACTGGCTGCCCTCGACCGGCCGGAACTGCGGTGGTCCCCCGTCGGTGTCGAGGGCGACCGCGTGGCCGCGCAGCGCGGCGACACTGCCTTGGCCGTCGTCGACGAATTCGGTGGTCGCCACCGCGAACAGGCGGTCGCCCCCCTCCTCGTGGGCGGCCGAGCTGCGCATGATGATCGGCCAGGTGGGCCAGGGGTTGCCCTCGGCGCGGCGGTCCGGGGGCTCGGGGAGGATCTCGAGCTGGTGGACGGAGGCCGCGCCCTGCCGGTGGATCGTGCCCAGGCAGTCGGCGCCGGTGTCCCCCCCGCCCAGGATCACCACGTGCCGGCCGGCGGCGTCGATCGGCGAGCGGGCCAGCGCGCCCTCGCGCACCAGGTTGGCCGGCTTCAGATACTCCATGGCGAAGTGGATGCCCGACAGCGCGCGTCCGGGCACCTCGAGGTCCCGCGGCAAGGTGGCGCCCCCGGCCAGCACCAGCGCGTCGAAGTCCTGGCGCAAAGACGAGGCCGACACGACCTGGACCTCGGGCGAGCAGGCGGTCCCAAGGCCGCGCGCGGCCCCCGGCTCAGTGGGCCCCGTCGGCTCGTTCGGCGCCACCCCGACCGACGTGGCGCAGCGGAATTCCACGCCCTCGGCCGAGAGCTGCCCGAGACGGCGGTCGAGCACCGACTTCTCCATCTTGAATTCGGGGATCCCGTAGCGGAGCAGGCCC
>DATNIB010000024.1:0-2801 GCA_035604685.1 Acidimicrobiales bacterium | reverse complement strand
CTGGCTCGTGTGCAGCACGTCGTTCCACACCGTCGGCACGCCGAAGGCGAGCGTCGCCCGCTGCCCGTCGATGATGCGGATGAGGTGGGCGCCCTGCAGGTACTGCTGGGGCATGATCAGGTCCGCGCCCTGCAGCCAGCCCGAGTACGGCGTCCCCCAGGCGTTGGCGTGGAACATGGGGACGATCACGACAATGCGGTCCGCCTCGGTGATGCCGAGCGACGAGGCCGAAGTGTGGGCGATGGTGTGCAGGACGGTGGAGCGGTGGCTGTAGACCACGCCCTTGGGGTTCCCCGTCGTGCCGCTCGTGTAGCACATGGCGGCGGCCGAGCGTTCGTCGAACTCGGGCCAGTCGAAGCCGGGGGTCTGCGCGCCGAGCAGCGCGTCGTAGTCGAGGAGCTCGCCGAAGCCGGTGGTGTCGCCCTCGCCGAAGACGACGATCGCCTCCACGGTCTTCAGGTCGTCGACGACCCTGGCCAGGACCGGCAGGAGGGTGGCGTCGACGAGGAGGACCTTGTCCTCGGCGTGGTTGATCACGTAGCTCAGCTGCTCGGGGAACAGCCGGATGTTGAGCGTGTGCAGCACGGCGCCCATGCTCGGGACGGCCAGGTAGGTCTCCATGTGGGCCTGGTTGTTCCACGAGAAGGTGCCGACCGGGTCCCCCTCCTTCACGCCCAGGGCGGCCAGCGCCTTGGCCAGCTGCTCGGCCCGCGCCGCCACCTGGGCGAAGGTGGCGGTCCGGTAGCCGTGCTCCTCGGCGGTGACCACCCGGCTGTCGCCGTGGTAGGCCTGCCCGTGGCGGAGGATCCCGCTGACCAGGAGCGGATAGTCCTGCATGGTGCTTCGCACGTCGCCTCCCCTGCCGGTGGTCTGTGCCGACGTCCCGTCCGACGGCGAAGCGTACCGCCGAGGGTGGGAACCGGGCCCCTCGACCTAGGCACCGCCTCGTCGACACCGGTCGGCGTTTCGGCCCGCCCCCTGCCGTCGGCCCACCCTTCGGTCTTTGAAGCGCGACCCGAGTGTGGCGCCGATGGCCTCGATGTCCACGCCAGCGCCGCGTTGGTCCTGTCGTCCGGCGGGGACCACCAGGCCGAGGCGGGCCTCGGCACCCCCAACCTCACCGAACGGCGGTGGCTCGACGGGGTGCTCGGTCGCGATCGGCGACCGACGAGCCGTCACCCCGGGGGTGCCTGGGTGCGAACGAAGCGCGTCCGGTCGTGTTGCTGCTCCCATCCGCTGCGGTGCCAGAACCCCATCGCCCCGTCGTCGTCACTCACGACGACGGCCTGCAGACGCCGAGCGCCCTGGCTCCCGAGGTGCAGGGCGGCCTCGTCCACGAGCGCCCGACCGAGACCCCTCCGGCGCTCGGACGGGCCGACCGCCAACCGGTAGATCGACCCCCGCCAGCCGTCCCACCCCGCGATCACCGAGCCGACGAGTCTGCCGTCGGACTCGGCGACCAGGAGCGCGGCGGGATCGTGGGCGATCAGCCGACGGACCGAGTCGAGGTCGTCGGTGGTGTTCGCCTGGGTCTCGGCCTCCAGCCAGAGCGAGAGAACCGCCGGAGCGTCGGCCGGGAGAGCCGCCCGGATGGTGATCGGCATTCGACGAGGTTAGGAGGCCCGAACCCCGCCCGGCTCAGCGCAGGCTCGAGAGGCCCCCGTCCACGGCGATGACCTGGCCGGTCACGTAGCTGGCGGCGTCCGACAGCAAGAAGACGACCGGCGCCGCGACCTCCTCGGCGCGACCCTGTCGGCCGAGCGGCACCGGGGTGCGGTCGCGCCCGGGACGCCCCTGCGAGGCCAGGCGGCCGAGCGGGGTGTCGATCAGGCCCGGGGCGATGACGTTCGCCCGGATGCCGTGGCGCGCTCCTTCCATGGCCACGTGCCGACAGAGTCCGGCCAGCGCCGCCTTCGACGAGTCGTAGGCGGGGAGATTGCTGCCGGGCTTGAGGCCCGCCACCGACGAGATGAAGACGATGGAGGCGCCGGGCGCCAGGCGGGCCAGGGCGGCGCGGCAGAGGAGGAAGTGGGACCGCACGTTCACGGAGAACACCTGGTCCCACTGCGCGACGGTGGTCCCCTCCAGGCCTGCGCCACCGCCGATCCCCACGTTCAGCACCATGCCGTCGAGGGCGCCGAGCTCCTCGATCGAGCGATCGACGATGGCGGTGCAGTCGGCCTCTTGGGAGGCGTCGCCCACCACCACGACCGCGGAGGCCCCCTCCGCCCGGACGAGCTCTGCGGTCCACTCCGCGCTCTTCTCGTCGCGGTCGGCCAGGGCGAGCGACGCGCCGGCCTGCGCGCAGGCGACCGCGATGGCGCGCCCGTTGCCCATGGGTGCCTCGGGGTCGTCGCTCGGGCGGGTGCCCGCACCGACCACCAGGATCGAACGTCCGTCGAGCGCGCTCATCGGCTGATCGGCTGCCAAGCGCTCGTCGGTTTAGACCGGTCCCATCGCACCGCGGCACCCTACCGGCCGTGGCTGGCTGAGGCGGGTCCGGGTAGTGGCTCATTTTCAAGCCTCCACGGGGACGAGTCCCCGTCGGGCCCTAATGGGGCCCAAGGATGTTCAGGGCCGCGTTCACGTCCGCCTGGGCCTCGTGGCCACAGGCCAGACAGCGGAACGCAGCTTGGCTGCACCGGTTGGCCGCCTCCACATGCCCGCAGGACGAGCAGCGCTGCGACGTGTAGCGGGGGTCCACTGCGATCACCTGGCGACCGGCCTCTTCCGCCTTGTACGCGATGAACGACAGCAGCTGTCCCCACCCGGCATCATGGATGGAGCGGTTGAGTCCTCCC
>DATNIB010000023.1:0-23684 GCA_035604685.1 Acidimicrobiales bacterium | reverse complement strand
CCTACTCCTCGAAACTACCTCTGACCTGGTGGGCGCTGCGGGACTCGAACCCACGACCTCAGCCGTGTGAAGGCTGCGCTCTAACCAACTGAGCTAAGCGCCCGGGAGCCCGACGATACCCCGGCGCCAAGCAGACGACCGCCCTGCTGAGAGGGAAGATCCACTTTGGGTAGCCGGCGCTAGGCAGTTAGCCTGTCGAGCCTGATGGCCGAATCGGACACCGACGGCGGCACCGAGGCCCCCCGGACCTTCTTCGGACGCCTCCAAGCCTCCTTCTTCAAGCCACCCGCCCGACCCTCTCCGATCAGCCGCACGGACGAAGAGACGCGCCGCCGGATCAATCGCATCGACCCGACGGAGCGCAAGTTCGGCCTGGCAGCCGCGGCGCTAGCCGGGGCGGTCGCCCTGGCGGCCGTGCTCCCCTACGTGCTCAACCCCAACCGGAAGGTCAAGCAGACCGCCAAAGCCAACGGGACGAAGTGCTCGACACCGACGTTCGTCTATAACAAGACCGCGCACGACTGCACCGGGCAGGTCGTCTACGCGCGGTCGCATTGGGTTTTCCTGCTGTGCGTGCTCATCTTCTTCGCCTTGACGCTCTTCGCGGCCGTCCAGATCGGCCGCCGCAGCATGCTGGGTTTCGCCGCGCTCATGAACGGGCTCGCGTTCGAGTCGGCCGTCGGTACCCTGTTCGGTCTGCCGTTCATCGTCTTCGGCGGCTGGCTCTTGATCCGGGCCTGGCGGGTCCAGCGCTACGGGTCGCCGACCGCCACCAAGAGAACGGCCGGCGCCGCTCCCCCGCCGAGGGCGGTCAGGCAGCCGCGCGAGCGGAAAAAGAAGGTCGATCCGCCGACGCCGACCGGTCGGCAGCGCCCCGAACCCTCCAAGCGCTACACGCCCAAGACGCCGACCAGGAAGCGCCCGACGCCGACCGAGTGAGGTCGTGTCCTACTCGGTGGTCGGGCGGGCCGCGAGACCGGCTGGCACCTCGGCGGACGGCGGCATCATCAGGGCGGAGCGCAGGAGATTCAGTACGTCGGTCCGCCGGCGGACGAGCGATCGGGCGGTCGGCTCCTCGCCGAATCCCTGCAGCACCGCCACCTCGGTGACCATCCCGATCACGGTGGAGTAGATCGCCAGCAACAGCAGACGCGGTTCGTGCCGGCGCATGGTGCCCGCGTCCATCTCCGCCTGGAGGAAGTCCGAGGCGCGCTGCACCAGCGGGTCGAGGGCCGCCAGCATCTGCGTGGCGGCGGGTGGCCCGAGCCGGGCCACCTCCCGCAGGAGGTTCAAGAGCTCCGGCCGCCGCGCGGCCAGCCGGAAGACCGAGCGCACGACGGCCTCGACCCGCTGCCAACTGGGTCCCGCCCCGTCGAGGGCGAGCTGCAGGGCCTCGGAGAGCTCCCGGGCGCTGCGCTCGATGACCGCCTCGAGCACCGCCTCCTTGCTCGGGAACCAATAGAGGATGGTCTGCTTGCGGATGTCGAGAGCGGCCGCCAGCGCGTCGAGCGAGGTCGCGTCGTAGCCCCTGGTCCCGAAAGAACGCAGCGCCTCGTCGAGAATCCGATCGGGCGTCTCGCTGGCCATCTACCACATGGTAGACAATCCGCCTACCAAATGGTAGACAGAGGCCCATGGAGCTCGGCAGCACGCTGCGCGCCAGGCGCTTCTTCGTGACCGGAGGCACGGGCTTCCTCGGCACGGCCCTGATCGAACGGATCCTGCGCTCCATCCCCGAGGCCGACGTCGTCGCCCTCGTCCGTCCGAGCCGCCGCGCCACCGCCCCCGAGCGCGCGGCCCGCGAGATCCTGCGCAACGACTGCTTCGACCGGCTGCGCCGGGAACTGGGCGACGGTTTTCAAGAGAGCATCGCGCCGCGACTGATCGCGGTGGCCGGCGACGTGAGCCAGGATGGCCTCGGGCTGGACGACGAGGGCCGCGCACTGCTCGCGGCGAGCGACATCGTGATCCACTCGGCCGCCAGCGTGGCCTTCGACTCCCCGCTCGACCAGGCCGTCTCGGTGAACCTGTTGGGCCCCTCCCGTGTCGCGGCCGCCGTCGCGGCCGCCCGCGCGACCGCCGGGAAGAACGACGGACCGCGTCACCTCATCGCGGTGTCGACGGCGTACGTCGCCGGCACGCACCAGGGCGTCGTCCGCGAGGAGCTGCTGAGCGCCAACCGCTTCACGCTCCAGGTGGACTGGCGGGCCGAGGTCGCGAGCGCCGAACGGCTCCGGTCCGATCTCGAGGTCGAGTCGCGGGGCCCGGAGCGGCTGCGCGAGCTCATCAAGCGGGCGCGCTCCGAGCTCGGCGCGGCCGGCACCCACCTCTTGGCCGGTCGGGCGGAGCGCCTGCGCGAGGACTGGGTGAAGCGCCAGCTGGTCGACGCCGGGTTCGCCCGGGCCCAGGCGCTCGGCTGGCCCGACGCCTACGCCTTCACGAAGGCCCTGGGCGAGATGGCCCTCATCGGCCAGCACGGCGCGGGGGCGCCGGCCGAGGTGCCGCTCAGCATCGTGCGCCCGTCCATCATCGAGTCGGCGTTGGAGGAGCCCCGACCCGGATGGATCCGGGGCTTCCGAATGGCCGAGCCGATCATCATTTCCTACGCCCGCGGCCTGCTGAAGGAGTTCCCTGGCGTGCCCGAGGGGGTGGTCGACGTCATCCCGGTCGACCTGGTGGCCGCCGCCATCCTGGCGGTGGCGGCCAAGGGGCCCGAGACCGACGCCAATCCCGTGTACCACGTGGCCTCGGGCGTGCGGAACCCGTTGCTCTACGGGCGGCTGGTCGAACTGGTCGAGGAGTGGTTCGGCGCGCACCCGCTCTACGACGACCGCGGCCAGCCCATCAGCGTCCCGGAGTGGTCCTTCCCGGGCCGCGGCCGCGTGCAGCGTCAGCTCCAACGCGCCACCCGGCTCATGGACGGCGCCGAGAAGGTGCTCAACCGGGTCCCCTTCCGCGGCCGGGAGGCCCGCTGGGCCGAGCGGCTGGACGACCGGCACACGCTGGCCAAGCGGGCCCTTGGCTACGTCGAGCTCTACGGGGCCTACACCGAGACCGAGGCCCGCTACCGGGTCGACCGCCTCCTCTCGCTCTGGGACGAGCTGGGTGAGGAGGAGCGGGGGCGCTTCTGCTTCGACCCGGCCGCGATCGACTGGGACCACTACGTCCAGGACGTGCACCTGCCCTCGGTGGTGGAGCACGCCAGGGTCAGGACGACGCCGGGCCGGACCGCGACGCCAGGCCGGGCCGAGCGGGGCCGCCGGGCCATCCTCTCCCCCGACCGGCACCTCGCCGTGTTCGACCTCGAGCACACCCTGATCGCCTCCAACGTCGTCGACTCCTACGCCTGGCTGGCCAGCCGGCACCTGAAGGCCGAGCGCCGCGGCACCTTCGTGGCCGAGCTGTTGGGCGCGGCGCCGGGCTGGCTAGCCCTCGACCGCCGGGATCGCGGCGACTTCCTCCGCTCCTTCTACCGCCGTTACGAGGGGGCGTCGGTGGCCCAGGTCGAGGCGGACGCCTGGGAGCTCTTCCACCGGTTCCTGCTGCCGCGGTCGTTCCCGGCCGGCATCGCGCGCGTGCGCGAGCACCGGCGGCTCGGGCACCGGACGCTCCTCATCACGGGTGCGCTCGACGTGGTCGTCGCCCCGTTCGCGGTGCTCTTCGACGACGTGGTCTGCGCGCACCTCGGTCAGCGCGACGGTCGCTACACCGGACGTTTGGACGACCTCCCGCCCATCGGCGAGGCTCGGGCCTCCCTGCTCGCCGACTACGCCGAGGACCGGGGTCTGAAGCTTGGCGAGTCCGTCGCATACGCCGACTCCTCGAGCGACCTGGCCATGCTTGAGGCGGTCGGCTTCCCGGTCGCGGTCAACCCGGACACCCGGCTCGCGTCGCTGGCGCGCCGCCGGGGCTGGCACGTGGAGCACTGGTCCAAGGCCGAGGGCGGCTCGGACCGCCCGCTCCCCCTCGGTTCCTTCGACACCGCGCGGCCGGGCCGACGCGCCGGCTGGCTGCTCGACGACGCGGTGATCGGCGAATGAACACGCTGGTCTTCGAACGGAACCTGGCGCGCTTCGCCGCCGCCCGCGTGGTGTCGAGCTTTGGGTCGGGACGCGGTGCGGGCGTCAGCCCGCTCCGCCTGGTGGACGGAGAGGCCCCCGAGCTCCCGGGCGAGGGCTGGCACCGCGTGCAGCCGATCCTCTCTGGCATCTGCGGCTCGGACCTCTCGACCCTCGACGGCCGCAGCTCGCGTTACTTCGAGGCGCTGGTCAGCTTCCCCTTCGTTCCCGGGCACGAGATCGTCGGGTGCGTGCAGGACAACGCCACCTCGGCGTCGGGGGAACCAATCCCGGCCGAGGGGCGGGTCGTGATCGAGCCGGTGCTCAGCTGCCGGGCGCGCCGGATCAGCCCGCTCTGCCCCGCCTGCGCTGAGGGTCTCACGGGGGACTGCGAGCGGGTGGCTTTCGGGCACATCCGCCCCGGACTCCAGACCGGCTTCTGCGCGGACACGGGCGGCGGGTGGTCCGCCGCCGGCCTGGTCGCGCACGAGTCGCAGCTCTACGCCGTCCCCGACGAGCTGACCGACCAGGACGCGGTCACCGTGGAACCGCTCGCCTGCGCGCTCCACGCGGCGCTGGCCGCGGGCCTGCGCGAGACCGACGTGGTGGCGGTCATCGGCGCCGGCACCCTCGGCCTCCTGACCGTGGCCGCCATCTCGTACCTAGGAAGCACCGGCCGCGCTGCGGTCCCCGAAGCGCTGCTGGTCGGCGCCCGCTACGCCCACCAGCGCAAGTGGGCGGAAGAGCTCGGTGCCACGCTCGCCCTCGACTCGACGCAGCTCGCCCGGGCGGTGAGGCGCCGGCGCCACACGATGGCGGTCGGCTCCGAGTCCGTCGACCGCCTGAGCGGCGGGGCCGACGTCGTGTTCGACTGCGTCGGGTCGGCCGACTCGATCGAGCAGGCGCTCGCCATGGTGCGCGCGCGGGGGCGGGTGGTCCTCGTCGGGATGCCCGGTGCCATCCGGGTCGACCTCGCCCCGCTCTGGCACCGCGAGGTGACGCTGCTCGGCGCCTACGCCTACGGGACCGAGCGGGTCGCAGACGCCCGCGTGCGCACGTTCGATCTGGCGATCGAGCTGGCCGGGGCGTTGCACACCGGCCGCCTGGTGTCCGCCACCTACCCGCTCGACCGCTTCGAGGAGGCGGTCGGCCACGCCGGCGCGGCCGGACGGCGCGGCTCGGTGAAGGTCGCCTTCGACCTCACCCAATCGACGAAGGGACGCCCTCGATGAGCCCACGGCCCGGCTTTGTGCTCGAGGTGGACGGCTCCACCCCGCCCACGCTGTTCTGGAACGGCGAGGGCTACGTGCTGGAGAAGCTCCCCGAGGGGACCCGCGTCGTCTACGCCCCCGAGCCGCACAAGGCGCTGGAAGACCCCGTCACCGCCATCCGCCACGCGCTCGAGCACCCGCTGGGCGACAGCCCGCCCCTCTCCGCCCTCCTCTTCTCGGGCATGCGCCTCACCATCTGCTTCGACGACGTCTCGCTGCCGCTCCCCCCCATGCAGTCGCCCGACGTCCGCCAGCTGGTGATCGAGGCCGTGCTCGACGCGGCCGCGGCGGCCGGCGTCGACGACGTCGTGCTGGTGGCGGCCCTAGCCCTGCACCGCCGCATGACCGAGCCCGAGCTGCGCCACGCGCTGGGCGACCGCATCTACGAGGCATTCGCCCCCGGCGGCCTGCTCACCCAGCACGACGCCGAGGACCCCGACAACCTCATCCACCTCGGCGTCACCGACCGGGGCGAGGACGTCGAGCTCAACAAGCGCGCCGCCACGAGCGACCTCTTGGTCTACGTGAACATCACCCTCGTCACCATGGACGGCGGGCACAAGAGCGTGGCCACCGGCCTCGCCAGCTACCGGAGCCTGCGCCACCACCACAACCCCCAGACCATGACCCACTCCAAGTCCTTCATGGACGCGCCGGCCTCTGAGCTGCACTCGTCCAACTGGCGGATGGGCCAGCTGATCAAGGACAGCGGCGTGAAGGTGTTCCAGATCGAGACCACCCTCAACACCGACACCTTCCCCAGCCAGTTCGCCTTCCTGCAGAAGCGCGAGTGGGAGTGGTCGCTCAGGGACCGCTCGACCTTCGCCGCCAGCTCGGCCGCCCTCGCCCGGACGCCCAACCGCCTGGCCCGCCAGATCTTCCACAACATCAAGGCCCCCCACGCCATGACCTCGGTGCAGGCGGGCGAGGTGGAGGCGGTGCACGCGCGGTCGACGGCCAACGTCTGGGCCCAGCAGGGTGTGGCGGTGGAGGGCCAGAGCGACGTGCTCACCATGGGGCTCCCCTACATCTGCCCCTACAACGTGAACTCGATCATGAACCCGATCCTGGTCGCCTGCCTCGGCCTCGGGTACTTCTTCAACCTCTACCGCGGCAAGCCGCTCGTGCGCGAGGGGGGCGTGCTGATCCTGCGCCACCCGACGCCGCCCGCCTTCCACCCCGGGCACCACCCGAGCTACATCGACTTCTACGAGCAGGTGCTGTCCCAGACGACCGATCCCATGGAGATGTCCAAGCACTTCGAGGAGTCCTTCGCCACCGACCCTTGGTACATCCACCTCTACCGGACCGGCCACGCCTACCACGGCGTCCACCCCTTCTACATGTGGTACTGGTGCGCGCACGCCCTCGAGCACCTGGGGCGCGTCATCGTGGTGGGCGGCGACCCCAAGGCAGTGCGGCGCCTCGGCTTCGCGCCGGCCAGCACGCTCAACGACGCCCTGGAGATGGCGACCGACGTCGTCGGGCCCTCGCCATCGATCACCCACCTGCACGCCCCGCCCATCCTCATGGCCGACGTCCAGTGAGCCGCCGGGCGGGCCCGCGAGCGGGCATCGAGAAGCCCAGCTTCCTCTGGACCCAGCCGACCTGGCCCGGCGGCGTCTCGCGCCCCGGCCCCGAGCGGCGCGTCGGCCTCGAGTACGACCACGACTGGTCCCGCCGCTACCCGGTGCGCCTGGTGCGGGCGGTGCTGGTCGACAACGTGACGCGGCCGCTGACCCGCGCCGTGGCGCCGGCGACCGTCCGCGGCCTCGACCGGCTGCGCCACCTCGAGGGGCCGGTCATCTTCGCCGCCAACCACGCCAGCCACATCGACACCGCCCTCCTCTTGACCACGCTGCCGACGCGCTTTCGCCATCGCAGCGTCGTCGCCGCGGCGTCGGACACTTTCTTCGACCGCACCTGGAAGGCCGCGCTGTGGTCCCTCACGCTGGCCGCCATCCCGATCGACCGGACCCGGGTCAACCGGCGCTCGGCGGACACGGCGGCCGGCCTCCTGGAGGAGGGCTGGAACCTCGTCATCTTCCCCGAGGGAGGCCGGACGGCCGACGGCTGGGCGCAGCCCTTCCGTGGCGGCGCCGCCTACCTCTCGGAGCGGACGGGCCACCCCATCGTCCCCGTGTACCTGCACGGCACGCGACGGGTGCTCCCCAAGCGCGACGAAAACCCCGGGGCAGCCTCGGGCGTCGAGAACGAGGGGCGCCGCTTCCGCCGCTCGCCGGTCGCAGTTCTCTTCGGGGACCCGATGACCGCCCGCGACGGCGAGGACGCCCGCCGGTTCGGCGTGCGCGTCGAGCAGGCGATCACGCTGCTCGGCGACGAGGTGGCAACCGACTGGTGGCGGGCGCGGCGGCGCGCCGCGGGGGACGACCCGCCGACGCTGCGCGGTCCGGCCGTGTCCTCCTGGCGTAGGACTTGGGCGCTTGGTCCCTCTCCCGCCGACGACCGCCCCGTTGCCCACGGCCGCTGGCCGCGCTGAACGACCCACCCGCGGGACCGAGCGCTCCCGCGTCCCGGGCGCGGTCGGCCCCGCACTTCAACCGGCGAGCCGCCGCCGGATCCGCTCCGCGTCCTGCGGTCGCTCTCGACGCAGGACACGGTTGGCCAGTGCGCCGTTGACCGCGGCGATCGTCCGGATCCGGTCTTCCACAACCGCCTCGCCGGATCCCGCGCTCTCGAACCAGGCCGCGACGTCGGCCCAGTGCCAGAGGGGGCTGCGGACGTTGCCGGCGACGGCCCGGGGGAAACCGCCGGGGCCCCGCTGATCGTTGGCCAGCATGGACACCGACTGCCGGCTGCGGCCGGTCCGCTCGGCGATGTCGGCCATCGACACGAGCTCGTCTTCGACGGCCAGGGGCTCGAATCCAAGCGTGATGACCTCGGCGAGCGCGTCGAGCACCGCGTCGAGGAAGTGCTCGGCCTCCCGTTCGCAGCCCACGAAGTGGCCTTTCGGACCCTCTTCGATGGCGATCTCCTCGTCGAACGCCTCGTAGAGCCTGTCGGCCTCCTCGTCGCTGAGAGCGTCGCGGAGCCGAATGCGAAATGTGAAGCTCGTCATGTCACTGCCCCTTCCTGTTGCTGCGCGCGAAGCGACGGATCACCTTCGCCGCCACATCGGCGTTCTTGGGCGTGCTCCACACGCGGAGCCGTTGCCCGTTCGGAGCCACCAGGTGACCCCAGGTGTGGCCGGCGTGTCTCACCTCGACCACGCAGCCGTCGCGCTCGGCGTCCTGCAGCGCCTGTTCGACTTGCGTGCGTTGGTGGCGATCCCGGGCGACGTAGACAATGGTAACACCCGGCGTGGACAATGTCCACACCGGCCCGACGCGGCCCGTAGCTCGGCACTCGATATAGTCCTGACCGGCGTCCCTACGATTCAGGGGTGGACCCGAATTGCGCCGCAGTCCCGTGTCCACCCGGTCACGGGCCACCGAGATCGCCTCGAAGGGGTGGGTGTGACTGGAACCGCGACGACCGTGCCGACCTTGACCTTCTCCCAGGGGGTCATCCTCCTGGCCCTCGTCGTCGGGGGTTCCCTGCTGACCGGCGTGGTCATCATCTTGGGCCGGGGGTACAGGAAGACCCCGGACCCGTCGGCCTCCATCATCCGCAGCTGGCTGGCGGTCTCCCTCGTCATCGGGCTGCTCGTCTTCTGCGGTGCCGCCTTCCTGGTGAACGACATGTCTCTGCGCAGCACCCTCTTCGGGGGGCTCATCGCCAGCGTCGGCGCCGCCGTGGCCTTCTACTTCTCTTCCAAGGCGACAGACGCGCTAACGGCGGCCGTGGCGGGTGGCACTCAGCCGAGCGCCTTCTCGCAGGGTCCGCTGCCCGCCGGGGAGGTCGGGGTGGCCTACTCCACTCAGTTGACCGCCAACGGGCAGCCGCCCCCGACCTATCAACTCGTGACCGGCCCCAGCGACACGCTGCCGCCCGGCCTGACCCTCGAAACCAGCGGGGCCCTGCACGGCACACCCCAGACGGCGGGCACCTACACGTTCAAGGTCGCGGCCACCAACTCCGCCGGGACGAAGTTGAGCGACCCGCTCACGATCGTCGTCAGCTGACCTGGTCCGCCTGGATGGCGCCCGACCGGGCGTCCGACCCGCCGGTCTGCGGAGCGCCGAGTGTGTTGCGGTGAATCTTGAGATGCCGCGGAACCTTCTCCTCGCGGCGGAGAACGAGGGACTCCAGGAATGGCTCGGCACGCTGCCGGCGACGCTGCGCGGCCTCGAGAACCGCTGGTCCTTGACGGTCGGGGCACCCTTTCAGCCCGGTGGCCAGACCGCCTGGGTGGCGCCGGCGCGTGACCAGGTTGGCGACGACCTGGTGCTGAAACTGGCCTGGCCCCACCCGGAGGCCGCGCACGAGGCTGCGGGACTGCGCGAGTGGGACGGGGTGGGCGCGGTTCGTCTCTTGGCCAGCGAAGAGCTCGATCACACGGTGGCCCTCCTGCTCGAACGGTGCGTCCCCGGAGACTTCCTGACAACCAAACTGCCCGACGAGCAGGACCAGGTCGTCGCCGGGCTGCTCCGGCGGCTGTGGCGGATACCGCGCCCCGGCCACGGCTTCCGGCCGTTGCAGGTGATGTGCAACGCCTGGGCCGACGAGTTCGAAGACAAGGCCGCTGCGGGTCGGGTGCTCCTCGATCCCGGTCTGGCCCGCGACGGCATCGCGCTGTTTCGGAGCCTGCCGGGCACCGCGGCACGCGAGGTCCTGCTCTGCACCGACCTTCACGCCGAGAACGTGCTGGCCGCGGAACGGGAACCGTGGCTCATGATCGACCCGAAGCCCTATGTGGGCGACCCCACCTATGACCCGCTCCAGCACCTCCTGAACAGCACCGATCGGCTGCTCGATGATCCGCGCGGTCTCGTTCGGCGGATGGCCGAGCTCACCGACCTCGATCCCGACCGCCTGGCGCTCTGGCTCTTCGCCCGCTGTGTCCAGGAGTCGCCCGACTGGCCCGAGGTGGGCGAGATCGCCCGCAGGCTGGCGCCCCACTAGGCGCATCGGCCGTCTAGGAAAGTACTTTCCTAACTGGCAAGTGGCTGGTATTGTTCGGGTCACCACCCGCTGCAGGAGATCGGAGCCGGCCATGGACGAGCACACCGCACCCGAGGCGGCGGCCGCGCTGGAGGAGGTCCAGGCCCGGCAGGCCCAGCTGATGGCCGTGGCCACGGTGCCCGTCTGGTACTGGTGGGTGATCGCGCTGCCGATGGTCGCCCTGGGTGCCCTCGTCGACACGCGGCGGCCGGGCTGGATCGCGGCCGGCGCGGTCTGCTTCGGCCTCGGGACCGCGGGCCTCACGGTCGGGACGATCCTGCGGGCGCAGGGCCGGGCGCAGTGGCGCAAGGAGACGATGGACACCCGCGGGCCGCTGCTGCTGCTCGGGTTCATCTTCGGCGTGATCGGCGTCGGCCTGGGCGCCGCGTTCGCGCTGCGGGCCGGCGGCGTCGGCCACCCGGCGACCATCGGCTGCGGCCTGAGCGCGCTCGGCCTGGTGGTCGGGGGCCCGCTCGTCATGCGCGCCATCCAGCGGGTGATGCTCTCCAACCGCGTGGGCCTCACCCCCTGAGTCCGCCGTGATCAAGCCCGAGTTCGACGAGTTCATCCACGCCCCCACGCGTCTGTCGATCGTGTCCCTCCTGGCCGCCGCCGACTGGGTGGAGTTCAAGTTCCTCCGCCAGTCCCTCGACCTGTCCGACTCGGCGCTGTCCAAGCAGCTGACCGCGCTCGAGCAGGCCGGCTACATCGACATCAAGAAGGACTTCGTGCTGAAGCGGCCGCGCACGCGGGCCCGACTCACCCACGCCGGGTGGGGTGCGTTCCTCTCCCACGTGGCCGCCCTGGAGCAGATCCTGGGCCGAGGCGCCAGCCTGTCGGCCTCGCCCGCGCCGTAGCCCGGGCGGGCGCGGGCCTCAGCGACCGTGCCGCGGGCGCGACCGCCGGGCGGCGGCGAGCCGTTCGGTCCGGAGCTCCGACTCCCGCTCGTCGTCCAGCGGGGCGAGTGGCCGGTCGGCCCCGAGCGCCCACCCGAGCAGGACGTCGGCCAGGGCCGGGTTGCGGGCCAGCACCGGGCCGTGGAGATAGGTGCCGACCACCCGACCGCTCCAGGCCCCCTCGGTCCGGTCGCCGGCGCCGTTGCCGACGCCCACCTCCGCGCGCGCCAGCGGCCGGACGCCCTCGCCCAGCGCCGTCGCGCCGGCGTGGTTCTCGAAGCCGGTCAGCGTCGGCAGGTCCCACTCGAGCGGTTCGGCCACCAACTCCCCCACCGCGCGGGGCCCCGATCCCTTGTGCGTCTCCACGTCGAGCAGTCCCAATCCCGGGAGGGACTCGCCGGCGGCCGAGGGGAACGAGCGCCCAACGATCTGGAAGCCGGCGCAGACCGCCAAGAGGACCGAGCCTTGGTCAACGGCGGTGGCGAGCGTCCCGTCCCGGCGCAGCGCGTCGGCGGCCTGCGCCTGCGGGGCGTCCTCGCCACCGCCCAGGCAGTAGAGGTCGCCGCGGGGGAGCGGCGCGTCGGACGGGGCCTGGATCAGCTCGGCCTCGATCCCCCGCCACTCGGCGCGGCGCGCCAGCACGAGGCCGTTGCCCCCGTCGCCGTAGGTGCCGAGGAGGTCCGGGTAGACGACGACGACCCGCAGCGTCACGGGCGGCCGGCCAGTTCGAAGAAGGCCGTGTAGTTGCCGGCGAAGTCGACCCGCCCGTCGATCTCCCCCGCCGCCCGGCGCAGCGCGCCCAGCTGGTCGGGCACCACCTGGTGGGCGACGCCGGCGTAGTGCAGCCGCACCGAGAGGTCCAGGCACCGCTCGCCGGACGCGATCACCGGTCGCCCGGCCAGCCGCTCGAACGCCACGTCCCAGAGCCAGGAGGGGTCCCTGCCGTCCGCCACCTGGGCGTTGATGCCGATCACGAGCGGCGTGGTATCCACGTCGATGAGGTCCAGGAGCTCGGCCCATCCGGCCGGGTTCTTGGCCAGCATGAGACGGGTGGACACCCCGGCCAGCCGGCGGACCGAGAAGCGCCCGGCGACCCCGTCGATGCCCACCATGGCGGCCAGCGCGATCTCGGCCGGCACCCCCATCGCCTCGGCCGCCGCGGCGGCCATGACGGCGTTGCTCTGGTTGAACCGCCCCGGCAGCGACAGCGCCACCGGGAGCCGGCGGCCGTCGGTGAAGCGCGCCACGACGTCTGTGCCGGTTCCCTCCACCACGACGTCGGGGCGGGGGCGGGCGAACCCGCAGCGGCAGGCCCACCCGGTTTCGACCGGCCCCTGATCGAACCGGATCCGCTCCCCGCACGACGGGCACCCGACGGCGTCGGCGAGCCAGCGCGTCCCCGCCGCCACCCACACGACCCGGCGCGCGCTGCCGGCCCCCCAGGCGACCAGCGGATCGTCGGCGTTGGCCACCACAGCCGTGCCGCTGTCGACGAGCGCCTCCCGCCAGCGGTTGGCCAGCATCCGCACCTCGTTGGTGCGGTCGAGTTGGTCGCGCGAGAGGTTCAGGAGGACGACGGCGACGGGGTGGGTCGATCGCAGCACCCCGGGCAGGTAGCCCTCGTCGACCTCGAGGACGGCCGAGCGCTGGGGGGCCGCACCGACGAGCGCCGCCACGTGGCCGGCCGGCATGTTGGAGCCGGTGGCGTTGGTCACCACGGCACCCTGCGCCTGGGTTTCGAGCGCGGTCGCCAGCAGCTTGGTGGTGGTCGTCTTGCCGTTGGTCCCGCTCACCAGGGCCACCGCCCGGCCCTCGGTCAGGCGCTCGAGCAGGTCCCGGGCGATGCCGAGGCCGACCCTTCCGCCGGCCACCGTGCCGGCGCCGCGCCCCGCTGCGCGCGAGGCCGCGTTCACGAGACGCGTGGCGGCCGACGCCACCCGCACGCGCGCCCTCGACGACGGGCTCATCGCGCGGACGGCTGCGTCCTGGCGAGCTCCTCTTCGGTCGGTTGGCGGCGCTCGATCTCGGGCAGCAACGCGCTGACGGCCACCATGATCGCCTTCGTGTCGGCGACGGCGTCCTGGCCTGCCAGCCGAACCGGCGGCCCGACGCGCACGGTGACCGGATGCGAGCCGAGCACGTTGGGCACCTTGGACGAGCGTGGCCAGATCGCCTCGGTCCCGACGAGGCCGATCGGGACGACGGGTGCGCCGGTCGACGCCGCGAGGCGCGCCGCTCCGGTCTTGCCGTGGAGCACCGGGTCGAAGAAGGCCTCGCCGCGCGGGATGGTGCCCTGGGGGAGGAGGATGACGACCTCGCCGGCGCGCAGCGCGGCCTCCGCCTCGAGCATCGGCGTCTGCGAGCCGCTCCCCCGATCGACGGGGATGCCGCCGAGCGCGCGAGCCACCCACCCGAGCACCGGGACGTCGAAGATCTCCTGCTTGCCGAGGAAACGCACGGGGCGGCCGAGGCGCGCCGCCACGATGGCGAGCGGGGCGACGTCGAAGTAGCTGCGGTGGTTGGCGACCAGGATGACCGGGCCGCGCGTCGGGATGTGCTCGAGCCCGGCGATGTCGAAGCGCGCATAGGGGAACGTGGCCGGAGCGATGAACGGGCGCAACAGGTGGTAGGGCTCGAGGCCGACGATCGAGGGCACGCCCTTCGAGCGGTCCCAGTATTCGATCGGCCACCGCCGGGCGGCGGCCAGGGCCGCCAGGCGGAAGTCGGGGTTGAGCGCGTGCGGGAAGCCCACGCTCGAGAGCAGGGCGACGTCGAAGAAGCTGTCGGAGTAGGCGTGGCTGGCCGAGAGGTCGACCCGGTTCTCGCGGGCCCAGCGCCGCACCGCCAGGTACTTGCCGACCCCCCACACGAAGCCGCCCTCCAGGCGGCCGGTGTAGCGGTCGTCGACCACCTCGTATTCGGTGGCGATGACGTCGTCGAAGCCGAGGGTCTGGGCGAGGGGGGCCACCATGTCGATCGGCGTCGTAGTGGCGAGCACCAGCTGGCGCCCGGCCTGGCGGTGGGCGGCCAGCGCGGCCGGGGCGAACGGGGCCACCAGCTCGACCAGGTTGGGGACAGCCGCCTCCGCGGCCGCGATCACGGCCGGGCGCGACCACCCCTTGGCCAGCCGGGCGGTGGCCCGGGCCAGCCCCATGGCGGCCAGGTTCTCGCCCAACCGCTCGTAAACGGCGTAGAGCAGGCGGTCGCCGGGCAGGGACCGGTCGGGCGCGATGCCGGCCGCCACCAGGGCCCGCTGGAGGACCGGGCCGCTGGCGCCGCGCAGCAGCGTCCGGTCGAGGTCGACGAAGACGGCACCCATGGGACAAGGCTAACGGCGTCCCCCGCTCGCCACCCGACCGGGCGGGAAGGGTGAGGGCGACCCATCCCGGGTACAGCTCAGGAGAGCGACGCGAGGAGCGCCAGTGCCCGCTGCCCCCGACGACACCGAGACGCGGTCCCCGCTCACGACAGGCGCCTGGTCGACGGCCGATGCCGGGACGGGCCGGCCGATGCGGGTCCTCGTCTCGGGTTCCTCGGGCTTCATCGGCCGGGCCCTGCGCGGCGCCCTCGAGTCGGCCGGCCACGTGCCGGTGCGCCTGGTGCGCGGCCCGGCCACCGGGCCGGACCAGATCAGCTGGGACATCGTGGCCGGGCGGCTCGACCCCGGCGCGCTGGCCGGAATCGACGCGGTGGTCCATCTGTCCGGTGCCGGCATCGGCGACCACCGCTGGACCGGCGGCTACAAGCGGGAGATCCTCGACAGCCGGGTGAAGAGCACCGACCTCTTGGTCGCAACGCTCATCGCCATGGACGTCCCGCCCTCGGTCCTCGTGAGCGGGTCCGCCATCGGCTTCTACGGCAATCGCGGCGACGAGGAGTTGACCGAGGAGAGCGCCGCGGGCACCAACTTCCTGGCCCTGGTGACCGATGCCTGGGAGGGGGCGGCGGCGCCCGCCGCGGCGGCCGGGATCCGCACGGTCCTCCTGCGCAGCGGGCTCGTCTTCGACAGGGGCGGCGGCACCCTGGCGCGCCTGCTTCCCCTCTTCTCGTCGGGGCTGGGCGGCGCCATCGGGAAGGGCACCCAGTGGTGGAGCTGGATCGCGCTCGACGACGAGATCGGCGCCATCCTGCACAGCCTCGACACTGCGGGCCTGCGCGGTCCGGTCAACGCGACCGCGCCGAATCCGGTGACCAACGCCGAGTTCACCAAGGCGCTCGGCCGCGCGCTCCGCCGGCCGACGGCCCTGCGGGTGCCCGCGCGGGTACTCGGGCTCGCGCTCGGCCGGGAGCGGGCGGGCGAACTGATGCTCACGAGCCAACGGGTGCTGCCGCGGGCGCTGGAGCGGTCCGGCTTCCGGTTCCGGTACCCGACCCTGGCCGAATTCCTGGCCACCTTCTAGGGGCGTCACCGGTGCGGGTGGGCGCTCGCACGACCCGATCGGGCCGCGGAGCCGGGGAAAAAGACCCCCGTACGCAGTGAAGGGACCGCCGGGGGGCTGGCGATCCCTTCACTTAATCCCGCTTGGGTACAGAGGGGGGGGTTCCTGTCCCTGCGGTGTGGATACATTCTGATCCACCCGGGAGAATCTGTCAAACAGTTTCGAGAGATTTCTGCTATCTTTTTTTCAGATGAACCTCCGCCACCTCCGGGCGCTCGTGGGGATCGCCGACCATGGGGGGTTCTCGGCCGCCGCCGAGGCGCTGGGCACGGTCCAGTCGAACGTATCGGCCCACGTGGCCCGCCTGGAGAAGGAGTTGGGCGTCGCCCTCGTCGACCGCTCGACCGGCCGGCTCACCGAGGAGGGCGAGATCGTGGTCGCCCGCACCCGGCGAATGCTGGTCGAGCTCGACGCCATGGTCTCGGACGTGGCGGCCACCCGCCAGCACGTGGCGGGCACCGTCCGCGCCGGCATGATCGGGACGACGGGCCGCTGGCTCGTGCCCGCGCTGTTCGCGTTCTTGCGCGAGCGCCACCCCCTCGTGCAGATGACGGTGTCGGACGGGACGAGCGCGACCCTGGAGCCTCGCATCGCGTCGGGGCAACTGGACCTGGCCGTGGTGGCGCTCCCGGTCTCGAGCGACGAGCTCGTCGCCACCCCCCTCTTCGACGAGGACCTCATGCTGGTGGTGCGCGACGACCACCCGCTGGCCGCGGCGACGCTCCCTCTGCCGCTGCAGGCGTTGACCGAGCTCGACCTCCTGCTGCCCCTCCCCAACACCGCGCTGCGCGACGACATCGACGCGGCCCTCCAGCGGGCCGGCGTCACGCTGCACCCCGCCATGGAGCTCGACGGGATCCGCATGATCGCATCGCTCACCTTCGACGGCTACGGGCCGTCGATCCTCCCCGCCACCGCGGTGCCAATCCACATGCGCGGGCAGTTCCGCCTGCTGCCCTTGGCGGGACTCCCCCGCCGCAAGGTCGGCGTAGCCATGCGCCGCCGGGGGCTCCCCTCCGCGCCGACGCGGGCCGTGATCGACCTCTTGAACCTGGTCGGTACCGACGTCGGCCGGATGCCGGCGGGCGTGCATCCGTCGTCGTAGTGGCTCAGCTTGAATCCCGAGGCTGCTCGGCTCCCGCAAGGAAGTCCGCCGGCAGCAGTTCGCGCGCATCAAGGATCTCGATGCCCACGAGATGTCCGTCCTTCCAATCGAGAACGATCCAGGAATTCTCGAGACCCGGAGCACGGGTGTGGACGCTCTCGCACCCGGCGGTCGCCGACTCTTCGTCGGTGAGATGGATGTAGACGGCGTTGGTTTCAGGGTCGTATGAGGTCCGCACGATCTCTCCTTAGTCCAGATTCACTCTGAGCCGCTGCCCCCGACCTCGCCGCGCGACACTGCGCGGTAGCGTCGCCGCGCCGGCGCTCGGTCGCGGCCGGCGCCGAGGAGGGTCCATGCTGAGCCGCAAGGTGTCGCTCCAGGAGCTCGACGGCGAGCGCGTCGTCGCCCCCACCTACGCCCGGCGCGGGATGCGCCAGGCCATCCCCCGCTTCGAGCTCCCGGCCGACGGGATGGACCCCGACGTCGCCTACCAGCTGATCCACGACGAGCTGGCCCTCGACGGCAACCCGACCCTCAACCTGGCCACCTTCGTCACCACCTGGATGGACGAGTACGCGGACCGCATCCTGGCCGAGACCGCCAACAAGAACGCCATCGACTGGGACGAGTACCCCCAGACCGTCGAGATCCAGGACCGCTGCGTCAACATGCTGGCCCGCCTCTTCGGGGCCCCCGAGCAGCTGGAGAGCATGGGCACCGCCACCGTCGGCTCCTCCGAGGCCATCCACCTGGCCGGCCTCGCCATGAAGTGGCGGTGGCGCAACGCGCGCCTGGCCGCCGGGAAGCCCGCCGACCGTCCCAACCTGGTCATGGGCGCCAACGTCCAGGTCTGTTGGGAGAAGTTCGCCCGCTACTTCGACGTCGAACCGCGCTACGTGCCACTCAGCGAGTCCCGCTTCGTGATCGGCGTCGACGAGGCGATGGCGCTCGTCGACGAGAACACCATCGGCGTGGTCGGGATCCTGGGCAGCACCTACACGGGCGAGTACGAGCCCATCGCGGCGCTCGATTCCGCGCTCGAGGCGGTCTGCCAGCGCGGCGGGCTCGACGTCCCCCTCCACGTCGACGCGGCCAGCGGCGGCTTCGTGGCGCCGTTCCTCCAGCCCGACCTGGCCTGGGACTTCCGGCTCCCCCGGGTCCGCTCCATCAACGTCTCGGGGCACAAGTACGGGCTCGTCTACCCGGGCGTCGGCTGGGTCATCTGGCGGGACCCGGCCGACCTCCCCCACGAGCTGATCTTCGAGGTCGACTACCTCGGCGGCTCGCACGCCAACTTCGGCCTCAACTTCTCGCGGGGGGCCGGGCAGATCGTCCTGCAGTACTACAACCTCATCCGCCTGGGGCGGTCCGGCTACCGGGAGATCATGGAGTCGCTGGCCGAGAACGCCCAGTGGCTGGCGGCTCAGCTAGGCGCGATGGACCGGATCGACCTGGTGGCGGCCGCCACCGATCTGCCCGTCGTCTGCCTGCGCCTCCGCGACGACCCGGGCTTCAGCGTGTTCGACGTCTCGGCGGTCCTGCGCCAGCGCGGCTGGATCGTGCCCGCCTACGCCATGGCGCCGGACGCCCAGCACGTCCAGGTCCTCCGCGTGGTGGTGCGGGAGGGGCTGAGCCGCGACCTGGCGACCGAACTGGTCGGAGACATCGACTCCGCGCTCACCCGTCTGGCGGCCGGCCACCGACCCGAGCGCGCCATCGGCAAGCCGGCCACGGCCCTGCCGACCGGTAACGGGGGCCGCCGGGCCCGGCCGGCGAAGCGCGGGACGTCGAGCACCAAGACGCGTGCGGTGTGCTGAACGCTCGGAAATGAGAGCGTCCAACCGGCGGGCACATGGTCACACCGCAGATGTCATGAGAGACGCCCGATGCTGTTTGTCGCGGCGCCCGACATACTGGACGTCGGCGCGGCGTCTCATACGAGTGACACGGACCCGGAGGATCCTTCCATGGTCAACCCACCTCGCGAAGATCGGCTCGACGCGAAGAGCCCTTTGGACAGCACCGAGGCATTGCTGTGGGTCCATGACGAACTAATCAGAATCGAGCGACACTGGACCGATCAGGTTCAGAATCAGCAGAGGCGGATCGCCGCCATCCTCGCCGTAAACGGATTCCTGCTCGCGTTCCTCGCGACGGCAGGTTTGCAGATCACCACGAGACGCATCACCGGTTGGTACCTCTACCCGTTCTACTCATGCCTAGTTCTGCTCGCCGCCGCGCTCGTATTCGGTGTTCTCACACTATTTCCACAAATTCCCATTTCAGGATCGAAGGCGGATCGAAAAAGCGTCCGAGGCGATCGCAAAGAATGGCTCCGCTCCACGTTCTTCCCTCCACCCCCGGGGCCCATGGATTTCTGGCTCGACTCGGGCAAAGTCTGGGAAGCATTCACCCGGCTGCCGGATCGCAACATGGATGCGCTCCTGCTGCAATCGTGCGAGTCGATCGCAGCAAACGCCAACGGAAACCTCACGCACAATCGAGTCCAGGTTCGCCGGAGAAAGTGGATGAACTGGCAAATTGGGTTCATCATGCTGTCACTGATCCTGCTCATCGTCGCCGTCGTCGGGTGGGCAGTCCACATCCTTTAGAGGCGTTCGTGACGACTTCCTGTGACCACGAACGCCTCGACGTCCCGCCGGGACCGCAACCGGACGAACGTGAGGCCGGCGTGGAGCGGGTCCTCCATGGCCGCGCTGTACCGCTCGACCGACTTCGGGTACGTCACCCAGGCGTAACGGATGATGTTCTCCATCGGGTCCCAGCGGTAGAAGTTGGAGAGCGGCTCGCGGTTGCCGTTCCACAGCTCCTCCCGGGTCAGCGCCCGCCTGAGGGTCCGCCACACCACGCGGCGCATGACGCTCCGGCGCGGCAGGTCGATCCACACGACCGTGTCCGCCCGCTCCCAGACGAGGTCGCGCACGGCGCTGTAGTTGCCGTCGACCACCCACCCGTCCGCCGACACCGCGGCCGACACCGCGGCGCGGAACTCCTCGGTCGCCAGGTCCTGCCAGTCCGGTTGATGGAAGATGTGATCGAGCTCGATGAACGGCAGGGCCAGCGACGCGGCCAGTCGTCGACCGAGCGTGGTCTTCCCGGATCCGGGGACCCCGACCACCGAGACCCGGCGCATCCCGCCGGTCTCCGCCGGATCAGCCGTTGGCATGGACGTAGGCGGCCGACTCCGAGCCGACCAGTGAGACGAGGTTGCCGAGCGCGAGGTTGACGTCGTCGATGTGCAGGCCCCAGGTCGGCCCGATGCTCTGCTTGACCACGGGCCGGGTGTCCCCCGGCCCGGCGATCGAGGAGACCTGGAGCCAGGTGGCGCCACCCGCGCTCATGCACTGGGCGCGGTAGAGGTCGGGGTAGGTGATCCAGGGGACGGCGGCCGGGCCGTAGGGGAAGTAGGGCGCGAGGTCGGCGGGCCCGCCCCCGGGGGCCGCCGGATTGACGCACAGCACCTGGAGACTCGGGTCCGGACGCTGGCCGTAGAGGGGGTCCACGCCGACGCCCACCCGGGCGAAGACGCTGTCGGCCGGCGGCGGCCGGTCGAAGCTGGAGTAGGCGACCACGCACCCGGTCTCGGTCGAGGACGTGCAGGCCGGGATGTGCTGGAAGTCGCCGCCCACGATGCCGCCGGTCGGCACCGTCACGTCGCCGCCCATGAGGAGGGCTGAGACGAGCAGCCGCCGCACCGCCGGCTTCGGGTCGACCTGGGTGGCGAGCAGCCGGATCAGGATGCTGGCCCCCTGGGAGTGCCCGAGAAAGACGATGCCGCGCCCGTGGTTGTCGTGGGCCAGGTAGTCCAAGAACGCGGACCGGACAGAGTCGTAGGCGGCCTCCAGGTCCTGCCTCGTCACGTGTCCGTACCCGTTGAGCGCTGCCAGCGTGATCTGGGGGTAGATCGGCGCGTAGACCTGGCAGTACTGGCTGAAGCGCGAGGCCTGGGAGATCGCCACGTTCGTCTCGGCCGGCTCGACGGCGAGGGTGGCGGTCACGCGCCGCTCCGTGCTGACCGTCGGGTACACGTAGAAGCAGTCGATCGGCGGGTCCTTGGCATCCTTCGGATCGATCACGCGTGCCGGACCCTCCGCCGGGTAGACGGCGGTCGCGAGGCTCGCGGTGCACGGGTCGTCGGCGAGCCCGGGCCGACACAGCCACTCGGTGGCCGCCGAGGCGGCGGCCGAACCGGCCGAGAAGGACACGAGCGAACCGAGCACCGTCGCGCCGGCCAGGACGACGAGCCGCCACGGCCGCGACCCGTTCGGGCTCATGGGAATCGACCCTACCGCCGGCCCTCCCCGCCCTCGGGTCCGCCCACCGCCCTTAGTGGTGCTGGCGGACGTAGGCCTTCGACTCGGTGCCGACGAGCGACACGAGGTTGCCGAGGGCGATGTTGACGTCGACCAGGTGCAGGCCCCAGGTCGGCCCGAGGACCTGGGACTCGACCGGGCGGGTGTCCCCCGGCGTGGCGATCGTGGTGACCTGGAGCCAGGTCGCGCCGCCGACGCTCATGCACTGCGCGCGGTAGAGGCCGGGGTAGGTGACCCAGGGGGCCGCCGATCCGCCGGGCGTCGGGAAGTAGGGCGCGAGGTCGGCCGGTCCGCCGCCCGGCGCGGCCGGGTTCACGCAGAGCACCTGCAGGCCGGCGGAGGCGGTCTGTCCGGACAACAGGCTGACCCCTTGCCCGGGCCGGCCGAAGAGGCTGTTGGTGGGTGGCGGCTGGTCGAAGCTCGAGTAGGCCACCACGCACCCGGTCTCCGACGCCGAGGTGCAGGCCGGGATGTGCCGGAAGTCGTAGCCCACGACCTTGCCGATGGGCACGGTCACGTTGCCGCCCATGAGCAGGGCGGAGACGAGGAGCTTGCGCACGGCCGGCTTCGGGTCCACCTGGGACTTGAGCAGCTCGATGAGGACCCCGGCGCCCTGCGAGTGCCCGATGAAGACGATGCCGCGTCCGTGGTTGTCGTGCTTCAGGTAGTCCAAGAAGGCGGACTGGACGTCGCCGTAGGCCTCCGCGCCCGCCGCCGGGGTGTCGTGCGAGAGACCCGAGAGCGTGACCTGGCGGTACATCGGCGCGTAGACCCGGCAGTACTGGCTGAAGCGCGCCGCCTGGGCGACCGCCACCCCCGTCTCGGCGGGATCGATGTGCAGGGTCGCGTTGACCGTCTGCTGGCCGCTCACGGTCGGATACACGTAGAAGCAGTCGATCGGCGGGTTCTTGGCGTCGGCCGTCTGCACGACGTGCGTCGATCCGTCAGCCGCCTCGACCGTCGCGTCCAGGTTGGAAGCGCAGGGGTTGTTGGCGAGACCGGGCTTGCACAGCCACACGGTGGACGACGCCGCGGCACCGGCGTCGGTGGTCCCGATCGACCCGGCCAGCGGCGCGAGCGATGCGAGGGCGATGGCCACCGTGGCGCCGAACAGCCACCACCCGCGACGCGACCGCGATCTCGACATGGCGTCCCCCTTGGTCGAGCCGACCCTATAGCGTGCGCTGGTGCCCTCTGGAGTCGACCCCCTGGACCAGGCCGGCACCGCCGCCGTCTACGCGGCGGCCCTGGAGGCCGCCGAGCGGGCCGGCTGTACCCACGCCGACGTGCGCATCGAGCGCATCCACTCCCAGGGCCTGCACCTGCGCGACGGCGAGCTCGAGTCGGCGGCTGACGACGTGGTGAGCGGCGTCGGCGTGCGGGTGCTGCACGGCGGCGCCCTCGGGTTCGCGGCCAGCGTCGCCGTCACCCCCCAGTCGGCACGCGAGCTGGTGGCCGCTGCGGTGGCGGGAGCCGCCGTGGCCGAGCTCGCCCTCGCCGCCCCGCTCGAGCTCGCGCCCACTCCGTCGCTCGGGGCCGTCGAGTGGAGCTCCCCGCACCGCACCGATCCGACCGCGGTGCCGCTCCGCGACAAGGTCGCGCTGCTGGTCTCGTGGAGCGACCGGCTCCTGGCCAGCCCCGGGGTCGACCACGTGACCGCCGGCGTCGGCGCCGTCACCGAGGACAAGTGCTACGCCGACCTCTCGGGCACGGTCGCCCGCCAGCGCCGCGTGCGCGTTCACCCCCAGGTGGAGGCCCTGACCCTTACCGAAGGCGGCGACTTCGAGACGATGCGCACGCTCGGCCCGCCGACCGGGCGCGGCTGGGAGTACCTCGAGGGGGACGGCTGGGACTGGGACGCCGAGCTGGGGGAGATCCCCGGGCTCCTGGCCGAGAAGCTGGCCGCCCCGTCGGTCGAGGCCGGCCGTTACGACCTCGTCATCGACCCGACCAACCTGTGGCTCACGATCCACGAGTCCATCGGGCATGCGACCGAGCTCGACCGGGCTCTCGGCTACGAGGCCGCGTACGCCGGCACCTCCTTCGCCACGCCGGACCAGCTGGGCCGCCTCCAGTACGGGTCACCGCTACTCACGATCACGGGCGATCGCACGGTCCCCCACGGCCTGGCCACGGTGGCCGTCGACGACGACGGCGTCGCCGGCCAGACCTTCGACCTCGTCCGCGACGGCGTGCTCGTCGGTTACCAGCTGGACCGGGCCATCGCCCGCTCCTCGGGCACCGGCGCCTCGAACGGCTGTGCGTTCGCGGACTCGCCGCTACACGTGCCGCTTCAACGCATGGCCAACGTCTCGCTGCGGCCGGCCGACGGCGAGGGACCAAACACGGCCGCGCTGATCGCGCAGGTCGACCGCGGCATCTACATCATGGGCGACAAGAGCTGGTCGATCGACATGCAGCGCTACAACTTCCAGTTCACCGGCCAGCGCTTCTTCCGTATCGGGCGCGGCGAGCTGGTCGGGCAGCTCCGCGACGTCGCCTACCAGGCGACCACCA
>DATNIB010000022.1:0-9504 GCA_035604685.1 Acidimicrobiales bacterium | reverse complement strand
GGAGTGGGCGTCGGTCGCGCCGTCCGCACCCCCGGCGACCGAGCCCGAACCCGAGCCGCTGGCCGGCGACTGGGCGTTGGGCGGTAACGGCGGTGGCGAGTGGGTGGAGGCCGAGCCGATGCCGATCGGGGGTCCGATCGGCGGCTTCGCCCAGGATCCACGGTTCCAGACCGACGCCGCCACCCTGGCGCCGATGGCGCCCGAGGCACCCGACGAACCGACGGTCGCCGCCCCGACACCGACGCCCGAGACGGCCCCGGCGCCGTTCCATGCCGAGGGCCTCCGCTCCCTCTTGGGACCCGACCCGGTGACCGGCCTCGCCACCCTCCCGGCGCTGCTCGGCCGGCTGGCCGAAGCGCTGGTGCACGTCCGCAACCACGAGGGCTCGATCGCCGTGGTGCTGCTCGACGTCTCCTCGGACCACCGTCCGGGGCCCTTGAGCGACCCGGCGCTCCACGCCGTCGCCGGGCGGCTGAAGAACCGCGTGCGCGAGGACGACCTGGTGGCGCGCGTCGACACCAACCTCTTCGCCGTCCTGGCCCACGTCCGGCCCGACGGCGTCGACGCCGACACGATGCGCGAGCGCATGGTGGACGCCATCGTGGCGCGCGCCGACGCGTCCGCCGGTGTGCTGACCGCGGTGTCCTCGATCGCCGCCGCCGCCCCGGGTGACGCCATCAGCGCCGAGGAGCTCTTGAAAGACGCGGCCGAGTCACTCGGCTCCCCCTGAAGGGGCGGCCGGGCCCGTGTCGGAGGCGCCATGATCGTCGTCGAGCCGCCGGGGCCGCCCGCAGCAGCCGAGGCGCCGCAGATCGAGCCGTCCGGGCAGCCGGCGTCGGCGCCGTTGGGCCAGGTGGCCGTCCGCAGCGGTTCCTACCTGGTCGCGCGCGAGGCCGTCGGCATGGTCATCCGGCTGGTCGGCATCGTGATCACCGTGCGGGCCATCGGCCCGCGCTCCTACGGGATCTACGCCGGCGCCGCCGCCTACGTGCTGTTCATGTCGGCCTTCGCCCAGATGGGATCGGAGATCTACCTCATCCGCGCGCCGGCCACTCTCGAGCGGCGCGTCTACGACCAGGCCTTCACCTTCCTCTTGTGCACCTCCTTCGGCGCGACCGCGCTGTCGGTTGCGCTCACCTACGCCTTCGCCCCCTGGCTCCGGCCGGTCGGCGTCCTGTTGCCGCTCCGGATCCTGCTCCTCAGCACCCCGATCAACGTGCTGTGGGCGCCCGCCCAGGCGGCCATCGAGCGACAGTTCCGCTACCGCAAGATGGGAATCTTGGAGGTCGGCGGTGACCTCTGCCTCTACGGCACGGCCGTCCCGTTGGCCCTGCTCGGCGCCGGCGCCTGGTCGCTCGTGGCGGGCTTCTTCGCCTGGCAGAGCTGGCTCCTGGTCGGGAGCTTCGTCATGGCGGGCATGCGGCCCCGCTGGGACTGGTCGCGCGCCACGGTGCGCGAGCTGTCGCGCCACGGCCTCACCTTCTCTGTCTCCCAGTGGGTGTCGCGACTGAGCGGCTTGGTGAACCCCCTGGTGGTGGGATCCTTCGCCGGCGCCGTGGGCGTCGGCTACGTGGCCTTCGCCTACCGGCTGACCGACACCTTGGCGTTCGCCCAGCGCGGCGCCTACCGCCTCGGGATGGTGGCGATGTCGCGGGTCCACTCCTCTGAGACCGAACGGCTGCGCTACGGAATCGAGGAGGGCTCCCTCCTCCAGGCGGTCGCGCTCGCCATCCCGTTCGCCGTCTTCGGGGTGGCCGCCCACTGGATCATCCCGCTCCTCTTCGGCCACGCCTGGGTCGCCGCCATCCCCATCTACACCCTGCTGGCGCTGGCGGTGGTGCTGAACGCCCAGGGCATCATCCAGACCACCTTCCTCTACAGCCGCGGCTACAACAGCTCGGTGACGCTGGCCGCCGCCGTCCAGACGGTGGTGCTCGGCGGCACCTCGATCGTCTTGGTGCGGCACTTCGGCATCGACGGCTTCGGCTACGCCTTCCTCATCGCCTTGGTCGACCTCTTCGTGCTCGACCGCATGGTGCGGCGGATCACACCCATCAGCTACCGGCGCCAGTTCCCGCTCGTGGCGGCCTTCGCGCCGCTCGTGCTGTTCCCGCTCGTGCCGATGCCCTGGGCGCTCCTCCTGGCGCTGCCGGTCATCGTCTTCTCGCTGCTGCCGGGCTTCCGGGCCGAGGAGGAGCGCATCGTGCAGTTGGTCTGGTCCGGGCTGCGGAGACGCCCGTGAGCCGGCGGCAGCCCCCCTTCGAGGCGGCCGCCCTCGAGGCGACCGTGCGGGCCGCCGTCGGGGCGCGCTGTGCCGTCGGGATCGACCTGGTCGACATCGACGAGGTCCAGCGGTCGATCGAGACCCTGGGCGACGCCTATCTCGACCGCCTCTTCACCGAGCACGAGCGCGCCAGCTGCACGGGCTCCGCCCGCGCCCGGGCGGCCTCCTTCGCCGCGCGCTTCGCGGCCAAGGAGGCGGCGCTCAAGGTGCTGGCCCCGTCGGGGCCGCGCCCGGAGTGGCGCTCGATCGAGGTCGTCCGGCTCCCCCACGGCGCCTGCGAGCTCCACCTGCATGGCACAGCGGCCGCACTGGCCGACGCCGGCGGCCTCTCGGGGTTCTCGGTGAGCCTCACCCACGAGGCCGGCTACGCGGCGGCCGTGGTGGTGGCGGCCCTCGCCCAGGGCGGCGGGGCGCGCCCGGACGGAGGCCGGTGATGGACGAGGAGATCCGCCGAGTGCTCGCCGCCCACGGCCGGCTGCCCGTCGACGCCGCCGGGGTCGGCGACGGAGACGACCTGTTCCAACTGGGCCTCAGCTCGCACGCCAGCGTGAACGTGATGCTGGCGCTGGAGGACGCCTTCGGGATCGAGTTCCCCGAGCCGATGCTGCGCAAGAGCACCTTCGAGTCGGTGGCGGCCATCCACCGCGCGCTCGCCCAGCTGCTGCCGACCCCGGCCCAGTCATGAGCGCCCTCCCAATGACCGCCAGCGCCGCCGGGGACGCCGCCGAACCCCAGGCGGCGCTACGCGCCCGGCTCTTCGAGGCCAAGCTCTTGTACCCGCTCGGGGTGACCGGCCTCTACGGGTACTCGGCCACCTACCAGTCGATCCTCGACGCCGTCGACGCCATGGTGACCCGCTGGGGCACCTCGCTCGACGCCGAGCGGATCTACTTCCCCCCCGTCATCGCGCGGAGCACCTTCGACCACACCAACTACCTGCAGTCCTTCCCCCATCTCATGGGTTCCGTCCACATCTTCACCGGCGACGACCGGGAGCACCGCGCGCTCCTCGGCCGACTGGAGGCCGGCCAAGACTGGCCGGCCCTCTTGGAGCCGGCCGAGGTGGTGCTGTCGTCGGCCACCTGCCACTCGCTCTACCCGCTGGTGACCGGCACCCTCCCCGCCCACGGCCGCTACTACGCGGTCCGCGGCACCTGCTTCCGCCACGAGCCGAGCGTCGATCCCACCCGCATGCAGTCCTTCGGCATGCACGAGGTCGTCTTCTTGGGGGAGCCGGCGGACGCGCAGGCCCACCGCGACGTCGGCCTCGCGCACGGCCTCGAACTCCTGTCCGCCCTCGGCCTCGTCATGGAGGCCGTCCCGGCCAACGACCCGTTCTTCGGTCGCCTGGGCACGGCGCTGGCCGTTGGCCAGCTGGAAGAGAGCCTGAAGATGGAGGGAGTCACCACCATCTGCCCGGGGACCCCGCCCACGGCCATCATGTCGGCCAACTGCCACCGCGACCACTTCGGGCGGCCGTTCGCCATCACGACCGCCGACGGTGCCGTCGCCCACAGCTCGTGCGTGGCCTTCGGCGTGGACCGGATCGCCATCGCGCTGCTCCAAGCCCACGGCCTCGTGCCCGAGCGCTGGCCGGCCGACGTGATCGGGCGGCTGTGGCCATGACGGCCCGCCGTGGCGCGCCCTTCTTAGACTGGCGGCGGTCAACCGACGGCCCCGTCGCCCTCCACCGCCCATGAGCGCAACGATCGCGAGGTGGTTCGGACCACCCCATCGCCCCTTGTTCGGGTGGACCCACGCGCCGGCAGGCGACCGCTGCCGGGGCGCGGTGGTGCTCTGTCCCCCGCTCGGCCGGGAGCACACGAGCGCCCACTACACCTACCGCAAGCTGGCGGAGGCCCTGGCCGAGGCCGGGCTCCTCGCCGTCCGCTTCGACTACGACGGCACCGGCGATGCCGCGGGCGGCGACGGGGACGAGAGGCGGGTCGAGTCCTGGCTGTCGAGCATCGGCCATGCGATCGACCTGGCCCGGGCCTGCGGCGCAAGAGAGGTGTCGGTCGTCGGCATGCGCATGGGAGCGCTCCTGGCGGCGGTGGCGGCGGCGCGCCGCGGCGACGCCCACGCGCTCGTGCTCTGGGATCCGTGCCCGTCGGGCGCCGGGTTCGTGAGGGAGCAGCGCCTCTTGCAGCGGCTGCGCACCGACTCGCCCGCCCCGGCCGCGGCCGGCGGGACCGAGCTCCCCGGGTTCGTCTTCGGCGCCGACACGGTGCGCGACCTCGGCGCGCTGGACGTGCCGGCGTCGCCCCGGCCGGTCGTCCGGCACCTCCTCGTCCTCACCCGCGACGCCCAGCCGGTGGCGGCCGGCCTGGTCGAGTCGCTCGGTTGCCCCGCCCCGGAGCACCGCCGGGCGGTCGGTCAGCCCGAGCTGCTCGACGTCGAACCCCTCTACCACCAGGTCCCGCTCGACAGCGTGGCCGAGATCTGCAGCTGGCTGGCCCGCGCCCACGACGGCCAGGCGGTGCCGGTCGCGCTGACGCCGGCCGATCGCGCCGAGTGGGTCGGCCCCGACGGCGTCGCGCTGACCGAGGAGCTGCTCTCGCTCGGCCCGCTCGGCCTCTTCGGCGTGGCCACCTCGTCCGCCGCGGCGGCGGCCGGGCCGACGGTGCTCTTCTTGAACAGCGGGAACGACTGGCACATCGGACCCAACCGACTCTGGGTCGAGCTGGCCCGCCGCTGGGCGGCGGCCGGGCTCCGCTGCGTGCGCTTCGACGAGAGCGGCCTCGGCGACAGCCCCGTGCGCCCGGGCCAGACCGACCACCTGATCTGGGCCCCCGAGGCCTTCGACGACGTGGCGGCGGCCGCGGCGGCGGTCTCCCCCAGCGATCCCTCCGACGTGGTGCTGACCGGCCTGTGCTCGGGCGCCTACCAGGCACTCGAGAGCGCGCTGGGGCTGGCGCCGCGCGGCGTGCTGGCCGTGAACCCGGTGCTGCGCTTCGACCCGCCCGAGCTCGCGATCGGCGCCATCGACCCGCGGCGGCGCATCTGCCGGCCCACCAATCCGCTCGTCACCTCCTACCGGCACCTGGCCTTCCCGGCGCTGCGCCGGCGGCTGCGCGCGGTCGCCTGGCGGCTGGCCAACGCGGTCTCCCCGAGCCGCTCGCCGCGCGGCTGGCTGGCCCAGCTGGTGGCCGAGCACGTCGACACCTACTGCATCTGCGGCGAGGACGAGGCGCGGCCGCTCACCGAGGGCACCCAGCTGGCCCAGCTCCAGGCGGGCGAGGACAGCTGCCTGCGGGTGGAGGTGGTCCCCGGGCTCGACCACGCGCTCATGGCCGCCGACCAGCGCGCCCTCGTGAGCGACCGCTTGACCGAGCACCTGCTGGCCCGCTTCGGGCCGAATGCCCGGCCGCGCCCGTCGGGCGCTCCGCGGGCGACGCCGCTCTCCATCTCGTAGCGACCGGCCGGCGGCCCGGGCGGCCGGCCCTCGGGCTCAGGCCGGCGCCACCGGACCGTCGGGCGCCACCGTCCGGGCCAGGATGCCGAGGGTGGCCCGCAGCGCCCCCTCGGGAACGACCGGGAAGGGGATCCGGTCCTTGTACTCCTCGGAGAGCGCCGACCAGTCGTAGTAGGAGGTGACGAGGGTGCCACCGTCGACCGGCGCCAGGGTGTAGCCGTAGATGTGGCCGAGGGGCGGGCGGACCAAGCCCGAGACGGTCCAGGCGATCTCCCGGTCCGCCTCGTACGTCGTGATGGTCACGGTCACGTCGTAGCGACCGAGCGGGTAGTCGTTCAGCGACTCGCGGTCCATGTGCACGACGAACGTGTCGCCGACGGCGGTGACCGGTCCCCCGCTCGAGGACATCAGCATCCCGGTGCTGTCGATCGCCACGTGCCCCTTCGGGTCGCAGAGCAGCGCGAAGATCGTGGCCGGGTCGGTCGCGATGGTCCGCTCCATCTCAATTCGCTCGCTGGTCATTCCGGCATCCTGCCACCTCGGGCGAGGGTCATTCCGGCGCGCCCGTCCGCCGGTCCGCCTCGAGCGCCGCCGCGATGGCCGCGAAGATCTTGGCGGTGTCCTGCTCGATGTGGCGCCGGGCGGCCAGCAGGCAGGCCGCACCGAGGAACGAGATCGGCATGACGATCGAGAACGCCACCCGGTAGTTCCCGCCGAAGTGGGTGGCCACGGCCGCGGTCACGAGGGGCGCGGCGGCCGAGCCGAACACGATCGAGGCCACGTTGAAGGCGCCGAAGCCGGTGCCGCGCAGGTGGGCCGGCACGGCGTCGGACAGCCCGGCCCGCAGGGCGGGCACCGACGACGACCCGACCAGGAAGGCCACCAGCTGGAGGACGAACGCGAGGCCGAAGGGCATCGGGATGAACGAGACCAAGAACAGCGCCCCGCTGACCGAGAGGCAGACCCCCGGGATGAGGACGCGGGCGCCCAGGACCCGGCTGACCCAGCGATCCGCGATGACGCCGCCGATCAGGGTGCCCGGGATGCCGGCCAGGACGACGAGCGCGCCGAAGGCGAGGTTGGCCGTTCCCTGGGCCAGGTGGAACTGGCGCTCATAGAAGGTGGGCATCCAGGTCGCCACCGCGGTGACGACGAACCCGATGACCGACACCCCGACCAGCGCGTAGCGCATGGTCGGGATGGCCAGGATGGTCCGCACGTCGGCGCGCAGGCCCCTCACCATGTCGGCCAGGAAGACCGAGAACCCGCCGGGGAACAAGCGCTCGCTCCCGGTGGCGAGCTCCATCCCGGTGTCCCCGGTCACGTGCGCCCGGTCGGCCGTGCCTCGCGCGGGCTCGGGCAGGCGCCAGCAGAAGTAGGCGATCAGGAGCCCGGGGAAGATCGACACGCCGAACGCCAGGCGCCAGCCATAGTGACCGAATCTCGTGCCGAAGAAGGACCCGATCACCAATCCGAGACCGAGACCCACGTAGCCGAGGCACTGCTGGATGGAGAAGGCCCGGCCCCGCCGCTCGATGCCGTAGAAGTCGGCGAAGAGGCTGGAGGACGCGGGGTCGGTCACGGCCTGGCCGAAGCCGAGCGCGGCCCGCAGGGCGACCAGCAGCGCGAAGGCGCCGGCCGGCACCACCCCGCCCAGCGCGCTGATGAGTGACCAGCACACGATGGTCACCCCCATGATCTTGGTCCGACGCCAGCGGTCCCCGAGATAGCTGGCCGGCATGGTGGCGATCCCGTTCACGACGATGAACGCCGAGAACAGGATCCCGATCTGGAAGTCGTGGACCCGGAAGACCCGCTCGATCTGGTTGGAGGTGCCCCGGACGATGTACTGATCGACGTTGTCGATCATGGCGGCGAAGCCGAGGACCCACATCGGCCAGGTCGAGACGAGAGCCCGCCCCGCGGCACTGCCGGTCGGCAGCCCCGGGGCTCTCGAACGCTCCGGGCTCGCCCGGCGGTCGAACATCTCTTAGGCAGACCTGTGGGGCAACGGTCCCCCTGTCCTCGAATGGGTCCGCCATGTCTAGCGCGCGCCCCCGCCCCTGCCCCCGACGCGGCCGGCCCCCGCCCTCTCGACACTACGGTGGTCCCGACCGGGGCCCGCGGTCGGGCTCCCGCCAGCCGATCGAGAAGGAGCGAGCACGTGAGCGTCTTCCAGCGAGCGCACGACATCATCCAGGCCAAGACGAACAAGGCCCTCGACGCGGCCGAGAAGCCCGACGAGATGCTCGACCTCTCCTACGAGAAGATGCTCGAGCAGATCACCCAGGTGCGCCGGGCGCTGGTCGACATCGCGGCCTCCAAGAAGCAGATCGAGCTCCAAGAGACCCAGCTCCAGCACAGCATCGACCACCTGACGGACCAGGCCAAGGCCGCCCTCTCGATGGGCAAGGACGATCTGGCCAAGGAGGCCCTCTCCCGCAAGGCCACCGCGCAGGCCCAGGTGGACGCGATGGTGCCGCAGGACCAACAGCTGGCCGAGGAGGAAGAGAAGCTCACCCACACCCTCTCGGCCCTCCAGGAACGGGTGAACGCCTTCCGGACCCAGAAGGAGACGCTGAAGGCCCAGTACACGGCGGCCAAGGCGGTCTCGACCGTCGAGGAGAGCACTGCGGGCATCTCCAAGTCGTTCAGCGACTCAGGGGCGGCCCTCGCCCGCGCCCAGGACAAGATCGCCAACATGCAGGCCCATGCGGGCGCCCTCGACGAGCTCCTCGAGTCGGGCGTCTTGGAGGACGTGGGCGGCCCGACCGACGACATCCAAAAGCAGCTGGACGAGGCGGGCAACGCCGCGGGCGTCGATCAGGAGCTGGCGGCGCTCAAGGCGGAGTTGGCGGCGGGCTCCCCGGCCGCGGTCTCACCGGGCCCAGCGGCCGGCGCCCCCCCGTCGTAGGGACCACTCCGCCCCGCGGGCGCCCCACCTCCGATCGGGCGACGGCGAAGAGCACGGACACGCGAACCGAGGCACGCTCCACCTGTCCGGCGGAACGTGCCTCGATTGGCCAACTTGTACCAGCGATCCCGATCGGGGTTCGCCCCGATCGGGATCCTGGAACTGCAGCCGTGCAATCAGGCGTCGACTAACACCTTGGCGTGCTGCTGGGGGAATTCGACGTCGCTCGGCACCTTGCGGAAGTGCCAGAGCCCGAGCACCGTCAGGAACAGCATCACGCCGGCCAGGATGAAGGCCGCGATGCCGGCGATGAAGGCGATCTGGCCGAACGTCCCGAACGCGTAGGCCTCAAGCAGCAACCCACGCAGCGTCGTGCCCTGGAACACCGTCTGCACCGTGGCCTCTGCCTTGGTGGCGGCGGGGGTACCCGGCGTCAACGCTCGCGCATTGGCGGAGAGTTGGGCGTAGCTCAGGCCGCCGCCGATCTCCTGGAGGTGGATGGCGATGAAGTGATCCGCATAGGCCTCGGCCTGCGCGCCCGTCGTGAGCTGCTGGCCCGCGTACTGCTCCAGGTAGGGGATCATTCCGGGGGTGATCTCCGTCCCGGCCTTGGCCGTCGCGAACGCCGCCTTCGGCGGGAACGTGATTGCCTGCTCGGACAGCTGGTTGTGGACGTTGGAGTTGGCAAAGCTGGCGCCCCACATGAGGAGGACGCCGGCCACCACCAAGACCACCATGAGCGCTGCACCGCCTGCTGTTAGCACCAGGTCAAACGTCTTCCGTTTCATCGATCTCTCTTTCGCTCACGCCCACTCCGTCCGCGGGCTCAACTCCACTGTGAGCCCGCGCGCCGCGGCCTAGGCAGGGCCGAAGGTCCCCCGCCGGCGGGCC
>DATNIB010000021.1:0-18428 GCA_035604685.1 Acidimicrobiales bacterium | reverse complement strand
CTCAGCGTAAGAGCTGGCTCCCGTCGCCGCCCGTTGCGCGGTGCGGGGAGGTCGTCCGGCGGAGCCGACGCCGTCCGCCGCCGCGGTTCCGGCGAAGGGGCCCGGCGGCCTTGTCCGCTCCGGCCGTCATTGTGAAGACTTGATGAACTCGGCCTCTCAGCTGCGCAGACGCGCGAAGCGTTGTGATAGGCACCTCTCGAATCTCGTTGGCCCGGGCACGCACGCGGTGGCGGCCCGGCGAGATCCCAGAGGGAGACGTCACCATGAAAGAGCGCAGCCCAGCCGAGGTCGTCCGGCTCGTGAAGGACGAGGGGATCGAGGTCGTGGACTTACGGTTCTGCGACCTCCCCGGACTGATGCAGCACTTCTCCATGCCGGCGCACACGCTGACCGAGGAGATGTTCACCGAGGGAAACGGCTTCGACGGCTCGTCCATCCGGGGCTTCCAGCAGATCCACGAGTCCGACATGATCCTGCTGCCCGATCCCTCGACGGCGGTCGTGGACCCCTTCCGCCAGCACAAGACGCTCAACCTGAACTGCTTCGTGCACGACCCGGTCACGCTCGAGCCCTACTCGCGCGATCCGCGCCACATCGCCCGCAAGGCGGAGGCGTACCTGCTCAGCACCGGCATCGCGGACACCGCCTACTTCGGGCCCGAGGCCGAGTTCTTCATCTTCGACCACGTCGAGTACGGCCAAGGCGTCAACTACGCCAACTACCGGGTCGACTCGATCGAGGGCCACTGGAACACGGACGGCTCGGAGCTCCCCAACCTCGGCTACAAGCTGCGGACCCAGGAGGGGTACTTCCCGGTGCCGCCGAACGACAAGTTCCAGGACCTGCGCTCCGAGATGATCCTCACCATGGAGAAGATGGGCATCGAGATCGAGGTGCAGCACCACGAGGTGGCGACGGCCGGCCAGGCCGAGATCGACATGCGCTTCGACTCGATGGCGATCATGGCCGACAAGCTGGCCCTCTACAAGTACGTGGTGAAGAACGTGGCCTACGCCAACGGCTACACCGCGACGTTCATGCCCAAGCCCCTCTTCCAGGAGAACGGCTCGGGCATGCACTGCCATCAGTCGCTGTGGAAGGACGGGGAGCCGCTCTTCTTCGGCGATGGCTACGGCGGCCTGTCGGACCTCGGCCGCTGGTACACGGGGGGCCTCTTGAAGCACGCCCCGGCGCTGCTCGCCTTCGCCGCACCGACCACCAACTCCTACAAGCGCCTGGTCCCCGGCTACGAGGCGCCGGTCAACCTCGTGTACTCGCAGCGCAACCGCTCGGCCGCCTGCCGGATCCCGCTCTACTCGGCGAGCCCCAAGGCCAAGCGCATCGAGTTCCGCTGCCCCGATGCCAGCTGCAACCCGTACCTTGCGTTCTCGGCGATGTTGCTGGCCGGCCTCGACGGCGTGCAGAACAAGATCGAGCCGCCCGAGCCCGTCGAGAAGGACCTCTTCGACCTGCCGGCGGCCGAGCTGGCCAAGATCGCCCACACGCCGGGCTCGCTCGAAGAGGCGATGGACTGCCTCGAGGCCGACAGCGACTTCCTCCGGGTGGGCGGCGTCTTCACCGACGACCTGATCGACACCTGGGTCGAGTACAAGCGGATCGAGGAGGGCGACGCCGTCCGGCTGCGCCCACACCCCTGGGAGTTCGCCCTCTACTACGACATCTGATCGGCGGGTTGAGCCGTCGAGGCTGATCGAGCGAGCCGGGACGGCCGGGGCTCTCTTCGGTTTCCGGGCGCCGCCTCAGCGGATCAGCTCGACAGCGCACCTCGGTCCGGGCGCCCTTCCGAGCCGTTGGTCAGCCGTCACGAGGACGACACCGAGGACTTCGGCGAGAGCGATGTAGGCGGCGTCATAAGGGGTCACCGTTGGCCGAAGCTCCCACACCCGAGGGAGCAGGGGCCGGTGGCCGACCCGGCGCAGGTCCAAATCGCAGAGGTCTTGCAGCGCCATGGCGGCCCGCCGTTCATCGAGGGCGCCCGAAGCAAGGAGCCTGCGCAACACGGAGGTCACCTCAAGATCGAGGACCTCGGGCGCGCAGAGGCGCTCACCGCGCAGGCGCAGGCGAGCTCGGTCGCCGCTGACCCCGTCGTCGGCCAGCGCCGGTGCGATCACCGAGGCATCTACGACGATCAACGCGTCTGTCGGTCTTCTCGGATGATGGTGACGGCGACATCGAACGGCACGCGACCCCCGCTCCGACTACCAGCTCGGTCGAGGAGTTCGCGCAGGTCCGGGTGGCGGACCTCCTCTTCCAGGCGACCTAGGAGGTACTCCTGGAGCGACTGGCCGGCCAGCGCCGCCCGGCGTCGGAGTTCGGCATGGACGTCGGGGGGGACATCCTTGATCTGAACGCTCGGCATGACGCGACGCTAGCGCCATAATGGCGCCAGCACATACGAAATGGCGTCAACCGCTCCAGGGCTCGCCGTCGAGGGGTCTGGGTAGGGGCACCGATAGGCTGACCAGGTGCCCAGCCTGCGGTTGGTGGCCGCCCAGCTCGACACGGTGGTGGGCGATCTGGAGGGCAACGTCGAGCGGATTCGGGCCGCCCTCGCCCGGGCGGAGGCGACCGGCGCCGACCTGTGCGTGTTCCCCGAGCTGGCCATCACCGGCTACCCCCCCGAGGACCTGCTGAACAAGCCCCGCTTCGTGGCGGACAACCTGCGGGCGCTCGCGGAGGTCGCCGCAGCCACCGGCCGGTGCGCGGCGGTCGTCGGCTTCGTCGAGCAGCTGGGGCCGGCGCCCCCCGGGCTGCCCGCCCCGCTGGGCAATGCAGCGGCGCTGTGCGCGGGTGGCCGGCTGGTCGGCACCTACCGCAAGCGGCTGCTCCCCAACTACGGCGTCTTCGATGAGCGCCGCTGGTTCGTCCCCGGCGAAAAGGTGGGGGACCAGTACCTCATCGCCGGCGTGCGGGTCGGGATCTCCATCTGCGAGGACCTGTGGTTCGACGACGGGCCGGTGGCCGACCTCGGCCGCGCCGGGGCCCAGCTGGTCGTCAACATCAACGCGTCGCCCTACTCGCGGGGCCGGCGCGCGGAGCGCCTGGCGGTGCTCGAGACGCGGGTGGCCGAGGCCGGCTGCGCCATCGCCTACGTGAACCAGGTCGGCGGCCAGGACGAGCTCGTCTTCGACGGGGCCAGCCTGGTCGTCTCGGCCGATGGGTCGCTGCTCGCTGCCGGGCGGCAGTTCCACGAGGACCTGATCGAGATCGACCTCCCGCTACCCGAACGCCCGCATCCCGGCTCGGCTGGTGCGATCATCACGGTCAGCGCCGAGCGCCGCCGCGACCCGGTGCGGGACGCTCCGGCCGTGCCCGAGCCGCTGTCGGCAGCGGCCGAGGTCTACGAGGCGCTGGTGCTCGGCACCCGCGACTACCTGGCCAAGAACGGGTTCACCGACGTCGTGATCGGGCTCTCGGGGGGCATCGACTCATCGCTGGTGGCTGCGGTGGCGGTGGACGCGTTGGGGGCGACGCACGTCCACGGCCTCTCGATGCCGTCGCGCTACTCGAGCGAGGGGTCGATCGCCGACGCCGCGACGCTGGCCGAACGCCTGGGTATCGACCTGCGGGTCGTCCCCATCGAGCGGGCCCACGTCGCGCTGTCCGACGTGCTCGAGCCGCTGGTCGGTGGTGCGCCGGCGGGCTTGACCGACGAGAACCTGCAGTCGCGCCTGCGGGGGGTGCTGCTCATGGCCGTGTCCAACGACACCGGCTGGATCGTGCTCACCACGGGTAACAAGAGCGAGATGGCGACGGGCTACTCGACGCTCTACGGCGACTCGGCCGGTGGATTCGCCGTGATCAAGGACGTGCCCAAGACCCTCGTCTACGAGCTCTGCCGCTACCGCAACGGCCGCGACGGCCCGGGCCCGGGGCCCATCCCCGAGGCGGTGCTCGACAAGGCGCCTTCGGCCGAGCTGCGCCTCGACCAGCGCGACGACCAGTCGCTCCCCCCCTACGACGTGCTCGACCCGGTGCTCACGGCCTACGTGGAAGAGGACCGGACCCCGCCCGAGATGATCGCCGACGGCTTCGACCCCGCCGTGGTCGAGCAAGTGGTGCGCCTGGTCGACGGCGCCGAGTACAAGCGGCGCCAGATGCCCCCTGGCGTGCGCATCACGATGAAGGCCTTCGGGAAGGACCGGCGGATGCCGATCACCAACCGCTACCGGTCGCGGCGCGAGCCGTCGGGGGCGGGCGGTGGCTGAGGCCCTCGGCCCGTCCGACGCCCATCGGACGGCCCTCGAGCTCGGCCAGGCGGCGGCGCTGCTCGGGGCGTACTGCTTCATCGAGCGACGGCTCTTCGAGTTGACCGGTGCCTGGTCGGTCGAGGTCGAACCGCCCCGCCTTCAGGTCCACTTGGACCAGGTGAGCCAGCAGCACGCCTGGCACGCCGCGCTGTGGGCCGAGCGCCTCCCGGTGCTGGCCGGCGTCGAGCCGGCGTCGCTCATCGCACCCCTCGGGCCCTCGCTCGGCCCGGTCCTCGACGCCCTGGCCAGCGCCCCGTCTGCGCCCGAGCGCCTGGCCGGCCTCTACCGCTGCGTGCTGCCGCGGCTCCTCTCCACCTACGGCCGGCACCTGCGGCGGGCCGTGCCGGCCACCGACGCCCCGGTCGTGCGGGCCCTGCGGCTCGTGCGTACCGACGAGTTGGCCGCCTGGCAGGCCGGGGAGGCCCTGCTCCAGTCCCTGATCGACACGGCAGAGACGGCCGCCGTGGCGGCGGCGGCGGCCGCTCGGCTCGAGGCGCAGCTCTTGACCGGCCACGCAGCGGTGGGCTTGGTCCCCTGGCCAGGTCAAAGGACTTGACGGAGCCGGTAAACTAGCAACACACCGTTCTTCGCCCCGAGTGGGGGAGCGGCGTGCGCAGTACTGGTGGTCGGTTCCGGACCGCCGACGGGGGATCGACACGGAGGGTGTGGCAGACCTTGGCGAAGGAACGCATTGAGCGCGACGACGAAGACCTGGTCCGGCTCTATCTGACCGATATCGGACAGTATCCCCTGCTCACCAAGGACGACGAAGTCCGCCTGGCCCAGGCCATCGAGGCGGGCCGGGACTCCGAGGCGGAGTTGGCCAGGGCCCCGAAGGGCCTGCCGGCGGCCCGCCGACGGGAGTTGCGCCGTGGAGTCATCGGCGGCGAGCAGGCCCAGCAGACCTTCGTGCAGTCGAACCTCCGGCTGGTGGTGTCGATCGCCAAGAAGTACCAGGCCTCCGGCCTGCCGCTGCTCGATCTCATCCAGGAGGGGAACCTCGGGCTCATGCATGCGGTCGAGAAGTTCGACTGGCGCAAGGGGTTCAAGTTCTCGACCTACGCCACGTGGTGGATCCGCCAGGCCATCACCCGGGGCATCGCCAATACGGGCCGGACGATCCGCCTTCCCGTACACGCCGGCGACACCCTGGCCCGGGTACAGAAGGCCCAGGCCCGACTGGAGCTCAAGCTCGGCCGACCGGCAACGCTGGCCGAGCTCGGCATCGAGGTCGAGATGCCCGAGGACAAGCTGGTGGAGGCTCTGCGATTCCGGGCAGAGCCTCTTTCTCTGTCTGAGCCCCTGCGCGAGGACGGCGACGCGGAGCTGGGCGACGTGGTCGAGGACCGCTCCGCCGAGTCCCCCTTCGAGGTCGCGGCCGTCTCGCTCCTGCCAGAGGAGATCGGCCGATTGCTCTCCCCGCTCGACGAGCGTGAGCGCGAGATCCTGCGCCTGCGCTTCGGCCTCGACCGCGGCGAGCCCCGGACCCTGGAAGAGGTGGGAGAGCACTTCAACCTCACCCGGGAGCGGATCCGCCAGATCGAGGCGCGGGCGATGTCGAAGCTGCGCCACCCCTCCTCGGACACCGGCGCGCGCGACCTTCTCACCGTTTGAGCCCCTGGGCGCGGCCGCGCCCGAGCGGTAGCATCGGGTCATGAAGAAGCTGCTGCTGCTCGCGCTGCTCATCACCTTGGGCGTCGTCGCCGCCCGGCGGTTGCGCGAGAGCTGATCAGGCGGCGACGGGCGCCGCGCCGCGCAGCGCGGCGTGGCGGGCCCGCTTGCCATACCAGCCGAGCAAGACCACGGCCCCGGCCAAGGCCAGGCTGGTCGTGACGACCGGCGTGTTCGGCATCCGGTCCCGCACCCGCACGGGCCGCCGGAACTGTCGAGTCTCCCAGCCCCGGGACCGGGCCAGGCGAGCCAGCGCGCGGTCCGCGTTGACCACCACGGGGTGTCCCACGGCCTCCAACATCGGCAGGTCGTTGATCGAGTCGCTGTAGGCGAAGGAGCCCGCCAGGTCGAGGCCGCTGCGCGCCGCCAGCTCGCCCATCGCCTCGGCCTTGTGGGGCCCGTCGGCGTAGAACGCCATGCGGCCCGTGTAGCAACCCTGTGGATCGACTTCGGCCCGAGAGCAGATCGACCCGTCCGCCACCAGCAGCTCGGCCATCGGTTCGACGATCTCCTCGGGAGCGGCCGACACCAGGTAGATCCGGTCCCCCTTGGCGCGGTGGGTCTCCATGAGTTCCAGAGCCTCGGCGTAGATGAGCGGCTCCATGGTCTGGAGGAGCGTGTCGTGCACGATGGCGCGCACCCGCTCGGCCTCCCAACCCCGAGTCAGCGTCAGCATGGTCTCGCGGGCCTTGGCCATCCGGCGCTCGCCGGCCCCCAGCTGGTGGTAGACGAGCTGGCCGGCGACGGCGCGGATCACGGTCCGACGGTTGATGAGGCCGCCGCGGCGGAACGGACGCCCGAACGCGGCGATCGATGCCTTGGCGATCACCGTCTTGTCGAGGTCGAAGAATGCCGCGTTCACAAACCCATGCTACGGCGTGGGGTCGGCTCGACCGGCGCATTCGGGCCCGCGGCGCGGCCGTCGATCGACGGGTCGCCCTTCAGCCCCCGACGAGCAGCTCCTGGACGGCTGCCTCGGCGTCAGCGGTCACGAGCACGAGCACCTCGTCGCCGCTCTTCAGCACGGTGTCGCCACGCGGCACGACCAAGCGGTCGTCGCGCACGATGGCCACGATGGTGGCGTCGCGCGGGATGCCGAGCTCTGCGATCGGCTTCTCGGCGGCGGGCGAGTTCTCGGCGAGCGTGACCTCGACGAGGTGCGCGCTGCCCCCTTGGAACTGCAGGAGTCGGACCAGCGATCCGACCGAGACGGCCTCTTCGACGAGCGCGGTCAGGAGCTGGGGCGTCGAGACCGAGACGTCGACCCCCCAGCTCTGCGTGAACAGCCACTGGTTCTTGGCGTTGTTCACCCGCGCCACGACCCGGGGCACCGCGAACTCCTGCTTGGCCAGCAGCGAGATCACGAGATTGTCCTCGTCGTCGCCGGTGGCGGCCACGACGACGTCGGTCGTGGCGAGGCCAGCCGCGTCGAGCGACGCCACCTCGCAGGCGTCGCCCGCCAACCAGGTGACCTCCAGCTCGCTGCGGCGCCGTTCGACGAGCTCGGGGTCGAGCTCGAGCACGAGCACGTCGTGCCCGTTGGCGTGGAGGTCACGGGCGATGGCGGTCCCGACGCTGCCCGCGCCGGCGATGGCGACCTTCACCGGGCCCTCAGCTGCGCCGAGCGCGGACGACGCCGCGCCGTCCGCCGTTGGCGCCGGTCGCCGGGCCGGCGGGCGCGACCGGTTCCGTGCTGTCGAGGCGGGCCTGGAGGATCGCTTCGGCCTCGGAACGCACGCCCAGCAGCAGGACGTCGCCCTCTTGTCCCAACAGTTCGCAGGCGTCGAGCCGGGGCTCGCCCGCCCTCGTCACCGCCACCAGGCTGACCTGCCCGGGCTCCTCCAGGTCGGCGAGCCGACGTCCGGCCCAGCCGGCGGGGAGCGCCCGCTCGACGAGCGCCAGCCGCCCGCTCGCGTCCGACCACTCGGCGGCCGCCGACTCGGGCAGCAACCGCCGCCGCACCTGGTCGATCGTCCAGGTGACGGTGGCCACCGTCGGGATGCCCAGGCGCTGGTAGATCTCGGCGCGCCGCGGGTCCTTGATACGCGCCACGACGCGGGGGATGTCATAGGACTCCCGCGCGATGCGCACGGTCAGGATGTTGCTGTTGTCCCCGCTCGTCACCGCCGCCAGGGCGTCGGCACCGACGGCACCGGCCCGCTCCAGGTCGTCCCGGTCGAAGCCCGAGCCGACCACCCGCTTGCAGGCGACCTCGGGCGGCAGCCGACGGAAGGCCCGCTGGGAGCGGTCGAGGACGGCGACCGAATGGCCCTCGGCGCTCAGCTCCATCGCCAGCCCCGAACCGACCCGGCCACACCCGACCACCACGACATGCATGAGAACAGTGCAACACGGCGGAACCGCCCATGCAAAGGATCCCCGTTGGGCCGGCCCTGGACCGCTCGTGCGACAGCCTGGGCTCTACGCTGAGCCGGTGAGTCGGGTCCTCGGCGGAGACGGTGTCCCGACAGCCGCTCCCGCCCCGTCGACCGGGCCGCCGATGCCGAGCGGGCCGGCCTCGGCCGGCCACCCCACCTTCCTGCGGACCGACGCCGCGGCCAACATCCCCGAGACCCTCCGGTATCGCCTGAAGAACAAGCTGCTCGGGCCCCCGCTCGTGACCGAGCAGCTGAGCAGCGAGCGCCTTGGACGCCCGAGCGCGTTGGGCGTACTGGCTCCCGACTGCATCTCCTCGTCTGCCTACGGCACCGAGGAGATGCTGACCCAGCTCGTCCCCTACGTCGGCCTGGCCGCCTTCACGTTGGTGGTCCCCATCACGCTCGCCATCTTGGGGGTGCTGTTCTTCGTCACCCTGTCCTACCTCGAGGTCATCCAGCGCTACACGAAGGCCGGCGGCTCCTACGTGGTGGCCCGAGACAATTTCGGGCCGACCGTCGCCCAGGTGGCCGCAGTCGCCCTCCTGATCGACTACACGGTCACGGTCGCCGTGCAGACCGCGGCGGGCACCGCCGCCCTCACGAGTGCGTTCCCGCGCCTTTTGGGATTCACGGTGCCGATCACCATCTCGGTGGTCCTCCTCCTCCTCTACGGCAACCTCCGTGGCATCCGCGAGGCGGGTCGCTTCTTCGCGTTCCCCACCTACTTCTTCATCCTCAGCGTGACCGCGGTGATCGTGACCGGCTACGTGAAGGCGGCCCTGGGGCAGATCCACGCCCATCCGCTGCCGCCCGCCCACCTCCTCGTGCAGGGGCGCGTCGGGGTCTCGGGCACCGGCGTGCTCATGGGCCTCGCCTTCATCTCGCTGCTGCGCTCGTTCGCCAACGGCGGGTCGTCACTCACCGGCCTGGAGGCCATCTCCAACGGCGTGAGCAGCTTCCGCCAGCCCGAGGCGCGACACGCCCGCCAGACGCTGGTCCTGATGAGCACGGTGCTGGCGTTCTTGGTGTTCGGCGTCACCATGCTCGCCCGCTGGACCCACGCCGTCCCCTACGCGGCCGGCTCGCCGACGGTCATCTCCCAAGAGGTGCGCTACGTGCTGGGCAGCGGCGGATTCGGCCGGGTGCTCTTCTACGTCGTCCAGGCGGCCACGCTGCTCGTGCTCTACACCGGCGGCAACACCAGCTTCAACGGCTTCCCGTTCCTCGCCAGCTTCGTGGCCGGCGACTCGTTCCTGCCCCGGCAGCTGACCCGGCGCGGCCACCGCCTCGCCTTCTCCAACGGGATCATCGTCCTCGCCGCGGTCGCCATCCTGCTACTGCTCGTCACCCGGGCCAAGGTCGACGCGCTGGTGGCGCTCTACGCCATCGGGGTGTTCACCGGGTTCTTCATGGCCGGCATCGGCATGGTGAAGCACCACCTGACCGCGCGCGAGAGCCACTGGCGGCGCGGCATCCTGATCAATGGCTTCTCGGCCGTCCTCACCGCCAGCGTGGTGCTCATCTTCGCCGTCGCCAAGTTCACCCAGGGGGCCTGGATCGTGGTCGTGGTCGGGCCCCTCATGTACGTCGGCCTGCTGCGGCTGCACCACCAGTACGTGGCCGAGGCGGACGAGCTCGAGGTGGGCGCGCTGGCCGCCACCGAGGCGCCAATCATGCGCCGGCACGTGGTCATCGTCCTCGTCGACCGGCTGGATCTGGCGGCGGCCCGGGCCATCCAGTACGCACGGACCCTCACCCCCGACGACCTGCGCGCGGTCCACATCGACATCGACTCGAAGGCCGCGCATCTCCTGGAGCAGGACTGGGGCCGCCTCGGGCTGGCCCGCCTGCCGCTCGACATCATCGAGTGCCCGGACCGCCGGCTCGGACGGGCCGCCGTCGAACTGGTGGCCGACTCGGTGGCCGACGGCGACACGGAGTGCACGGTGCTCTTGCCCCGCCGCGGGTTCGCCTCGGGCTGGCAGCGCTTCCTGCACGACCGCACGGCCGACCGGATCGCCGCGGTGGTGAGCCAGGTGCCCCACGTGTCCGCCACGATCGTCCCGTACAACCTGAGCCGCCTGTGGCGCCGGCGCAAGTGGCCGCGGGTCGGCGAGTCGCGCGGCCGCGCGGTGATGGAGGACGTCGCGGTGGGCGTCGGTCCGACCGCGACCGGCTCGGGGAACCGGACCGCCCGGGCGCGCCCCGCGTCCGACGCCGACCGGGCGTTGGCCCGCCGCTCGCTCGGGACCATCCCGATCGACGAGGTCCGCTGGCGCGAGCGCGTGCGGGTGGCCGGCCGCGTGCGCTCGGTCCGGGTCCAACCCCGCGGCGGCACCTCCAACCTCGAGTGCGTCCTGAGCGACGACTCGGGCCGTCTGCTCCTCGTGTTCCAGGGTCGGCCCCGGATCCCGGGCGTCGAGCCCGGCGCCCGCATGGTGGTGTCGGGCATGGTCGGCTCCTGGGGCCGGAGCCTCGCCATCTTGAACCCCGACTACGAGCTGGTGGCGGGGCCGCCCCGTGAGCCCACCGACGAACACCAGACCTAGCGTTCCTTGCCCAGACGCGCGCGCAGTGACTATCGTCGCCCCGGCCCGTTCCGCCAGGTGCCGGGCCTCGCGCCGACGGGGGTGCTCTTCTCGGGTGCCTGCGGCCGCGACCGGTGTCCGCCCTCTGTGGTGGCCCACGAGCCAGAAGCCGACGGAAGGGAACGCCACCCATGCCAGCCATGACGCACCTCGCCACGGAGGGCTACCAGGCCTTCCACCTGGGCGGAGGTGACCGGGCCTGGCTGATCTTCGCCCTGGCCGCCGGTCTGGTCGGCATCCTGGCGGGACTCGTCTTGATCCGCGGCGTGCTGAAGGCCGACCAGGGTACCGAGAAGATGAAGGAGATCGCCCGGGCCATCCAGGAGGGGGCCGAGGCGTTCTTGAAGCGTCAGTTCCGCACCATCCTGCTGATCATCATCCCGCTCGCCGTGCTCATCTTCTTCACGGCGACCAAGGTTGTCCGGCCCGACGGCTCGGTGGCGCTCAGCTTCGGGCAGGCCGGCCTCTACCGCGTCGTCTGCTTCCTCTTCGGCGCCGCCTTCTCGGGGCTCACCGGCTTCATCGGCATGAGCGTGGCGGTGCGCGGCAACGTCCGCACGGCCGCGGCGGCGCGCGGCGGCAAGCTCCCGCCGGCCCTCAAGGTCGCGTTCCGGACCGGGGCGGTCACCGGCATGCTCTGCGTCGGCCTGGGTCTGGTCGGCGCCACCACCATCGTCTTCATCTTCCAGAACTCGGCGACGGCGGTCCTGGTCGGATTCGCGTTCGGGGCATCGCTCCTGGCCCTCTTCATGCGGGTCGGCGGCGGGATCTTCACGAAGGCGGCAGACGTCGGCGGCGACCTGGTGGGCAAGGTGGAGGCGGGGATCCCCGAGGACGACCCCCGCAACGCCGCCACCATCGCGGACGCCGTCGGGGACAACGTGGGGGACTGCGCCGGCATGGCGGCCGACCTCTTCGAGTCCTACGAGATCACCATCATCTCCTCACTGATCCTCGGGTTCGCCGCGTTCCGCACCATCCACCACAATCCGACGCCGGCCGTCCTGTTCCCCCTGATCGTCCCGGCGATCGGCATTTTCGCCTCGGTCATCGGGGTCTACGTCGTCCGCGCCCGGGACAAGGACCGCAACGCGCTCTCGCCGATCAATCGCGGCTTCTGGTCGGCCGCCGGCCTCACGGTCATCGGTGCGTTCCTGGTCGCCAAGTTCTACGTGCACGACCTGAAGGTCTTCTACGCGGTGCTGACCGGCGTCATCCTCTCGCTCGTGGCGAGTCAGATCACCGAGCAGTTCACCTCGACCGAGCGCGGCCCGGTGCGCGAGATCGCCGAGTCGACGCGGACGGGTCCCGCCACCACGGTCCTCTCGGGCTTCTCCATCGGCCTCGAGTCCTCGGTGTGGGCGATCATCGCCATCGCCATCGCCATCGGGGTCGCGGTGGGCCTGGGCGACGGCAACATCGAGCTCTCGCTCTACCTCGTCGCGCTGATCGGGATCGGCCTGTTGGCCACCACCGGGATGATCGTCTCGGAGGACAGCTTCGGCCCGGTCTCTGACAACGCAGCCGGCGTGGCCGAGATGTCGGGCGAGTTCTCCGGCGAGGCCGAACGGGTGATGGTGAGCCTCGACGCGGTGGGGAACACCACCAAGGCCATCACGAAGGGGGTGGCGATCGGCTCGGCGGTCATCGCCGCCGTGGCCCTGTTCGCCTCCTTCATCGAGACCATCGGGTCCCAGCTCGACCTGCACGTCTCGGGAACGGCCCTGTTCAAGGCGGCAGCCACCCAGATCAACGTGGCCAACCCGACCACCTTCATCGGCCTGTTGATCGGCGGGTCGGTGGCCTTCTTGTTCTCCTCGCTCGCCATCCGGGCGGTCGGCCGGTCGGCGGGCACCGTCGTCGAGGAGGTGCGCCGCCAGTTCCGCGAGCACCCCGGGATCATGGACTACACCGAGAAGCCCGAGTACGGCCGGGTCATCTCCATCTGCACGGCCGCCGCCCAGCGCGAGCTCGCCACCCCGGCCCTCCTCGCCATCCTCACGCCGGTGATCGTCGGCTTCGGCATCAACTACCGCGCGCTCGGGGCGTTCCTGGCCGCAGCCATCCTCACGGGACAACTCATGGCCAACACCCTGTCCAACTCCGGCGGCGCCTGGGACAACGCCAAGAAGTACATCGAGGACGGGCACGAGGGCGGCAAGGGGTCGGACCCCCACAAGGCGGCCGTGATCGGCGACACCGTGGGCGATCCGTTCAAGGACACCGCCGGCCCGGCCCTCAACCCCCTCATCAAGGTCATGAACCTGGTCTCGCTGCTGATCCTGCCGGCCGTGATCACGCTCCGCCACCACTCGGGGGCGCGCTTCGGCATCGCCGGCGGCGCCCTCGTCATCCTGCTGGCGGCCATCGCCTTTTCCAAGCGCAAGTCGGCTGGCCTGGCCGGTGGGGACATTCCCGAGGCCCTCGAGCCGGCCGCTCCGGCCGCCTAGAGCCGGACACCCGGGCCAGGCGGGCCGCGGGCCCGATCCGGCCGGGGTCCCCGACCCGGGAGGCTCGGGGTGCTAATGGTAAACGTCCAGGTGAGAGGCCCGACGCCGTCCGGCGGAGCGGGCTCGCCACCCGAAGGGGTATTTGACAGTGTCGGATCTCAGCCAGGAGCCTGTCGGCACGCGAGCGGCCAGCGCCTACGGTCGAGTCGTGAATCGGCACGCCTGTCCGGCGTGCCGCCGCGGGACAACCGAGCACAACCGGATGCGGGGAGCGCATGGGTAAGGCCCTGGTGATCGTGGAGTCGCCGGCCAAGGCGCGCACCATCGCGGGCATGCTCGGCCCCGACTTCGTGGTCGAGTCCTCGGTCGGCCACATCCGCGACCTGCCGCGCGGCGCCGACGAGGTCCCGGCCGCCTACAAGGGCGAGGGGTGGGCGCGGCTCGGCGTCGACGTTGACAACGGGTTCAAGCCGCTCTACGTGATCTCGAACGACAAGAAGTCGGTCGTCGCCAACCTGAAGCGTCAGCTGAAGGACGCCGACGAGGTCTACCTGGCGACCGACGAGGACCGCGAGGGCGAGTCGATCGCCTGGCACCTCTCAGAGGTGCTCTCCCCGCAGGTCCCAGTGAAGCGGATGGTCTTCCACGAGATCACCCCGACCGCCATCCGCCGCGCCGTCGAGGAGTGGCGGGAGCTCGACCGGCGCCTGGTCGACGCGCAGGAGGCCCGACGCATCCTCGACCGCCTCTACGGCTACGAGGTCTCGCCGGTCCTGTGGAAGAAGGTCATGCCGCGGCTGTCGGCCGGCCGGGTCCAGAGCGTGGCCACCCGGATGGTCGTCGAACGCGAACGCGCCCGCATGCGCTTCCGGTCCGCCACCTGGTGGGGCGTCGACGGGACGTTCGCCGCGCCGGAGACGGCGGCCGCTGCCGACGCGCTGACCGCGCCGGCGCAGTTCGCTGCCGCGCTCGTCGGGGTCGACGGCACCGCCATCGCCACCGGCAAGGACTTCGCCTCCGACGGCACGCCCCAGGGCTCGAGCGCCAGCCGGGTGCTGACCGAGGCGGAGGCCACCGCTCTGGTGGGGGGCTTGGAGGGCACCACGTTCACCGTTCGCTCGGTGACCGAGCGGCCGCTGCGGCGGACGCCGGCGCCGCCGTTCATGACCTCCACCCTCCAGCAGGAGGCCGGCCGCAAGCTCCGCTTCAGCGCGCAGCGGGCCATGCAGGTGGCCCAGCGCCTCTACGAGCAGGGCTGGATCACCTACATGCGGACCGACTCGACCACGCTCTCCAACGAGGCGCTGGCCGCCGCCCGCGCGCAGGCGACCGCTCTGTACGGCACCGACTACCTCCCGAAGAGCCCGCGCCGCTACGAGCGCAAGGTGAAGAACGCCCAGGAGGCCCACGAGGCCATCCGGCCGGCCGGTGAGACCTTCCGAACCCCCGAGGTGGCGTCGGCCAGCCTGTCCGGAGACGAGCTGCGCCTCTACGACCTCATCTGGAAGCGCACCGTGGCCTCCCAGATGGAAGACGCCCGCGGCACCAGCGCGCAGGTGCGCCTGGCCGGCACCATGCCGACCGACGCCGCCCTGCTGGCGGGGGCCGAGGCCGAGTTCGCGGCCAACGGCCGGGTGATCTCCTTCCCCGGCTTCCTGCGCGCCTACGTCGAGGGCGAGGACGATCCGGAGGCCGAGCTGGCCGACCGCGAGGTGGTGCTGCCGCCGCTCGTGGAGGGCCAGCGGGTGCCGGGGCTCTCGTTCGAGTCCGGCGCCCATGCCACCCAGCCGCCGGCCCGCTACACCGAGGCCTCCCTCGTGAAGGCCATGGAGGAGCTGGGCGTGGGCCGTCCGTCGACCTACGCCAGCGTCATCTCGACCATCCTCGACCGCGGGTATGTGTGGAAGAAGGGGTCGGCCCTCGTGCCGAGCTTCACCGCGTTCGCCGTCGTCGGACTCCTCGAGCGCTACTTCGGTGAGCTCGTCGACTACGGGTTCACGGCCAGCATGGAGGACGACCTCGACGAGATCGCGAGCGGGCGCGCCGAGGCGCTGCCGTGGCTGACCCGCTTCTACTTCGGCGAGGACCAGGCCCTCCCGAAGAAGCCGTCGACCAACGGCTCGGCCCCGGCCAACGGTGCCGCGCCGAGGGCGTCGACCAACGGCAGCGCGGGATCCGAGACGGTACAGCTGGGCGGCGACACGGGCCGGCTCGGCCTGAAGGCGGCGGTGGCGGTCCACCTGGGCGAGATCGACGCCCGCGAGATCAACTCGATCCCGCTCGGGACCGACCCGGACGGGCGCGAGATCGTGGTCCGGGTCGGCCGCTACGGGCCCTACGTCCAGCGCGACGAGGAGCGGGCCTCGATCCCCGAGGACCTGAGCCCCGACGAGCTCACGCTCGAGAAGGCCGGGGCGATGCTCGAGGCGCCCTCGGCCGACCGCGAGCTCGGCCTCGACCCCGAGACCGGCGAGCCCGTCTATGTGAAGGCCGGGCGGTTCGGGCCCTACGTGCAGGCCGGCGAGATCGTCGACGGCGCCCCCAAGCCCCGCACGGCCTCCCTCTTCGCCTCGATGTCGCCCGCCACACTCACCTACGAGCAGGCGCTGGAGCTGCTCTCCATCCCGCGCCGGGTCGGCACGGATCCCGGCAGCGGCCAGGAGATCACCGCCTTGAATGGCCGCTACGGCCCCTACCTGAAGCGCGGCACCGACACCCGGAGCCTGACCAGCGAGGAGCAGCTCCTCACGGTGACCCTCGACGAGGCCCTGGCCGTGTTCGCGCAGCCCAAGACGCGCCGGGGTCGCGCCCCGGCCGGTCCGCTGCGCGAGCTCGGCGCCGATCCCGACACCGGGCTCCCCATGGTGGTGCGCGACGGTCGTTTCGGGCCGTATGTGACCGACGGCACCACCAACGCCTCGCTGCGCCGGGGGGACGACGTCGACTCGATCACCCTCGAGCGGGCCGCCGAGCTGCTGGCCGAACGGCGGGCCGCCGGGCCCGCCAAACGCGGGCGGGCGAAGCGGGCGGCGCCGAAGAAGGCGGGGGCCAAGAAGGCGACGAAGAAGGCTCCGGCGAGGAAGGCTCCGGCGAGGAAGGCCGCGCCCAAGAAGACGGCTCCGTCACTCAAGGCGGCGGCGCCGACCTCCGCCGACCCGGGACCGCCCGCAGGGGATTGAGGGGCGTGTCCGGTCGCCCCCCGCTCGGCGCGCCGTGACTCCGCCGGGGGGCGCGAGGCTCATCGCCCTCGAGGGGATCGACGGCTGCGGCAAGTCCACTCAGGCCGGGTTGCTGGCCGTGGCGCTCGGCGCGCACCTCACCTTCGAACCCGGGGACACCCCACTCGGCCGTGCGCTGCGCGAAGTGCTGCTGCACACCGGCCTCCCGGGGGCGCGGGCCGAGACGCTGCTCATGGCCGCCGATCGGGCCCAGCACGTCGACGAGGTCGTCGGGCCGATGCTGGCGAGCGGCCGGTGGGTGGTGACCGACCGCTTCTCGGGGTCGACGCTCGCCTATCAGGGTGCGGGCCGCCAGCTCGACTCGCCGGCCCTGCGCCAGCTGTTGGCCTGGGCGACCGGGGGGATCACGGCCGATCTCTCGGTCTTGATCGACCTCGACGTGGAACGCGCTCGCGGGCGTCTTTCGGCCGCGGCCGCCGACCGCCTCGAGCGCCTGGACGTCGGCTTCCACGAACGGGTCCGCCGCGGCTACCTGGCGGAGGCGGCGGCGCAGCCGGAACACTGGGCGGTCGTGGACGGGGACCGGCCGATCGAGGAGGTGGCGGCGTCCGTCGCGGCCGAGGTGCGGGCTCGGCTCGGGTGGCCGGGCGCCGAGCGGTCGTGACCGAAGATCACCCGGTCGAGGCGTTGTTCGCCGAGCTGGTCGGCCAGCCGGCGGTGGTGCAGACGCTGCGGGCGGTGGCCCGCCACCCCGTGCACGCGTATCTCTTCAAGGGCCCGCCGGGCTCGGGCACGCGGGTGGCCGCCCGGGCCTTCGCGGCGGCGTTGCTGTGCCCCGACGGCGGGTGCGCGGTGTGCTGGACCTGCCGCCGCGCGCTCGCCGGGACCCACCCCGATCTCGTGTCGGTGGAGCGGACCGGTGCCGCCCTGGGCATCGACGACGCGCGGCGCCTGGTGCTCTTGGCCCAGCGCCGCCCGTTCGAGGCGGCCCGCCAGGTGCTCGTGGTGGGTGACGTCCACCTGGCGCTCCGGTCGGCCCCGGCGCTCCTCAAGACGGTGGAGGAGCCGCCGCCCGCCACCGTCTTTGTGCTGCTGGCCGAGGACATCCCGAGCGAGCTGGTGACCGTGGCCAGCCGGTGCGTCGAGGTCACGTTTCCGCCGGTGCCGAGCGCGGCGGTGGAGGCGTGGCTGCGCGCCCAGGGGATCGATGCCCGGCAAGCGGCGGTCGTGGCGGCGGGATCGGGGGGCGACCTCGACCGGGCGCACCTGTTGGCCCACGACGCCGGGTACGCGGGGCGCCTCGAGCTCTGGCGCTCGGTTCCGTCGCGGCTGAACGGCGAGGGCGGCGTGGCGGGCGGCCTCGCCCGCGATCTGCTCCAGTCGATCGACGGCGCCCTCGTCCCCCTGCGCGAGCAGCACGGCGCGGAGCTGGCCGAGCTGGCCGAGCAGGCCGAAAGCCTGGGCGAGCGCGCCGTGCCGGGGCGCAGGGACGTGGTCGAGCGCCAGCACCGGGCCGAGCGCCGCTGGCGCACCGACGAGCTGCGGGCCGGACTCGGGATCCTGGCCCGGGCCTACCGCGACCGGCTGGGTCCGGCGGACGAGACGCTCGATGCCCGCACGCTCGCCCAGTGCGAGCGGGCGGTGGCGCTCATCACCGAGGCCGCCGCGTCGCTCGAGCACAACCCGAACGAGACGCTCTTGCTCGAGTCCCTCTTGGTCCGGCTCTGAACGCTCGGTTGGTCACCCGCCCGGCGGGGGGCGCCTACGATACGGCGCGCGCGAATGGCTCATCGCCAGCGGGCGCAGGCAGCGGGTTCGCCTGGGTAGCTCAGCCGGCAGAGCAACGCACTCGTAATGCGTAGGTCAGGGGTTCGATTCCCCTCCCAGGCTC
>DATNIB010000020.1:0-2922 GCA_035604685.1 Acidimicrobiales bacterium | reverse complement strand
ATCGCCGCCAACGCGCCGCTCGCCGTGCAGAGCATCAAGCGCACCGTCGACGGCTTCACCTACCGGGGTTTCACCGAGGCGATGCGGTTCGGTGCCATGAGCTCGTCGATCGAATTCGTCTCCGACGACATGCCCGCCGGGTACGCCGCCAAGGCCAAGAAACAGCCCATCGTCTTCGAGGGCAAGTGACCGGCATGGCGCTTCCGGAACCTCCGCCCGCGGGCCAGCGCATGCTGCCGCCGCGCACCTTCGAGGGCACCATGGTCGTGGTCACCGGCGGCGGGACGGGCCTGGGCAAGGCGATCGCCGTCGAATTCGCGCGCCTGGGCGCCGCCGTGGGGATCCTGTCGCGCGACGAGGGCCACCGCCTGGCCGGCACCGCCGCGGTGGAGGCGGTGGGGGGCCGGGCCGCCCACGCCGGAGCCGACATCCGGCGCGCCGAGGACGTGGCGGCCGCGTTCGACGCGCTCGAGGACGCGCTCGGGCCGGCGCGGGTCCTCGTCAACAACGCGGCGGCCAACTTCCCCGTTCCGGCCGACGACCTCAGCCCCAACGGCTGGCGCGCCGTGACCCAGATCGTGCTCGACGGCACCTTCTTCTGCTCCCAGGAGCTGTTCCGCCGGGCCAGCCGGGCCGGTGACCCCGCCGCCATCTGCAACATCCTGGCCACCCAGTCCTTCACGGGTGGTCCGGGAATGGCTCACACCGCGGCCGCCAAGGCAGGTGTCGGCAATCTCACGAAGACCCTGGCCGTGGAGTGGGCGCCCTTCGGGGTCAGGGTCAACGCGCTGGCACCGGGCCTCTTCCCCCACGAGGACATGCGTGCCGACCTGCAGGCGCTGCGCACCGAGGGCGAGGACGTCGACGCCCGTCGCTCTCCGGCAGGCCGCCTGGGACGGCTCCATGAGCTGGGCTGGGCGGCCACGTGGCTGTGCTCGCCCTACGCCGCTTTCGTCTCGGGCCACACCCTCGTGGTCGACGGCGCCAACTGGCTGCGGCGTGACTTCGTCATGCCCGAGTTCCAGCCCATTCGCGACCAGATCGCCGCCGTCCTGCCCGAGCGCCGGGCCTAGCATCGACCGAACGCTCGGCCCTGGTGCAGTCCGCCCGGCCCCGGCCCCGGGCCGGTGCCCCCGGCGAGCACCGATTGCGGGGACGCTCCCGTAGGCTCGTGGGGATGAGCGGTCCCGAGGGGGTCGGACTGGGCGACCCTTCGCTCGTGTCAGGGGCCGGGACTGCCGATGGCTCTTCGGTGACCGCGGCACTACCCCTGCCCGAGTCGGCCGGCGGAGGCGCCGAGGGTTCTGCCTCGGGGATCGACCGCATGCGGCTGCGGAGCTTCATCGGGCTGACCCTCGGCCTGGTGGGGCCGCGCGCCAACCTGGCCGTGTCCGGGGTGCTGCTCACGCTCCTCGTCTCGGCCCGGGTGTCGAGCGCTCTGGCCATCACCTTCGCCCTCACGGCCAACCGCTTGATCGGCTGGCTCGCCTATCCCCTGCTGGGCCGGGCCAGCGACCGCACCCGCACCGCGGCGGGACGCCGGGCCCCGTACATGGCCGCCGGTCTGCTCATCATGGGCGTGTGCACGTGGTCGTACACCCTGGTGTCGGGATTCTGGCCGCTCGTCTTGCTGATCGTGATGGTGAAGACGGCCAGTGTCGTCTTCGGGCTCACCAACGTGGCGGTCATCCCCGAGACCTTCGGCAAGAGCCGGAGCGTGAAGGCCGCGGCGCTGATCGGCCTTCTCGGTGTTCTCGTGAGCCTGGTGATCAAGGGGACCGTCATCGCCACCTGGAAAACCAACGATCCCGCCACGTGGAACCTGGCATTCAGGATGGCGGGCGGCTTCATGGTGGTCGTCGCCTTCGTCGTGCTCCTGCTCGTGCGCGAGTCGGCGGCAGCCCGGGAAGTCGCCGACCGGGAGCGCCACCGTCGCGCCCGCCCGTGGCGCGAGGAGCTCGCCGAGATCTGGCAGGGCCCGAACGCCAAGGTGCTCGTCACCGGGATCATGGTGTTCTGGGCCGGCCTCAGTGCCACCGGTTACCTGGCCATCGTCTACTTCCAGAGAGTGCAACACGCCGGCGCCAACTCGCAGACCATCGCCGGCTGGGTGAGCGGCGTACCCGTGATCATGCTCGGCCTCGCCCTCGGCTACGTGTTGAGCCGCGTGCTCACGCGCAAGCAGATCGCCGTCCTCACCCCCTTGGCCGGTTCGGTCGTCTCCCTCGTGCAGTTCACGACCACCCACATCTGGCAGTCGGTGGTCCTGGCCTTCGTGGGAGGGCCGCTGTTCGGGGCGTTCGTCATCTCCCTGGCCCCCATGCTCCTGCAGCTCCTGCCCCGCTCGGGGGGGATGGGGGAGCTGCTCGGAAAACTGGTGGCGCCCTTCAGCCTGTTCGCAGTGGTCTTCTCGTTCCTGGCCGCGTGGGTCGTCGACCTGACCGGCGACTACCGCACGATCTGGTTGTGGCCCGCCGCGGCGGGGGTCGTGCAGGCGGTGGTGATGTGCTGGCTCAAGATCCCCAAGGGCCAGGAGCGCGCCCGCATGGGGGACCTGGTCCAGCGAATGGGCGACTCGATCATCGAGCAGGTGACCGGCGAGGGCCGCTCCCTGCTCGGAGGTGTGGTCACCGCGGCCGACGCCGACTCGGCCTCGGTCTTCGACATGGCCCGGCACGTCCTCGGGAACCCCTACCAGGAGCGCCGCGGAGGGGTCGAGGACCACACCGACGGGGTCCCGGAGCCCGCGGACGCGGTCGACGGCCACGGCGGCGAGGGCGAGGGCGAGGGCGAAAAGGGCGAGGGCCGGACCGACGCCGTGGACGAACGACACGGCGGAGGGACGGGAGCGCGTTCAGCGGAATAGCATCGGAGCTGTCCGCGGTGCGTCAGCCGCACCCGCCCGGGATGGGCCCGGGCCCA
>DATNIB010000019.1:0-57146 GCA_035604685.1 Acidimicrobiales bacterium | reverse complement strand
CCGCCGTGACGTTCGGCTGCTGGCCCACGGCGCCGGCATCTACGCCTTCCTCTGGCGGGCCCCGCCGGGCGCCCGCACCTTCCCCCTCTACGGCTTCCGCGGCACGGACTGAGGCTCGTCCCGCGGCGTCGCGGCCGGCCTCGGGGGCGCCGGCCCGCGCCGGCGAACCCGCGCCCGCCAGAAGATGCGCAGCGTGTCGACCAGGATCGACCGGACCGAGCGGAGCGACACCGTGCTGCCCGCCCGCTTCTCGATCCTGACCGGCAGCTCGACCACCCGGTCGAAGCCCGCCTGGTGCGCCCGCACGAAGAGCTCGAGGTCGAGGGCGTAGCGGTCCTCGGTGAGGCGCGGCAGCAGGACGGCCATGACCGGCCCCGAGACGAGCTTCACCCCGGTCTGGGTGTCGACGACGTCGAGATCGAACAGGAGGCGGACCAGGCGCTGGTAGCCGCGGGAGTAGAGCCGCCGCACCGCCGGGTACCGGGCCTCTGACTCGGGGTGCCGCTTGCTGCCCGAGATGAGGTCGGGATGCTCGGCCCGGGCCACCCGGACGAACTCGCCCAGGACCTCGGGGGGGATCTCGCCGTCCGCGTCGATGAACCCGACGTAGGCGCCACGGGCGCGGGCGAAGCCGACCCTCAACGCGTGGCCCTTGCCCCGGTTGTCGGGCAGGACCACCGCCTGGAGCCAGCCCGCCGGGTCCTCGGTGAGCGCCTCGGCGCTCCCGTCGGTCGAGCCGTCGGAGACGGCGATCACCTCGAAGGTGGCGCCGGCCGCCTCCAGCGCGGCGGCGGAGCGGGCCAGCGTGTCGCGCAGGACCGATGGGCCCGGATTGAAGAAGGGGACGACCAGGCTGACCTCTGGCCCGGCCGATCTGGCGGTGGGCTCGGACGGGTCGGTCACGGGATCCTCAGGCGTCATCGGCGGGCCGGTCGGCGCCCCGGACCAGCGGCGGGCGCCGACGGAAACGGCGGTACTCGCCCAGTCCCGGCCTAGGGAAAGACGAGGCTCGGCGCGCCGCCCATGGTCCCCGTCGGCATCGGCGGGAGGCTCGGCATGGCCAAGCCGCCGGCAAAGCCCGAGTCGATCTGCGGCGCCTGGTCCGGAGAACCGGCGGCGGTGCCGTCCGGGGTCGCGCCGTCGGTGGCGGTGCCGTCCGTCGTCGCGCCGTCGGTGGCGGCGGTCGGGGTCGTCGGGCCCGGCGTGGCGGCCGCGTCATCGGCGGCGGTGCCGAGGGTGGGGTCCAAGAACACGACGGTCAGCTGCGCCATGTTGGCGGGCTCGGTCACCTCGAGCTGGGCCACGAACTCGGTGGCGCCGCCGAGCAGCGGGGCGGCCGAGGGGCTCATCGAGGCGTCCGGGGCCACCTGGCCGCGGAAGATGTAACTGACGTCACCGGCGGTCCCGATCACCTCGACCAGCGTGCCGTTCAGCTGGAGCGGCGCCGCCGTGCCGATACCGGAGACCTGCGCGCTGAACCAGGCCCCTTGCGACGAGGCGCAGGCGTTGGTGGTGAGCGCCACGCTGATCGCGCCGGGGGCGGCCGACGAGAAAGAGCGCAGCGAGGCCCCGGTCGAGAACTGCACGGTCGGCCCGACGGTGGGCACGGAGACGGCCGGCGCGCTGGCCACCGACAGGGCGTTGGCCAGCCCGAGCCCGGCCGAGCCGGCCGACCGGGCCACCGTCGCCGGGACCGAGCACCCGCCGACCGGGAGACCGACCGGCACGCCGGCGGCGACCGGTCGGGTCACCCCGTCGTTCACCCACGGGAAGGAGCTGGCACTCGACGTCAACCCTGAACCTGAACTAGAGGTCGACGGCACCGAGAACGCCAGGGCCTGGCTCTGCTCCGACCCGGTGGCGGACGCCGAGCCGGGCGACAGCAGGGCGGCGGCCGGTGCGGTGTGCGGGGCCGGCGCCGACGGAGCGGCTTGCGGGCTCACCGCCGAGACGACGACGGCGCCGGCCGAGAGCGTCGCCACGGCGGCGGCCATGCCAAAGACGATCGTGGTGCCCCGCGGGGTGCCGGTCCACAGCGCGAGGGCGGACTGGCCGAGGGGCGAGCTCGTGACGCTCGACGCCAACCGGTCGAAGAGGCTCGGGGTGGCGCGACCGAAGGAACCAGAGCCGGCGGCCGACGCGTTCAGCCGGTGCCCCGCGCCGAGGACCCGGGCGACCGAGCGCTCCCGGCGACCCAGGTGGGCGGCCAGGCGGGCGCGCAGCGAACGCAGAACGGGGAGGGCGAGGGCGCCACCGGCCACCGACTCGATGCCGGCCAGGTTGCGGCGCAGCGTCGACTTGGCCCGGTGGACCTGCTGGCGGGCCAGCTCGACCGAGCTGTTCTCGGCCTCGGCCATGTCGGCGTAGGGGACGTCGTCGAGTTCGTGGCGGATGAACGCCCGGCGCAAGGCCGGCGACAGGTCGGCGATCGCCGCCGTGATGGACTCGACGATCTGGGGGTCGCTCACCTGCTCGGCCACGTCGGCGTGGTGCGGCAGCTCCCGGCCCGCACACTCGGCCAAGAGGCGGTCCTTGGAGGCGCGAGAGCGCTGGTCAGAGCACACATTGGAGAGGATCGTGGTCAGCCAGGCACCGACCTTGTACTCCCCGGTCATCCCGAAGCGCGGCAGCGCGCGCAGCGCACGGAGGAAGGTCTCTTGGACCGCGTCCTCGATCTCCCCGTGGGGGCCGAGCAGGCTGCGGGCCCGGGCGGTCAGCTCCCCGTAGTGGTTCTCGGCGATGATCGAGAAGGCGTCGGGGTCCCCCTGGAGGTGGAGGAGGACGAGCTGTCGATCCTGCTCGCTCTTCGAGAGCTCGAAGGGCCGATAGGGGATCGTCGAGATCGGCGGCGACTGCTCTTGGATGGTCAAGGTCGCGCTCGCTGGCATGCCTGCCAGTACTGGCCTGTGGGCCGATCGATCACTCGAACCGTTCCTCTCCTCCGCCTGCCCCGCCCAGGGCTCGAGAGAGAGACTCCGGGATCGCCCGGACGCCCCCGCTCAGGAAGGAACTGTACTGGCTCGGGTGGCCGAGTGGGGTATTTGTTGTCGGGCGCGCCGGAGGGCGCCGCGGTGCCCACGAAAGGTGGGGTCCCGTGACCGGGCGGCGGCGCGTTGGCGGCCGTCGACCGCGGGTGCTACTTGCCGCCGTCCTGGCTGGCGATGCGCCCGCTCAGCTGGCCCTTCGCCAGGGCCCGGGCCGCCGCCAGGGCGTGGGAGTTGAGACCGGTCCAGCCGGCCGGCGAGACGTACCCGATGATCGGGTAGCCGGCGACCGTGGAGGTGGTCGGGTCGAAATAGCCCGACTCCCACACCGCGACGACGTCCCCCTGGGGGTCGACGACCGGGCCCGAGTTGCCGGCCACCACGTCGATCAGGCCCTGGCTCACGCCGACCACGAGGCCCACGTGCACCCCGTACGAGCTGGCCAGGTCGCCCCAGATGACGGCGTCGCCGGCCTGGGGGTTGTTGTCGTTGCCCTGCTGCCAGGCGCCCGAGTGCGACTGGCCCCAGCCGATGAAGGTGAACGACCACCCGTTGATCCCGCTGGTCGGGATGCCGGCCGCCGTCCAGACCCAATCTGCGAAGTCCGAGCACCACTCCTCGGAAGCCGTCCCCGGCGCGCAGCCCGTCGTGGTGCCCCGACCGAAGTAGGCGGTGTAGGGGTTGCAGTTGCTGCCCTGGGGGGTCTCGACCACGGCCGCGTTGTACTGGTCGGCCCCCTCGGCCAGGGCGACGATCTGCTGGATCGCCTTGGCGGGCGGGGGTCCGGCCGCGTAGACGTGCACCGTCGTGCCGTAGACGACCGGGTCGGGGTCACCCCCCGCCATGAGGCCGCCCGAGTACTTGGACTGGTCGTAGGAGTTCCAGAGGCGACCGCCCGCCCCGTCGTTGATGAACGCGGTGAGGTCGCTCGTGGTCGACTGCGCGTAGACCTGGACCTCGCTCGTCCCGTAGAGGATCGCGCTCGGGTCCCCCACCATGGCCGGGCCCCCCGAGGCCTTCGTCAGGTCGTAGGAGTTCCAGAGGCGGCCGTGCTGCCCATCGTTCACGAATTCGGTCAGGTCACCGCCGGCGCTCCGGGCGTAGACGTGCACCGTCGTGCCGTAGACGACCGCGCTCGGCCGGCCGCCGGTAGTCGCTCCGGCTGCCCCGGTGGTCAGGTTGTAGGCGTTCCAGCCCCGGCCGGCGGCCCCGTCGTTCACGTATTCGATCAGGTCGGCGTTGGTCGCGGTGCCGTAGACGTGGATCGCCCCGCTGCCGTAGAGCACGGCGAACGGGTCGGCGGCCAGCGTCGGGGCGGCGGCGACCTGGGTCAGATCGGTCGAGGTCCAGGCGTGGCCGCCCGGGGTGCCGCTGAACTCGATCAGGTGGCCGGCGGCCGAGCTGGCGAAGACGTCGAGCGAGGTGCCGACGACGAGGGGGGACGGGTCACCCGCCACCTGCGCGCCGAAGGTCGCCTTGGAGAGGTCGGTGAAGCTCCACGACGGGCTGCCCGGGGTGCCGCTGAACTGGACGAGGTCTCCCCCGGCCGCCTCGGCGAAGACGGCGAACGAGGTCGGGGTGAGGAGCAGGGCCGAGGGGTCGCCCACGATGGCGGGGCCAGCGGAAAGCCCCGAGACGTCGTAGGCGTTCCAGAGCTGTCCGTGGGCGCTGTCGTTGGCGAATTCGGTGAGGTCGCCGTTGGCGCCTCGGGCGAAGACGTAGACGCTCGCGCCGTTGAGCACGGCGCTCGGCCGCCCGGTGATGCTCGGCCCAACGGCGTTGACCGTCTGGTCGTAGGCGTTCCAGAGCCGGCCGCCGGCGTCGTCGTTCACGAACTCCTGCAGCGGCATCACGGTCTGGACGCCGGTCGCCGCGTCGGCGAGCGTCGGGGAGCCGGGGCCCGCGGCGACGAGGAACGGGACGAGCAAGGTTGGGGCAAGCACCGCCAGGGCCCCCCGTATCACCACTGAAAGTGGTGAGCGGGGGGCCGTGCTCGAGGCAGCCGATGGTCGCCAAAGATGCATCGTTCACCAGGGAAAATAGAGGACCGGACACTGGGCCCGGCTGCGAGGTCACCCCCGACAAGCACGAACCGTGGTCAAACGGTAGCAGACAGCCACCGATTGTGGCGGACGGTTCCCGCATCTAGGCAGGTGAGACCACTCTCAGCGGTCTGTGGCCACGCCGGCTCGAGCCACACCCCCGGCGTCCCACCGCCGGCCGGCCAGTGGACGACCCGAGAAGGGGGCTGGACGGTGCCGAGCCACGCCCTCGCGGCGTCCGGCGAGCCAGGCCGTCGGACCGAAGCGCCGGTCCCAGGGCGCCTAGGGAATCGTGATCACCTGGGCGCCGAAGGACAACCCACCACCGAACCCGAGCAGTAACGCGGCGTCGCCGGAGTGGACCAGCCCGTCCGTGAGGGCGCGGTCGAGGGCGAGCGGGATGCTGGCCGACGAGGTGTTCCCGGAGTCGACGATGTCCTCGGCGACGACGACCGACTCGGGCAGGTCGAGTGCCCGCACGATGGCCTGGGTGATCCGGAGATTGGCCTGATGCGGGATGAAGATCTGCACGTCCTTCAAGGTCAGGCCGACGGCTTCCACCGCGGCCAGCGCGACCTTGGGCATCTCCTCGACCGCCCAGCGGAAGACTCGGCGGCCCTGCATGCTGACCGACGGCGCCCCCACGCCGGGGTCCTGTCGGTACTCGGCCCAGGTGGGCGCGAGGACGAGCGCGTCCCCCTTGGTTCCCTGCGTGCCCCAGACGACCGGCCCGATCCCCTCGACCGAGCCGGCCCCCACCACGAAGGCGCCAGCGCCGTCGGCGAACAAGAACGCGGTGCCGCGGTCGGTGGGATCCAGCATGTCGGTCAGGCGTTCGGCCCCGATGACGAGCACCGTGCCGACGGTGCCGGCCCCGATCAGGTCGCGGGCCAGGCCGAGCGAGTAACAGAACCCGGCGCAGGTGGCGTTCAGGTCGAAGGCCGGCACCTCGAGGCCGAGCGCGCCGGCCACCCGACTCGCCGTGGGCCAGAAGGGCTGCACCGAGGAGCACGACGCGAGGATGACCATGTCGAGGCTGGCGGCATCGAGGCCGCTGGCGGCGACGGCGGCGCGCCCGGCGGCCTCGGCCATCATCTCGAGGGTCTCGTCGGCCTCGGCCCACCGGCGGCGCTGAATGCCGGTGCGCTCTCGTATCCACTCGTCCGAGGACTCGACCGCCTCGCACAGCTCGTCGTTGGACACCGACCGCCGGGGCCGGTACACGCCGAGACCGAGAATGCGCGCCTTCGGTGCGTCCGTCGAGGTCACGTGCGTCCCCGGTGCGCCGTTCTACTGATGCCCGCGACGCGCCTGCCGTCTCCTGCTGCGGTCACGTCACCCATCCCGATGCTCGAGCCGTCGTTCGCAGGCTATCGGGCGGGCAGCTCCTGACCCGTTGGTCACGACTTGGCTGCGATGCCGAACCGCCCGGTGAGCGTGCCCTCGGCCAGCACGTGCCCGCGGGTGAGGAAGCGGAACTTGGCGTACGTGGTGGTGTGATCCACTCCGAGCGATTCGAGATCGAGGGCGTAGACGGTGAAGCGGTAGTGGTGGGGCTCGTCGCCGGCGGGCGGTGCCATTCCCCCGTACCGGCTCTCCCCCCAGTCGCTGAACCCGGCGATCCCACCCCCGTCCGCACCGGCGTTGAGTTCGGTCACCGAGGGCGCCAGGTCGAAGAGGACCCAGTGTGAGAAGCCGACCGTTGTCGGGGCGTCGGGGTCGTAGCAGGTGATCGCGTAGCTCCGGGTGCCCGACGGTCCGGCCTCCCACGACAGGTCGGGACTCGTGTTGGCTCCCCCGACCATCGAGTGCGCGGCCGAGATGGGGATGGTGTCACCATCCGCGAACAACGTGCTGCGAACGGTCAGTGAACGCTCCGCCATGGTGCTATTTCCTCCCGGTTGCTAGAGCTGCGCCAGCGGATCGAAACGTATCCGGCCGGTTCGCAGCCCGCCACCACTGGCGCGCGGCGGCCGTTCCCCCCGCGGCACGTTGAGGACTGGTATCTCACGGTGTACTTGAGGGTTAGCTTCGCCCTTGAACAGGGTCTTTGTGCCGTGCCGCCATGTTCCCGCGGAAGTGGGTGGCATCGGCGCACCGGTCGCAGGGGCAGTGTTCGCGTTCGCCGATCACCCTCGAACTCTGCCGCATCCGGATAGACATTCGTCTATCATGGAGGAGTGAGCACACGTCTCATGAGCAGCCCCACCGTCGCCGGCAGCCTCGTTCTCTACGCCCGGCTCAAGGCCCAACTCACTCAACGGGAGCTGGCGGACCGGTTGGGCATTGCCCAATCGGTAGTGGCGGCATACGAGGCCGGTCGTCGTCAGCCGACCCTCCCGACGCTGACACGCCTGCTGTCGGGAACCGGCTTCGACCTCCGGCTCGCGATCACGCCGCACGACGCCCACGACGAGGTTCTCGCGGCGCGCGAGCTGCGTCGTCCCCAAGAGGAACAAGACCGGTGGCGGGATCAGCAGACCAAGACCGTGAACGCGGCCCGGGAACGGCTCGAACGCCGACCATGACTCAGCACGGCGGGGACGAGGAGTTCGACGCAGCCGCCATCTTGGGCACTCTCAACCGGCACGGCGTTCGCTACTTCGTGATCGGCTCCCTGGCGGCACAACTGCAGGGTGCCCCCATTGCGCGAACCAGGGACATCGACATCACTCCCGCGAGTGACGCGGCAAACGTGACGAAGCTGTCCGCGGCTTTGGACGAACTCGATGCACGAGTCCGCTCCGCCGACGTTCCTCTTGGCCTTCCCTTTGACCATGACGGGCCATCGCTAGCTCGGGTGCTCGTCTGGAATCTGACGACACCACATGGCGAGTTCGACATCTCCTTCGTCCCGAGTGGGACCGAGGGGTACGAGCACCTAGCCCGCCGAGCTCACACGATCGAGGCCTACGGAGAACAGGTGCCGATTGCTGATCTCGATGACATCATCCGGTCCAAAGAAGCGGCCGGAAGCCCAAAGGACATCTTGCAGCTTCCCGTTCTCCTGCAGACCAGTGAACGTCGGAAGCGTCCCCGCGACGGGTGAACCCGGTGTCGATCCGCCCGCGATGACGCCGTTGGACAACGCCACCGCGGGAACCCAGCACAGGGGGGCCCTCGTTTGGCGTCTTCCCGGCGGAGCCCAGGCCTCAGACCAAGAGCGACCCGCCGCATCTATGATTTGTCGCCTCTCCGCCCACCGCAGTCCGACCGGATCACCATGACCATCCTGCGCAGCCCGTATCCCGACGTGGCCATCCCCGACGTCTCGCTCAGCGAGTTCGTCATGGACAAGGTGGCCGCGCGCGGCGACCACCCCACGCTGATCGACGGGGTGAGCGGCGCCGTGACGACGGCGGCCGAGCTGGCGGCCCGCGTCCACGCCGGGGTGGCGGGGCTGGGCGAGCTCGGGGTTGGTCCGGGCGACGTGGTGGCGCTCATGACGCCCAATCACCCGAGTTTCGTCGTGGCCTTCCACGCGACGATCGCCGCAGGTGCAGCCGTGACCCCGCTCAACCCCGTCCTCACCGAGGAGGAGATCGGGCGCCAGTTGGCCGACTGTCGCGCCAAGGTCGTCCTCGTCGACCACGCGAGCGTGGAAAAGGCGCGAAGCGCGGCGCGGCACACCGGCGTCGCACACGTTCACGTGATCGACACGGACTGGCCCGGGCCCGGGGCCACCGAAGAGCGCGACTGGGTGGCGCTCGACCCCGCCACGGCCGTCGCCGTCCTCCCCTACTCGAGCGGGACCACCGGGGCGCCCAAGGGGGTGCTGCTGACCCACCGGAACTTGGTGGCGAACCTGGCCCAGTTCGCGCCCATGTGGCCCTATGCCGAGGACGATGTCGTGTGTGCCGTCCTTCCCTTCTTCCACATCTACGGCATGACCGTGATCATGAACATGAGCCTCGCCTGCGGGTCGACGATCGTGACCCTCCCGCGCTTCTCACCTGTCACCTACCTCGAGGCCGTCGAGCGCTACCGGGTCACCCGACTGCACCTGGCGCCGCCGATGGTGCTCCAGCTCGTCAACTTGGAGGAGGCCGACCGCTTCGACACATCCTCGGTCCGCTGGGCGGTGTCGGGGGCCGCCCCGCTCGACGTGGAACTGGCCCGGCGCTTCGAGGCTCGCTTCGGCGTGCGGGTCGTCCAGGGCTACGGGATGACCGAGGCGAGCCCGGGCACCCACCTCATCCCCGAGCAGGAGCCGGACCTGCCGGTCGGCTCGGTCGGCCGCCTCATGCCGATGACCGAGGCGCGCCTCGTGCCGGTCGGGGGCCCCCAGACGAGCGGCGAGCCCGACCGGGTCGAGCGTGCGGCCGACGGCGTGCTCGAAGGAGAGATCTGGGTGCGCGGACCCCAGGTCATGGCCGGCTACCTCGACAACCCCGACGCCACCGCGGACGCCCTCACCGGGGACGGTTGGCTGCGCACCGGCGACGTGGCCCAGGTGCGCGACGGCGTCTTCTTCATCGTCGACCGGGTGAAGGAGCTGATCAAGTACAAGGGCTACCAGGTGGCCCCCGCCGAGCTCGAGGCGCTCCTGCTCACCCACCCCGACGTCGTCGACGCGGCCGTGATCGGCGTGTTCGACGAGGCGGGCGGCGAGGCGCCGAAGGCCTTCGTGGTGTGCGTCCGCCCGATCGACCCCGACGCGCTCATGGAGTGGATCGCCGGGCGGGTCGCCCCTTACAAGCGGGTGCGCTCCGTGGAGTTCATCGACGCCATCCCGAAGTCCCCGTCCGGCAAGATCCTGCGCCGCGTGTTGACCGCTCGAGAGCCCGCCCGATGAGCGGGTCGATCGATCTCGACGCCATCGTGGCGATCGACGTGCACACCCACGTGCAGGCCTCGGTCGAAGGCTCGGGCGACGGCACCCAGCCCAACGAAACCTTCTACGAGTACTTCGGGGCCGACGTGGTCCAGCCGACGTTGCCCGACCTCGCCGCCTACTACCGGGAACGCAAGATGGCCTGCGTCGCCTTCATGATCGACTCGACCAGCACCCGGGGCCACGGACCCGCTGTCACCAACGACGAGATCGGACGCCTGGCGTCCGACTACCGCGACGTGGTGATCCCGTTCGCCTCGATCGACCCGCACACCGGCGCGGCCGGCGCGGCCGAGGTCCGGCGTCTGGTCGCGCGCTACGGGTTCCGCGGCTTCAAGTTCCACCCGAACGAGCAGGCGTTCTTCCCGAACGACCCCACCGTCTACCCGATCTACGAGGCGATGGCCGAGACCGGCCTACCCGTCGTCTTCCACACCGGCCACACCGGGGTGGGCGCCGGCCAACCCGGCGGCGGCGGCATCCGCCTCAAGTACTCCAACCCCATTTTCGTCGACGACGTGGCGGTCGACTTCCCCGAGATGCCGATCATCCTCGCCCACCCCTCGTTCCCCTGGCAGGACGAGGCGATCTCAGTGGCGCTGCACAAGCCCACCGTGCACATCGACCTTTCGGGCTGGTCCCCCAAGTACTTCCCGGCGAACCTCATCCAGTACGCGAACACCCTCCTGCGCACCAAGGTGCTCTTCGGCTCGGACTACCCGGTCATCACCCCAGATCGCTGGCTGGCCGACTTCGAGAAGCTCGACATCAAAGACGAGGTGCGCCCCCTCATCTTGAAGGAGAACGCGGCGCGCCTGTTGGGCCTCCGCTGAGGATCTGGGCGCCGCCCCTACGGCCCCGCTGGCGCCAGCGGCGGTGACAGCACCCATTGGCTACGACCGCCGGGGCTCCGCCGCCGAGCGCGGTGCCAGCAGCCCGACATCGCGGACGAACCGGTCCAGCGCGCGCACCCAGCTCTCCCAATAGGGACGTTCGGTGTCCTCCCCCAGCGCCGCGATGAGGTGCCGGCGAAAGTCGTCCCATCCTCGGCCGCTCCGCTCGACCACCAGCACCGCCATGGCGAGCGCCCGCCCCTGCCACGGCTCGTCGAAGGCGATCGAGCCGTTGGCACGCGGCACGGTCTCTTCCGCCAGTCCCGCTTCGAGCACCTCGCGCGGGCTCACAGCCGGGCCACCCCGATCATCGAGTCCCTGGTGACCAGCGCGGCGAGGTCCTCCTCTGTGTGTCCGTCCGTCCCCTCGGGCCGCTCGGGCAGGACCAGGTAGCGCACCTCGGCCGAGGAGTCCCACACCCTGATCTCGACGTCGGCCGGCACGTGACAGCCCATCTCGGCCAGCACGACCCGGGGCTCGCGCACCATGCGGGCCCGGTAGGGCGGGCTCTTGTACCAGTTCGGGGGGAGCCCGAGCACGGGCCACGGGTAGCACGAGCACAGCGTGCAGACCACGGCGTTGTGGATCTGGGGGGTGTTCTCCAGTACCACCATGTGGTTGCCCTCGGGACCGCCGAAGCCGAGCTCGGCGATGGCGGCCGTCCCATCTTTCAGCAACCGCGCCCGGTAGTCCGGGTCGCTCCAGGCGCGGGCGACCACCTTGGCGCCGTTCATGGGACCGATCCGGTGCTCGTAGTGCTCGATGACCGCGTCTATGGCCGCGGGGTCGAGCACCCCCTTCTCGATGAGGAGGGCCTCCAAGGCTTCGACCCGTTCCTCGACCGGCGTCGTCGGCGAATGGTGACGATGTGGTTGGGAGCTTTCAGCCATCGGGCGCCTCCAGGTAGCTCTCCCAGAGATCCACGTGCACCGGATCCCCGGCCTCGCCCCACAGCTCGGTCGCCTCGAAGCACACCGAGTAGGTGGGCTCTGTCCGGCGCCCGGTGCAGTGGTACTCGACGTCGGGGACGGAGAAGACCCCGTCGAGCCGCACGACGGTCCCGCGCTTGCCCTGCACGTAGCGGGGGGCGCGGGTGTGGCCGAGCGGGTGCCACTCCCTGACCCGGACGGCGGAGCCGAGGCCGTGGCGGTGCCGTGCGGAGGAGGTCCCCGGCTCGGCCAGCACCGGCGCCCGGATCGGGCGGGCCAGCGCAAAGGTGCGGCCCAACCGCTGATCAAGCTCGGCCTCGCTCAGCACGCCCGCCTCCACCGCACCCGTGGCAGTGGCGGTAAGCCAGTGCTCGTAATAGGGGGAGGAGAGATACCAAGCCGGGTCCATGCGTTCGATCGCGTGGCGGAACCGGCCGGCGAGGAGGCCGCCCATCATGGCGGCCATCGTCAACCGAAAGGCCCGACGCTCCCAGTCCGCGTGAAAGGTGGGCTCGTCGCGTTCGACCTCGACGGCTCCGAAGCCCTGGACTCCCCCGAGGTCGTGTATCCCGTCCACGGCTTGATCTCAGCACACTCCACGTGCCGGAGCAGCCGGATGGCTACGCCGGTGCCGGTTCGTCGCGGCGAACGGTGGCGGGCGAGAAGGCAGGCACGCAGACCGACACGTAGCGGGCACCGCCCTCGGCCGGGGTCGAGTAGCGGACCCACTCGCCCGGCTTGACATGCATCGCCTGACCGTTGGTGACCGAGAGAGTCGCGGCTTCGGTCTCGACCGTGAGCTCACCCGACAGCACGACCGTGCACTCATCGAACCCCGGCCGCTGGCCGTACTCCAACCACCCCGTCGGGCTCTCCATGACGGCGATCGAAACACGGGGGCTGTCCGTCGAAACTCGTCCGACGCACTCGGCGATCTGCTTGGGGGGCGTGCCCGGCGACGGGATGGGCACCGGTGCGGCAACCAGGTCAGCTCTGTCTCCATTCCCTCTAAAGGTGGTTCAGCCGCGCGGCGCGTAGGTGCGCAGACCGGCCAGCCGAGCCGCGGCGCTCTGTCGCTCGTCGTAGCTGACGAAGCCGTCATGTGGGAAGACGTCGATGGCGGTAGCCACATGGATGGCATCAAGTGCGCGCAGCGTGGGTTCGGCCAGCGTCCCTGCGGCGAGGAGCACTGAGCGATCGAGCGGTCGCAGGCCGACGGCGTCTAGTAGCTCTTCGGTTCGATCGGTCAGAGCAGCCAAGGGAAGCGCAGGGTTCTGCGCGCCCGCGCGCCTGATCGCCCGCAGCAATTCCGTGACGAGTAGTTCGCTAGAGACAACGTCGGCGTCCGCCAGAAAGGCTTGCAGCGCGGCGCTCTCGGGCTCGCGCAGAATCAGCTTTACGAGCGCAGAGGCATCGGCATAGAAGAGCGCCACATCAGCGCTCGCCGCGGATCTCGTCGAGCGCTCGGCTCAACGCTGCTGGGTCACCGACGAACTCGACCGGCTCCGGGAGTCCACGCCGAGCTGGCCGGTTAACTCGTCCCTCGGCTACCAGGCGGTCCAAGGCGGCTCCGGTGGTCGGCGGCGGCCCCAGCTCGGCGACGGGCCGGTTGTGATCGGTGACGACCAATCGCTCTCCTCGGGAGACTCGCTGCAGGAACTTGCTCAGGTTCTGGCGCAGTTCGGCGACTCCAACCGTTTCTGACATGTACATAATAGTAGCAGAACTGTGCCTCACGCAGCTGGATCGAGCGGAATCCGACCCCGGCGACTCAGCCGTCGAGCCTCAGCACCACGGCCCCGGGGTTCAGGTGGTCGATCGGGAAGCCGGCCTGCCGGGCGAGTTCAGCCGCGCCGCCAGCTCGAGCGGTGGCGGGTCCGCGGCCTGCAGGTCGTCAGCCAGCGGGCCGCCCCAGGTGTCGGCCGAAGAAGGCCTCGACCGCGTCGCGCTCGAACGGCGGCATCTCGATGTGCCCGCCGGGGTTGATGTGCATCGTCTTCTCGGCGGAGCCGAACGCGTCGTAGAGGGCCAGGCCCTGCTCGCGCTCCATGAGCTCGTCGTCCCACTGGAAAAGGAAGAGGACCGGGATGGTCACCTTCCGGGCCGCCTCGGCCAGGCGCTCGGAGCCGACGCGGGGGCCGACGCCCATCAGCCCGAACACGGCGGCCGCGATGCGCGACTCGCTCGCCACGAAGGGTAGGCCGATGCCGGTGCCCATGGAGACGCCCCAGTAGCCGAAGGGGCCGTTGATCCCCGCGGACTTCTCGACGGCGTCGAGCGTCGCCTTCCACTCGCCGACCGCCCCGGCGTTGCGCTTGGCCGCCGCTTCCATCTGCTCGGGCGACATCGCGGCCACCCGGGCGCGCAACTGGTTCGGTAGCACGCGCTCCTCGGCCCCCTCACGACGCTCCCCATGACCCGGGGCGTCGATGGCCACCGACGCGTAGTCGAGGTGGCGGACCAGGCGGCGAGCGAGCGACAGCACGCCGGGCGTGCGCTTGTGCTGGGTGCCACCGTGGCCGATGAGGACGGTGGCGCGCACGGGGCGATCGGCCGGCGTCCAGACGATGCCCGGCACCGCCTCCTCGCCGACCTCCAGGGTGAACGCCCGCTCGGTGACCCCCTGCTCGGTGACTTCGCTCTGCCAGTCCATGGTCCCGCCTCTCAGTGCCGCGCGCCTCAATCTGGTTCGCAAACAGTCAAGCCCGTTGACACTGGTGGAGCCAACCAGAGGGCGCTGCAACGACCCCTTCCTATGGGAGGAGCAACCGGATGGATGGGAGGAAGTGGCCCAGACCCCGCGTCTCCCGACTCGGGTCCTTCGCCCAGTCGTCGCAGCGCCGCAGGACAACGGCGTCGCCCGCCCACGGGACGGCCCGGAAAGCCCGGATCTCCTGGTCCTCCATCGGACCTCCCTGGGACCGAAGCGAGCGTACCGAGGCGACCGAGAGGGAGGCGTGGTAGTCGGGCTCCACGCCGCACAGATATCGCTTCGCCTCGACATGCAAGCGAATCGGCTCGGTGACCGCGGGTCCGAACCAGCGGGCCAGCCAGCGCGACCCGTCCGTTGCGTGGCCTGCGGGACGGTCCGGCCGCGTCGACCCGTCACCGGCCGATCCAACCACCACCAGTCCGGCCGTTGTCGGCTCGAGGAAGTGGCCGACGTCGTGGAGGAGCGCGGCCAAGACCAGCTCCGTGTCGCCCCCCAGCTCCTCGGCGCGGGTGGCCGCCTGCAGCATGTGCTGCGCCGCCGTCACCGGCTCACCCAGGTAGCTCGCCCGGGCCTGGTTGGCGAAGAGCGCTTCCAGTAGCCCAACCAGATCGGCTCCGTCGGAGCGGACGGTCACGGCCGGCTCCGCTGCTGCAGGACGCGAATGGCGCTCCCCAGGCCGTCGAGGTCGGCGTCGCACCCCTGGAGGTGCCGCCGGCCCCGAAGCTCCCGCTCGGCCGGGGGGACCGTCGGGTCCGCCGGACGAATCGCTCAGCTCTGTTTGGCGGCCGCGGCCACCCAGGCCTGGGAGGCGTCATCGGCGCCGGAGCGGCTCTCGGCGACCATGACCTCCCTGTCGAGCACCGTGACCTGGACCGCCGATCCGGGTTCGAGGTTCGCCGTGTCGTCGCTCGGACGGTCGACCTGCACCGCCAGCTCCCCCTCCAACAGCACCGTCACCCTGGTCGTCGAGCCGAGGAAGGTCTTGGTCATCACGATGCCGCGCCCGTCGGCCGCCGGCGCCAGCGTCAGGCCCTCGGGCCGAACGAGGACTTCGACGGCCGACCCGTCGGCGTGTCCGCCTCCGTTGCGGATCCCGACCACGCCACCCAGCACCTCGACCCCGCCCGGCACGATCTTTCCGGGCAGCCGGTTCATGATGCCGACGAACTCGGCCACGAACGGTGTCGCGGGCGAGGAGTACAGCACTGCGGGTGCGTCCACCTGCTCGAGGCGCCCCTGGCGCATCACGCAGACCCGGTTGGCCATCGACAGCGCTTCTTCCTGGTCGTGGGTGACGAAAAGAGTGGTGATGCGCAGCCTGGTCTGCAGGAGCTTGATCTGGTCACGCAACTGCAGCCGCACCTTGGCATCGAGCGCCGAGAGTGGCTCGTCGAGGAGGAGCACCCGGGGCTCGATGGCGAGTGCCCTCGCCAGCGCGACCCGCTGCTGCTGGCCGCCGGACATCTGATGTGGGTACTTCTCCTTCTCGGACTCGAGGCCGACCAGCTCGAGGACCGACGCAGCCTTCTCCCGCCGAGCGGTCGTTCCCACCCCCCGCATGCGAAGCCCGAACGCCACGTTGTCGAGGGCGTTCATATTGGGAAAGAGGCTGTAGCTCTGGAACACCATCCCCATGTCGCGCCGTTGGGCGGGCACGCCGGCCAGATCCTTGCCGTCCACCACCACCCGGCCCGCGTCGAGGAACTCGAAACCGGCCAGGGCGCGCAGCGCCGTCGTCTTCCCGCACCCGGACGGGCCGAGCAGCGCGACGAACTCTCCGGGCTCGATGGTGAGCGTGAGGCCGTCCAGCGCCTGGGTCGAGCCGAACCGACGCTTCAAGTTGCGGAGCTCAACCTTGGCCCCGGCCCCCTGTTCGCCGACGTTCTCCCCGCCGCCCACCTTGCCGTTCGACCGCGCCGGTGAGCTCGATCTAGAGAACTTCATGCCGCCTCTTTCGCTTGGACGGACCGGCGCGTCCGGCGCAGGTCAAACGAGAGGATGACCATCAGGAGCACCCAGGTGACGATGAGAGCCATGAACGACGCCGCAACCGAGACGCGCGCGTTGTCGGCGTCGAAGTAGACGATCCAGACCGAGAACGTCTGGTACTGGTCGAGGGTGGCCATCGTGTACTCGCCGAGCACCAGGGCGACGGTGAGGACGGTGGCCGAGAGTATGGCGGAGCGCAGGTTGGGGACGACCACCCGCAGCAGGGTCGAGATCGATCGGGCGCCCAGCGATCGACCGGCCTCCACCAGGGTCTTCAGGTCCATGGCGCGGAGACCCGAGTCGAGCGAGCGGTAGGCGAACGGCATCGCCAGCACGACGTACTCGAGCGCCAACAGATACGGCGTGCCCTTCAAGAAGGTGGGAGCGACCTGCAGCACGCCCACGATGAGCACGACCGGTGGGATGACGATGGGCAGGATGGTGATGCCGTCGAAGAGCCGCCGCAGCTGCGGAAAGCGCAGGTGCACGAACACGGCCGTCGGCACCATCAGCGCCAAGGTGATCACCGTTGTCACCAGGGCCAGGCGGAGCGACAGCCCAAAGGCGGCCGAGAACCCGAGCTGGCTCGGGATGGACCGGAAGGCGGCGAATGTCAGGCCACCGGTCGGCCCCCCCAACGCGAACCGGAGGGCCGCATAGAGGGGGATGAGGAAGTAGACGCCGGCCAGGCCGAGCACCACCCCGCGCCAGATCCGCGGCCGGCGACGGCGTGGCCGAATCTCATCCTGCTCACCGGTGTCGGCCGGCCGCGGACCGACGGGGCTCTCGATCAGCGCAACCATTTGGACGCCTTCCGCTGCAGGTAGACGTAGACCACCATAACCATCGCGATAAGCACGATCATTCCGAAGCCCAGCGCCTTCCCGACGTTCTCCTGTCCGGCGATGACGTTCCCGTTGAGGAACGAACCGATCTGGATCGGCGTGATCGCGATGCTGCCCGAGGTGAGCGCTTCGGCCGTCGCGTAGGCAGACAGCGAGCTCCCGAACAAGAGCAGCAGCGCTCCGAGGAACGAGGGGAACAGCACGGGCCCGCCGACATACCGCCAGTACTGCCAGGAGCGGGCGCCCATGCCGTCGGACGCCTCCCGCCAGGCGGGCCGGAGACCCTCCAGGGCGGGGGTGATGACGAGCACCATCAGGGGGATCTGGAAGTAGGCGTACACGACGGCCACCCCCGAGAACGTGTAGAGGTCGAAACCGTGCGTGTAGGGATTGAACCCGATATCGGTGAGCCATCTCGTGGCCAGCCCGGTGCTGCCGAGCGTGGCGATGAAGAGGAAGGCCAGCGGCACCCCGCCGAAATTGGCGAACACCCCCGAGGCGGTCGAGACGATCCGCTTCAGCGTCTGGCGCCGACCCGTGTGGACGGCGTTGGCCAGGAAGAGCCCGGCGATGGCGGGCAGAACCGAGGCGAACAGGGCGAGCTCGAGGCTGGTCTCGAACCCCTTGAGGTAGACCCCGTGGGCCGCCAGATCGATGTTGCTCCACGTGAAGCCGCCCGTCGGCTTCTCGAAGGCCCCGAGCACGATGGCGATGGTCGGCACACCCAAGAAGATGAGGGCGTAGAGCGAGAAGGGCAGCAGTCCTGCGGAGGCGACGAGGCGCTTGCGCAGGGACCGCCTGTCTCGATCGGTTGCGGCGCCGTCACCGGCGACGTCTCCGAACCCGGGCGTGAACCCGGGGTCGGAGACGTCGTACGCGCCGGTGGTGGAGCTCATCAGCCGGTGGCCGTCGCCCAGTTCTGGGTCACCAGGGTCTCAGCCGCGGTGAGCTGCGCTTGGGTCGGGAACTTGACCGCTCCCGACGGGGACGGCGGCAGCGCGGCCAGCGCCTTCTTGTTGGCCGTGCCGGCCTTCACCAGCGCGGGCAGCTCGATCGGACGAGCGGCCCCCTCCAACCACAGGTTCTGGCCCGTGGTCGAGTAGAGGTACTCCTCCCACAGGCGGGCGGCCGCGGGGTGCGGTGCCGTGGCGCTGATGGCCTGGCTGTAGTAGGCGGCGTAGTGACCGTCGGTCGGAATCACGACCTTCCAGCCTGATATCCCGTTGGCCGCTGCGATCTCGGACTCCTGCAGGTAGTCCCACCAGATGACGATGGGCGTCTGACCGCTCTCGACCGTGGCCGGCGACGCCGTGACGGGAACGAAGTTGCCCGAGGCGGCCAGCTTGCCGAAGTACGTGATGCCCGGCTGGATGTTGTTGAACGAGCCACCGTTGGCCAGAGCCGCAGCAAAGACGGCCGAGAACGCCGCGCTCGCCTGGGTCGGGTTGCCGTTGATGGCCACCTCGTTCTTGTACTCGGGCTTCAACAGGTCGGCGAACGACTTCGGCGGGTCCTTGACGGTCGCCGAGTTGTAGCCGATGGCCACGAACCCGCCGTAGTCATCGAACCAGTCCCCGTTGGCGGCCTTGGCCGAGGCCGGGATGCTGTTCCAGCTCTGCACCTTGTACGGAGCCAAGAGGCCCGACGCGGCGGCCGACAGGGCGAAGGACGTCCCGACGTCGAGCACGTCGGGGGCACGCGACTGGCCCTTCAACTGGTTGACGGCGTTGATCTCGTCCTGGCTCGACCCATCGGGGTTCTCCGAGACGACCTTGATGCCGTACTTCTTCGAGAAGTCCTTGATGATGGTCCCGTAGTTCGCCCAGTTGGCCGGGAGGGTGATCACATTGAGGGTCCCCTCCTTCTTGGCCGCCGCGATCAGTCCGGACAGGCCGCCGAAGGCGGCAGCCGACGTCGCCTTGGCCGGATTCACGGCCGCACTGGCCGTCAGACCCTCGGTGGTCACGGCCAATGTCGCACCGAGACACAGCGAGGAGCCGGCGGCGATCAACGATCGCACTTTCATCTTCATCAACCGTTTCCTTTCGTTGATTGCTTCTTGATGTGTCGTTGGAGTTCGGTCATGGGAGTGGCGCCGATAGGTGGCCTTTCGTCGGGATGGGACGGCTCTCCGGACCGATCGCCCCGGTGGAAGAGGAGCGAGGGGAGATCGGCGATGCTGTCGATCAGGACAACGTCGCCGATGCCGGACAGGTGCTCCTTGTCGTGGGCACCGCTCAGGACGCCGACCACCAAGCCGGCGCCTGCGCGCTGCCCGGCGAGCAGGTCGTTGGTGGTGTCGCCGACCACGACCACCGAGCGCACGTCGTCGATCTGGAGCCGGACGACCGCCGTGAGGATCATGTCGGGGTAGGGCCGGCCCCGGCCGCTGTCGGCGGGGCTGAGCACGAGGCTGGCCCGCTGCTCCCACCCGAGGGCCGAGAGGAGGGCGTCACGGGTCGCCGGCGCGAACCCCGTCGTGAGGCAGATCTTGATCCCGTGGTCGGCCAACTCGTCCATCGCGGCCTCGGCCCCGGGCATCGGCGCCACCCGGCCGGCGCCGATGCTGGCGGCGTAGGCCGTCTCGAAGGCCTCGTTGGCGGCCTCGGCTGCGGCGGCGTCGTCTTCGAGCAATGCACGAAAGACGTCGATCTTGGACTGGCCCATCGTTTCGCGCACATAGGTCCAGGCCTCGTCGAAGCGGACCGACGGCGGCTCGATGCCGGCCGTCGCAATGGCGGTCACGAAGGCGTCCTGCACTGCGCCCTCGTCGGTGACGGTGGTGCCCGCCAGGTCCAGGCAGGCCAGCCGGAATGCGGCGCCCATCAGGCGCTCACCCCCGCCGCGGCCAGCGTGTCCTCGGAGATCGCGGGCGAACAGGTCATCCCTCGGCCGCCGGGCCCGGCCACGACCCACACGCCCGGCGCCATCTCGTCTCGGTAGCAGACCCGGTCGTCGGTGCAGGCGAGGTAGACACCGCTCCAGCGGCGAGCGACCGGCGGGAGCGGGTGCGCGAGGATCCGCCCGGCCTTCTCCAAGAGCTCGAGCGTCGGAGCCTCGTCGATCGCGAAGTCGAACGGCTCTTCGTAAGCGTGGGTGTCGCCGATGGTGAGGGTGCCGTCCAGACGCTGCACCAGCAGCAGCTGCAAGTGGTGCGCGCCCGCCACGGCCGACTGGGCCGGCAGGACGTCGAGCGGTGCGGAGTCGTAGGCCGGGTAGTACCGCATCGTGTCGGCGTCGGCGATGGTGGCCGGCACCTGGTGCTCGTAAGGCATGGTGCTGCACATCTGCAGGTGGACCCGGCGCACCGGCGCGTCCGCCAAGTGCTCGCCGGCGGCCCCCGACCACCACGCCCCGAGCGCCAGCACGATGAGGTCGCCCGCCCAGCGCTCGTGCAGCTGGTCCACGACCGCGCCGCTCTCGACGTCGACAACTCGTCGCCCGGGCACGAATCGGTACCCCTCCGAGGAGGCCAGGTGTTGGCGTACCGCACCGAGGACGGACCCGGGTTCGACGGAAGCGTCCTCGGGACACCACAGGGCACCGGCGACATCGGGGTGGAGGCCCGGGTGTTCGGCGCGGAGCTGCGCCGGTTCGAGGAACACGGTGCTCCGTTCGACTGGGTCGAGGGCCGCGGCGTAAGCCTCCATCACTTTGCGCTCATCGGGCTCAAGGGCGACGGTCAGCGATCCCGACGCACGAAAACCGATGCCCGGCACGTCGTGAGCCATTTCTTGCCACCGGACACGCGCCCGCTGGGCCGCCTCCAGTTCCGCCCCGGCGCGCCGGCCGCTGACCCAGACGAGCCCGAAATTACGAACCGAGGCACTGATCGGCTCTCCGTCAGCCTCCAAGTGGTCAACCTCGAAACCGGCCCGTCGGAGGTCCCACGCGTGCCACGTGCCAAGGATTCCCCCACCGACCACCACGGCCCGCGCCACGGCTGGAGCATCGCACCGGCGACATCGGTTTTCTACGTGATTGGGCGCTTGTTGCAAAGATTTCCATTGCGGTTTCCCTTCAGGTCACGCCGACGCGTAACCGCCACACAAGCCACGTCCGGCAGACCGCGACGTCGCCAGTCGATCGAGTCTGCGTGCGTGATTTGTCAACGCATTCGAAAGAACTTGGTCGTGCAATCCGTCCCGGTATGCCAGGTTGGACACACTCGGCGCGTCCGGTTGGGCCGGGTCGTCATACGACCGACATGTGCGAACACCGCGCCGTGGTGCCGTTTGACTTGCGTGGACCCTTCCGTTTGACTGACCGGCGCCGCGGGGGTTGACGCGCGCGAATAGGGCCCGGGGCACCGGGAAAGGGACGGACGATCATGGCGAAGCATCACCCGGCACACGCTCGCTCGGGCTTCGGGCGCTACACCGCCCCGCGGCGCCTGCACCCCGCGCACGCCGCGCCCTCCGCCGACGGCGTGCGGCTCGCTCGCACGGCCGGCGCCGTCATCGGTGCCGGGGTCCTGGCCTCGGTCGGGCTCATGGGCCTCGCCACCTCGCCGTCGGACGCGGCCTCCCTCGGGCCGTCCACCAGCCCGCCTTTCTCCAGCCTGGGCACCTTCGTGACCGACCCCGACGGCAGTGTGGCGGGAATAGCCGGCGGCGGCGGGACCCTGGCGGACCCGGCCGAGGCGGATGCCGAGGCCGGAACCGGTGCTTCGGCCAACCTGGACAGCAACACGGCCTTCTCGGGTGCCTTCGGCCCCGGTGCCCAAGCCAGCTCCTTGGCCGGGGATGGGGTCGACGCGAACGTCTCGGGCAACAAGGCCACGTCCACCGCCTTCGGGGCGACCATCACCTCGGCCGCGCCGCATGCCTTGGCCGAATCCGAGGCCGGCACCGGGGTCGACGCCAACGCCTCGAGCAACACGGCGACGGCCTGGAGCATTGGTGGCGTGGCCGGCGCGGCCGCGGGACTGGGCACCGACGCCCAGGCCGCCGACAACCTGGCCTGGGCGGGCAGCCAGTTCAGCGCCGTGGACGCCGTGGCGGGCCAAGTCGAAGACGCCGGCGGCTCGGGGAACAGCGCGTATGCCTACGGGCTCTTCGCCACCTCGGTGGGGGCGTTCGCCGGCATCGGGACCGACGGGGCCTACAACGACAACCTGGCCATCGCCCAGAGCACGCTCGGCCGGGCGCTCGCCTGTGCGGGTACGTCAACCTTCGCCGTCGGCGGGACCAGCGTCCAGACCTGCGGGGTCGCCGCCGGGATCACGACCAACACCGGGGACACCCTGATTATCGCCGGTCCGGGGAGCAACGACATGGCCTCGGCGGGCAGCGTCGCCGGGGTGGCGGAGGCGTTCGCCGAAGGCGGGGACAACAACAGCGCGGCGGCCAGCGCGGTCGGTGGGGGAATCGACTACGCGACGGCCGACGGGACGGACAACACGGCCGCCGCGCTCGGGGTGGCCGGCGGCAGCGCCACGGCGTCGGCGGTGGGCACGGGCGAGGACGCCGATGCCACGGCGGTCGGTGGGGGCTCGACCGCCACGGCCGGCTACGGCACGGGGCCATCGAGCGTCGGGGCCACCTCGGGCCTGGGCGGTTGGTCGGCTGCCTCCACCAGCGGCGGTATCTGGACCGTCAGCATCAACGGCGCGACGCTCGTCAGCTAAGCGTTTCGGGGCGTGGCGGTCAGGTCGTAGAGGAGCACGCCGTCGACCGTCTTCGACGAGAAGTGCGATTCGACCCAGCTCGTGACCGCGGACGACGCTGACGTCGTCCCGCCACCCCCGAGCGTGGTGGGCGCGAAGCCGGCGAACCCGCCGCCCGCGATGAAATAGTGGATCTGACCGGCGGCGACGTCGGCCTTGAACGCGGCCAATGTCGGCGCGGGATCGGTCCCGTTGAAGCCGCCGATGGCCATCACCGGGTCGTCGGTGGCCAGCTGGTACCCGGCCGCGTTGTTGGAGTTCACGGTCGCGGCCACCCACTTGAAGTGCGACGCGCCGGCCTCCAGCAGCGCGGTCACCTGGGTGCCCGGCCGGCTGGCCGAGAGGAACCCGCCCCCACCCACGCGGCCGGCCCCGCCGGCAAATGGGCCACGGCCGGTGGTCGCTCCCCCGCCGCCCGGGAACCGCCCGCCGGGCGCAAAGCCGCCGATGGCGGTGCCTGGTGCACCGGGGGGGAATGGGCGCCCGACGATGCCCGGAGGGCGAACGCCGCGCCCGAAACCGGCACCCGGGCGGAAGGCTCCGAGCCCCGGCGGCGCGAACCCGCCGGGGAACCCCCCGCCGGGGCCCAACCCGGGCACGGTCGGTCCGGCGCCGGGGATGGCGCCGTTGTAGGAGGTGCCGACGGTGTCGATGGCGTAGGCCGCCGGGCCGCCGAGCGCGGCGACCATGCCCGCCACGCCGAGGGCGAGCGCCACCCGGCCCCGCAGGCGCGGGGCGAGCGCGAGCGCGGCCGCGCTCAGGAGGCCCACCACCAGCACCAGCCAACGCAGCGGCGGCAGCCAGGCGGGGGTGCGGTCGAGGAGGACGAAGGCCCACACGGCCGTCAACGCGAGGGCGAGGGCGAGGGCGAGGCGCGACGTCCGCTCGTGTCGGCGGTGCCAGAGCAGCGAGCAGCCGATGCCGACCAGCGCGCCGATGGCCGGCGCCAGGACCACCGTGTAGTAGGGGTGGATGATCCCCTGGGCGAAGCTGAACACCGCGCCGGTGACGAGCAGCCAGCCGCCGAACAGCACTATGGCGGCCCGCGTGCGGTCGGTGCGCGCGTGACGGCGGCTGAGCCACAGCGTGGCCGCCAGGAAGACGAGGGCGGCGGGTAGCAGCCAGGAGATCTGGCCGCCCATGCTCGCGAGGAAGAGCCGGTCCCACCCGACCGGGCCCCAGCGCGAGCCGGCGGGCCCGGCCCCGCCGATGCTGCCCGCTTCGTTCCCCGAGAGCCGGCCGAACCCGTTGTAGCCGAAGATGAGGTTCAGCAGGCTGTTGTTGGCCGACCCCCCGATATAGGGACGGTCGGCCGCGGGTGTCAGCTGGACGACGGCCACCCACCACCCGGCCGAAACGACGAGGGCCACGCCGGCGACGAGGAGCCTGCGGATCCGCTGGAGGAACGGCGGCGGCGCCGCCACCAGGAACACGAGGGCGAGGGCCGGCACCACCAGGAACGCCTGCAGCATCTTCGTGATGAACCCGGTGCCGACGGCCGAGGCGGCGAGCACCAGCCAGGCCGTGCTCCCGCGCTCAAGCGCGCGCACCGTGGCGTAGGCGGCGAGGACCAGGAGCAAGGTCAGCAGGGCGTCGGGGTTGTTGTACCGGAACATGAGCGCGGCGACCGGCGTGGTGGCCAGGACGGCGCCGGCCATCAGCGCGGCGCCCGGGCGGAACCACCGCCGGACCGTGGCGTAGAGGAGTCCCACCGAGGCCACGCCCTCCAACGCCTGGGGCACGAGGATGCTCCAGGAGTTGACGCCGAACAGGCGGGCCGAGATCTCCATCAGCCAGAGCGACGCCGGGGGCTTGTCGACCGTGATGAAGTTCGACGCGTCCGACGAACCGAAGAAGAACGCCTTCCAGCTCTTGGTCCCCGCCTGGACGGCCGCCGAGTAGAAGGAGTTGGCCCAGCCCGAGTCGCCGAGCGCCCACAGGTAGGCGACGGCGGTGCCCGAGAGCAGCACGAGGAGCGCCGGTCGGACCCAGGCCGGGTCCGCGGGTCGGCCCCGCACGAGGCGTCCGAGACGTCCGATCCGCCGCGGCGGCGGGTCTGCGAGGGACGGCTCGGCCGACGGCCGCTCGAGGACGACGGTCATGACGACGCGACCTCGGACAGCCGCTCGGTCCGCACGACCTCGGGCGCGGGGACGCCCGCTCCCGGTGGCCCGCCGCTCGGGACGACGGTTGGGTGGCGGAGCAGCCGCAGGATGCCCCGCAGGTCGTCGCACGCCGTGCGCAGCACGTCGACCCGGCTGTCGGGATCGTCGACCCACTCGACCGCGACCTCGTGGATGCGGTAGCCGTGCCGCTCGGCCTGCACGAGGAACTCGGTGTCGAAGAACCAGTCGTTGTCCGCCACGAGCGGCACCAGCCGACGGGCGACCTCGGTGCGGGCGGCCTTGAACCCGCACTGGGCGTCGGAGAACGCGTTGTGCAGGCAGGCCTTGAGCAAGCGGTTGTAGGAGCGCGAGATGATCTCGCGCTTCGCGCCCCGCACCACGTGCGCGCCCGGGGCCAGCCGGGTGCCGAGCGCGACGTCGCTCTCGCCCGACAGCAGCGGCGCGACGAGCGGCAACAGCGCCCCGAGCGAGGTCGAGAGGTCGGCGTCCATGTAGGCGACCACGCGGGCAGCGCTGGCGGGCCATACCGCGCGCAGTGCCCGGCCGCGGCCCTTCTGCGCCAGGTGGAGGGCCCGGACCCCGTCGAGCTCGCCGGCCAGGCGGGCGGCCAGCGCCCCGGTCTCGTCGGTGCTGGCGTTGTCGACGATGGTCACCAGGGCCGGGAACGGGAACGACCGGTCCAGGAACGACCGCAGCGTGCGGATGCTGCGGTCGAGCCCGCGGGCCTCGTTGTAGACCGGCACCACGACCTCGACCAGGGGTGATCCGTCGATCGGGACAGGAATGCCGGCGCTGTGGGTGGTTGGCATCGTCCTATGGTCGGGTCACGCGCTGGGGTCGAGCTGTCGCTCGGCTGTGAACGCCCTAAGAATCTTGGCTGCTCGAGCGGCCGGGCGGGCGGCGCCCGGGCGGGGTTCGCCGCCGAGAGTTCACAGTCCGCTGCCAGCTCGGGCACAGCGGCGGTGCATCCCAACGCCCGAGAGTGGCGACCAGGAGAATGGCGAACCATGAACAGGCAGGGAACGCGTCGGGTGCTGGTGGTGGACGACGAGCCGTCCATCGTCGACGCCGTGGCGACCGCCCTGCGCTACGAGGGGTTCGAGGTGGAGGAGGCGACGACCGCGCGGTCCGCCCTGGTGGCCGCCCAGGAGCGGCCGCCCGACCTCATCATCTTGGACGTGATGCTGCCGGACCTCGACGGCCTGGAGGTCACCCGGCGACTGCGCCAGGACGGCATCGGCGTGCCCATCCTCTTCCTGACGGCGCGCGACGCCCTGGAGGACAAGGTGGCCGGCCTCGGCGCCGGCGGCGACGACTACGTGACCAAGCCCTTTGCCTTGGCCGAGATCGTCGCCCGGGTGCGCGCCATCGTCCGGCGGCTGGGCGACGGCCGGTCCGAGGTGCTCGGGATCGCCGACCTCGAGATGGACGAGCGCGCGCATGTCGTCCGCCGGGGCGGCGCCACCATCCATCTCACGGCGACCGAGTTCAACCTCCTCCGCTTCTTCCTACACAATCCCCGCCAGGTGCTCTCGAAGGCCCAGATCCTCGACAACGTCTGGCACTATGACTTCGACGGGGACGCCAACGTGGTCGAGACCTACGTCAGCTACCTGCGCAAGAAGCTCGACCAGTACGGGCCGCCGCTGATCCACACCATCCGGCTGGTCGGCTACGCGCTGCGCGAGCCCGGGAACGCCTAGGTGTCGCTGCGGACCCGCCTGCTGCTGGCGGCGGGCGCGGTGGCGCTGGTGGCCCTGGTGATCGCCGACGTCGTCACCTACCAGCAGCTGCGCTCGTTCCTCTTCACCCAGGTCGACCAGAGTCTCGAAGCGACGAGCGCGCCGGTGGCCCTGGCGGTCTTCGGCGGGGGGCCGCCCGGGCCCGGTGGCCTCCCCTTCGGCGGCCGCCCACCGACCGCCGTCTCCGCGACCGGCTGCGACCTCCCCGCGGGACTTCTCCACCAGCTCACCCCCGGCGCCGCCATCGAAGTCCGCAGCGCCTCGGGCAACGCCGTCCTCGAGCGCTGCTCGGTTCCGTCGATCGGCTCCTCGCACGCGGGCCTGCCGGTCCTCCCGGCCCACCTCTCGGGGCTGACCCCGGACCCGACCCACCCCGGCACCTCGGTCAGCTACTTCAGCGCGCCGGCCCGGGGCGGTGGCCCCTCCTTCGAGGTGCGCGCGGCCCGCGAGGGCACCGGGAGCCCGGAGCTCTTGGTGGCGCTACCGCTCGGCGACACCATGAGCACCCTCGGCCGCCTGCTCGATGTCGAGCTGGCGGTGACTGGTGCGGCCCTGTTGGCGGCGCTGCTGTGCGGGTGGTGGCTGGTCCGCATCGGCCTGCGGCCGCTCCGAGCCGTCGAGACCACGGCGGCGGCCATCGCGGCCGGTGAACTGGATCAGCGCGTCCCGGGAGAAGCGGGCAACACCGAGGTCGGCCGGCTGGCCGGCGCGCTCAACGTGATGCTCGGGCGGATCGAAACGGCCTTCGGCGAACGCGACGCCACCGAGGCCGAGCTGCGCGACTCTGAGGGCCGGATGCGCCAGTTCGTGGCGGACGCCTCTCACGAGCTGCGCACCCCACTGGCCGCCATCTCCGCCTATGCGGAGCTGTTCGAACGCGGCGCTTCGAGCCGGGCCGACGACCTCGAGCGGGTCATGACGGGCATCGCCAGCGAGGCCGGCCGAATGGGCCACCTCGTCGAGGACCTCCTGCTGCTGGCCCGGCTCGACGAGGGCCGCCCGCTCGCCCGCCAGCCGGTCGAGCTGGTGGCACTGGCCGGTGAAGCGGTGCAGACGGCGCGCACGGTGGCCCCGGAGTGGCCGATCATCCTCACTGCGCGCCAACCGGTGGAGGTGGCGGGCGACGGGCCGCGTTTGCGCCAGGTGCTCGACAACCTCTTGTCCAACGCGCGCGCTCACACGCCGGAGGGCACGACGACAGAGCTCGAGATCGCCCGGAGGGGCGACGTCGCTCTCATCTCGTGCCGCGACAACGGGCCCGGGCTCGACACCGAATCGGCCCATCGGGTGTTCGAGCGCTTCTTCCGCGCCGACCCGTCGCGGTCGCGCCAGCACGGCGGCGCCGGCCTCGGGCTCTCGATCGTCGACTCCATCGTCCGCGCCCACGGCGGCTCGGTCGCGGCCGACGCGCGGCCCAGCGGCGGGGTCACTTTCAGCGTGCGCTTGCCCCTCGACCCAACGTCGGAGACGGGCGGGCGCCCGTGAGGACGACCCGGCGGGAGCCTGCCGGCTGGACCTCTAGGCGACTTCTGCGAAACTCAGGACCCCCAGGTCAAGGGTCGGTTCTGTGATCGGGTCATAGCGGCGTACCCCACAATTCGGCCTCCCTTACCCCAACAGTCAGAAGAGCGCCACCGCCGTCGATCCCTCGTCACGTCGCCCGAAAGTGGATGAGTCGACCACGCCGCGTGGTGGCGCTAAGCCGGCCCGCAAACCACCGTCGCAGGTCAGGTTCGCTCACCGACCACCGTAAACATCGCCACATCAACCGGTTCCACGGAGAGGTCAGAACCGATTCGGTATCGCTGAGAGTGAAAGGTAACCGCTGTTTGTGGGAAGCCGAGCCTAGCCATCATATTGACGACACTCCCCGGGCTAAAGTTCCACCAAATTGTGCTGGCGCCTCGATGCGAGATCTCGGGCGCAAACCGTTGAACATTGGCAGGGTTTCCACCCCCAATGCGCCCGGGACGCGCTCGCATTCTCCACCGGATTCCAGTCGCGATCCGGGTGAGAAGAGTGGGGTCGTCGAGGTCACCATAGAGTGCCTCTGTGACGATCATTCTCCGAGTCGTAAGTTTCCCTGCCTCTTCCATTGCGAGAAATGGATCCCGCAAGTGGAGCAAGACACTTCCAAAGAGAGAAGTATCGAACATTTGCAAATCGGATGGCAGATTATATATGTTCCCATAAGCGATCTTCGCAGTCGAGTTTCGATCTCGATGCAAATACCACCACGAGTTATTGATACGCGCTAGTTCGGACATTACGAGCGGCATAGCGGGTCGAGGGTCCTCATGAGTGATAGGTGGCAAGACGTCTATATGCCGGTCATACCCAGCTTCAAAACTAACGACCTCGGCACCCCTATCCTCTAGGTGAAAGGTAAAAAAACCGCTGGCGGGACCGACTTCAAGCACTCGTACGCGGTCGAATGATCCTCCTCCTAAGTAGCTATCTTCCCCACCTCGGAGGTCCCATGCTCCCTGAAGGATAGTGCCAGCCTTCAGAACAGAAGTGTGATAAAAGCTGCAATCCTCCTGCACTAAGTTTGCCCGTCTTGATGCGTAGTCAGCCTGGCAGGAATCTTCTAGCTGTCCTAGATATCCCGGAGAAGGTTCAGATGGCCACAATGGATAAAGCTCGCTACCAACATTATTCGTCGTCAACTATCCCTTTTCCTTCCTCGTGGGCAGACGTATGTCTAGGTCTTGGCAAGTTCAGTGGGCCACGTGCTGGCGCCGAAACGTCCAGGTTGTCTCCGTAGTAGAGGGTGTTCATCGGGCAGAACGCTGCAGGGAAACTTGCTCAGCTCTTAGCTTCCGCTTGCCTTGGATGGTTTCGGGTCTGAACTCTGTGGTCTGTATCCAAACCCGATGGCCGTAGGGATGCGCACTAAGGATCTCTTCCCATGCAGGGAAGTGTCTCGCGATTCGATGGTCTGCTCTTGAAGTCCGGCGATTAGCTCCGAAAATGCGATGACATCAATGCCGCAGAAGCCTCCTAATGGATGCCGTCGGTGGATGCCGGCGCGGTGACGGCCCGCGCCTCTTCTGGCAGGAGCGAGCGCAGACCGCGCAGCAGCCCGCCCAACTCCATCGGCACCACGAACTTGGTCGACGGCGAGGAGCCGATCTGCTTCAGCGTGTCGAGGTACTGCAGGAGCAGCGTGTTCTCGTCGAGCGTGCGCGCCACGCCGAGGATCGTCTCCAGGCCGACCGAGTAGCCCTGGGCGCGCAGGACCGCGGACTGGCGCTCGCCCTCGGCGCTCAAGATGGCCGCCTTCTGGGTGCCCTCGGCGAGCGTGATGGCCGCCTGGCGCTGGCCCTCGGCGCTCAAGATGGCGGCCGCCTTCTGGCCCTCGGCCTCGGTCACCTGGGCCCGCCGGGTCCGCTCGGCCGACATCTGGCGGGTCATCGCCTCGAGCACGCCGGGCGGCGGGTTGATCTCTCGGACCTCGACGCTCGTCACCTTCACGCCCCAGCGCTCGGTGACCTCGTCGAGGCGCACGCGCAGCAGGGCGTTCATGTCCTCGCGCTTGGAGAGCACGTCGTCGAGGGGCATGTCGCCCACCACGCTGCGCAGCGTGGTCGCCGCGACGTTGAGCGCGGCACCGGCGAAGTTCTGCACGGTCAGCACCGACATCTGCGGGTCGACCACCTTATAGAAGATGATGAAGTCGATCGAGATCGGGGCGTTGTCGCCCGTGATGGCCGTTTGCGACGGGATCTCGAGGAACCGTTCCCGAAGGTCGACCCAGCTCGTGCGGTCGGTCACCGGGTTGATGAGCACGATCCCCGGGCCCTTGGTCCCGATGGCCCGACCGAGCCGGAACAGCACGATGCGCTGGTACTCCCGGATGATCTTGACCGACAGCCCGGCCGAGATGAGCGCAGCCAGCAACACCACGCCAACGACGATCCCGATGATCACAGCGAACCCGCCCTTCGTTCTTCTTCGACCACGCCGGAGACGTCCGGCAAGGATTCGAGCGCCGGGCGGGGCGACGTGTCGTCGGCCACCGCCTCGTCACTCCAGACGCTCAGGCGCACGCCCGACGCCTGGACCACCTGCACCGCCTGGCCGGCGCGCACGGTCCCGTTGAGCGACGTCGACGACCAGTTCTCACCCCGGATCCGCACGATGCCGTCGGGGGCCAGGTCGGTCACGGCCACCCCGTCGACGCCCACCAGACCCGCCGACCCATGACCCCAGGGCCGCGTCCTCAACGTGGTCAAGCCCTTCCAGGCGATCGTGCCCACGCCGGCCGAGATCGCCAGGTCGGCGCCGAAGAGGGACCAGAGGGTGGCGCTCGAGTGGCCGGTGGCCGCCAGGACGAACAGGAACACGGCGACGCCGACCCCGAGGCCGGCCGCGAACACGTGCGCGTGCGGACCGACGTGGAAGCCGAGCAGGGAGCTCAGGAGGACGACACCGAGCAGGACGCCAACGACAACCCACATGGCGACTCCTCTCCTTGTCCACACCCACTGTAGCGGTGGAACTTCGGCGCGAGCGTTCGCCGCCCTGGCTGGCCGGGCCGATCAGGCGGCGGGCGCGGGTGGGCGACCTCGCCGAACAGCGCAACCAGAGCGCCGGCCAGCAACCGCCGAGCGATTACGACGGGCTGCCGCCGCCCCCGCCACCGGTCCCGCAGACCGACCCGAGCACAACCCCGGTGCCGGGGTGCCCGGGATCCGGGCCGTATCCGGGATCAGTGACCACCTCGAGGATATCGACGTAGGTCCCCGAGATGACCGGTCCGGACTTGGTCACGCTGTTGACCACGAGGACGAAGACATCGTTCGCGGGAAGCACGGCCGGGCTCGGCGGTACGGAGCTGTTGCCGGGTCGGGTCGTGAAGGATCCGGTGCAACCGACGGCGGGCACCACGGTGTCCGCGAACCCCTTGAAGCTGTGGGGCGCATCGCTGCCATTCAACAGCACATTGTCCTGGGCCCACTGGGCTCCCCAGTACTCGACGTTCGGGCCCGCCGCCACGGCGCCGTCACTGACGGCGAAGGCCGAAAACTCCGGGCCGGGCGTCGCCCCGGCGATGGCCCCGTTCGCCGGGAGAGCAAAGGTCATTCCGCCGCAGATCGCCACCACGAGCACGAGCCGCCTCACGAATCCCGCCATCGGTCATCTCCCTGGTAGAAGCCACGTTCGTCCGGCTCTGACGCTACGCGGACCGACGCACTGAGTAGTGGATCATCACAAAGAGTGGTACTTGGAGCGGGGATTCGTGCCTCTGGCCGTCCTTGGCGGCCCGCCCGTCGATGCGACTAGAGCCAGCGCGGCAAGGCGGGCAACGGGCCCCGACTGGCCAGACCATCGCCCGCCGAGCGCCCGAGCACCCAAGCAGCGAGCGCGCCGATGGTGCCCCGCACCTGGTCGGGCACCGAGGTCGCCGGTCCGATCACCAGGACCTCTCCGGCGTCGGGCTCCAGTCGAACCGCCGGGCAGTCGGCGCGGCCGGCCAAACCGCGGGCGGCCTCGGCCAACAGGGCGGCGGCCACGTCACCGTCGACGTCGGCGAAGGTCGCGCCGGCACCGAGATCGACGCCATGGACCCAGACCTCGCGTACCCGCATCCACGGGACCTCCGCGCCGGTCACCGCGCGGCCGAGCGCGGTGCGGATCGCCCCGTCCCAGGCCGCTTCGGACATCGCCGCCACGGCGCCCGAGAGTTCCTGGGCACTGGCCAGTGCGTCGGCCCGAAGCGCGGCGGCGGGGAGCGCCGCCCCCGCCTCGATGTCGGCGTTTCGGTGCTCGGGGCTGGCGTACATCGGCGTCTCGATGCCGGTCCGCGCCCAGTGCAGCAAGTTCATGAGCGCCCGGGCGTTGTTGGCGATGTGGCTGAGGACGTGCCGGCGCGTCCAGCCGGAGAGCTGGGAGGCCCCCATCAGTTGGGTGTCGCTCAGGGCGGACAGCTGTCCGGTCCGGCGAAGAACGACTCGCCGGAGTCCAACCAGCGCAGGCGCGTCGCCAGCCGGTCGTCACCGTCGGTGCTCACGATCCGGTGCAGGTGTTGCGCAGTTCCCCCAACCCCTCGATGCGGGTGACGACCGAGTCGCCCACGGCCAAGAATCGCGGCGGGGTCCGGGCCGAGCCCACCCCGCCCGGCGTCCCGGTGGCGATGAGGTCACCGGGCAGCAGGGTGACGATGGTCGAGATGTAGGACACGAGGGCGGCCGGGCCGAAGACCAGATCGGAGATGTCTGACTGCTGCATCGTCTCCCCGTTGACGACACAGGTGATGGCCCCCGCGGTCCCGTCGAACTGGTCGGTCGTCACGAGGGCCGGTCCGAAGGGCGTGCTGTGCTCGAAGGTCTTGCCTTGGAGCCACTGCAGTGTCCGGTGCTGCCAGTCACGAGCCGTCACGTCGTTCAGCACCGAGAACCCGGCGATGGCCGCCCGGGCCGCCGTCTCGTCTGCGTTGCGCACCGCCGAGCCGATCACGACGGCAAGCTCGGCTTCCCAGTCGAGGCTCCGCACGGCGGGGTGCAGTTCGATCTCGTCGTGGGCGCCGATCAGGCTCGAGCGGAATTTGGCGAACAGCGTCGGATACTCCGGTAGCTCGCGCCCCATCTCCAGGACGTGGCTCCGATAGTTGAGGCCGACGCAGACGATCTTGTCCGGGCGCGGCACGAGTGGTGCAAAGTCGAGCGCAGCCGCGTCCAGTGGGGCGGCGGCGGCCTCGGCACGGGCCCGCCAGGCCGGGTCGGCGAGCAGGGCGCCCACGTCGGTCGCCCCGTCGATCACCGTGGCCGAGTCGCCGTCGAGGCGCACCGCGAGGGTCGAGCCGCCCTGCCTGATCGTCGCCAGCTTCATGGCGGCTCGCTCCTCCTCGTCGTCATCGGTGTCGGACCGTCCTGAACCGCCAACCGGCGGGCGGCCGCCAAGCGACCGAGGCGTCCCCACGAGCCGGGCCGTCACCGCGCGCCATGCACAGGTCCGGTCGCTGCTCGGGATGTCAAGCCCTCTCGCTGGCCGAGTGACAGTACCGCGAGCCCCCCGGCCGCGTCGCACCGCAGAACGGCCGCCGGGCGTCGCGCCCGCGATCCTGCCCGCTCCCCGGGTGGCCCCGCGGCGCAGTGGCGCCGCGGGCCAATCCCCGACAGTCTTTTGCAGCAGAACTCGGGAGGTCGGCGGTGCGCGTCGGAGTCGTCCGGGAGATCAAGATCGACGAGCTGCGCGTCGCCATCACACCGGCGGGAGCCCGAGAGCTCGTGGGCGAGGGCCACGAGGTCATCGTCGAGAGTGGGGCCGGGGTGGGCGCCGGCTACGCCGATGACGCCTACGGCCGCGCCGGCGCCCGCGTCGTACCGAGCGCCCACGAGGTGTGGGGGGCCGCCGAGCTGGTGGTGAAGGTGAAGGAGCCCCAGCCGAGCGAGATCCCAATGGTGCGGGCCGGCCAGGTGGTGTTCGGCTACCTGCACCTCGCAGCCGACCCGGCGCTCGCCCGGAGCCTGGCGGCCACCGGCGCGACCTGCGTCGCCTACGAGTCGGTGCGCGACGGCCGGCATCTGCCGCTGCTCATCCCGATGAGCGAGGTGGCCGGACGCATCGCCGGGCTCGCCTGCGCCTACCACCTGGGCCGGGTCTCGGGCGGGCGCGGCGTGCTCATGGGCGGGATCGCCGGTGTCGCCCCCGCCGAGGTGGTGGTCATCGGCGCCGGGACGGCCGGGACCAACGCGGCGGCCCAGGCCGTGGGCCTCGGCGCGTCGGTGAAGCTGCTCGACCGCGACCTGTTGGCGCTGCGGACGGCCGAGGAGCGCTTCGACGGGCGGGTCAGTTGCCTCTACTCGACCACCTCGGTGCTCGAGGAGCTCGTGGCGGGCGCCGACGCCTTGATCGGGAGCGTGCTCGTCCCGGGCGCCAGGGCGCCGCACCTCGTGAGCCGGGCCATGGTGGCCTCCATGCCGACCGGCAGCGTCCTCGTCGACATCAGCATCGACCAGGGTGGCTGCATCGAGACCAGCCGGCCGACCACCCACAGCCACCCGACCTACGTCGAGGAAGGGGTCATCCACTACTGCGTGACGAACATGCCGTCGCTCTACCCCGTGACCAGCACCTCGTCGCTCACCAACGCCACGCTGCCCTTCGTGCACGCGATCGCCGACCAGGGCATCGGACCGGCCTGCGCCACCGACCCCCGCCTAGCGGCCGGCGTCAACCTGGTGGCCGGGACCGCCACGCTGCCGGTCGTGGCCGAGCAGACCGGGATCGAGTACGTCGCGCTGGCGACGTACTTCCCAGAGGTGGCCGCGGCCGCGCACTGACGGCAGCACCCGCGGCCGGGCCGGTGCCGCCGATGGTCTTCTAACCTCGCCGGATGGCCCCGGAGGTGACGCACGCCCGGGCCAGCGCTCCGGGGCTGACGGCGGTCGGCATCGCGACCGTCGCCTGGGGCTTCTCGGCCGTGCTGGTCGAGCTCACCCCCGCGCCGGCCCTCGTCATCGCCTTCTACCGCCTCTGGATCGCGAGCGCCCTCTTGCTCGTCCTCAGCGCAGCGACCGGCCGGCGGATGACCTGGAGCGTGTGGCGGGCCGGGGTCGTCCCGGGGGTCCTGCTCTGCGCCGACATGACGCTGTTCTTCAGCGCGCTGCGGCACGCGAGCGTGGCCGAGGTCACCATCATCAACGCCCTGCAGCCGGTCGTCGTCATCCTCCTCGCCCGCCCGCTCTTCGGCGAGCGGCTAACCCGCTCGGTGGGCGTCCTCACGGCACTGGCCATGGGGGCGGTGACCCTGGTCGTCCTGGGTGGCGGCCTGCCGAGCAGCCACCACCTGACGGGTGACCTGCTGGCCACCGGGTCGATGCTGGCCTGGACCGGCTACTGGCTCACTTCCAAGCACGCCCGCGAACACGTGGGGGCCCTGGAGTTCACCGCGGCGGTGACCGTGGCGGCCGCGGTGGCCGTCACCCCGGTCCTGTTCATCGGGGGGGAGACCCCGATCCACGTGAGGGCGGGCGCCTGGGTGTGGTTCGTCCTCTTGGCCGCGGTGCCCGGCTCGGCCCACGTGCTGATGAACTGGGCCCACCGCTTCGTCGATGTGTCGCTGTCGTCGGTGATCGTGGCGGCCAACCCGGTCGTGGCGGTGCTCGGCGCGGTCGCCATCCTCCACCAGCGGGTGGTGGCGACCCAGATCATCGGCGGCGTGCTGGCCATCGGCGCGATCGCCGTCATCGTCTGGCACACCCAGCAGCCGGCGTCCCCGTCGCTCGAACCGATCCCCTGAGCGCGGGGCTCCGCGCTAGGCGACCGGCACCGAGGGTTCGGCGAGACCGGCGGCCAACCTGGCCAACTCGGCGCTCACCAGGCGGTCGTGATCCTCGGCGTCCCGCTTGGCCGAGGACGGGCGCCACCGTCCGGCCATGACCAGCACGAGCGGCATGAACACGAGTTCCCCGGCGACGCAGACCCACCACCAGCGCCGCCACTGGCTGGGGTTGCTCTGCTGGGCGGCACTCAGTTGCGCCCCGTGGGCCTGGAGGAACGAGAGGTCGGTCTTGGGCAGCGTCTTCAGGGCGAGCAGGCGCGTCAGCGCCTGCGACGAGGAGACCCCGAGGGCGCGGTGGATCTCCGACACGGCCGTCGTGGCGGCGGCGATGTCCGACGAGTTGGCGGCCAGGGCGTCGATCACCTTGGGCTGGATCACCTCCAACGTCGCGATCTGCTGGGGGAACTTGGCCGCGATGGCCTGGGCCGTCGGTCCGTAGGTGACGAGGGGCGTCGCCGAGGCCACGACGAAGGGCAGCACGAACGCCGAGAGCGCGACCATCGCCCGCAGGATCCACCCCCACACCGCCAGTCCGGTCGCGGTGAGGGCCGGGTTCCGCCGCTCCACCGTCTCGGTGAAGCCCGCCATCCACGGGCCGAAGGCCACCCCGAGGAAGACGGCGAGCAGGCTCACGATCCAGACGAAGCTGTAGTAGCCGGTGTGGGCGTTGCTCGTCTTGCCGAGGAAGATGATGGTCATCGTGATCGCGCCCACGGCCCCCAGGATCATGAAGGGCTTGCGGACCCGGACGCGGTCCGACAGCACGCCGACCAGGATCACGGCGCCGGCATTGCAGGCCCAGAACCAGTCGCCGATCCCATTGGCCTGCTTCTCGGTGAAGCCGAAGGTGGTGGTGAAGTAGACGACGAAGAAGGCGACGGCCGCGAAGTAGACGAGCAGGAACGTGCTGATGGCGAACGCCGAGCCGACGATGTCGAGGTGGAGCATCTGGCGCCACGGATTGCGCAGCGCGGCCTCGATGTCGAGGTTGGCCGCCTTGGCCTCGATGAGGGCCCGGTCCCGGGCGCTCACCATGAGCTGGTCGCGCAGGCGGGGCGAGAGCTCGCGCAGGAAGAAGAGCGCGACGACGAAGATCCCGATGCCAGTCAGACCGGCCACCTCGAACTGGCCCTTCCACGCCTCGGGATGCACGCCGAGATTGGCCGGCAGGGTGTTGGACGTCACCGCGGCCACCAGCAGGCTGCCGACCACCGGCCCGAGCGCCCAGAAGCCCATGGCGACGGCGCGGCCGAGCTGGGGCGAGAAGTCGCGCATCATGGCCGGCGTGGCGACGAGGACGATGCCCTCGACGAAGCCGACGACCACCACCAGCACCAAGAAGATCGTCTGGTTGCCCGCGTTGGGCACTGCGAACGCGGTGAGCAGCCCGGTCAGGAGGAGGCCGTAGGTGACGAGGTTGGCCCGCCCGTAGCGGTCGGAGGCGCCGGCCAAGAGCGACGCGAAGGCCCCGGCAATGGCCGAGAAGACCGAAACGTCGACGAAGTAGCGGAACGACATCCCGTACTGCTGGATGATCGAGGGCGCGACCGCGCCCAGCACGTAGAGCTCGTAGTAGACGACGATCGTGGCCAGCACCACGATGGCCAAATAGGCCATCCGGGGTCGGGTGCTCGGATAGTGGTCGAGCCGGCGGTCCCACAGCCGTCGCACGGGACTCCCTCGGGTGCTCACGGATCTCGAGGTCCCCTCATCGGTTCCCCCCACCGGTCCGCCGCTCGTCCGACGGGCCGTCTGGTTGCTGGGCGCCCTGCGCGCCGACTCTAGATCCGCCGCGTCACCAATTTGGGTCTTTGCCGACGTCAGAACGCGCGACGGGCCACGCCGGCGACGAGGGTGACCGGTCTCACCGGTGGTCCCCCAGCCCCGTCCATCACTGAGCCCGGGCGCGACACAGCCCCTCCCGGAGATCCCGGGAGGGGCTGTGATCGGGAATCAGAGTGGGCGAACCCGCTTCGTCTGCATCCCCTTCGGGCCTTGCTCGGCCTCGTAGGTCACTTTCTGGCCCTCGAAGAGCTCGCGGTATCCGGAGCCCTCGATGGACGAGAAGTGCGCGAAGACGTCGGGGGACCCGTCGTCAGGGGTGATGAACCCGAAGCCCTTCGCGGCGTTGAACCACTTGACGGTGCCTTCCGGCATGTACTGCCTCACTTTTCTCCACGCTTGAATACTTGCGGAAGACCTCAGAGGCACAACCGCCAACGACGCAACGCCAGCGTGACTCCGCGATGCGCTGGTGGCAGCTTATCCGCCACCTCCGGCCGATTTCCTCACCCGCCGCTCCTGGCGGTCGGCCAGGCAGGTCGAGAACCAGCCGGCATAGCGGGCCTGGAGCTCGGGCAGCCGCCAGTCCTCGCCCGTCACCGTCTTCCGGCAGCTGGGCGTCCCGCACGCACAGGCCATCGGCTCGGCCAGGGTGTCGAACAGGCAGTAGTCGATCGTGAGCTCTTCGCCGGCCGAGATGTGGCGCATGGCCGCCAGGACCACGTTCCCGCGAAAGCCCAGGTTGGGCTCGCAGGAGTGGTTCACGAACAGCATCACGGGCTCGTATTCGGCGTCGACGAGCGCCACCAGGTGGAGGCCCTCGGCGATCTGGATCTCGGAGTTCTGGAGGCGCGCGGACAGGTCGGCCAGGGCCCCGGTGTCGACGACGTGGCCGCCCTTCACGGCGACCACCTCGCCGGCTGCGATGTCGGCCACGGCGAACAGGCCCCGGCCGGCGATCGCGCTCGGGGCTCCCTTGCGGGCTCTCGGCGAGATCCAGGAGGCGACGCCCGGCACCGCGCCAGTGTGCCCGGCCCCGGACCGGACGTGCCGCCGGCGCCGAGCGTCAGGTCGCTGGGGCGGCCTCGGCCAGCTTGAACACGCTGAAGACGGCGCCTTGGGGGTCGCGCAGCGTCGCGCTGGTGCCGATCGGCGAGGTGCTCGGGGGCGACAGCACGGTCGCGCCGAGCTCCGTCGCCCGCTGGACCGAGGCGGCGACATCGCCCGTCCCGAAGTAGACGTGCCAGTGGTTGGGTGCACCCAACATCGACGGGGTGGTGACGCCGCCCACCGTGCTGCCGTTGACCGTGAGCAGCGTGTACGGGGTGCCTCCGATGTCAGTGCCCTCGGAGCCGACACCCACCACCTGGCCGTAGAAGGCGACGGCCTTCTTGGGATCGTCCGTCATGAGCTCGTTCCACAGCACGGCGCCGGGTTCGTTGACCGCGATCGCCCCGATGTGCTGCTTCGCCTGCCAGAGGAACACCATGGCGCCGGTCGGGTCGAGGAGGGCGGCCATGCGACCCGCGTCCATGATGTCCGTCGCCGGCATCAGGACCTTGCCGCCGGCCGCCTCGGCCCTGGCCGAGGCGGCATCGATGTCGTCCACCGCCAGGTAGGTGTTCCAAACCGGCGACTCGTCCGGTGACTGGACGGAGATCGCGCTGGCCAGCCGGTCACCCAGGAAGGCCATGGAATAGGAGGTGCCCTGGAGCGTCGGGGTGTCCTCGAAACGCCAGCCGAAGAGGCCGCCGTAGAAGGTGCGGGCGGCCGCGGGGTCGGTCGCCAGCAGGTCGACCCAGTTGGGCGTCCCCTGCTCGTAGGAGGTGCGCGTTGCCATGTCTGTCCTTTCGTTGTTCGAGAGCGTTGGTCGGTTCGGTCCGGCTCAGGTGGCGCGTCCGGTGAAGGCGGCGAGGCGGTCGAGCACGTCGACGTCCGGACCGACCTCGACCTCGGCGGCGAAGCGGTCGCCGTCGCGGGCGGCCGGCTGAATCAGCTGGCGGGCCGCGCCGAGCACGTACTCGCCCAGTGCCTCGTTCACCTCGACCGGCTGGCCCGTGGCCCGCGCCAGGTCCCAGGCGTGCACCAGGAACTCGAGCGACAGGATCCCGGGGACGGCGGCCGCCGGGAGCTCGCGCGGCCCGATGCTGACGGAGCCGTCGATGCCGCGCCGGCGCCAGGCCTCGAGCGTCACCTGCGCGCCGTCGGCGACGCGCTGCTCGCGGCTGGCCGTGGCGTCCGCGGCAGGAGCCGGGGCCCCGGCCGCCGTCCCGAGGTTGGTGACCGAGCCGACCAAGTGGTCGATGAGTTCGTCGACGCTGAACTTGGCGCAGGGCGTGGGCGCCGCGCCTTGCGCGTCGTCGATGCCGCGCAGGACCGACTGACAGAGCGCGAGCGACGCCTCCGCTGCCGACAGCTGGTCGAGCGAGTCCGGGGCGGCGGCCCACTCGTCGAGCCCGGCGTCGCCCGCGGCGGCGGCCGCCTCCAGGCGCCCCAAGAAGTGCGTCCAGCCCTCGAGGTGGCTGGCGGACTGCTCTTCGTCCAGGCCCTCGTGCACCAGCCGGACGAGCGTGCCGCCGGCCGTCGGCTCGAGCGTGATGGTGACGGTCGAAGCGCCTGGCGGCACCGCCGTCTCGCCCTCCCAACCCCAGGTGAACACCAGCCGCCGACCGGGCTCGACCTCGACGAAGGTGCCGCGGGCGGAGTGTCCGGGCACCACGGTGAACCGGTAGTCGCCACCGGCGCGCAGATCGACCCGGGCGGTCACGGCCATCCAGCGCCGCAACCGCGCGGGCTCGGTCAACAACGCGAACGTCTCGTCGGGGCCGAGCGGCACCACGACCGACTTCTCTGCAGCCACCGCTTCTCCCTTGCTCTTCGGTCGAGCGCTCACCAGCTGCTCGAGCTCACTGGTCCAGAACTGGTCCAACTGTTGGCGAAGTGCAGCCATACCCTCCGGGACCAGCCGGTAGTAACGGAACCGGCCGTCTCGACGGGCCCGGACCAACCCCGCCCCGGCCAGCACGCCCAGGTGCTGCGAGATGGCCGATCTCGTCACGCCGAAGTGTGCGGCCAGCTCGTTCACCGACCGCTCGCCGGCGACCAGCAGCTCGAGCAGCCGTCGGCGATTCGGTTCGGCCAGCACGGCCATCAGATCCGGCATTCCAATACGTTAGCAGAGACTAACATATTGTGGCACCCTTGGCCAGGGCTGGGACCAGCACATTTGTGGCCCGTCGAGACCGTCAGGACCCGAGCTGGGCCTCGGCCTCGATCTCCACCACCCAGCGCGGATCGGCCAGGCCGGCGACCACGACCATGGTCGCGGCGGGCCGCGTCCCGCCCAGTGCGGCTGCGTGGGCGCGCCCAATCGCGTCGATGTCCTCCGCTCGCGTGAGGAACATCCGGGTCCGCACCACGCTGTCCAGATCCGCCCCCGCCTCGCGCAGCGCCGCCGCGATGATCTCGAGGCAGCGCGTCGCCTGCACCTCGGGGTCCGGGTCACAGGACCCATCCGGCCAGACGGGTCCGGTGCCCGAGACGAGCACCCGGTTGCCGACACGCACGGCCCGGCTAAACCCGATCAGCGGCTCGAAAGGGGACCCCGACGCGATCCGCCGTCGTGCAGCCATCAGCGCACGGTAGCGAACCATCGTCTCGGGCGGCCCGCCGCGCCCTTAGGACGCCGTAAATCGATCGAGACATGGACGCCTTCCTTCCGCGATGGCGACGCACTACCACTTCCCCTCCTCCGGACGGATCGAGCGCGTCGGAACCGACCGATTCGATGCCGGCTACGCCCGAGAGCTCGGCCGGCGGCCGGCGGCGCGGTGCCGTCACGGCCGTCGCCGGTCCGCATCGGCCGCATCATTGCTGGTCAGAAGGACGGAGCGGCCCCTCCGCCGGGCCGGCGCAATGCTTTACCCGAACCGCGTCGCGGGGGTTGACACGGGGCTCCCCGTTCTTCATAATGGCAAATGCTGTCCAGGAAATGGACACCATTTATGGACCTTTACCTCGTAGAGTAAGGGTCTTGTTTGGGTTATGTGGGTGCAGTAGCATCCGCCCCCGTGCCCACCGCCGCCTCCTCTCCCCGACGTTCGGACGCGCCCCTCGATCCACCCGACCCAGACCCGGTCGAGGCCGAGCAGGGCTACCTCGATCGCGCCTACCTGCTCCTGGCGCAGATGGAGCGGCGGGCGGCTGCCGCCGAGCGGGACGCCGCCGAACGCGCGCCCGGGGATTGGGATGCGACCGTCGCGCAGCGCCGCCTGCTCGAGCGGCTGGCGTCGCTCCGAGAGGACGGGTCGCCGCTCTGCTTCGGACGCATCGATGAGGAGCGCGGGACCGCTTGGCACATCGGCCGACGCCACGTGGAGGACGAGTCGGGCGACCCCTTCGTGGTCGACTGGCGCGCCTCGGTGGCGGTGCCCTTCTACCGGGCCACCTTCGCCCACCCGCTCGATCTGCGCCGGCGGCGGCGCTTTCTCCTCGACGGCCGCCGGCTGGAGGAGGTCCTGGAGGAGGACTTCGCCGATCCCGACACCGTCGGCCGGACCAGCGCGGCCGGGCTCCCCGACCCGCTCCTGGCGACCCTCGGACGCGCCCGCAGCGGCGAGATGCACGACATCGTCGCCACCATCGCCGCGGATCAGGACCGGATCATCCGCGCGCCGACCGACCGGACGGTGGTGGTCCAGGGCGGGCCGGGGACGGGGAAGACCGCGGTCGGGCTCCACCGCGCCGCCTTCCTCCTCTACGAGCACCGGCAGCGCCTCGAGCGCGAGGGGGTGCTGGTGCTCGGACCCAACCGCCTGTTCCTCGCCTACATCGCCCAGGTGCTCCCGTCCCTCGGCGAGGTGGCGGTCACCCAGACCACCCTGCCCGGGCTGGTCACGGCCTGGCCCGTCCGCGCCGAAGAATCCGCGCCGGCCGCCCGGCTGAAGGGCGATCCACGGATGGCCGCCGTCCTGGCGGCCGAGGCCGACGCCGCGCTGCGGCCGGCACCGGGCGACGTGCACGTCGCCACGCGATGGGGGTCGGTGCGGCTCGGCGCGAAGACGCTGGACGAGCTGCTCGACGCGGCGCGCGTCTCGGGCGGCACTGCCCGGGACCGGCGCTCGCGCTTTCGGCGGGCGCTCAGCGCGACGGTCGCCCACCAACTGTCGGACCGTCGTGGGAGCGCCGCGGACGAGTCCGTCGTGGCCCAGGACCTCGCCGCCGACCGCCGCCTCCAGGTCGTCTTGGAACGGATGTGGCCGGCCCAGAGCGCGCCGGCGCTCCTGCGGCGCTTCTACTCGCGCGCCCGAACGGGCGCGGCGCGGGCCGGCGGCCTCGACTCGACCGAGGTCGGCCTGCTCGCCCGCGCCCCCCGGCGATCCGTCCGCGACGAGCCCTGGACGGAGGCGGATCTCGCGCTGCTCGACGAGGCGCAGTCCTTGCTGGCCGCGCCGCCGCGCCGCTACGGCCACGTGGTGGTTGACGAAGCCCAGGACCTCTCCCCCATGGCACTGCGGATGGTCGGTCGCCGCAGCCTCGACGGCCGGTCCTTGACCGTCCTCGGAGACCTGGGACAGGCCACCGCGCCGGGGGCGCCGGGCGACTGGGGCGCCACCCTGGCCGCCCTCGGCGATCCGCCGGGCGCGGCGGTAGAGGAGCTGCACCTCGGCTATCGGGTGCCGGCCGCGATCATGGACCTGGCCAACCACTTCCTGGCCGAGGCGGCGCCGCACCTGCGGCCGACGCGCTCGGTGCGGACCACTGACGACGCCCCCGACATCCGGGCGGTGGCCGGGGGCGCGCTGGTCGACGAGCTGGTCGCGTCGGCGCGCCTGCTCTCGGCCGCGCACCACACCGTGGCCGCGATCGGCGTCGCCGCGCAGTTAGAGGAGCTCGCGCCGCAGCTCCGCGAGCGGGGCCTGGCGACGGACCCGCCGGGTCGGCCACCGCGGGCGGGGTTCCTCGCGCTGGTGCGGCCGGAGGAGGCGAAGGGGTTGGAGTTCGACGCGGTGATCATCGTCGAGCCGGGGGCGCTGGTGGCCCTGCCCGGTGGCACCGGCCTGCTCTACATCGCCCTCACTCGGGCAGTGCAGCGCCTGACCGTGCTCCACGAACGAGCACTGCCGCCCGGCCTCGGCCTGCCGCGAGGGTGAGTCGCCCGGGCCCAACCTGGCCGACCGCTGACGCGCCCGACCAGTCGAGTCGCGGCGTCGACTTGGGTCAGGATCTCGACGTGCTCCATCGGGATGGCGATCGGGCGCGTTCGTTCGGGGCCGATGCCCTCCAGTACGAACGCGCCCGCCCGAGCTACCCGGCGCCGCTCGTCGACGAGCTGCTGGCCGACTGCCCCGGCCCGCGCGTGCTCGACGTCGGTTGCGGCACCGGCAAGGCCGCCCGCCTGTTCGCCGCGCGCGGCTGCCAGGTGGTGGGCGTCGAACCGGACGCCCGCATGGCGGCGGTGGCGCGCCGCGGCGGGCTCCACGTCGAGGAGGCCGCCTTCGAACAGTGGGAGCCGGCCGGCCGGAGGTTCGACCTGGTCGTCTCTGCGCAGGCCTGGCATTGGATCGACCCCGAGGTGGGGACCGCCCGGGCGGCGGGCGTGTTGGCTCCCGGCGGGTTGATCGGGCTGATCTGGAACGAGGGAGTCTTCCCGCCCTCGCTTCTCGGAACGCTCGGGACCATCTACGAACGCCGTGCGCCCGGACTCGACTCGTACTCCGTCCTGCTCGGCCGGCGGGCCGACGAGCGGGTCGACGGTGCCGCCCGCGCGCTGACTGAGAACGGATCCTTCGGGGAGCCCGAGGTGCGCACCTACGCCTGGGAGCGCGTCTACTCGCGCGCCGAGTGGCTCGACCAGCTGCCCACGCACAGCGACCACCGCGCGCTGGCGCCGGATCGGTTGACCGCGCTGCTCGCCGACGTGGGCGACGCCATCGACGCGCTCGGCGGGAGCTTCCCCATGCGCTACACCGCCTGGCTGCTCACCGCCGCGCGCCGGGGGTGATCCCGGTCGCTCGGCTCGCCGGACGCACCTCGTAGGCGCAGACGTGCCCGCCGTCCATGAGGTGGGCCACGCGCTCGACGTCGGCGCCCGGCAGGGCGTCGCGGATGAAGGCCAGCTCGCTCGAGCAGGCCTGCCGGTAGCCGGTGGCCACGGTGAGGATGGCGCAGTTGTGCTCGGTGATCCGCCAGCCGCCGTCGTCGAGGCGTTCGACGTCGGCCAGGTAGCCGTCCTCGTCGAGGATCCGGGTCAGCTCGGCCACCTGGTCCGCCAGGGAGAGCGCCGCGAGGCGCGGGGTCGCCCCGTCCAGTCGGCGCTTCCCGCGCGCGGCGAACAGCTCGCCCACCTCGCTGCTCTCGGGACCCCCGAGATAGCCGAGCAGCTCGGTCGTGAGATCGCCGTAGCGCTTGGGGAAGAGGGCCTCGGCCGCCGGGGCCAGCTCGTAGCGGTGCGCCGGGCGCCCGCGGCCGTCGGGATCCGAACCATGGCGGACCAGCCCGTCCTCCTCCAGCCGCAGGAGCTGCTGGCGCACGGCCGCCGCGGTGACGGCGAGCTGCTCGGCCAGGTCGGCCACCGTGCAGGACCCGGCACGCTTGATGGCGATGAGGAGGGCCCGCCGAGTGGTCGGCAGGCTGGCCAGGGGCGCGTCCTGCTCGGTGGTCACGGGAGCACCAGGTGGACGTCCCCGAACTCGTGCCACAGGTACTGCTCGGCGACGGCCGCCGCATAGGAGCGCTCGACGAGGGCGGGACCGGCAATCGCCTCGAGCATGGCGAGATGCGAGGCCTCGGGCTCGTGCCACCCGGTGAGCAGGCCGTCGACCGAACGCACCGTGCGATCCGGCGTGATCACGGTGTCGGTCCAGCCGCGGCCGGGGCTCAACCCGCCGCGCTCGTCGACGACCGTCTCGAGCGCGCGCACCACGGTCGTGCCGATCGCGATGACCCGCCCGCCGTCGCGGCGGGTGTCGTTGATCTTGTGCGCGCTCTGAGCGCTCACGCGGAAGTACTCGGGGTAGGGCACCTCGGCGGCCTCGAGCGAGGCCACGCCCGTGTGCAAGAGGACCGGTGCGACGCCGACCCCGCGCGCGACGAGGCGGGTCAGGATCTCGGGTGTGAAGGGCCGTCCGGCGCTCGGCATCTCGGCCGACCCCGGTTCGGTGGCGTAGACGTTCTGGTACATGGCGATTGGCCACTCGCCGTGGACGTAGCCATAGCGGATGGGCCGGCCGTGGGCCGACAAGTAGGCGAAGAGCGGACCGGGGAGGCTGAGGGCGGCCACCCAGAGCCGCACCCCCTCGGGGTGCTGTGCGTAGGGGGCGAGCAGGGCCAGCGTGCCCCCGGCGCCGAGGGCGAAGCGGTCCCCCGCCTGCGCACCGAAGTACGGCGCGGTGCCCTGGCGCAGCTCCACCGTCCAGAGGTCCGCCGGCAACTGCGTCGACAGGTGCACGACGAGGAACCGCCCGTCACGGTCCTCGACGGCCAGCTCCGCCGCCAGCGTTCCCGACGTGTTCACGACGACGAGATCGCCCTCCTCGAGGTATTGCGGGAACTCCGAGAAGGTGCCGTGCACGAGGGAGCTGTCGTGGCGGCGGGCGACCATCATCCGGACCGCATCGCGGGTGAGCCCGCGCGCCTCGGGCGGCGAGCTGGCCTCGAGCGCCGGCGGCAGCTCGAAGCGCAGCGAGGCGTTGACCCGCCGCGGGCGCTGGAGCGCGGTCGTCGTCATCGGGCGAGCGCCAGGTCGTCCACGCGGTAGCGGCCGCTGCGGCTGTCGCTCTCGAGGAACCCTGCGATCAGCCGCGCCGAGAAGGCCGGGAGCGGCCGGTCCGAGATGTCCTCGCCCGGGAATGCGTCCTGGTGCATCTGGGTCTGCATATCGCCCGGGTCGATCGACCAGACGCGGATCGCGGGCTCCTCCACGTGGAGCACCTTGCCCAGTTGGTCGAGGGCGGCCTTCGAGGCGCCATAGCCGCCCCAGCCCTCGTAGGCCTCGACCGACGCATCGGAGGAGATGTTCACGATGCGCGGATCGGGCGACCGGCGCAGCAGCGGCAGGGCCGCTTGGGCCATCGCCAAGGGCGCGATCAGGTTGACCTCGAGGGCCTCGCGCAGCACCTCGAGCGGATAGCGCTCGAGCGGCGGCAGCGGCGTCGCGCCGAGGGTGCTGGCGTTGTTGACGAGAAGGTCGAGCCCGCCCATGCGCTCGGCCGCCGCCACCAGCGCCTGCCGGTGCGCGCCGTCGGTGACGTCACCAGCCACTGCGACCAACTGGGCTCCTCGACCGAGCCGCCCCCGCAGGTCGGCCTCCGTCGCAGAAAGGGCCTCGCACCCCCGCGCGTCGAGCACCAACGACCACCCCCGCCCGGCCAGCTCGAGCGCCAGCTCCCGCCCCAAGCCCCTCGATGACCCGGTGATCAACGCGACTGGCACTGCGCACCTCCTGGTGAATAAACGAAGTATATCCTTTCTTTATTGCCCCGCAAGGCGGGACCGTGGTGGGCGAGCGCCGCCGCGGCGGGCAGCTGGGCGCGGCGGAATCGGCGTTCGACCAGGCACGACGGAGCGCGCGACGCGCCGGTGTCCTTGCAGTGCGCAGGACGACCTCGCTAGACAGTCCTCATCGTGCCGAGTGTCGAGGGGCCGTCTCCGGCGACGTCAACCACTCTTCCGCGGCCGCGGCGCGCCGCTCGCTCGCTCCCCGGCCGGCTGGCCGGTGTCGCCCTCTGCGCCGGCGCCGTCGGCGCCGTCGTGTTCTCGGCGCCCGCTCCGACCGGCGCCGCGGCGGTGTCGAGCCTCGAGGCCCGGGCGTCCGTGCTGAGCGCCGAGCTCATCCAGGCCCAGCTGCGGGTCGACGGGCTGGCCCAGCAGTACGAGGTCGCCGTCGGCCAGGTGGCGCAGGACGCGGCGGACATCTCGGTCACCGAGCGAGAGGTGAGTCAAGACGATCGGCGCGTCACTCTCGACCACCGAGACCTGCTCCGCGAGGCGCTGTCGACCTATGTGAACGCGGGGGTGGCCGACGGGCTGTCCCAGTTGTTCGACACCAACGCCAATTCGATCCCGGCCGAGCACGCCTACGAGCAGATCGTGGTGGGCGACACGACGACCACGATCGCTCGGCTGCACACCGACGAGGTCGTCCTGCGCGTGACCCAGGGCACGCTCCGCCAGCAGGAGGCGAGGGACCAGGCCACCGTCGACCGGGAGGCGCTCCTCACGAACGAGGCGCGCCAGAGCGCCGGCCAACTGGCCGCTGAAGAGGCCCAGGTCACGGCGCAACTGGCCGCGGCCATCGCCGCACAACGGGCCAGCGTGGGCGCGAGCGCGGCCGCGGCGCGCTCGGCGGGGTCCCCAACCGGGAGCGCGGTGGCCCAGCAGGCCGGTTCCGACCCGACCCTGCCACCGTTCCTCCAGTGCGTCGTCCGGGTGGAGTCGGGGGGGGACTACGGCGCCGTCTCCCCCGACGGTCTCTACCGCGGCGCCTTCCAGTTCGCGCAGGGCACCTGGAACGAGGCGGCCCAGTTGGCCGGGCTCCCCGGGCTGGTCGGCGAGCAGGCCAATCTCGCCTCCAAGCCCGACCAGGACACGCTCGCCGTCGCCCTCTACAACGCCGACGGCAAGCAGCCCTGGCTGGACGGCTGCTAGAGGTCGGACGACCGTCCGACTGCGCCGCGTCACCCACTGGAGTCGGGGGGCCTGGCAAAGGACCGGGTGCACCCGACGGGCCCGAGTGGCGTCGACCGCCCGACGGTCACCTGGTATGACTGGCCGCTCACCACGGCTCGAGGACCCAAGGAGGGATCGTGACCTTCGCGGCGGCACTGAGCGGCGGGGACTTCGTGGTCACCGCCGAGCTCGGTCCACCCCTCGAGCCCGACGCCGAGGCCGTGCGGCGCCGCGCCCGGACCCTCGCCGGCTGCGTGCACGCGGCCAACGTGACCGACAACCAGGCGGCCACCGTCAAGCTCTCGCCGCTCGCCTGTGCGGTCTGGATGATCGAGGAGGGTTTGGAGCCGATCCTCCAGCTCACGACGAGGGACCGCAACGTCCTCGCCCTCCAGGCGGACCTGCTCGGCGCCTGGGCCCTGGGCGTGCGCGCCGTGATGGCGCTCTCGGGGGACCCGCTCAAGGTGGGACCCTACGAGGGGATGACGTCGGCCGTCTCGGACTTCGACTCGGTCGGCCTGGCGCATCTCATCGCCCAGCTGAACGAGGGCCACCTGGCCGCCGGTGAGCGGCTGGCTCGGCCGACCGCCTTCACCATCCTCGGCGCCGCCAACCCGCTCGTCGACTCGATCAGCAAGCTGGAGCAGAAGCTCGACGCCGGCGTGCGGTGCTTCCAGACCAACATCGTCTACGACGTCGAGCGGTTCGCCGAGTGGTTCGGCCCGGTGGTCGAGGCTGGCATCCCCGAGCGGGCCCCGTTCCTGGTCGGCGTGACGCCGCCGCGGAGCACCCGCATGCTCGAGCACATGCACGACAACATTCCCGGCGTCGAGGTCAACCCGGCCACCTTCGCGCGGTTGGCCGGCCTGGAGGGGGCCGACGCCAAGGCCGCGGGACTCGACGTCGCGCTCGACGTGATCGCGGGCATCCGTGCACTCCCCCCCGTCGCCGGTGTCCACCTGATGGCTCCCGGTTGGGAGGCAGAGGCCATCCCCCAACTGATCGAACGCGCAGGACTGGCGTTCGAACGCTGATGCAGCGATCTCGCGGCACGCCGGCCGAGGGGGTCGGCGGCCTCAGAACGCGATGAGGGCGATGCCGGCCGCCACCAGCAGCGCCGCCACCAGCCGCCTTGACCCGAACCGCTCCTTGAAGCACAGCACGCCGATCACGGCGGCCGAGATCACGCTCGTCTCGCGCAGGGCGGCCACCTCAGCCAACGGTGCCCGGGTCTGGGCCCAGAGGACGGCACCGTAGGCGACGAGCGCGAGCAGTCCCGCCGACAGGCCCCTCGCCACGGTCGACAGATCGCGCCAGACCGCGAGCGGGCGCCGCCCGAGGACCAGCGCCGGGAAGACCGGACCCTGCACCAAGAAGAGGAGGTACGTGTAGGCGAAGGGGTCATGGGCGCGGCGGACCCCCAGGCCGTCGACCAACGTGTATCCGGCGATGGTGAGCCCGGTGAGCACCGCGGCGGCGACCGCCGGGAAGTCGGCGCGGCTGAGCCGGCCCGACGAGAAAGCGAGGCTCATGAGCCCTACGGCCAGCACGATGACGCCGGTCAACGGCCCGGGCCCGAGGTGTTCGCTGGCCAGGAAGTAGCCACCGACCGCCACCACGAGGGGCGACGTTCCCCGCGCGATCGGGTAGGTCTGGTTGAAGGCGCCCAGCCGGTAGGAGCGCATGAGGCCGAGCTGGTACGCCACGTGTATCACCACGGAGCCGAGCACGAACGGGATGGCGTTTCGAAACGGGAGGCCCGTCACGACGAGGCCGATCCCGCCGCCGAGGGTCATGACCACGCCGACCAGCCCGAACGCGAGGAGGAGGTCGTCGATGTCCTTGACGATCGCGTTCCAAGAGGCGTGCAGGACGCCCGCGCCGATCACGATGAGCGCGACCGTCACCGTGATGTGCGCGGGCGGGCTCATCGCGGCCAGCTTTCCCCACCCGACCGCGTCGTCGCTCGGATCGGCGCGAGTGACGACGAGACCGGTGCCGAGCCATCGGCTCGTGTCCTGGGTGTACCTCGGTGCACAGCCACCCTGGCCGCGGAGGTGAACCTGGTTCGGAGGGACCGGCTCTGGCCGCGCCGGTTGGTTCACCCAGGCCTGACCGACGCCGACCAGCGGGTCTACGAGCACCTGGCCCGCATGCAGGCCCGCGCCGATCGCGGCCCCCCGGGGCGGCCGGACGCCTGACACGCGTGAACAGTGCTCGGGCATTCAGCCTCCGGGCGAGGCAAACGCCCAGGCAGCGACGCGATACTTTGGGCCATGGTCTCTCCGGGACCCCAGGCGCACCCACCGTGGGAAGGTAGGCAGCCTTGACGCAGGTGTCCGAGGACAACGGGCCGCTCGTGGTCGTCGACGGCGAGATCGACCTGGCCGTTGCCCCGTCGTTGCGAGAGCGCCTGGAGACCCTGCTGGCGGCGGGCCACAGCACGCTCTACCTCGACCTCCTCGACGCCACCTTCCTCGACTCCACCGCGCTCGGGGTCCTCGTCACCGTGCGGGAGCAGTGTCAGCGCGCCGGCGGCGCGCTGCACCTGATCGTGACCGAGCCGAGGATCTTGAAGGTGCTCGAGATCACGGGACTGGCCACCGCCTTTCCGCTCCACGGTTCTCGCCCCGACCTGGCGGGTACGGACCAGGGAGATGAAACGACTCGACATGAGTGACCGGGACGACCGGGGCGGTGGACGCCCCGAGGTGATCGCACTGTCCTTCCCGGCTCGAGCCGATCTGGTGGCGCTGGCGCGATTCACGGCGGCCTCCGTCGGGGCGAGGGCCGGCTTCGACGTGGAGGAGATCGAGGACCTGCGCCTGGCGGTGGACGAGCTCGTCGTCTCCTTCGAGGCGGTCCAGGCCGGCGGCACCATCCATTTGCGCTACACCCACGACGCCGGGACGGTGACCATCGAGTGCACCGTCGAGCCGGGCCTGCGCTCCCACCCGAGCGAGGGCATCGCCGGCGGGGAGCTGTGGGGGGGCGACGGCGAACTGTCGAGGCAACTGCTCGATGCCCTGGTCGACGAACACGGGCGGGAGCAGCGCCAGGGAAGGCCGTGTGTCTGGCTGCGGAAGCATCGGGCGAACGCCAGCGCGTGACCGGCCTGCCGGGGGGCGACGAAGGGCTCGCCCGATTTCGCGATCTCACCACCCAGCAGGACGCCCGCCTGCGCGACGAACTCATCACCAGCCACTTGGGGTTGGCCCACCAGCTCGCCCGACGCTTCGCGGGACGCGGCGAGCCGCACGACGACCTGGTGCAGGTCGCCTCGCTCGCCCTGGTGAAGGCGATCGACCGATTCGACCCCGAGCGGGGAGTCCAGTTCTCCACCTTCGCCGCCAAGTGCGTCATCGGTGAGCTGAAGCGGCACTTCCGCGACCGTGGCTGGGCGGTCCGGGCCCCCCGGCGGATCCAGGAGCTCTACCTCGAGGTCGGCCAGAACATCGATCGGCTGTCCCAGGAACTCGGCCACCCCCCCACCGTGGCGGAGCTGGCCGCCGCCATCGGCACGACCGAGGACGCGGTCCTCGAAGCGATCGAGGCGGGCCGGGGCTACCGCAGCGCGTCCCTCGACGCGCCCGACCTGAACAGCCAGACGATGGCCGACTCCCTGGGAAGCGATGACGCCCGCTACTCCCACGTGGAGGACCGGTCGGTCTTGGCGGGAGCCCTGGAAGCCCTGCCCGAGCGGGACCGGGTCATCATCCGGCTCCGCTTCATCGACGGACTGACCCAGTCCGAGATCGCCGACCGCCTCGGCGTGAGCCAGATGCACATCAGCCGCCTGCTGGCGGCCAGCTTGGCGCAACTGCGCGCCAGCTTCGCCGACGACCGACGCTCCCTCGAGGCCTAGGAACACCGAGGCCCCAGCTCCGCGGCGGTCGGCGACTCCGGTCGGGGCGGTCGGGCTTGCTTTCATACCGTTGTTTCGTTACCTTGATCCAAACGCTCCCGAGCCGGGCTCGGGAAGCTGGGCGAGCGGCGGGAGGAGACCCAATGGGCGAGCGCACGACCTATCGGTTGGAGGACGGCATTGCCACGATCACGATGGACGACGGCAAGGTCAACGTGCTGTCCAACGAGATGCAGGCCGAGCTCAACGCCGCACTCGATCGGGCCATGGCCGACCAAGCCGTCATCGTGCTCTCCGGACGGCCCGGGATCTTCTCGGCCGGGTTCGACCTCTCGGTCTTCCAAGCCGGCGGTCCCGAGGCGGTGCGCATGCTCATCGGCGGATTCGAGGTGGCGGAGCGGCTCCTCTCCTTTCCCAGGCCCGTCGTCATCGCCTGCCCGGGCCACGCCATCGCCATGGGCGTGTTCCTGCTCCTCTCGGGCGACTACCGAATCGGCGCCGCGGGGCCCTACAAGATCACCGCCAACGAGGTCGCCATCAACATGACGATGCCCGAGACCGCAATCGAGATCTGCCGGCAGCGACTGGCTCCGGCCCACCTCGTCCGCGCCGTCACCCTGGCCGAGGTCTACTCCCCCGCCGACGCCGTCGCCGCCGGGTTCCTCGACCGGATCGTCGAGCCAGACGAGCTGAGCCAGACCGCACATGACGTCGCGACCAGCTTGGCCGCGCTCAGTCTCGAAGCCCACGAGGCGACCAAGCAACGCGTGAGGCGCGGGTCGCTGGCCGCGATCCGCGCGGCGATCGAGGTGGACGCCGCCTCGTTCACACCGGCCGCGGGGCCCGAGTGAGGTCGCTCGACTCCGGCCGGCCCCACGCCACGTCCCCGGCCGGCGGCTAGCGCGGTGCCGCGGGCCAAGCAGCGGACCCCCGAGCTGCGGGACCGCCTCCTGCAGGCGGCGGTGACCATGCTGGCCGACAACGGCGTGGCCGGACTGACCACGCGCCGCCTGGCCCGGGAGGCCGAAACCTCCCCGCCGGCCGTCTACGAGCTCTTCGGTGACAAGAGCGGCCTGGTGCGAGAGGTGTTCTTCGAGGGGTTCCGAATGTTGCACCGGCGGTTCGGCGAGCTGCAGAACACCGACGACCCCATGGACGACCTCTTGGCCGTCGTCGAGGTCTTCCGGGGGTTCGTCCGCCAGAACCCGGTGCTCGCCGACGTGATGTTCTCCCGGCCCTTTGCCGACTTCGACCCAGGCCGCGAGGAGCGCAGCGCGGGGGCCTCGGTTCGCGAGTTCGTCGTCGGTCGCGTTGCCCGCTGCGTGGAGAGAGGGCTGCTCGCCGCCGAGCCGACGGACGCCGCGCACGCGCTGGTGGCGTTGGTGCAGGGCCTGGCGTCACAAGAGCGGGCCGGCTGGCTCGGGACCTCGGCCGAGTCGGTGGACCGGCGCTGGGAACTCGCCGTCAGCGCCCTGCTCTCCGGGTTGCGGCCGCCGCCGCCCCTGGCCGTCCTGGCGCGCCCGGCGCGGCGATGACCGGCGAGTACGTCCGCTGGCCGTATCCGAGCCCGCTCCTCGACGCCATCGGCGGATTCGAGCGGGATCCGGCAGATCCGGCGCGGGTGGCCTTCGACGTCGATCCTCCGAAGGTGAACGCGCGGGGGTTCTTGCACACCGGCGTCATCGCTTCGGTGGCCGACGTGGCGATCGGGCACCTGCTGTCCGACCTGATGGATCCCCCGGCGCCGTTGGTGACGGTCAACCTCTCCTGCGACCTCCTCGGCAGCGCCCGCCTCGGCGAGCGCGTGCAGGGGGTGGTCGAAGCCACCCGCGTCGGCCGGCGCCTGGCGGCGGGCGTCGCCGTGTTCTCCACCGACCGCACCATCGCCCGGATCACCGCCCTGTTCGTCCCGGCCTCGCCCGCCCCCCGATGATTTAGGCTTCCCCCGGGGACAGGCACTCCTTCTCAACAACCCCATGAACGAAACGAAACGGTGCAATGGACGTCGCAGGGGTATTGACAGACGCATTTGACCGAGTTCGGGACGTGGTCCACGCAGTGGCCGCCGATCTCGACCTCGACGACCTCGGGTTCCGGCCGGACGAAGAGTCGAACTCCATCGCCTGGCTGTTGTGGCACATCGCGCGCGTCCAGGACGACCACATCGCCGGCGCGGCCGGCAGCGCTCAAGTGTGGACCGAGGCCGGCTGGTGTGACCGGTTCGGCCTGCCGTTCGAGCCGTCGGCGCACGGCTACGGGCAGACACCCGCCGAGGCGGCCCTGGTCGTGGCCGACGCGGCACTGCTCCGCGGCTACCACGACGCCGTCCACCAAAAGACGGTGGAGTTCCTCCAGGGGCTCGACGCCGAGTCGCTGGACCGCGTCGTCGACCGGTCCTTCGACCCGCCGGTCACGCTCGGCGTGCGATTGGTCAGCATCCTCTCGGACAACCTGCAGCACGCCGGGCAGGCCGCCTACCTCGGGGGTCTCGCGCTCCGCCGGGCGCACTAGGAGGGCTTGGCGAAACGATTGGCGAAACTCAGGACCCCGCGAGGGGCCCTGGAACTTCGGCCCACTGGTAACCGCAGGCGTTGCATTTGCGATGCATGTGAGGCTTACCCGGCCTTGACCCTGGGATCGACCTACAACGGCTGAGCCCTCCCACCGGATTGAGGTGGTACTCAAAGGAGGCTTCCCTCTCGCACCGGGGACAGAGGCTGGGAGAATCTCTGTTGAACTGGGCCATCGGAATCCCCCAGACGACGCAACCCCAATTGCGACCATCGTATCGGTCAACTCACCGAACTCGACTAAGGGCGGCTCATCGGATATTGCCCGATGGCGGAGGTTCAGACCCCCAAAGTCCAGAAGATCACAGCCTGTGGATAAACATGAGGACCAGGACTTGCGCCGACCCGAACGCCCCAGAGGACGGCCAACCCCCTCGGTCCACGGGCGGCGGGGTGAACCGCGAAAGAATCGCGGACAACTCCTCGCCGCGCATATGCGCCACGAAAGGGGGTCCGTCATGCCGGAACGGCGCCGACGAGTCCCGCGTGAGGGGGCTGACTGGCTCGGGAAGTACATCTTCGAGGACGATCCGGAACCTGCCTGGGGTGAGTGCCACGTTCTCGACATCTCGGTCCTCGGTGCGAGAATTGAAATTGTCGAGCCGATCGGAAACGAAATCATCGGGCGCGAAATCGCCGTCGAAATCCCAATGCCAACTGGCATCTCAAATAGGAACCGATTTGTAGGGGTGATCCGCAACGTCAGTCCGGGATCGGACGGGGGGATTCAAGTAGGGATTCAGTTCGTGGAACTCTCCTGGCCCGAACGTGCGATGCTCGATTCGTACAACCGCATGCGAATCGTCTGGTAGCCGATTGTTGACACTCGTGTTCTGTGGGGTAGGTATGGCCGGAATTTGGGGTCTGAGACTGGCCCGAGCGATCGAACGGAAGCCCCGACATGGACTTCCGAGTTTCGCCAATCCCTCCTAGTCACCGCCCGCTTGGCGGAACGGCCCACCTCAGCGGCGGGCCCAGACGTGGGCGCCGAGCTTGGTGATGCGCAGGGGCGGCGTGATGTCCTCGGTCTTCGATTCCCAGTCGGGGACGTTGACCGCGTGGAGATAGTCGGCGATCGCGGAGCGGTCGGGCAGGACGTACGCCACGACCTCCCAGGATTCGACCTCGACCTCGCCGAAGACCTCACCGACCAGCGCGGGGGCGTCCTCGGCGTCGAACGGCGACGGCATGCCCCACTGTGGGTCGATGCCTTCCAGCTCGGGGTCGTTCCAGCGGGCCGGTGCCGACGCCACGAACAAGCCGCCCGCTCGCAGCACCCGCCGAGCCTCCCGGAGGGCGACCCGGGGGTCGGACACGAAGTAGAGGCAGTTGACCGCGGCGGCGCCGTCGGCGGCCGCGTCCGCCAGCGGCAGCGTCGAGATGTCGGCTCGCACGGCGGGTCGGTGCGCCTCGGCCAGCATCTGGGCGTCGGTGTCGACGACACAGGTCGCGACGCCGTGCTCCGCCAGGATGGCCGCGATCGGTCCGCGTCCACCGCCCAGCTCGAGGAAACGGCCGGTGCCGGCCCGCTCGAAGCGCCCAGCCAGGTCGGGGTAGATGTCGTCGACGACCCGCCAGTTGTCGTAGACGCGCTGGAACGCGGCCAGGCGAGCCTTGTCGGGATGCACGTAGGACGCACCCGCCGGACTGGGTGCGCTGATCCCACGCATCGACGGCCGCGGCACGTCGCTCACCGCGAGCTCCCACGGCCGGCGTGACAGCTGTTGATCGGAGCGGCGAAGATCATCTCGTGGCCTACGACGTGGAGCTCGCCGATCGTATCCGGCTCCTGATCGCGGGCGAACCCGGGGTGACCGAGCAGAAGATGTTCGGCGGCCTCGCCTTCCTGGTCGGCGGCAACATGGCGGTCGCAGCCAGCAGCCAGGGTGGTCTCATGGTTCGGGTCGACCCGGCGCAGTCCGAGTCGCTGCTCGCCAAGACATCGGCCCAGATGGTCGCGATGCGCGGTCGGAAGATGCCCGGGTGGCTCCGGGTGGACGTGGAGGACCTTCGGACGGCGGCCCAACTCAACGCCTGGATCGACCGGGGCACGTCGTTCGCTCGGTCACTGCAGCCAAAACGGTGACGGTCACCGCCCGAGCCAGCGTTGTGCGCTTCCCCCGACAGCACTCGATCCGGGTCACGTCGGACCGCTGCGGGGAACGCTTCCACTCCGCCGTCCGCCTCTTGCGTATGGCTTCGAAGCG
>DATNIB010000018.1:0-44877 GCA_035604685.1 Acidimicrobiales bacterium | reverse complement strand
TTCGTCCTCGCAGCACTCGTGATGTTCATCTTCGCCCTCATTGCAGCGGCCCGATCCACCGGGACCTTCCTCAGTACCAACTGGCCGGTATGGATAACCGCGGGGTTCGTCGCGTTCGCTGCCGATCAGGTGCTCGGTGGCCAACTAACGAAGAAGTGATGCGCCCGCGGCTAGAGCCCAAAGACTCGTAGAACCCCTGGAGCCCCGTTTACCGGATGGTCTTCCCGGGAGTACCGTCCCAACGGCCATGGCAGCCCGCTGAACTGTGCATTTTTTGTCGGGCTGGCCGGATTTGAACCGGCGACCTCTTGACCCCCAGTCAAGCGCGCTAACCAAGCTGCGCCACAGCCCGTGGCGCCCACGATAACCTCCCGTCTTCGAGGGGTTCCCTTCCTGAGTCAGCCATCGACGTAGAGGACGCCCCCCGAGCTCACGGCCACCGGGATAGTCGTCAATCCGTGCGGCGCCGGGCCACGGACGAGACCACCGTTGTCGGGGTTGAACTCGGATCCGTGGCAGGGGCAGACGATCAGATTCGCCTGGCGGAAGAAACCGACGGTGCAGCCGGCGTGGGGACAGACGGCATCGAACGCGACGAAGGTGCCCTGCGAGCGTCGCAGCACGATGGCCGGATCGCCGCTCTTCGGGTCGGTGAAGTTGACCGCTCCCCCGACGGGCACCCGGCTGGCCTCACCGATCGGCTTCCCGGGTGGGACGCTGTGGGTCGTCGTCGGAGTCTTCGGCCCTGCGGTTGTTGGTGTGGTCGACTTGGACGCGGTGGTGGTCGGCGCCGAAGGCCCGAGGGACGGGCCCGTCGCGGCGCTGGCGGGCAGCTTGGCGCCACCGATCGCCCGGCTCAGCCCGACGGCCGCCCCGGCACCCAGCAATCCGACCGCGGCGGTGCGGGTCATCGCCTGTCGCCTGTCGATGGCGCCGCGGGCGGGGGCGACCGGGGTGCGCTCGGCGAGCAGGAACGGACAGCCCTCCGGGCGGCAGGCGTGCATGGCCCGGGCCGCGCACCGGCCGTCCTGGTAATTCCCACACACGCGCTGGACGACGTCGAAGGGGACCGGTACGACGGGCGGCGGCCCCCCGAGTCCGGTGTCACGCGTATGCGCGGCGATGACCGCGTCGAGCGACAGCACGCCTCCGGCTCCGGCGATGATGAGCGGCAGCCAGGCGAACACGAAGACGATGTCGGCCCCGGTGTAGTAGGGGGAGGAGTGGTAGCTCACGGTGAGAAAGAGCGTGAGCGAGAGCAGCAGACCGCCCGCGGCGGCGATTCTCGTCCACAACCCGAGCAGCGTGCCGAGGCCGATCGCCACCTCCGCCAGTGCGATGAGGATCCCGATCGGCGTGGACAGGGAGACGAGATGGCCGAGCAGCGCGTGGAGCGGGCTGATCCGCGCCGACGCCACCAGCTGGGCCCGCATGCCGGCCGGGTTGCTGGCGTTCCAGAACGTGGGGTTGGCCAGCTTCTGCAGCCCGGCATAGAGGAAGGTCCCGCCGATGAAGGCGCGCAGCGGCAGCAGTGCCCACCCGGCGAGGGCCGACGCGCCGGGTGGGCGCGCCGGCGGCCACCAGCCCCGACGTCGTGGCGGGGCGGGGCGCCGCGCAGGGCGGTGGGCGGCCATCGGACCTACTTTCTTGAACGCGGCTGGCAGGGGGAGCGCAACCGGACACCGATCGGCGAGCGGTCCCGGCGGAAGCTCAAGGAGTCATACTGTCCCCTCGCCCGTCCGGATTGGTCGCGATGCCTAGACATGGTGCACCACCCAGGTGACCCCCTGGTAGGCGCGGTACGTGAGGTAGATCGCGAAGGCGATCAGCATCACCTTGAAGGTCCAGGGCACGCGGCGGTGCGGCGCGTCCACCAGCACCGTGCCACAGGTCGGACACGCACCTTCGACCAGCTGGTCGTCCTCGACCAGGTGATCGCACTGGTCACACCAGGCCACGATCCCTCCTAGCGCCCGCCGCCCAGGCGCACGCGCAGCTTGATCGGGGTGGGCCCGAGGGCGAAGCGCTCCCGCAGGGAGCGCTCGACGTAGCGCAGGTACTGGGCGCTCAGGCGACCGGTGGCGAACAGCGTGAACGTCGGCGGGTCGATGGCGCCCTGGACGCCGTAACGGATGCGGGACCCCCCGGGCGCCGGCGTGGCCGACTGCAGGTCGGTGAGGGCCCGGTTGAGGGCGCCGGTCGCGATCCGGTGGTGGTAGGCCTCGACCGAGGCGAAGAGGGCCGGCAGGATGCGGTGGACGCCCCGGCCCGAGCGCGCAGAGACGCGCAGGACGGGCGCGGCGCCGAGAAAGGCCAGCCGGTCCCCCACCCCCGCCAGCACGTCCTCGCGCTGATCGGGCTCGACCAGGTCCCATTTGTTGACGATGACGACGGCGGGAGAGCCCGACAGGCCGATCCGTTCGGCCAGCCGCTGGTCCTGGTGGGTGGCGCCGACCGTGCCGTCGATGACGAGCATGGCGAGATCGGCCCCTTCCAGCGCGTCGAGCGCCCGCAGTACCGAGTAGTGCTCCGTGCCGAAGTCGGTCTTGGAGGGCCGTCGCATCCCCGCCGTGTCCACGAAGCACAGGGGCCCGTCGGGGGTTTCCACCACGGTGTCGATGGAGTCGCGGGTGGTCCCCGGCTGGTCGTGGACGATCGAGCGGTCCTCGCCGATCAGCTTGTTGAAGAGGGTGGACTTCCCCGCATTGGGCCGGCCGACGAGGGCCACCCGGGGCACCGGGGGCGAGTCGGGGGCCGTCCTCGACGCCCCGGGTGCGCGCGCCGCCAGGACGCCGACCACCTCGTCGAGCAGGTCGCCCACCCCCCGGCCATGCAGGGCGCTGATCGGCCACGGGTCGCCGAGGCCGAGCGAGACGAACTCCCAGGTCGCGGGGTCCCGGTTGGCGCCGTCGGCCTTGTTGGCCACCAGACGGACTGGTGCGGTGCCGCGTCGGACCATGCGCGCCGCCACCTGGTCTTCCTCGGTGATCCCGACCGTGGCGTCCACCACGAACAAGATGAGGTCGGCGTCGGCGAGCGCGCGCTCGGCCTGGGCGCTCACCTTGGCGCTGAGGACGTCGCCGCCCGCCAACCACCCGCCCGTGTCGACCAGTCGGAACGGCGTGCCCGTCCACTCGGCCGCCAGGATCTTGCGGTCGCGCGTGACGCCCGGCTCGGCCTGGACGACGGTCACCCGTCGACCGACGACGCGGTTCACGAGGGAGGACTTCCCGACGTTCGGGCGGCCCGCCACCACCACCAGGGGGAGCGCCGGGTCGACGGGCGTCTCGGTGTTCATGCGCCGCACCCGGCGGAGCCGCCGGGCTGCGCCTCGCGCGGTCGGGCGCGCCGTCCGTCCAGGGCGCAGCGCAGCGACCAGCCGTCGCTCGCCACGATCTCGACGGCCCGCGGGAGCTCCTCGGGTGTCGTGCCGTCGAGGAAGCGGCCCTGGGAGAGGCAGGCGTCGGGCAACAGGTAGCGGTGGCCCTCGGGCTCGGTGCGCAGCACCCGGGCCAGATCGGGCCCGGTGAGGAGTCCGGCCACGCCGATCGTGCCCCCGAAGAACTCGTTGTCGACGCCGATCGTCCGCAGGTCGCGGCGCGGGTGGGCGGCCAGCAGCGGGGCCAGCACGTGGTGGCCGAAGGAGCCGGTCAACACGGCGATCGGCCGGTCATCCCGGGCGCCCTCGGCGGGTGGGCGCGCTGCCCCTCGGCCGTCCCCGTGGGCCCTCGGCGCGACCGTCGGCGCGCGGTACCCCTCGGCCGGCGCGCCGTCGACCCAGGCGAAGAAGCCGGGGCGCACGCCGTGGGCGCTGTCGTGGTCGCCGGCGAACGCGTCGCGGAACGCCCGGACCATCCCGATGCCGTTCTCGTGCTGGGGGTAGCCGTCGTAGGCGGCGGCCGGCGGGAACTCGAGGCCCGCCATGAGGTAGTACTCGTCGGCCAGGTAGACGAGGCGCCGTCCGAGCGTCGAGCGGTAGAGCGCCTGATAGTCGGCCACCGCGGCACAGACCGCGCGCGCCTCGGCCGTCGTGTGGGGACGCATGTCCGGCTCGTTGGAGAACCGACTGAGCCCGAGGGGTACCACGCCGACCGTGGCCAGCGCCGGGTACTCGTCGAGCACCCCGCACAGGGTGTCCTCGAGCACCGCCCCGTCGTTCACCCCCGGGCAGACGACCACCTGGCCGTGCACCTCGATCCCGGCCTCGAGGAGCACGCGCAGCCAGCGGAGCGACGTGGCCCCCTTCGGGTTGCGCAGCATCGCCGCGCGCACCGCCGGGTCGGTCGCGTGGATGGAGACGAAGAGGGGACCCAGGCGCTCCTCGATCACCCGTTCGGCATCGAGCTCGGTGAAGCGGGTGAGGGTCGTGAAGTTGCCATAGAGGAAGGAGAGCCGGTAGTCGTCGTCCTTCAGGTAGAGGCTCTTCCGCATGCCCTTGGGCAGCTGGTAGATGAAGCAGAAGGCGCAGTGGTTGTCGCAGGTGCGGACGCGGTCGAAGACCGCGGCCGAGATCTCGAGGCCCAGCGGCTGGCCCTCCACCTTGCGCACCCGCAGCAGGCGCCCGAGGTCGCGTCCGGCGCGCCGGACCACGACGTCGAGCTCGGCGACGTCGGTCAGCTGCTGGTACTCGATGACATCGCGAGGCACCTGCCCGTTGAGCGATACCAGCTCGTCGCCGACCACCAGTCCGGCCAACGCAGCGGGCGACGCCTCGGCGACGGCGGTCACCCGTGGCGCCGACATGGCCCCAGGCTACCGGTGACGCGGGTCCTCCCGATCCCGGCGACCCTGCTCAGAGCGGTGCCGGTAACGTGGGCGGGTGCCTGTCGAGCGCGTGCTGCTGGCCGAGCCCCGGGGGTTCTGCGCCGGCGTCGAGAAGGCCATCAAGGCCCTGGCCTGGATGGTGGCCATCTTCGAGCCGCCCGTCTACTGCTACCACGAGATCGTCCACAACCAGCGGGTCGTGGAGGCCTTCCGGGACCTGGGCGTCATCTTCGTCGACGACGTGGCCGACGTACCCGAAGGGGCGCCGCTCATGCTCAGCGCGCACGGGACCGCCCCGGCGGTGGCCGAGGCGGCCCGGCAGGGGGCCGGCGTCGTGATCGACGCGGTCTGCCCGCTCGTGACCAAGGTCCACCACGAGCTCAAGACCCGCAGCCGGAAGGGGTACACCATCTTGTACGTGGGCCACGCCGGGCACGAGGAGGCGGTCGGCACCATGGCGGTCGCGCCCGAGTCCGTGCGGCTCGTCGAGACCGAGGCGGACGTCGCCGCGCTGGGCGATCTCGACGCCGACCACGCGCCGGTCGCGCTGCTGGCCCAGACCACCCTCAGCCACGACGAGTGGGCGGACCTGCGCGACGCGGCGCAGCGGCGCTTCCCGGACCTGTGGCTCCCGGGGCGCAGCGACCTGTGCTTCGCCACCACCAACCGCCAGGCCGCGCTGCGCGCCGTGGCCGCCCGGGCCGACGCCGTGGTCGTGATCGGGTCGGCCAACTCCTCCAACACCGTGGCGCTGGAGAAGGTCGCGCTCGCCTCGGGCTGCCCACGGGTGGTTCGGGTCGACACGGCGGACGAGGTCCCGGGCGACCTCGACGGGGTCGTCGGCCTGACCGCGGGGGCGTCCGCCCCCGAGGCTCTCGTCCAAGAGGTCCTGGCCCGCCTGGCGCCGCGCTCGGGCACCGAGCTCGTGCACATCGCCACCGAGGACGAGTACTTCCCGCCGCCCCCCGAGCTGCGCGAGCTCCTGCGGGCTCTGGGCGCCACCCTCGGCGTGCTCGGCGGCGCCCCGGCCGCGGCCGAGGAGGAGGCCGTGGACGACCGGATCCTGTCGGCCTCCCAGGTGCTGGCCGCACTGGCCTCCTGAGCGATCGGCGAGCCGCACGCGCGGTGGCTCGACCACGCCCGCCCGGTGATGGGAGGATTGGGCCATGACCGACACCGTGACCAACCCCACGACGGGCACCTTCACCCGCATGGACGAGTCCACCGCCGAGCAGTGGCGGGTGATCGCCGGCCAGACGATGAAGCACCAGCCCCGGGTGGCCGACCGCGTCCTGGCCATGCTGGCCTCGCTGGCCGATATCACCGACGGCTTCGCCGTCGACCAGTTGGTCCACTCGCTGCAGACCGCCACCCGGGCCGAGGAGGCCGGGGCGGACACCGAGCTCATCGTGGCCTCGCTCTGCCACGACATCGGCAAGGCGGTCTCGGTGACCAATCACCCCAAGATCGCGGCAGAGATCCTCCGGCCCTACGTGCGCGAGGAGGTGTTCCTCGCCATCTCGGCCCACCAGGACTTCCAGGGGCGCCACTACTACGAGTACTTCAACCTGAGCCCCGACGCCCGCGACCAGTACAGGGGCGAGCCCTGGTACGGGCTGGCCGAGCGGTTCGCCGACGAGTGGGACCAGACGAGCTTCGACCCCGCCTACCCGACCCATTCGCTCGAGCACTTCGAGCCCATGGTTCGAGAGGTGTTCAGCGGCACCCGCGTCATCTGAGGTGCCGGTCGCCCCGAGGGCGCCCCGCCGCGCCGACACCCCCGAGAGCACCCGCACCAAGGCCCTCCAGCGCCTCGTCGTCGACCTCGGCCGGCGCGACTTCGAGGAGCGCTACCCCGAGCGCACCCTCTCGCCGGTGGTCGCCCTCATCTGCGCTTACGAGGAGGAGGCCAACATCGGCGCGGTCATCGCCGCCGTGCCGCGCCAGGCGTGCGGGCTCCCCGTCACCACGCTGGTGGTCGTCGACGGCGGCGAGGACGACACCGCCGGTGTCGCCCGCAAGCACGACGCGCTGACCTTCGTCCTGCCGGCCAACCTCGGCCACGGGATGGCGCTGCGGGTCGGCTACCGCCTCTGCATCGAGGGCGGTGCGCGCTACGTCGTGACCCTCGACGCCGACGGCCAGAACGACCCGAGCGAGCTCGAATCGCTCCTCTCCCCCCTCGTCGAGGACACCGCCGACTTCGTGGTCGCCTCGCGCCGCCTGGGTGTCGACGAGACGACCGACCGCGTCCGGCAGGCCGGCGTCCGCTTCTTCGCCTGGCTCTTGAACGCGCTGACCCGGGCCGACCTCACCGACACCTCCAACGGCTACCGGGCGCTGCGCACCAGCCTGCTGGTCGACGTCGTCGACCGGCTGACCCAGGACCAGTACCAGACGGCCGAGCTCCTGCTCACCGCCCTCGGGCGGGGCTGGCGGGTGGCCGAGCGGCCGACGGTGTGGCACGAGCGGGTCTCGGGGCACTCGAAGAAGGGCACCAACCTCACCTTCGCCCTGCGCTACGCCGGCGTCGTGCTCGGGACCTGGTGGCGGGAGCGGCGCGGCACCACGGTGGTCGCCGACTCGCCGTAGGGACGCGACTAGCGGCTGGCGGCCCGCGCCTCGTCGTAAACGGCCTGCAGCGAGACCCGCAGCTCCTCGGTCGCCTGGTGGACCCGGCTGCGGGCCACCCGTCCGGCCTCGCTGCGCTCGGGCGGGGCGATCGGCTCGCCGATCACGACGTGCACCCGCAGCGGTTTGGGGAACTTCGCGCCCTTGGGCATGGCCACCTCGGAGCCGCCGATGCCGACCGGCACGATGACGGCGCCCGTCCGCGCCGCCAGGAAGGCCGCCCCCTCGAGGAGCTCGGCCACCATCGGCCCGCTCTGGCGGGCGCCCTCGGGGAACAAGACGAGGAGCTGGTCGCGCCGCAGCACCTCCTCGGCGTTGCGCATCGACTCGCGGTCCGGCGCGTCGCGGTGCACCGGGAAGGCCCCGAGGTCGAGGAGCAGCCGGCCGAACGCCGGGTGCCGCCAGAGCTGGTGCTTGGCCATGAAGAAGAGCTTGCGGCCCGAACAGAACGGTGCGAACCCGAAGTCGAGGTTGGAGCGGTGCACCGGCGCCAGGATGACCCGGCCCGCCGTCGGCACGTGCTCCTTACCCGTCACCTTCGGACGGAACCAGATCGCCATCAGCGCGTGGAAGATCCCGCGCAGCACCCGGTAGGTGGGGCTCCACCGGGGGTCGGGTTCGAAGGCCACCCCCTTGCCGGGGATGGCTTCCTTCACAGCCACGACAGCACCTCCTCCACCACATCGTCCACACTGCGGCCGGTCGTGTCGAGCACGTGGGCGTCGGCCGCCCGGACGAGCGGTGAGACGGCCCGGGTCGAGTCGATCCGGTCGCGCCGGGCCAGGCCTTCGGCGGACTCGTCGCCGCCCCGGCGCCGGGACCGCTCCGCCACCGACGCGGTGAGGAAGATCTTGAGCGAGGCGTCGGGGAAGACCACCGACCCGATGTCGCGCCCTTCGACCACGCCGCCGTCGTGGGCCGCGGCCCACTGGCGTTGGCGCTCGACCAGGTGGCGGCGGACCTCGGGGTTGGCGGCGACGGCCGAGACGACCCGGCTGACGGCGGGCGTGCGGATGGCCTCGGTGACGTCGTGGCCGTCGATCACGACGGCCGGTCCCGCCTCGAGGCAGGCGTCGGCGGCCACCGCCGCCACCGCGGCCTGGTCGGCCGGGTCCACCCCCCGGTCGAGGACGCGCCAGGCGACCGCCCGGTACATGGCGCCGGTGTCGAGCCGGTCGAGGCCCAGGCGCTCGGCCAGGGCCCTGGACACGGTGGACTTGCCCGCGCCGGCGGGCCCGTCGATGGCGATGAGCGGCCGGCTCACGAGCCGCCCGCCGCGTCGACCGCCACCGCCCGATGAGCCAGGGACTCGAGATCCGCCAGGAAGGCCGGGTAGCTGGTGGCGACCGAGTCGAACCCACCGACCATGCTGGTGCCCGGCGCCGCCAGCGCCAGCACGGTGGCCGCCATCGCCAGGCGGTGGTCGCCGTCGCTGTGGAAGCTCCCGGTGGCGGGCCGGCCGTTCGGTCCCAGCCCCTCGACCGCCAGGGTGTCCCCGTGGGCCTCGGCCGATCCGCCGAACCCGGTCACCATCGAGAGCACGCCGGAGAGCCGGTCGCTCTCCTTCAGGCGGAGTTCTCTCACCTCACGAAAGCGCGTGGTGCCGTGGGCCAGCATCGCGGCCACCGCCAGGATCGGGACCTCGTCGAGCGAGGGGATCTCGGCCGCTTCGACGTCGGTGCCGACCAGCGTGGCGTGCTCCGCCGTGAGGTCGGCCACCCGGGGGCCGGTGGGCCGGATGCTGATGGCCGCCCCCATGCGCTCGAGCACCCGGAGGTAGCCGATCCGCTCGGGACCGACGTAGACGTTGCGCACCGTGACCCGGCTGTCCGGGAGGATGCAGGCCGCGACCACCCAGAACGCGGCCTGCGACGGGTCGCCCGGGACGGCCAGGTTGAGGGGTCGCAGCACCGAGGGTCGCAGCCGGATCACCCGCCCGGGACCGTCGGGCTCGACGTCGATGTCGGCGCCCGCCTCGGCCAGCATCTCTTCGGTGTGGGCCCGGGTGGCCACGCGCTCGCGCAGCGTCGTCTGCCCGTCGGCGTCGAGCCCGGCCAGCAACACACACGACTTCACCTGGGCGCTGGCCACCGACGGCGTCCACTCGATGCCGCGCAGTGGGCCGCCCTCGATCACGATCGGGGGCAGACAGCGCTCGCCGCGCCCGGTCACCGAGGCGCCCATGGCGCGCAGCGGGAGCGCGATGCGATCCATCGGGCGGGCGGAGAGCGAGTCGTCGCCCGACAGCTGCGTGGCGCCGGTCAACCCGGCCACCACGCCCGCCAAGAGGCGCAGGCTCGTGCCTGAGTTGCCGCAGTCGATGGCCGCAGCCGCCTGCAGGCGGTGGCGGCCGCCGCGCACGCGGCGGGTGCCGTCTGCCTCCACGGTCACCTCGGCCCCGAGTGCGGCCACCGCGGCTTCGGTCCGCTCCACGTCCTCGCCGTCGGAGAGCCCGCGCAGCTCGCTCCAGCCGTCCGCCAGGGCGCCCAGAATCAGCGCGCGGTGCGAGATCGACTTGTCGCCCGGCGTCGAGAGCTCGCCCCGCAGCGGACCGCCGCCGGTGATGCGGACCCGCTCGGGCAGCGCCGCGGCCGCCATCAGGCGAGGTCCGCCACGGTGCAGGCGTGGCCATGGCCGGCGATCGCGCCGCGTAGCTCGCCGGCCCGTTGCGCGTCGACGACGAGCACGAGGACCCCTCGGGGCCCTTCGGCCGAGTGCGCGATCTCGATGTCGTAGATGTTGATCCCGAGATCGCCGGCCAGCGTCGTCATCTCCGCCAGGACGCCCTGGCGGTCGGGCACCGGCACGCGCAGCTCGGCCAGGCGGTCCGGCCGCGTGACGCCGGCCGGCAGCGCCCGGCGGGCGCCGCTCGCCGCCTGGAGCATGGAGAGGATGCCGGCGCGGTCGACCGCGGCGACCTGGTCCCGGACCTTGGCCAGGTCGGCCAGCACCCGGTCCAGCTCGTCGACGATCGCCGCGGCGTTGTCCGCGCAGATGTCGGGCCAGATGGAGGGCTGGCCGGCCGCCACCCGCGTCATGTCCCGGAACCCGCCGGCCGCCAGGCGCAGCAGGGCGTCGTGGGACTGGGCGGTCTTGGACGCCGCGTTCATGAGGGTCGCCGCCACCAGGTGCGGCACGTGGGAGACCACGGCCACCAAACGGTCGTGGTCGGCCGGCGTGAGCGCGACCACATCCGCACCGAGGTCGGCCAGGACGGCGGCCACCAGCGCGAAGGCTCCCTCGTCGGTGTCCGCGGTGGGCGTGAGCACCCAGCTGGCCCCCACGAACAGATCGGGGTCGGCGCCGTCGAGCCCGGCCTGCTCGGAGCCGGCCATTGGGTGGCCACCCACGAAGCGAGGGTGCGTGACGTGCTCGACGACGGCCGCCTTGACGCTGCTCACGTCCGTCACGACCGCGTCCGGCCGGCGCCCGGGCTGGGCCAGGACGGCCGCGGCCCGCGGCCCGGCGATCGCGCTCGGGGTGGCCACGAAGACGATCTCCGCGTCGAGGTCGTCTCCCACGGCGTCGAGCAGGCCGAGGTCGAGGGCCCGTTGGGCCCGTCCGGCGTCCAGGTCGTCGCCGGTCACGTGCCACCCCCGCTGGCGCAGCGCGGCGCCGAGCGAGCCACCGATCAGCCCGGTGCCGATGACGACGGCGCGCCGGATCCCGGGTGGGACGCCCTGGCCGGCGGGGGACGACCGGCTCATCGCCGTCCGGGGAGTCGGTGTCCCGCGGCCTCAGCCCGGGAGGTCATCGCGGAGCCCTTGAGCCCCGTGCAGGTAGACGTGGCGCAGTTCGTCGCGACCGAGGGAGGTGTTCACGTGCAGGAGCACGCGCAGGCAGTGGGGCGTGGCCCCGGCCACGTGGAGCTCGCCGGCGCAGAGCAGGGGCACCGCGCCGAAGCCGATGTCGCGCGCGCCGGTGGCGGGGAAGGTGGAGATGATGTCGGGCGTCGCCGTGAAGATGATCGAGATGATGTCGTCCTCGATCAGCTGGTTGCGCTCCAGGATGGCGAGCAGCAGCTCCTGGATCCGCTCGGCGACCTCCGACGCCTCGTCGGCCTCGACCGTCGTGGCGCCGCGCAGCGCCCGCGTGGTGATGGGTCCGGACATCGGGGGAGCATGTTATCCCCCGGCCTCGTCGGGCCGACGGGCCGACACGGCTTTGCCTGGGCCGGCCCTCAGCCGTGGTCGCGATGGGCGGCGACGGCGAGCGCCCGGACCTCACTCGGCTCGAGCGGGCGCCAGCGGCCCGGGGCGAGCCCGGGATCGGCCAGCGGCCCGATCCGGGTGCGCACGAGGCGCACCACCGGGTGCCCCACCGCCTCGCACATCCGGCGGACCAGGCGGTTGCGCCCCTCGTGCACGACGATCCGCAACACCCCGGGCGCCACCACCCCGACCGTGGCGGGGGCGCTCGGTCCGTCGTCGAGGGGCACCCCCTGGCGGAGCGCCCGCAGGGCACCGGGCCCGGGCGTGCCCTCCACCTCGGCCAGGTACTCCTTGGCCACGCCGTGGCTCGGGTGGCTGACCAGCTGGGCCAGCTCGCCGTCGTTGGTGAGGATGAGCAGCCCCTCGGTCGCCAGGTCGAGCCGGCCGACGGGAAAGACGCGGGGCTCGGCCGGCACCAGCGAGAGCACGGTCGGTCGGCCCTCGGGGTCGGCGGCCGTCGTCACCACCCCGGCCGGCTTGTTCAGCAGGTAGTGGACGAGGTCGGGGGCCGCGCCGACCGCCACGCCGTCGACCGCCAGGCGGCAGCGGGCCGGGTCCACCCGCTGGCCGAGGACGGCCAGCGCGCCGTCGACGGTCACCCGTCCGGCGGCGATCAGGTCGTCGCAGACCCGCCGGCTCCCGAAGCCGGTCCGGGCCAGCACCTTCTGCAGGCGCTCCGCGATGGCCTCGGCCACAAGTAGCTAGTCGCGCTCGGTGGCCGACCCCGCCGCCGAGTGGAACCGCTCCTCCAGCTCGCCCAGGACGTCGGGACCCGGCAGGAACTCCTCGATGGGCGGGAGGTCGTCCAAGGAGGCGAGTCCGAGGCGCTCCAAGAACAGATCGGTGGTGCCGTAGAGGACGGGCTGGCCGGGCCCCGGCGCGCGCCCCACCGCGTCGATGTAGCCGCGCTGCTCGAGCAGGCGGACCACGCCGTCGACGTTCACGCCGCGGAGCGAGGAGATCTGCGAGCGAGAGACGGGCTGGCGGTAGGCGACGATGGCCAGGGTCTCGAGCGCCGCCGTCGACAGCCGGTGCGAGACGTCGCGGTTGGCGAAGCGCTCCACGTAGGAGGACAGGTCCGGCGCGGTCTGGTAGCGATAGCCGCCGGCCACGTGCGCCAGCACGAAGCCACGCTCGTCGCGCCGGTACTCGGCGTCGAGCGCCGCGCAGGCGGCCTCCACCCGCTCGACCGGCTCCTCCACCAGCTCGGCCAGCAGGCCCGGGCCGATCGGCTCGATGGCCACGAGCAGCATCGCCTCGATGGCTCGGCGCAGCTCCGGATCGGTCACCGCACCCTCAGCCGTCGTAGTCGTCGATGTCGTCGAGCGACTCGGGGCCGACCGCGACGAGCGTGCGCTCGCCCAGCCAGACGACCTCGAGGTCGCCGAAGGTCTGCCCCTGGCCGAGCGAGACCTTGCCCATCTTGCACAGCTCGAGCACGGCCAGGAAGTGGACGATCACGTCGATGCGCCGGGTCAGATGACCCGTGAGGTCCCGGAACGAGGTCGACCGCCGCCGCGGGAGGTCGCCCAGGAGGGAGGCCACGGCTTCGGAGACGCTGACCGCGTCGACGGTCACGTGCGAGAGGTCGACGACCGGGACGGGGCGTTCGGCCGTGGCCGCCAGGTAGGCCCGGGCCAGCCGCTCGGGGGTCACCCCGGCCAGCAGGTCCGGCGCCTGGGCCACGAAGCCGTCGTCGAGTCCGCTCAGGCGGGGGAACGAGCGCGCCTCGGTCTCGGCCATGGCCACGAAGGCGTCGGCCACCGCCGCGTAGGCCCGGCACTCGAGGAGGCGGGCCAAGAGGAGGTCCCGCTCGTCCCAGCCGATCAGCTCGTCGTCGGGGTCGACCTCGTCGGGCCCCGGCAGCAGCCGCTGGGACTTGAGCTCGACCAGGATGGCCGCCACCAGGAGGAACTCGGACAGGACGGCCATCGGGTAGCGGCCCTCGGATGCGGCCACCTCCGCCACGAAGGCGTCGACGATGGGCGAGAGCGGGAGCTCCAAGATGTCGAGCTCGTGCGAGGTGACGAGGTGCAGCAGCAAGTCGATCGGGCCCTCGAAGGCGGGCGCGGACACGACGTAGGGCATTGCGATGACCCTACCGAACGGGGCCGCGACCGGCGCGCACCTCGCACGCCGGGGGGTGATGGGCCCTCGAATACCATGTGCCATGCCACGCGTGCTCTCGGGCGTCCAGCCCTCCGGAGAGGCCCACATCGGGAACTACCTGGGTGCCTTCCGGCAGTGGGCGGCCACCCAGCACGAGCGCGAGGCCTTCCACTGCATCGTCGACCTGCACGCCCTCACTCTCGAGATCAGCCCCGACGAGCTCCGGCAGCGGACGGTGGACACGGCCATCACGCTGCTCGCCGTCGGCCTCGACCCCGAGGTGGCGACCGTCTTCGTGCAGAGCCACGTGCCCGAGCACCCCCGCCTCGCCTGGCTGTTGGAGTGCACCGCCACCATGGGCGAGCTGCGTCGGATGACCCAGTTCAAGGAGAAGGGCGGGGGTCAGGAGTCCGTGCGGGCGGGCCTGTTCACTTACCCGGTGCTCCAGGCGGCCGACATCCTCTTGTACCAGGCGGACCTCGTGCCGGTGGGCGACGACCAGCGCCAGCACATCGAGCTCACCCGGGACCTCGCCATCCGCTTCAACCACCACTACGGCGAGGTCTTCACGGTGCCCGCCCCCGAGGTCCCCAAGGTCGCGGCGCGGGTGATGGACCTCCAGCACCCCGAGCGCAAGATGTCCAAGTCAATCGATTCCCCGCTCGGCACCGTGGGCGTCCTCGACGACCCGACCGAGATCGAGCGCAAGGTGAAGCGCGCGGTGACCGACACCGATACCGGCGTCGCCTACGACCCGGTGCGTCGGCCCGGCGTCGCCAACCTCCTCGACCTCCTGGCCGCGGCCCAAGGTGGCGACCCGGTCGAGCTGGCCGGCCGCTACACCCGCTACGGGGACCTCAAGGCGGACCTGGTCGAGGCCCTGGTAGAGCTGCTGCGCCCCGTGCGGGTGCGGGCGGCCGAGCTCCACGCCGAGCGCGGCGCGGTCGAGCGCGTGCTGGCGGCGGGCGCGGGCAAGGCCCACGCGGTGGCCGCGGTCACCTACCGGCGCGCCGCCGAGGCGATCGGGCTGCTGTCGGCCTGACCCGGCGTCTTCCTCCCCCGGGTCGGTTCGGGCGGCCCGGCCCCCGGCTCAGTGGCCGCCGAGCAGGCGGATCCACCAGTTGACGGTCTCGTTCGAGAAGTGCGAGAGGACGCTCTGCCCGCCGACGTCGACGTAGCTCCCGAGGATGACGGCCGCGAGCAGGAGCGGGAACGCGTAGCGCCGGAGGTTGAGGTAGCCGGGCCACCACTTGGCCGGCAGCGCCCGCTCGATCAGGATGGACCCGTCGAGCGGCGGGATCGGCAGCATGTTGAAGGCCGCCAGCCACACGTTGACGAGGCCCAGATAGAAGAGGATCTGGGCCCAGAGGTTGAAGTTGTTGGCGCCGTTGGACAGGTGGAAGACCACGGCGGCGGCGGCGGCCAAGACCACGTTGGTGGCCGGCCCGGCCAGCGAGACCAGCACCCCCTGGTTGCGCGGGCTGCGGAGGCGCCCCACGTTGACCGGGACCGGCTTGGCGTAGCCGAACCAGCCGAAGCCGCTCAGGATGAGGATGATCGGCAGGATGATGGTCCCGATCAGGTCGATGTGGGCGAGCGGGTTGAGGGTGAGCCGGCCGGCCCGCTTGGCCGTGTCGTCGCCGCAGGCGAGCGCCACCCAGCCGTGGGCGACCTCGTGGAGGATGATCGACGGGACGATGACGCAGAAGAGGATGATCTCGTCGCGGGTGATCCGGTGCGAGCGGCTGAGCAAGATCACCGCACCCGCGATGACCGCGATCCAGATGGTGCGACGCCCGTTGAGGACCGGCTGGCGCCGGGCCGGGCTCGGGCCGCCGTCGGGGGGCCCGGTGCCGCCGCCCGGCCGGGTGCCCGGCGGGTAGTACCAGGTCGAGGGGTCGCCCGGGCCGGTCTGGGGCCGCGGGCCGGCCGGCTCGGGGGGCGGCCAAGCCGAGGCGGGATCGCTCACGGGCTCAGCCCCGGGAGGCGTCGTCGATGCAGAGGCGGGCGGCCGGCATGGCCTCCAAGCGGGCGGGCGTGATCTCCCTCCCGCAGCGCTCGCAGCGGCCGTAGGTGCCGAGGGCCAGGCGCTCGAGGGCGGCTTCCACCTCTTCCAGCGCCTCCTTCAGCTCCCCCGCCAGCACCTCGGCCTCGCCGCGCTCGGCCGTCACCTGGCTCGTGTCGGCGAAGTTCGAGTCGTACTTCAAGGACCCGGCGTCCCCGAAGCCGAGCTCGGCCAGCTGGCGGCGCAGCTCCCCGCGCTCCTCTTCGAGGAGCCGGGCGTAGTCGGTCGTCGCCGGCCCCGAGGGCGGGGCGTCGCTGGTCATGAAAGAAGACTAGGCGGTGCCCCGCCCGGCCGGGCCCGGCCCTGGGCCTTGGCACCCGGTTGCCCCGTCGCGTCAGGCCGAGCGCCGGGCGCGGGGGTGGGCGGACTCGTAGGCGGCCCGCAGGTGCTCGGGTGAGACCTTCGTGTAGAGCTGCGTGGTGGCGATCGAGACGTGGCCGAGTAGCTCCTGGACGACCCGGATGTCGGCCCCGTGCGCCAGCATGTGGGTGGCACACGAGTGGCGGAGCGCGTGGGGGCTCACCGGGTACGACAGTCCGGCCCGCTTGGCCGCGGCCCGCACGACGCCGAACGCGCCCTGGCGGGTCAGCCGGCCGCCGCGGGCGTTCAGGAAGACGGCCTCGGAGTCGCCGCGCCGCGCCCAGCGCGCCGGGACCAGTTCGGGCCGCCCCCCCGGTCCCAGCCACTCGTCCATGGCGTCGGCGGCGAGGCGGCCGAGGGGCACCAGTCGCTCCTTGCTCCCCTTGCCGTAGAGGCGGACCAGCCGCTCGTCGGCGGCCAGGTCGGCCAGGTCCAGCCCCACCGCTTCTGAGATGCGCGCCCCGGTGCCGTAGAGGAACTCGAGCAGGGCCCGGTCGCGCCGCGGTCGCGGCCCCGATCCGCCGGCCGCCAGCAGGAGGGCGGTGACGTCGGGCTCGCTCAGCGCCTTGGGCAGCCGCAGGGCCGGCCGGGCGCCCGCCACGTCGGCCGTCGGGTCAGACGGGGCCAGGTCCTCCTCCAGCAAGAAGCGGTGCAGCCCGCGCAGCACCGACAGGTTGCGGGCCACCGTCGAGGCGCTCTTGGCCGAGGACCGCAGCGTGGCCACGTACTCCTCGACGTCTGTCATCGAGGCCTGGCCCGGCCGGCGCCCGCCGACGGCGAGCGCGGTCTCGTAGGCGGCCAGGTCGCGCCGGTACGCGGCGAGGGTCAGCGCGGCGCGCCCGCGCTCGACGGCCAGCCAGGAGAGGTACTCCTCGGCCTCGGTCGACAGCACCGCCTGGGGCACGGTCCGCCCGGCCGATCAGCCCGCGGGCCCCGCGCGGCGCGACAACCACCGCTCGGCCAGCGCCAACCCGGCGATGCTCTTGGCGTCGGTCAGCACGCCGTCGGCCACCAGCGCCAGGACGTCGCCGAACGGGTGCCGCTCGACGGCCATCCAGCGCTCCTCGACCCCGGCCGGCGCCTTGGCGCACGGCCGCAGGCCGGTGGCCAGGAACACCGTCGTCCGCTCGTCGGTGTACCCCGGGGAGTTCCAGAAGCTGCCCAGCTCCTCCATGACGTCGGCCTCGAGGCCGGCCTCCTCCGCCAGCTCGCGCCGCGCCGTCGTCTCGGGTGGTTCGCCGTCCACGTCGCGCGTGCCCGCCACCACCTCGAGCACCTCGACGCCGACCGCCGGTCGGAATTGACGGACGAACACGGCCGAGCCGTCTTGGTCGACGGCCACCACGGCCACCGCGCCGAGGCGGCGCACCACCTCGCGTTCGAACGGTCGCCCGTCGGGGTCCAAGAAGGTCGCCGCCGAGACGGCCATGAGGTCGCCGCGCCAGACCTCGTGCTCGCCGCGGGACACGAACGCCGCGCCCACGGCGTCGCTCAGCGCACGACGTCGAGGTCGATCAAGCGGGGCTCGCGCCCCTCGGCTCGCTCGACCGACGCCCCCACCAGCTCGCGGAACAAGGGATGGGGCCGCTCGGGACGGCTCTTGAACTCGGGGTGGGCCTGGGTCCCGATCCAGAACGGGTGACCGGGGAACTCGGTGAACTCGACCAGCCGGTCGTCGGGGGAACTGCCCGAGCACCGCAAGCCGGCCGCTTCCAGCCGGGCCCGGTAGCGGGAGTTGAACTCGAAACGGTGCCGGTGACGCTCGGACACCACCTCGGTGCCGTAACAGGCGGCGACCTGGGAGCCCGGGACGAGCATGGCCGGGTAGGCGCCGAGCCGCATGGTGCCGCCCATGTCGACCACGTCGTGCTGCTCGTCCATGAGGTCGATGACCGGGTGCGGGGTGAGTGAGTTGAACTCGCGCGAGTTGGCGCCGGCCAGCCCGGCCAGCGACCGGGCCACCTCGATCACCATCACCTGCAGGCCGAGGCAGAGGCCGAGGCACGGGATGGCGTGCTGGCGGGCATAGCCGGCGGCCAGCACCATCCCCTCGATGCCCCGCTCGCCGAAGCCGCCCGGGATGACCATCCCGTCGAGGTCGTGCAGCCGGTCGGTCGCCAGCAGCCCGGGCACCAGCTCGGCGTCGATCCAGTCGAGCTCCACCCGCACGCCGTGGAAGAAACCGGCGTGGCGGAGCGCTTCGACGACCGAGAGGTAGGCGTCGGGCAGGTTCACGTACTTGCCGATGATCCCGATCCGTACGGGGCGGGTCGGCTCGTCGGCCGCCGTCACGACGCGCTCCCACTCACCCAGATCGATGGGGTGGTCGGCGACCGGGATGCCGAGGGTCCGCATGACGATGACGTCGAGGCCCTCCTGGTGCAGCACGAGGGGGATCTCGTAGATGTTGCGCGAGTCGACCGCCGAGATCACCGCCTCGACCGGGACGTCGCAGAGCAGCGAGATCTTGCGCTTCAAGGTGTCAGAGATGGGGTGGTCGCTGCGGCACACAATCACGTCGGGCTGGATGCCGCGACTGCGCAGCTCGGTGACCGAGTGCTGCGTCGGCTTCGTCTTCTGCTCCCCCGAGGGCGCCAGGTAGGGCACCAGGGTCAGGTGCATGAAGCAGACGTTGTCGCGCCCCACGTCCCGGCGGTGCTGGCGGATGGCCTCAAGGAACGGGACGATCTCGATGTCGCCGACCGTGCCCCCGATCTCGACGATGACGACGTCCACCTCCTCGTCGGCCAGGCGCCGGATCCGGTCCTTGATCTCGTCGGTCACGTGCGGGATGACCTGGACCGTCTTGCCCAGGTAGTCGCCCCGGCGCTCCTTGGCGATGACCGACGAGTAGATGGAGCCCGTCGTCGTGTTCGACGTCCGCTTCAAGTTGACGTCGATGAAGCGCTCGTAGTGACCGAGGTCGAGGTCCGTCTCTCCCCCGTCCTCGGTGACGAAGACCTCGCCGTGCTCGCCCGGGTTCATGGTGCCGGGGTCGACGTTGATGTACGGGTCCAGCTTGCACATGGTCACCCGGAGGCCCCGTTGTTTCAGGAGTCGGCCGAGCGAGGAGGCCGTGAGCCCCTTCCCGAGCGAGCTCGAGACGCCGCCCGTGACGAAGACGAACTTGCTCAACGGCCTCGCACCCGGGAGATCACCCACCGGGGCCACGCGACATATCGCTGGTGCACCTTCACACGTTAGTCGCCTGGCGACCCGCTCCAGTGGACGGTTCCCCGCGCCGCCGCGCTCAGGCGGGTGTCCCCCGCGCCGGCCGGCGCAGGCCCAACAGCTCCTCGGCATGCGCGCGCGCCCGCTGGCTGTCGGGATGGCCCGACAGCATCCGGGAGATCTCGACCACCCGGTCCGCCTCGCTCAGCGTCACCGCCTCGGTGTGGGTGCGGCCCCCCCGGTCTCGTTTGCGGACCGCCACCTGGTGGTCGGCCACCGCCGCCACCTGCGCCAGGTGGGTGACCACCAGCACCTGGGAGTCCCGGGCCACCTCGGCCAGGGCCCGCGCCAGGGCGAGCGCCGCCTCGCCCCCGACGCCTGCGTCCACCTCGTCGAAGACCATGGTCGCCGGCCCGCCGAGCGCCACCAGCCGCAGGGCCAGCATGGTGCGGGCTAACTCGCCGCCCGAGGCCACCTTGGCCATCGGCCGCAGCGGCTCGCCCACGTTGGCGGCCAGCCAGTACTGGACGTCGTCGCCCGCGCCCTCGCCGACCTCCACCTCCACCCGGGCCCCCGGCATGGCCAGGTCCTGGAGCCGCGCCGTGACCGCTCGCGCGAGCCGCGGCGCGGCCTCCCGGCGGGCGGCACCGAGCTCGGCCTCCGCGGCCCGCAACGCCACCGCCCCGGCCGCGTGCTCGCGCTGGAGCGCGTCGGCCTGCTCGTCGGCCGACTCGAGGTCGCAGAGCCGCGCCCGGGCCTCGTCGGCGAATTCGAGGACCGCCGCATGGGTGCCGCCGTATTTGGAGAAGAGATCGGCCAGCAGCCGGCGCCGTTCGGAGACGGCGTCCAGCCGCGCCGGGTCGTCCTCCCAGGTCTCGACCACGTCGCGCAGATCGCGGGCGATGTCGGAGGTCTCGGCGGTGAGGGTGCGGAGCCGCTCGAACCACCCGGCGAAGGCGGGGCGCCCCCCGAGGGCGGCCGCGGCCCGGCCGAGGACCTCGAGCGCGGAGGCACCCGAACCCTCGTCGTCGTCCAGGATGGCGAGGGCCTGGGCGGCGGCGGCCCGGTGGGCCGAGAGGTCCGACAGCCGCTCCTCGTCGGCCAACAGCCGCTGCGGCTCGTCGGGGTCGTCGAGACGGGCGCCGCCGATCTCGTCGATCTGGTACCGCAGGATGTCGGCCTCGCGGGCCCGCTGGTGGGGGTCCCCGCCGAGCGCCGCCAGGCGCCGCTCCAATTCGTGCTGGCGTCGTCGCCCCGTCTCCACCGGACCGGGGTCGATCCCGCCGAAGCTGTCGAGGGCGGCCCGCTGCGCGGCGACCGAGAGGAGCGACTGCTGGTCGTGCTGCCCGTGGATGTCGACCAGGCGGGGCGCCAGCTCGACGAGGCGCGAGAGGGGTGCCATGTCGCCGTCGACCGAGCAGCGCGACCGACCCTTCAGCGGCACCGAACGCGCCACGACCAGCTCGGCGTCGCCGTCGACGAAGCGCGCCTCGACGATCGCCTCGTCCGCTCCGCCGCGGACGAGTCCGGGGTCCGCGCGCTGGCCGAGCACCAGCTGGAGGGCCTCGACCAGGAGCGTCTTGCCGGCACCGGTCTCTCCGGTCAGTGCGGTCATCCCGGCCGACAGCTGCAACGTCAGGTCCTCGATGACGCCGAGCTGGCGGACCCGCAGATCGGTGAGCACCGCGCCCCGGATCAGCGGTCGCGGGCGGCGGCGAGCGTCGTGCGCAAGCGGGTCCCGAACCCGAGGTTGCCGAACGCCACGAAGCGGACCGGCTTGTCGGCGGTGCGGCACTCGACGGTGGCTCCGGGCAGCAGGCGTCCGACCTCGCGCCCGTCGATCACGAGCACCGCCGGGCGCGAGTCGAGCACCGTGATGGCGATCGCCTGGGTCTCGTCGAGGACGACGCTGCGATCGAAGCCGAGGTGCGGGGCAATGGGGGTGAGGAGCAGCGAGCGCAGGCGCGGCGAAACCACGGGCCCGCCGGCCGAGATGTTGTAGGCCGTCGATCCGGTGGGCGTGGCCACCAGCAGGCCGTCCGCCACGTAGGTGAGGAACGCCTCGCCGTTGATGGCGCTGCCCAGCCGGACCGTGTGCCCGGGCACGGTCTTCTCGACCACCAGCTCGTTGAGCGCCAACCACCACCGATCGTGGGCGTCGGGCAGGCCGTAGCCGACCACCGAGTGCTCACCCCCCGACGTGAACGTCACGTCGCCGGAGACGCGGATCGCCAGCGCCGAGCGCTCCTCGATGGCCACCTCTCCCTCCAGCGCGTCGCGCAGCACCCGCTTCAGGTCGGCGGGCTCCACCGGGAGCAAGTAGCCCAGGCGCCCCAGGTTGACCCCGAGGATCGGCACGTCGGCCGCGTAGGCCAGCGGGATGAGCGAGAGGAAGGTGCCGTCACCCCCGAGGCTCACCGCCAGGTCGACGCCGGCCAGCTCCCGGCCCGACAGCGGCACCTCGCCGCCGTCCGCTCGCCGGTGGCCCGGCTCGCCGATCAGGAGCATCCGGGCGTGGTGGCCGAGCTCGGTGACCCAGGCCGCGGCCTCCTCCGCCAGCTCCCCGGCGGCCGAGTGCCCCGGGTTGGCCAGGATGGCGACCGTCCGGCTCATCGCGCGGCCAGGTCGACCCGGCCCACGGCCGCGTCGACGAGCGCGTCGAGGCCGGGTGACGCGGTCCCCTGGCGCCGGGCGTGGAGGAAGAATTCGACATTGCCCGAGGCACCCCGCACCGGTGACGGCATGGCTCCCATGATGCCGGTTCCGGCCGCACCGAGCGCGCGGGCGACGTCGAGCAGCGCGCGGCGCCAGAGCGCGGGATCAGCCACGACCCCCCGCCCGCGGCTCACCGCGGCGCGTCCGGCCTCGAACTGGGGCTTCACGAGCGCCACCAGCTCGCCGCCGGGTCGGCAGAGCTCGACGAGCGAAGGGGCGACCGCCACGAGCGAGATGAAGGAGAGGTCTGCCGTCACCAGGTCGACCGGGGCGTAGGGCCGGCCGGGTCGGTCCAGTTCGCGTCCGCCCAGTCCTCGAACGTTCGTCCGCTCGAACAGTGAGACGCGGGGGTCCGAGCGAAGGCGGGGGTCGAGCTGCCCGTGCCCGACGTCGACCGCGTACACGTGCGCCGCCCCGCGCCCGAGCAGGCAGTCGACGAACCCGCCGGTGGAGGCACCGGCATCGAGGACACGACGGCCCGCGACCTCGACCGCGAACTCAGCGAGGGCGGCGTCCAGCTTGTCGCCCGCCCGAGACACGAAGCGCCGGGGCGGGCCGGCCAACACGATGGCCTCCGCCGCCGCGACCAGCCGCGAGGGCTTCTCTGCGCGGGCCCCGGCCACCAGCACCAGACCCTCCGCGACGGCCACCTGCGCCTCCTCGCGCGTGGCGGCCAGCCCCCGCCGCACCAGCTCGAGGTCGAGCCGCTGGCGAGCCCTGGTCAGGTGCCCCTTCCGGCGCTCTTCTTGGCGACGGACTTCTTCGCGGACTTGGCCGACTTCTGCGACGCCTTGGCCACACCGCGCGGCGCGCTCTTCTTGGAAGCCGCCGCCTTCTTGGCGGGCTTCTTCTTGTCCGCGGCCTTCGCCTTGGACCCCTTCTGCTTGCTCGCCGACCCGGTGGCCGCCCGCTCCAGCGGGGAGACGTCGATCGGCGCATCGCGGCGCGACGACCCACGGTCGGGCCGCCCCGGCCGGCCGAAGGTCTCGGTCAGCCGGCGGAGCAGATCCTCGGGCGAGCGCACGCCGAGCGTCTCCAACTGGCGGGTGACCTCGGCGCGCACGACGTCGACCAGCTCGTCCACCACCGATCTCGAGCGCTCGAGAAGCTCGTCGGTCCACTGCCGGGCGTGCTCGCCGCCGGTCTCCCCGGTCGCCAGGAGGTCACGCGCGATCTCCTGGACCCGCGCCCGTGCGATCTGACCCAACGTGTTCGCCGCGTCCGCGTACCGCTGCCAGCCCTCGTCTTCGCTCACGGGTCCACCGTACCTGGAAATGCCCGTCGACCAGGCACGTCGCCGCCTAACCGAGCACTTCGTCGACGAGCGCGAGGAGATCGAACGCGCAGAAGGCGGACGGCGGCGCGTCGTCGGCCGATTCGGTCACCCCCGAGAGCACGAGCGCGAAGGGCACCCCGAGCACGTCCGCCAGGGCGCCGTCGGTGGCGGGGCGGTCGCCCACGACGATCGCCACGCCCTCGGTTCGTCGCCTGATCAACTCCACGATGGGCCGGTGCGGCTTCCCCGCCACCTCGGGCACCGCGTCGGCCGCGGTCGCCACCGCGGCCAGGAGGGCACCCGAGCCCGGCAAGAGCCCCGTCGGCGTCGGATGGGTCGAGTCCTCGTTGGTGCCGATCAGGCGGGCCCCCGCCCGGACCACCTGCGCGGCCAACGCCAGCCGGTCGAAGTCGAAGCGATGGGTCCACCCGACGACCACGGCGTCCGCCGGCCCGGCTTCGACGAGCGTCACCCCGCGGGCGAGGAGCGCCTCGATGGCTCCCCCGTCGGCCAGCGCCAGCGCGGTGTCGCCCGGAGCCAGCATTTCGGCCGCCGCCTGGGCCGAGGTCACGAGGTCCGCGGCGGCGGCGGTGATGCCGGCGCGCTCGAGCCGACCGAGCAGCTCGTCTTGGGTCGGGGCAGAGTTGTTGGTGACGAACAGCACGCCACGGCCGAGGTCGTGCAGCCGCTGCACGGCGTCGGCCACCCCGGGGATCGGCACGTCGGTCAACCAGATCACGCCGTCCAAGTCGACGATCCATGTCCCGCTGCCGATTGCACTCACCGCCGGTCATCCTGCTGGGCCGGGGAGGCCCACGCCAAGCGGCGCCGACCGGGCCCCGTTGGGGCCGCCAACGCACTACCCACGGGGAACCCCAACCGCTACCGTCGCGCCGTGGCAACCCTGGCCGTCGTGGGAGATGAGCTGGTCGTCCAGCTGTCGTGGTGGGAACGGCTCGAGGCCTTCCATGGCGACGTGCGTGTCCGTCGATCGGCGGTCCGCGCCGTGCGGGTGGTCGACACCGCCTGGCCGGAGCTGCGCGGCATCCGCGCGCCGGGCACCGGGATCCCCGGCGTGGTGGCCGTCGGCACCCGGCGCGGTGAGTTCGGCAAGGACTTTGCCGTCGTCCACGGGAAGGGTCCGGCCGTCGTCGTCGAGCTCGAGGGTGAGCAGTGGGGCCGGCTTGTGGTGACCTCGGCGGACGCCGCCGCGCTGGCGGCCGGGGTCGACCCGACACCGTCGGGTTGAGCGCCGCGCCCGACGGTCACCGACCGGGGCGCGCAGGACTGGGGCGGGGCGAATGGCACAGGTGATCTTCGACGGGGTGACCAAGCGCTTCGACGACGTCGTCGCCGTCGACGACCTCTCGCTCAAGGTGGCCGACGGTGAACTCCTCGTGCTGCTCGGCCCGTCGGGCTGCGGGAAGACCACGGCGCTCCGGATGGTGGCGGGTCTCGAAATGCTCTCGGGCGGGACGATCTCGATCGGCGAGCGGGTGGTCAACGACGTCGAGCCCAAGAACCGCGACGTCGCCATGGTGTTCCAGAGCTACGCGCTCTATCCCCACCTGAGCGTTCGTCGCAACATCGAGTTCCCGCTGCGGCAGCGCCAGATCGAAAAGTCCGAGCGACAGCGCCTTGTCGCCGAGGCCGCGGAGACCCTCGGTCTCGACTCGCTCCTCGACCGCAAGCCCGCCCAGCTCTCGGGCGGTCAGCGCCAACGGGTGGCCCTGGCGCGCGCCATCGTGCGCTCCCCCCAGGTGTTCTTGATGGACGAGCCGCTCTCGAACCTCGACGCGACGCTGCGCGTCCAGACGCGCGCGGACATCGTCACGATGCAGCAGCGCCTCTCGACGACGACCCTCTACGTCACCCACGACCAGGTCGAGGCGATGACCATGGGCGACCGGATCGCCGTTATGAACACGGGGGTCCTGCAGCAGGTGGCCCCGCCCCAGACCCTCTACGAGGAGCCGGCCAACACCTTCGTCGCGGGGTTCATCGGCAGCCCGGGGATGAACCTGCTCACCGGACGCGCCGAGGGCGCGGGCGCGTCCGTGACGGTGAGCGGCGGATCGATCGCACTGCCCGAGCGGCTGCGGCGCGCCGCGGCGACGCTGACCGGCGCCACAGTCGGAGTCCGCCCCGAGTCGCTCGCGATCGGCCCGGACGGCTCGGTCGGCGCCACCGTCTCGATCGTCGAGCTCCTGGGGGCCGAGGTGCACGTGATCACCCGGACCGACGACGGCACGCGGGTGGTCGTTCGCCAGGAGGTCGGGCGCCCCCGCCCGCGCATCGGCGAGCGAGTCCGCATCAGCACCATCGGTGACGCGCTCACCCTCTTTGACCCCGACACGGGCCAGCGGATCGCGGCGATCCCGTGAGCAGCGTGCAGGTGGCGGGCCGCCACACCTCCGCCCGGGCCCGGGAGGCGCTGTTCGCCTACCTCCTGCTCCTGCCCGCGCTCGCCGTCTTCGCCGTCTTCGTGTTCTATCCGTTCGCCGAGAACTTCAAGCTGGCCCTCTACGAGAACCCGCCGTTCCCCGGGCTCCCCAGCCACTACGTCGGCCTGCACCAGGTCTCCCACGTGCTCACCTCGACCGCCTTCTCCCAGAGCCTGGTCTCGACCATCTTCTTCGTCCTCATGGTGGTGCCGATCGGCCTCTTCGCCGGCCTGGCGCTGGCCGTGGCCGCGCACCGTCGACTGCGGGGGATCGCCGTCTACCGGCTGATCTTCTCCTCCAGCATCGTGAGCTCGATCGCGGTGGCGGCCGTCATCTTCGGCACCCTCATGGACCCGGTGGTGGGCCTGTTGCCGTGGCTCGGCATCAACCCGCACCCCGCGCTCTTGGAAAACCCGACCTGGGCCCTGCCCGCTATCGCCGTCATCAGCATCTGGCAGTTCCTCGGCCTGTCCTTCATCATCATGTCGGCCGGGCTCCAGTCGGTCCCCGACGAGATCCTGGAGGCGGCGGCCATCGACGGGGCCAGCGCCTGGACGCGCTTTTGGCGGGTGACGGTGCCCCTGCTCTCCCCCACCTTGTTCTTCGCCCTCGTGGTCGGCAGCATCTTCGCCTTCCAGAGCTTCGGCGCCATCGACATCCTGATCGGCCCGCAGAACGCCGCCTTCGAGCACGTGAACGTGCTCATCTACTACATCTACCAAGCGCTCCAGGTGCAGAGCGACCCCGGCCTGGCGGCCGTGCTCTCGATCGTCCTGTTCCTCATCACCCTCACGCTGACTGCGGCGCAGCTGCGGTTCCTCGAGCGGCGGGTCACCTATGCCCGCTGACGCCATCGCCGCCGCGGGCGTCATGGTGGCCGAGGCGCCCCTGCCCCGGGGCGAGCTCACGGCGGTCGGCGAGCGCCGGCGTCGGCGGGTGCGCAAGGTGGCGAGCTACGTCTTGCTCACCGCGGCCTCCGTCGTCGTGCTCTTCCCCATCTACATCTCCATCGTCAACTCGCTCGAGCCCGCGACCTCGCTCGCCCACCAGCCTCCGCCCTTCTTCCCACTGCACCCCGTCTGGCACACCTATAGCTCGGCCTGGGGACCGGGGAACCTCTCTATCTACCTGCGCAACAGCGTCATCCAGACCGGGATCATCGTGGCCGGCCAGCTCGTCACGTCCGTGCTGGCGGGCTACGCGTTCGCCTTCTTGAACTTCCCGTTGAAGCGCGTGCTGTTCCTCGTGTTCCTGAGCACCCTCATGATCCCCTTCGAGGTCACGTTCATCACCAACCTCACGACCATCACCCGCCTGCACTGGTTCAACACGTTCCAGGGGCTGACCGTGCCGTTCCTCGCCACCGGCTTCGGCACCTTCCTCCTTCGCCAGGCGTTTCTGCAGATCCCGCGCGACCTCCAGGAGGCGGCCACCCTCGACGGCTACGGCCACTGGCGCTTCATGACGCGCGTGGCCGTGCCGCTGGCGCGGCCCGCCCTGGCGGCGCTCGGGGTCTTCTCCTTCCTCGGGGCCTGGAACCAGTACCTGTGGCCCCTCGTCGCGACGGGGCAGAACAACCATGTGGTCACCGTGCAGATCGGGTTGAAGTTGCTGGCCGGCAACCTCATCGCGGCCAACGTCAACGAGGTCTTCGCCGGGGCGGTGATCGCCCTCGCGCCGCTCGCCATCCTGCTCATCGTCTTCCAGAAGCAGCTGGTGCGGAGCCTGACCGCCGGGGCCGTCAAGTGAGGGGGTGGCCGGCCCGGGGCCGCCCGGGTACCCGTGCCGATCGCGTGCTAGGCATGGCCCGATGAGGCGACTCGGGTGGGTGGCGGTGGTCCTCGCCCCGGTGGCGCTCGTGGCGTCGCTCACCCTGGTCGAGGGCGGCGCGCTCACGGCGGCGCCGGCGGGCGCCAGCGCGCTCCCCGCCTGTCCCCTGAAGGCGCTGAAGGCGGCCAAGGGCACGGTCACCATCACGTTCTGGGAGTCGACGAACAACGCCAACACGACGGTGCTCACGAACCTGACCAACGCGTTCAACGCCTCGCAGAGCAAGATCCACGTGACCCTGGTGGCCCAGGCCGGCTACGACGACACCTGGACCAAGTACCAGGCCGGGCTGAGCAGCGGGAACCTGCCCGACCTGGCCCAGATCCAAGACATCAACCTCCAAGAGGCCATCGACACGCGCTCGTTCCTGCCCGTGCAGTCCTGCATCAACGCGACGCACTACCAGACGTCGGACTTCTTGCCCCGCGCCCTCGCCTACTGGAAGGTGAACGGCGTGCAAGAGGCCCTCCCCTGGGCCGTGTCCACGCCGATCCTCTACTACAACAAGAACTCCTTCACCCAGGCGGGGCTGAACCCGAACAACCCGCCGGCGACGCTGGCCGACATGGTGAGCGACGCGGCGGCGCTCAAGGCCCACAACCTCGGCACCGGCGTGGTGCTCGACTCCTGGCACCTGGAGACCTGGCTGTCGACGGCGGGCGACCTCTTCGTGAACAACGGCAACGGGCGCACCAAGCGCGCCAGCAAGGCGGTGTTCCTCTCCGCGCCGGCCCGGCAGATCTTCACCGACCTGAGCAACCTCGTGCGCAACGACGGCGGCGTCACCAACCCGGCGGTCGGGGCCGAGGCCTTCGACAACCTGCTCGGGATCGGCAGCGGCAAGTACGGCATGACGATCGACACCTCGGCCGCGCTCGGGACCGTGTACTCCGTGCTCAAGAACTACCCGAACGTGTCGCTCGGCGTCGGCCCCTTCCCGGTGCTCGACGCCTCGCGCCAGGGCGGGGTCGAGCCCGGCGGCTCCGCGCTGTATATCTGCAACCGCGTGCCGGCCGCCGAGCAAGCGGCGGCCTGGGAGTTCAGCGAGTACCTCGACACCACCCAGAACCTGGCCACCTGGGCCGCCGGGTCGGGCTATATCCCCATCCGCAAGTCTTCGGTCGCCACGGCCACCATCCAGAACCTCTGGGCCGCCCAGCCCGCCTTCAAGGTCGCCTACGCCCAGCTCCAGCGCGGTGGCAACTCGGCGGCCAGCGCCGGCGCGGTGATCGGCCCCTACCCGGCGGTCCGCACCGACGTCTTAGACGCCGAGGAGACCATGTACCTCCAGGGGGTGTCGCCGGCGGCCGCCCTCCAGACGGCCGCCAAGGCGGTCAACGCCTCCATCGCCGACTACAACCAGCGCCTCGGGGCCTGACCCGCGTCCCATCTGGGACGGCCCCACCCAGAGTGGTCGGAGGCGTCCCTCGGCCACCTTCCGCGTTCGTTCGGCCCCGTCCGGTTACACTTCCCTCCACCAGGGAGATCGGCCCCATAGGGCGCGGCCTCGGGTGAGGGACCGGAGACGGCCCACCACTCCGGGCGCGAACTCGGGGCCTCAATGGGGACGGATCGTGGCGTGGCTGAACCCGAGTTGTCGGCCGGGAAGGCGCAGGGCCTCCGATCGCTACAGGGCGATCGGGGGCGGCGACCGCGCCCAAAAAACGGGGGTGCGCTGAAAGGATCGGACGCCATGGTTGGTGCGTCCGCTCGGACGGGACTGGCGCCCCGCGGCGAACCCGGTGGTCTGGTGGCGCGCAACCGCGAGCTGGCCCACCTCGACCACCTGCTCTGGAAGGCCCGCGCCGGCTCGGGCAGCGCGGTGGTGCTCCGCGGCGAGCCCGGCGTCGGCAAGAGCGCCCTCCTAGAAGCGACCGTGGCCCGGGCCGGCGACTTCGGGGTCGTCCAGCTTCGCGGCACCGCCTTGGAGAACCCCTCGGGCCTGCCGCGCGAGTGGCCCTCCCAGGTCCTCGAGCTCCTGGGTGCCCACGAGTCCCGCGGCCTGAGCGAGCTCGGCGAGGAGGGGCCGGCCCGCTCGGTCGTCCCCGCCCGGCTGCAGCTGGCCACGACCGAGGCCCTCCGCAGCCTCTTCGGCGGCGTCCCCTCGCCCACCCTCATCACGGTCGACGACTGCCAGCTGCTCCCGGCGTGGTTCCCGGCGGCGCTCGGGCAGGCCGTCACCACCTCGCTCGCCGAGGCGCCCGTCGCGCTCGTCCTCGCCTGGCGGGACACGCCGCACATGCCGACCCTCGAGATCGGGCTCCCCCAGGTGCCCGAGCACCGGCTGGAGGGGCTCAACCACCAACAGGCCGCCAGTCTGCTCCGCCAGGCCCACGGCCAGGTGCCCACCGAGCGCGTGCTCAATGCCCTGTTGGCCGCGACGGGCGGCAATCCGGCCGGGCTGTTGGAGGCGACCGGCCGCCTGGGTGCCGAGCAGCGGAGCGGTTGGCGCCCCCTGCCCGAGCCGCTGCCCATGAGCGACGCCCTGGCCGGCGCCTTCAGCGAGCGCCTGTCGGACCTGGCCGGCGACATCCGCCAGGCGGTGGCCGCGGCCGCGGCCGGCCGGCTGCCGGTGAGCGTGCTCGACTCGACCCTCGCCACGCTCGGCCTCGGCCTCGAGGCCCTCCGGCCGGCGCAAAAGGCGGGCATCCTCACCATCCGCGGGGAGCGGCTCGACTTCGCCCACCCGCTGGTGCGCGCCGCCGCGTTCGCACAGATGCCGGCGGACTTCCGCGCCGCGGTGCACGCCGCCATCTCCGAGGCGTACGCCGCCCGGGGCAACGTCGAGCTGAGCGCCTTCTTCGCCGGCCAAGAGCCGAGGCGCGACGAGTCGGTCGCCCGCCTCTACACCCAGAGCGCCCGCATCGCGCTCGACCGCGGCGACCCCGAGACGGCCGCCCGCCACGAGGAGCTGGCCTCCGACTTCGGCGCCACCGACGACGCCAGCGCGTTGCACCTGTCGCGGGCGGCGGCCCTCTGGATCACGGTTGGCGAGGTCGGGCGCGCCCGGGTGTGCGTCGACCGGGCGGCCGGGCTCGCGTCCTCGCTGCGCATCGACGCCGATGTCCGCTACCAGGGCGCGAGGGCCCGCCTGGCCGGCGACCTGAGCGCCGAGGTGGCCGACGAGATGCTGGTCGCGGCGAAGCTCTGCGAGGCCGACACCCCCTACCGGGCCGTCCTCATGCTGGTCGACACGGTCGCCTGCAAGCTGTTGAACGGGTGCTCGGACGACTCGGGCGGCGTGGCCGAACGGGCCCTCGAGCTCTCCCGGGCGGTGAGCAGCCACGCCGAGGCCCTGGCCCAGGCGACGCTCGGCACCGTGCGGGTCTTCGAGGGGGCGCGGGCCGCCGCCGAGCAGGACATCGACATCGTGGCCGCCACCTCGCTCCTCATCGGCCAGATCCAGCAGTTCCCGGCCTCGCCGCAGCTGGCCTTCGTCATCGGGGCCGGCCTCTTGCAGGTGGGCATGACCGAGCAGGCCCAGCGCTGGGCGCGCTGGATCGAGGACTGCTCGGACACGGTCGGCGACCGCGCCCTCGTGGCCGTGCCGGCCCTCCTGCGGGCGACCGCCGCGGTGGGCGCGGGCCAGCTGGCCGACGCCATCCGCGACGCCGGCGCCGCCGCCGAGTTCTCAGAACGCGCCGGCCAGCGGACGCTCCTCGCCCGCGCGCTCGGCATCCTGACCGAGGCCCACGGCGCCCAGGGCTCCTACGACAGCGGCTTCGAGTGTGCGGCCCGGCTCTTCGGGCTCCCCGGCGAGATGGGTCGCGCCCCGCGTGTCCAGGCGCTCACCGCCCTGGCCGGCCTCGAGCTCCAGCGCGGCCGGGCCTCGTCGGCCTTCGCCTGGCTCGGCGCGGCCGACGATGACGCGGTGCCCGCGGTCGGCCTGCAGGCGGCGCACCCCACCCACGACGCGGTGCGCGCCCAGTGGGCGCCGGCCGCCGCCGAGATCATGCTGCTGGGCCGGCGCCGGGCCCAGGCCGGATCGCTGCGCGAGGTGGTCGAGCGCGCCCGGCGCGACGAGGCCGTGCACCCCGCCTGGTCACCCTGGATCGAGGGGATCTGCACCGAGGACCCCGACGAGGCGACCGATCTGCTGGCCACGGCCCAGGTCGCGCTCGCCGGCCAGCCGCTCTTGGCGGCGGACGTCGAGCTCTGCTGCGGCGTCCGCCTGGGGGAGGCCGGCCGCCTGGAGGCCGGCCGCGAGCACGTCCTCAACGCGCTGAGCGAGTTCGAGCACCTGGGGGCGCAAGGCCGGGTGGAGCTGGCCGAGCGCGAGCTCGCGCACCTCCCGGGCGACGGCTCGGTGGCGGGCGCGTCCGCCGACGACGCGTCCTTGGACACGGGCGCCCCGGCCTTCGCCACCGTGCGCCCGGCCTCGCACTCCGAAGAGGCCCCCTGGGAGATCAGCGTGCTCGGGGGGTTCGCCGTCCATCGCTTCGGCCAGCCGGTGTCCCTCCCCCTCAGCCTGGCCGCCCAGGGCCTCAAGATCGTGACCATCAACCAGCGCATCCCCGTCGACGAGCTGGTTGAGCTGCTGTGGCCCGAGGCCGGCCCCGGGGTCGGCACCCGGCGGCTGCGCAACGTGCTCTGGCGGGTGCGCGCGGCGAGCGGCGAGCTGCTCGTCCGCGACGACAACTTCATCCGGCTGGCCGACGACGCGGTCTCCGACATCGCCCAGTTCCGCCGGCTGGCCGAGCAGGCGCTCGACCGGGAGACCGAGCCCGAGACGGCCGCCCGGATGGCGCGCGACGCGCTCGTCTTGTACCGGGGCGAGCTGTTGCCCGGGGACCGCTACGCGGACTGGGCGGCCGGCGTGCGCGAGTCGCTCGCCCGCGGGCACATCCAGCTCCTCGACCTGCTGTTGAACGACGCGCTGGCCCACCAGCACCTCCAAGAGGCCCTGGCCCTCCTGGAGCGCCTCATCGAGGCCGACCCCTACGAGGAGCACCACTACGTCCAGGCGGCCGAGCTGCAGGTCCAGGCCGGCAACCGGCGGCGGGCGCTCTACACGCTCGACCGGGCCCAGCGGACCCTGTCCGAGCTCGGGGTGGCCCCGTCGCGCGGCCTCCTGCAGGTCCGCAGCACCCTGGCCGCGGACTGACGCGGCGACCTCGGCTACCCGGCGGGTCCCCGGTCCACCAATTCGTCGAAGCGGCGCGCCAGCTCGCCGCGCTGGGCCTCCCATCGCGCCAGCTGCGCCGTTCGGGCAGACTCAGCCGAGGCCTGGAACGACGGGTAGTCGGCGGCCAGCCGCGCCAGGCCCTCCGCCAGCGCCTCGGGGGTATGCAGCACGTGCACCGCAGTGGGGAACAACGCCCGGTTGAGCGGCCAGTCGCTCACAACGAGCGGCCGGCGTGCGTAGACGGCCTCATAGGCGGCGCGCATCACCGACGACGGCTCCGTGCTGAGCGTGAGCACGGCGTCGGCGTCGGCGACCGCTTCCTGGTAGGCGGCGGCTGCCAAGAACCCCACGAAGGCGACGTTGCCCGGCGCGCCGTCCCGCAGCCCGGCCGGGCACAGGGACACGTCGCCCGTGATCGCCAGATCGAGCTCGGGCACGAGGCCCGCCGCGCCGAGCACCGCCGCGACCGGCTCGTCGGGGGCGAAGCGCCCCACGCAGAGCACGCGCAGGCGCCCGCCCGGCGCCCTCGGCGCGCCGTCCCAGCCGTCGGGGGCCTCGTGGACGACGACGGCGTCCACCCCCCACGCGGCGAGGCGGGCGCGCCATGCCTCGTCGGCCACCAGGCAGAATGCGCTGCGCCGGGCGACGAAGCGGTGCAGCCCCTGCAGGCGGGCGGACAGCCGGTCCCCCTGGGCGCCGAAGCCACCGGGATGGCTGTCGAGCACGAGCGTGGCCCCGATGAGCCGCGTCCAGCACCAGGTCACGGCGGCGGCCACCACGGGCGGATTGGTCACCACCACCACCCTCGGCCGCCGGGCCAAGAGCGTGGCCCCGGTCAGCACGCTCGAGAGCAGGTAGCGCAGGAGGACGGGCGGTCGCCGACCCGGTCCCGGCGCGAAGTAGGCGCGGGCGTCACCGCCGAGGGCGGCCGCCAGCTCGGCCGACCGCCCGGCGATGGCCCCCCAGGAGAGGAAGAGGAGGCCCCGCCGCCGGTGTCTCCTCACGGCGCGCCGGCCGACGCCGATGGGGACGTCGGGCCGTTGCCGAGCGTGTCCGTGGTGACGGCGACGCGCGGGCGGCCCGAGCGGATGCGGCCGCTGGTCGAGGCGGCGCTGGCGGATCCGGGCGTGGCCGAGATGGTCGTCGTGGTCGACGGCGAGGACCAGGTCGCGACCTGGGAGGAGCTCGGCGCGCTGGCCCGCTCGCACCCCCGCCTGGTGCCGCTGCGGGTCCCCCGCCGCGGCCAGCTCGCCGCGATGGACGCCGGGGTGGCCCGGGCGGGGTCCGAGGTGCTCGTGCTCTTGGACGACGACATCGTGGCCGGTCCGGCGCTGGGCACGGCGCACGCCCGGCACCACGCGGCCCGGGCGGGCCTCGTCGTCGTGGGCGCCATGCCGGTCGACCTAGCCGGCGCCAGCATCGGCACCATCCTCTACGCGCGCGACTACGAGCAGTACCGGGCGCGCCTGCGGGCCGGCCAGTGGGCGGTGCTCGACCACCTGTGGCTCGGCAATGTCTCGCTGCGCCGCGCCGACGCGCTGGCGGTCGGCCTGTGCTCGGAGCACTTCGGGCCCGCCTACCACTCGGACCGCGAGCTCGGCTTCCGGCTGGCCGACGCCGGCCTCGTGGGGGTGTTCGACGAGTCGCTGGCCGCGACCCACGTCCACGTGCGCCCGGACGCCGGGTTCGTGCGCGACGCGCTCGGCCGCGGCGCCGGCCTGGTGCGGCTGCACCAGCTGCACCCGGCGCGCACGGGACCCTTCCCGCTCGACGCGCTGCTGGCCGAGGTGCCCCGTCCGCTGCGCGGCGCGGTCCGCCGCCTCGGCCGGTCGGCGGCCGCGACGCCCGCGGCCCGGTTGCTGCTCGGCATGGCCCGAGTCTGTCGCGTCCTGCACTGGTGGCGCGGCGAGGTGGCGGCCGCCCAGGTGGCGCGCCGGCTGCTGTTCGCGCGGGGCGCCGCCACCGCGCCCGGCTGAGGTCGCGACCCGGTGCCGGGCGATCAGACCCCGGCCAGCACGAAGGAGCGGGGGGCGTGGCGCGCCACGACGCGCCGGGCGGTGGCCGTGGTCAACAGGTCGCGGCAGAGGTCGTCGATCCGGGCGGCGACGGCCAGGCCGGCGCCCTCCAGGGTGGCCGCCACCTGGAGCTGGTGGTCGTCGACGTGCTCGTCGTGCTCGGCCCGACGCGCCACCAGCACCGGCGCGTGGCCGGCCCGCATCGCGGTCAGCGCGGTGCCGACGCCCGCGTGGGCGATCACGAGGTCCGCCTGGCACATGGCACTGAACAGCTCGTCGCCCGGGACGAAGGGTCGCCAGGTGACGCCCGGCTCGTCGGCCACGTCCGAGACGTCGGTGGTGCCGGTCTGGAAGAGCACCGAGGCGCCGCGCGGCAGGGCGGCCCGCACCGCGTCGACGAGGCGTCGGAACCCGTAGCGGTTGCCCCCGAGGGCCACCACCACCTTGCCCAGCGGCTGGGTCGGACCGTCGTCGGGGGCGAACCCGTCGAAGACCGAGCCGCGGTAGGACCAGCCGGTGCGGTGCCACCCCTCGTACTGGCTGTAGAAGCGGACGCCGGGCAGCTTCTCCAAGAGGCGCGCCGAGACCGAGGGCCCGTCGACGCGCGTGGCGCTCTCGATGAAGTGGCACGGGATACCCCGGGCGCGCGCCAGGGCGAAGAACGGCACCGCGTGCAAGGAGCCGGTGCTGATCACCTGGCTCCAACGGCCGCTCGAGAGCACCCGCGCGGCCAGCCGGGCGGTGGCCAACGCGGCCCGGCCGTCGCGCGGCGCCGCCCAGAGCACGAAGATGCGCCGCTCGCCGCCGAGCAGGGCGCGGCTCTGGGGGGTGTCCGACGTGACCCAGGTGACCTCGTCGGTGATCCCCGACAGGCGCGAGCGCAAGAGCCAGAGCTCGTCGAGGTGCCCGCCGGCGCTGGCCACGAGCAGCGTCTGGGTGGGCGCAGGGCGGCGCGGCGCGGCGGTCGACCGAACGGCGCGCCCGGAACGGAAGGCCGACGGCGCGAGGGCGGCCTCTCGTGGCCGCGGCGGCGTCTGGGTAAGCGTGTCCAGGGACATGGCGGGGTCCGTCGAGCGCGACGCTCGGCGCTACCGGCCCTCTCCCCCGCCGCCGCGGAGCAGGCGGCCGGGCGTCTTGGCCAGGATGCGCATGTCTCCCTTGAACGACCAGGTGTTGACGTACTGGCAGTCGAGGCGCCACAGCTCCTCGAAGCGCAGGTCGTGCTGCCCGCACACCTGCCACAGACCGGTGAGGCCGGGGCGGATGGCGAAGCGGCGGTGCACCCAGCCGGGCAGGATGCCGCACTCCTGGGGGACGAAGGGCCGCGGGCCGACGAGGGACATGTCGCCCCGCAGCACGTTCCAGAGCTGCGGGAGCTCGTCGAGGCCGGTGCGCCGGAGCAGCCGCCCGATGCGCGTGACCCGCCGCTCGTGCAGCGGGTGGTCGACGAGCGGCCGGGGGACACGGCGCGCCGCGTCGGCGGCCGCCTCCTCGGTGTTCGGCTGGCGCATGGTGCGCAGCTTGAGGACACGGAACGGCACCCGGTGGCGCCCGTAGCGCTCCTGGGAGAAGAGCACCGGCCCCGGCGAGAAGATCTTGATGCCGATGGCCGCCGCGATCAGCAGCGGGGCGAACACGATGAGAGCCACCAGTGCGCCCACGATGTCGATGGCGCGCTTGGCGGTGCGGGCGGCCGGGCCGGGCGGCCCACCGTCGAGACTGATGACGGCCAGTCCCTCGAGGTCGGCCAGGTCGGCGTCCCAGCCCGTGAGCTCGAAGTAGCGGGGGACGATGTCGATGGCGACGGTCCCGGCCAGGGAGCGCAAGGTGTCCATGGTCGCCTGGGGGTGCGAACGCGAGAAGGCGACGACGACCCGGTCGACCGCCTCGAGCGCGCAGATCGATCCCAGCGCCGCCAGGTCGCCCAGCACGGGCTGGCCCTCCTGAGGGTCGTCGTCGACGAAGCCGAGCAGCTCCACGTGGCGCGAGCGGGTGAGGCGGGCGGCCACGTCCGAGGCGATGGTGCCGGTGCCGAGGACGAGGACGCGGGCGGGGCTGGCCGACACCCGGCTGTGCACCGACAGGGCACCGGCGCGGGCGAGCGGCAGGACCACCAGGCAGGCACCGAAGCCGACCACGACGCGCAGGACCGAGGTGTCGAAGCCGACCAGGGAGTGCGCGAGGGCGACGACCCCCAAGGCCACCCAGGCGGCGGTCACGATGCCGGTCACGAGCGGGCCGAGCTCGTCGGCCGGGGTGGGCGCGATGTGGCGGCGCAGACGGCGGTAGGAGCGCTTGACCCAGAGGGTGCCGACCAGCGCTCCCCAGGTGAGGGACAGGTAGCCGATTCGCGCGCCCAGGCCGGCCGCGGTGGCGTGGATGCTGAGCGAGACGAGCCCGAACACCGCCAGCGCGCTGACGGCGTCGGTCAGCGCGAGGAGGGCCCAGGCGCTGCTCCACGGACCGGTGCGGGTGGCGAATGTCTGCGCCCGCGACCTGGTCGCGGCGTCCGGAATCGACGAGGCGACCGGTGGCGCGCTCGGGGCCCGCAGGGTCCGGGCCCGCGCAACCGCGGTGGCGCGCGAGCTCATCAGCCGGGCGTTCACAGGTCCTCCTGGACCGAGAGCGCATCTCGGGTGAGGTCGACCTCGTCGCGCATGGTCTCGAGCACGAACGCCAGCACCTGGTCGAAGGAGCGGACGGCGTAGCGCTGGCCGGTGCCGACGGCCTCGACCTCGCCCACGAAGCGCTCGTTGCTCACGCTCTCGGGGCGGACACGCAACACGTAGGAAACGAACATGAATCGAACGCTACGAGGAGGCCGTCCGCCGCCCGTCCCTGCACAGGGGCCAATTTCGGCCGATGTGCTGGGACACCCGTTGGACGCAGGTGGGACCGGCCGCACGTAGGGTCGCGAGCATGAATCCGCCGGAAGACGGGATCGACGAGGTCCTGCGCCTCGCCCGTGACCTGTGCATGGGCACGGCGTCCTTCGCCGTGTCCAGTGGCGGGGTTCTGCGCTACGACCTCTTGCAGAGCGATCCCACCTCCGATCTGGCGGTGCGGGTGGAGGCCCTGGCGCGCAGCAGCCTGGAGCGTCCGGGCGCCCGGGGGACCGACGCCTTCTGGAACGCCGAGGTGCTCGGCGAATCGGACTCGGCCGACGACTCCCTCGCCTGCGTGGCCGTGCCCGTCCACGGCAACAACCGGTGGCTGGGCCTGCTCGGGGTCGTCGACACCTGGCTGCCCGAGCTCGATGAGGAGCAGCGCCAGGGCCTCCTCCGACTCTCCCAGGTCCTGGGCCAGCGTCTGGCGGCCGACGGGAGCGAGCTCTCGACCACGCCACTGCCCGAGGCGCCGCCTGCGGACCGCGTGACCGCCGAGCAGGCGGGCGCGCCGGCCGAGAGCCGAGCCGCGCCGGCCACCGCCGGGGTCACGCCTGCCGGCGGGTTCCTGGGCGAGGTGGCCGAGCACCTGCCCGATGGGCTCCTCGTCGCCCGGGCCGACGGCACGGTCCTCTTCGCCAACGCCGCGATCGAGACCCTGAGCGGCCGCGCCACCGCCGACGTGCTGGGGGCCGACGTCACCACCCTCTTCCTCGACGACGGCGGCGCGCCGAGCCTGGACCAGCTGGTCGGGACCCCCGCACCCGGGCGCCGGCTGCAGCTCGTCTCCGCCGAGGGCCTGAGCGTCCCGGTCGAGGCGTCGGGCACCCGATTCACGAGCAGCCTGGCCGGCGAGTGCTTCGTCGCCCTCCTGCACCAGGCCCGCGCGGCCCAGGTGGTCACACCGGAGGCCCAGCTGGGCGGTGCGGCCATCGCCGACCTCCTGAACGCGCTCGACGAGGGCATCGTCCTGTGCGACTCGCAGGGCACCGTCCTCGTCGCCAACGCCGCGGCCAAGGCGCTCCAGGGGCTCCCGGTCGACGACGACCTGGAGGGCCGACCGTTCCCGTTCTCCCCGAGCCTGTGCTCGTCGGACGGCTCGCCGCTGACGCGGGCCCACCACCCCTTGGTGCGCGCCCTGCATGGGACCGTCGTCCGCTCCGAACAGCTGCAACTGGCCGGCGAGGAGAACGAGCGGCGGCACATCGTCGCGTCCGCCAAGCCCTTCTCGCTCGGCACCGAGCACGGCGCACTCCTCGTGCTGCGCGACGTGACGTCGCAGCTCGAAGAGGAGGCCTGGCTCATGCACCTGGCCCTCCACGACCCGCTGACCGGGTTGGCCAACCGCTACCTGCTCCTCGATTACCTGCGCCGGGTGCTGCTCCAGTTCCGCACGCGCGGCGGGTCGATCGCGCTCGTCTTCCTCGACCTCGACGACTTCAAGCTGATCAACGACCGCTTCGGCCACGACGTGGGCGACGAGGTCCTGGTCGCCGTCGGCCGCCGCATCCAGGGCGCCGTGCGGTCGAGCGACATCGTGGCCCGCCTGGGCGGTGACGAATTCGTGGTGGCCCACGCCGCCTCCGAGGACCCCGGTGAGATCGACCTCGTGGTCTCTCGCATCCGGAAGACCTTGACCGCCCCCTACCAGGTCCGCGGCCAGACGCTGGCCGTCTCGGCCTCCATTGGCTGGGTGGCGGCGGACCCGCGCCACGAGGACCCGACCACCCTGCTCGTGCGCGCCGACCGCGAGATGTACCGACGCAAGAGCGCCCGCAACCGTTCGCGTCAGTCGGCGACATGAACACGACCCCCCTCGACGGGCGCCCCGGCGCCCCCGACGGGACCGCGCTCACCAACTCGGGTGTGCGCCGCTTCGCCGGCCTGCCCGAGGTCGGCCTCCCCGAGGCCGGAGCGCGCGCGGCCGGCCGGCGGTTGGCCACCCACCCGTTGCTCACGGCTCGGTCGACCAAGGGCGACGAGGCGATCCCCGACGTCCTGCGCGACGCCCACTACCTGCTGAGCGGAGTGAGTGTGCAGTTCGAGGTGCTGCGGACACGACCCGGCTGCGCCGTGGCGCGGGCGATCCCGGACCCGAGTGTCTCGCCGGTGGCCGCCTGCCAGCTCGTGCAGGGCCTGCTCGAAACCGTGAGCGAGGCCGGGACCGGCGTCCGCGGCACCATCGTCGAGACCACCTGCGCCGCTCGCGGCAGCCCCTCGTGTCTGTACACCGTCATGTGGGAGAGCGCGGACGAGCCGGCGGCCGGTCCGGCCCGCCCGGTGGCCCCGCGCGCGGCCGCGACCGCGCCGACCGTCCATCTGGACGCGCCCGCCGCCGCCCCGGTCGATGCCTATCGCTACTTGGGCCAGGTGACCCCCGCGCCCCCCGTCCCCGAGAGCGCGCCCAACCGGGTCTCGACCGCGGTACCCGTCGAGCGGCCCCCGGCCGCGCCCGTCGCGCCGAGCCCGCCGCCCGCACGGCCGGTCCCGCCCGCTCCGATGCCCGTGCCGGCCGTGGCGCCGCCGGTGGCCATGCCGGTCAGCGTGATGGCGTCCGAGCCGCGCCCGTCCGCGCCGTCGCACTCGCCGCCGGCCCACCGGACCGGCCGGAAGGCGCCAATCTGGTTGTTCCGCCGGAGTTGGCTGCTGGCGGTCGCGCTGGTGGCCGGGACGGCCGGTGGCTTCGTGGCCGCCAAGCACTCCCCGACCAGCTACAGCGCCACGTCCACCCTCGTCGTCCAATCGGGCGCCGGCCGGGCGGGACCGGGCAGCGCCAACGACGCCCAGGCGCTCGCCACCACCTACGCCGCGCTCATCCCGAAGGATCAGGCCATCTTGCAGGTGGTGGCCGGGACCCTCCACGTGTCGACGGACACCCTGGCGCGGCATCTGTCGGTCTCGGTCGAGATGGGCACCTCGCTCCTCCTCGTGAAGTACAGCGCCCCGACCGCCAGCCAGGCGCTCGACGGGTCGACGCTCCTTGCCCGCACGGTGGCCGGTTCGGCCGCCCCGACCCCGGCCATCGCGTCGGGCTCCCTCGTGATCGTCCAGTTGCCAGCCAGCGCGGTCGCCGGCGGCGCGCTGCACAAGTACGGCGCACCGATCGGCGCCCTGTTCGGGCTCTTGCTCGGGATCGTGCTCGTCTTGGCGGCGGAGCGGGCGGACCCCCGGGTCGACGACACCTTCACCCTCGGCCAGGCGGCGGGCTGCGCCGCCGCCAGTCTGCCCGCCGACCTCTCGCTGCCCGAGCTGGCGCGGGCGCTCGCGCGAGCGACCGGCGGCGCCACCCTGACCGTGGTGCCGCTCGCCGAACCCGACGCGGCCCCGGCCATGGCGATCGCCCGGCGGCTCGGGGCGACCATGCCGCCGACGCGCGCGGGCACCGGCGTGGCGCTCAGCCCCTCGTTCTCCTCCCGCGCGGTCGAGCTCTCTCGCGGGACCGGGCCGACGATCCTCGTGTTGCGAGCGGGGCGTCGCCAGCGCGACGTGTCCGCGGCGGCGGAGCGGCTTCGTCTCATGGGACGCGAGCCGCTATGGGCTGTGCTTGTCGGCAAGCGCACGGACCAAGACGTGTCGACCTATGACCGGTGAGGCCGCAGGCCGGCTCCGGGCGCCCTTCGGTTCGGAGCTGATCGACCCTCCCGGCCAATCGTCGGGCTGGCTGGCGGACCGGCCGCGCCCGCTCATCCTCGGTCTGGGCGGCGCCACGGCCGCGTTCGTCGTGGGTGCCCTGGCCACCTACCAGCTGCGCTACGGCCTGGCCTTCCTCGCAGGCCTCGTCCTTGTCGTCGCCGTCCTGCTCCGGCCCTTCGTCGGCGGCCTGACCCTCGTCGCCCTGGTTCCCATCCTCTCGGGCCTCGCCCCCGGGGTGCCGGTCCCCTACGTGCGCATCTCCGAGGCCCTGATCGGCCTGGTCGGCGTGACCCTTCTCGTCTCCGCGCGCCGCGACGAGGCGGTGCCGTGGGGCGCGCTCGACTGGCTGCTCCTCGCCTACGGCGCGCTGTGGGCGCTCTACGGCGCGGTAGACGGGATCGCCCTGCGCGAGCACCTCACCCTCTCGGACTGGGGCACGGTCTTCGGCCAGCTCCAGTTCTTCCTGCTCTACCGGGGCGTGCGGATCGCGCTGCGCACGCCGCGCGAGCGCCGGGTGGCCCTCATCGTGCTGATCGTGGCGACCGCCCCCGTCGCCCTCCTGGCCGTCCTCCAGGACCTGCACTTCCCCGGGGTCGCGGCCTTGATCAACTCGTTGACCGGTGGGGTCTCGGGACCGCCGAGCGCCGCCGGATCGGTGCGCCGGGCGACCGGGCCGTTCAACAACTGGGCGATCCTGGCCGGCTACCTCCTCCCCCTGCTGCTCGCGCTGTGGGCCCTCTCCCTCTCCGGACAGGTACGGCGGCGGCGCGCCGTGTGGGTGGTGGCCGCGATCGCCGTGACCGGGCTCCTCCTCACGGCCGAGCTGTCCGCCATCACCTGCCTCATCGTGGGCGCGGTCGTCCTCGCCTCCCAGTACGGGCACCGCCGCAGGGCGCTCCGCTGGTTGGGCGCTCTCGCGGTCGTGGCCGCGCTCGTCGCCGGACCCTTCCTCTTCTCCCGGCTCAATCAGGAGCTGTCGTCGACCGCCGGATCCTCGCGGCCGGCCGGCGTGCCCCAGACGCTCGACTTCCGCTGGCAGATCTGGTCGGGCCAGTACTTCCCGGCCATCGAGCAGCGGCCGCTCACCGGATACGGCGTGGTCCTGCCGGCCAGCATCCACTGGGTGTACCCCGAGTCCCAGTACGTGTCGTTCCTCATGGAGGGCGGCGTCCCGATGCTCGCCCTCTTCGCGCTGTTGGCCTGGGCCATGCTCGAGCGGGCCCGCTGGGCGGCGCGCTCGGCCGATCCGTTGGAACAGGCCCTCGGCCGCTCGCTGTTCGTCGTCGTCATCGCCGCGCTGGTGATGAACTCGATCTGGCCCTACCTGAGCAACGGCGGACTCCCCCAGGTGCTCTGGTGCCTGTTCGCGATCGCCAGTCCTCGCCCGAGCGGGGTCGCCGCGTCGAGTGCGGGGACGGCCCCCGCGGAGATCCGCCAGGAAGCGGCGTTGGTCGCGAGGAGCACCGCATGAGATCCCCCCGCCACATCGACACCATCGCGCGCCGGCTGCGGTCGATCGATCAGGCCGACATCCTGCGCGCCAGCGCGCTGGTCCTGAGCGCCGTGCTGGTCGTCGTCCTCCTCGTCATCGCCCTCGACCATGGCGCGCCGGGCGGGACCGGCGCGGCCGCCCAGGCCGGCCCCGCGCACCGTGCCCGCCCGCACACCCCGGTTACCGCGCCGGCCGCACCGAAGCCACTGTCCTCGCCGGTGCCGCTCGGCGTCTACGCCGGCGCCGGGTCCCCGGCCGCGGCGACGGTCTTCGCGACCGACGCGGGCGTCGCCGTGCCCTACGCGCTCGACTACTTCGACGACGCCAGCTGGACCACCATCAGCGACCCCAGCTGGTTCCTGCAGCGCTGGGCGGGCACCCGCTTCCAGATGATCTTCGGGGTCCCGATGCTGCCGCGCTCGGGCGCGAACCTCGTGGCCGGCGCCCGGGGCGACTACAACCCGCTCTTCGCCGCGCTGGCCCAGGTGCTCGTCGACAACGGGCAGGCCTCGGCCATCCTCATGCCCGGCTGGGATCCCGAGGACGCGACGCTGCCCTGGTCGGCCCGGACGGCCTCGGCGGCCGAGGACTACGTGGCCGAGTTCAACCAGATCGTGGCGACCATGCGGGCGGTCCCCGGGGCCAAGTTCCAGTTCGTCTGGGACGCCTCCAACTCGCCGGACCCGGTGGCGCCAGCCGCCCTGTACCCGGGCGATGCGGTGGTGAACCTGGTCGCCACCGACGCCTTCGACCTCGGCATCGGGCCGGCCAACCAGCGCTTCGCCGACGTGGCCGCGATCCCCTACGGGCTGGACTGGTTCGCCGGGTTCGCCGGCCACCACGCCAAGCCGCTCATGATTGCCAAGTGGGGCGTCGCCCCGACCGCCGATCTCGGCGGCGGGGACGACCCGGGCTTCGTCTCGGACCTCTTCTCCTGGTCCGCCCAAAACCACGTATTCGCGGCGGTGACGTGGGACTATGGGACCTGGGCCATCACCGGAGGGGGCTTCCCCCACTCGGCGTCGGTGCTGCACCAGATCGTCACGGCCAGCGTCGTGAGCCCGCTGTCCAAGGTGGTCGAGAGCTCCGAGGCACCCGCCCCGGGCACCTAGCCGGGGACACGGGCCGCGGACACGGGCCGGGGACAAGGGAGAAACGACCACGGGACGCCCCGTTCCTAGGCTTGCATCGGGCGGTGCCCAGGCACCGCCCGGCTCCAGCGCACAGGCAGTCTGAACAACCGGGCGGGCGGCCCGACCGGCCGAGCCGGTGGCCGGTCGGCATCGCCACCCACGAGAGGAGCGATTCGGTGGTCACCTCGACAATGGAGAGCTCGGGCATGGAGAGCGGCGCCCACGGCGGCGTGGGGCACCTCCTCCGCATGGCCAAGACCCAGTGCGGGGTGGCCGTCGCCTTCGCCGCGCTGCGCAAGGCCGACGGGGGCTTCGCCATCGCCACCTTCCCCAACCTGGCGAGCGACCCCGCCTGGACGATCGAGGCCATCGACGAGCTGGTGCGCCAGACCTGGGACGACCCGGTGCTGGGCGGGGGCAAGGTCATCGTCCGCAGCGGCCGCGTGCTGCGCGGCATGTGGACCGGCCAGGCCCACCACACGAAGATGGCGGTGGCCGCGCTGAGCGACCCCGATCTGCCCGAACGCCCCTGGGGCCTGCTGTGCATGGCCGAGCCGCTGGCCGGGCACTTCGAGCAGGACGACCTCAGCCTGCTGCACAACCTCGCCGTGCGCCTTACCTCGTACCTGCGGGCCCGCCAGGAGGTGCTGGAGGGCTCCTTCGCCCCCGGCGCCCTCCCCCCGACCGCGCCCGCGCCGGACCCGCGCCGTTTGACCAACGACAACCCGGTCGAGCAGCCGGCCGAGAGCGCCTGGACCCCGATCCAGCCGATCAGGCTGGCCGAGCCCGAGCCCTCTGGCTACGCCCTCGACACCGAGCCCCTGGTCCCCACCCAGTCCGAGCCCTTGGGCCTGCGGATCGAGGAGCCACCGGCCCAGGAGTGGGCGTCGGTCGCGCCGTCCGCACCCCCGGCGACCGAGCCCGAACCCGAGCCGCTGGCCGGCGACTGGGCGTTGGGCGGTAACGGCGGTGGCGAGTGGGTGGAGGCCGAGCCGATGCCGATCGGGGGTCCGATCGG
>DATNIB010000017.1:0-13302 GCA_035604685.1 Acidimicrobiales bacterium | reverse complement strand
GGCCGAAGGGGTGGAGACCGAGGCCGAGCTGGCCGAGCTGCGCAAGGCCCACTGCGACGAGGCCCAGGGCTTCCTCTTGGGGCGGCCCGCCCCCTTCGGCAACCTGCGCCAGGCCGGGGCCCTCGGGCCGCGGAGCTGAGCCGGCGTCCCTCGCCAGGGGGGCGCTCAGTCGAAGACGATGACCGAGCGGGCCGACTGGCCGCCCTTCATCGTGGCGAACCCCTCGTTCACCCGGTCCATCGGGATGCGCTCGGCCACCAGCTCGTCGAGCTTCAGGCGGCCCTGGAGGTAGAGGTCGACCAGCCGCGGCATGTCGACGCGGAAGCGGTTGGAACCCATGCGCGAGCCCTGGATCCGGCGCTCGCCGAACAGCGCGAACGCGGGCAGCTCCACCTTCTCGCTCGGGGGGAGCAGGCCGATGATGGTGGCGGTCCCGCCCGAGCGCAGGATCGCGAAGGCCTGCTCCGCGGTGATCTTGAGGCCGATCGCCTCGAACGCGTGGTGGACGCCGCCACCGGTGAGCTCGCGCACGGCGGCGACCGGGTCCACCTCCGCGGCGTTGATGACGTCGGTGGCGCCGAAGTGCTCCGCCAGGGCCAGCTTGGCCGGGACGCGGTCGATGGCGATGATGCGGACGGCCCCGGCGATGCGGGCGCCCTGGACGCAGTTGAGGCCGATGCCACCGCAGCCGATCACCGCCACGGTCTCGCCGGGCTGCACCTTGGCCGTGTGCCAGACCGCGCCCACTCCCGTAATGACCGCGCAGCCGATGAGCGCGGCGCGGTCGAGCGGCATGTCGTCGACGATCTTCACCAGCGCGTGCTCGTGGACCAGCTGCTGCTCGGCGAAGCTGCCCAGGTTGGTGAACTGCGCCACCGGGGTGCCGTCCTCCAACGACAGGCGCGGGGGCTCGGTGCTGCCCCGGCGCGTCTCGGGGTTCTCGCAGCGATTGGGGAACCCGGTCAGGCAGTGTTCGCAGTGACCGCAGAAGACCGAGAGGCAGGTGATCACGTGGTCACCCGGGGCGAGATCGGTGACCTGGTCGCCGACCGCCTCGATGACGCCAGCCGACTCGTGTCCGAGACAGACCGGAAAACGCGCCGGCAGCTGGCCGTCGAGCACGTGGAGGTCGCTGTGGCACAGGCCGGTCGCCGCCGTCTTCACCAGTACCTCATGGGGTCCGGGGCGGTCGACCCGGACCTCGGTGACCTCTATCTCGCCTGGGACACGGTGCAGGACGGCGGCGCGCATGGGTTGGTTCTAGCCCAGCCAGTACAGGCCGGGGTAGCTCGGACCCCTTGTACGATGACGCCGTGCTGAGCCCCCAGGAGCTCCGGACCCGGGCCGACGCACTTGGCTGGTATCACCCGATCGACCTCGGCCAGGGCGTGACGACCCGCGGCCTGTCGCAGAGCCCGCTCCTCGACGCCGGGCACCTGCCCGACCTGCGCGGCCGCCGCGTGCTCGACATCGGCGCGTGGGACGGGTACTACTCCTTCTTGGCCGAGCGCCTCGGCGCCTCGCGTGTGGTGGCCCTCGACCACTACGTGTGGGGCGTCGATCTGGCCGCACGCCAGGCCTACTGGGACGAGTGTGCCGAGCGAGGGGTGCTGCCCGACCACGACCGCGACCTGACCGACTTCTGGCGGCCCGAGCTCCCCGGCCGTCGCGCCTTCGACTTCGCCAAGGAGGCGCTTGGGAGCACGGTCGAGGCCGTCGTGGCCGACTTCGCGACGGCGGACCTCGACGCGGTCGGCACCTTCGACGTGGTGCTCTACCTCGGGGTGCTGTACCACATGAAGGAGCCGCTGCGGGCCGTCGAACGCCTGCGCGCCGTGACCGATGGGGTGGCGGTGATCGAGACCCAGGCCGTCCACGTGCGCGGCCTGGAGACGGTCAGCCTGCTGCAGTTCTTCGCCGGTGGCGAGCTGGCCGGCGACTTCGGCAACTGGTTCATCCCGTCGATCGAGGGCCTCCGCCAGCTGGTGCTGGCCGCGGGGTTCTCCCGGGTCGAGACGATCGTCGGCCGGCCCGAGTCGCCCAACGCGGGGCCGGTCCGCTGGCGCCGGGTGCTCCGCCGGGTGCCCGCGACCGGACCGACCAACCATCCGCAGTGCACCTACTTCCGGGCGGTGGTCCATGCGTGGCGATGACGACGGACGCGGTGACCCGACGACGCGGGATCTCCGTTCAAGGGAGGCGGCGGTGACCGGTTGGCCGCGACTCAGCCGCCGACAGCTCCTGCGGGCCGGCGTGGCCGGCCTCGGGGCGGCCGGGTTCGGGACGGCTGCGGCGGAGCGGGCCTATGCGGCGACGACCAAGTCGGGCCGCGCCCCCTCGGGCGCCAAGGGACTCGGTCCGGGGGGCGCGTTGCTGACGCCGGGGAGCCGCCCGTTCCCCCACCTTCGGGCGGGGACCGACACCCTGCCCAAGATCGAGCACATCATCGTCTTGATGATGGAGAACCACTCCTTCGACGACCACCTCGGGATGCTGGGACGCGGCGACGGGCTCACCCTCGGCCCGGATCGCCTCCCGGTCAACTACAACCCCGACCCGGCGGGGGGCTTCGTCCGGTCCTTCCACAACCCCAACACCGTCGGCTACGCCGACAACAAGATCAGCCAGTCCTGGGACGCCTCGCACCTGAGCTGGGACCACGGCACCAACCGGGGCTTCGTCGGCGCCTGCGGGCCGGCCGCCATGGGGTACTGGACCGGCGAGGACCTGCCGTTCTACTACTCGCTGGCCAAGCAGTTCCCGATCGGGGACCGCTACTTCGCCTCGGTCATGGCCCAGACGTACCCCAACCGACGGTTCCTCCTGGCGGGCACCGCGCTGGGCGATGTCAGCACCGACGCGGCCGGCGTGTCGTCGGTCGACGCGCCGAACGGGACGATCTTCGACCGCCTCGACGCGTGCGGGATCAGCTGGAAGGACTACTACCCGGACCTTCCGAGCTGCGCGTTGTTCCTCCCCAACTACCTCGACAACCTGACCGACGGCAAGGTCGCCCACTTCGAGCAGTTCCTCTCGGACGCGGCCGCCGGGACGCTTCCGCAATTCTCGCTCATCGATCCCTACGTCAACGACTCCGAGGAGAACCATGACATCTCCATCGGGGAGGCCTACGCCGCGACGATGATCAACGCCGTCTTGCACTCGCCGTCCTGGGAGAAGACCGCGCTCATCCTCACCTACGACGAGCACGGCGGGTGGTATGACCACGTGCCACCCGTGCCCGCGGTGCGGCCCGACAACGTGCCGCCCAACATCACCGTCCCGCCCGACCAGCCGGGCGGCTATGACTACACCGGATTCCGGGTCCCCTGCGTCGTCGTGTCGGCCTGGGCCAAGCGGGACCACGTGTCGCACGTGGTCTACGACCACACCTCGCTGCTCAAGCTGGTGGAGACGAAGTGGAACCTCCCGGCGCTCACCTACCGGGACGCCAACGCACAGAACATGCTCGACTTCTTCGATTTCTCGGCCAAGCGGCCCCCCTTCGCCGAGCCGCCCCAACTGGCCAAGCCGCTGAACCCGTTCACCGGACCATTGCCGGCGGGGTCGGGTACCCAGGCGCCCTTCCACCCGGTGGCCACGGCCGCCCCGGGCGCCGGGCCGGCGCCGGGGGCCCGGATCGCCAAGCCACCCAAGCACGCCGACGCACTGATCGCCCGGCACACGCAGCGGGCGCTGGCCACCTAGGGGTGAGGGCCTCGACCCGGGCCATCCGCCGGCCCGGGCGCCCGGCCGAGAAGCCCGGTAGCGTCGGGCAGGCACAGAGGGGCGCGGGGGGAGGGACGCATGCGAGGTGTGCTGGCCAAGGTCCTCACGACCCTGTGCATCGCGGCCGGCGGGATCGCCCTGGCGTCCGGGAGCGCCGCCGCCGACGTCATCTCGCCCCCGGGTGCGTGCACCGCGTCGGGGCACTTCATCCATGCCGGCTTCACCAAGAAGTCGACCGCCTACGTGTCGAGCGACGTCATCGTGGTGCCCCAGAAGGACGACGTGCGCTGGGTCGGCCACGAACTCGGCAAACCGATCGGCTACGTGGGCCCCAAGCGCCCCATCAACGGCGCCATCCAGATCGAGCTGCCCGGATCCTTCGGCGTCTCGATCTGGCACTGGGGCAGCGAGAAGAGTCCCCGCTACTCCAACCAGGGGGAGGAGTCCTACAGTCTGCCGTCCATCCTCGTCGGCGTGCGGCTCAAGTTGAGCGGCTTCGAGGAGGACAACGGGAAGACCATCTGCTCGGGGTCGGTCTATGTCCAGGTGGCGGGCAGCCGCCTCAAGAACCCACTCGGATGGGTCGGCCTGGGCGGCAGCGTCCTGTTCCTGGCGGGCCTCGTTTTCGCGGGGTTCCGCAAGGTCCGACCCGCCTACGACGACATCAACCCATAGGGGGAGCGATGGCCAGCCGCACCAGGGGACGACCGGTGCTCGGGGGGATCTGCGGGTTCTTCTTGGGGCTGTTCGTGTCGATCTCGCTCACGGTGTACGCACGCGTCCCGTTGAACAGCCCGCTGTACATCGCGCTGGTCGCGGCGGGGCTGGTGGTCGGGATACTGCTCGGATTGGTCGGGCCGTTCGGTCGGCACCGCGGGGGCGCCCACGCCCCGCGCCGAGGCGCCTGAGCCCGTCTGCCCGAGGCGCCGCCGACCGCCTTGACCTCGGCCGGCAGGGCGCCCAGAGTGGAGCCGAAGACCGACGAGACGATCGAGATTGCGAGCGCCCATGAGCGACGAAATGCAGGCCGAATTCTGGTTCGATCCGGTGTGTCCCTGGGCCTGGATCACGTCGCGTTGGATGCTCGAGGTGGAGCAGGTGCGGCCGGTGCGCACGCATTGGAACATCATGTCGCTGGCCTACCTCAACATCCACCAGCACGAGGGCAAGGACCTGTCCGAGGAGTACCTGAAGCGCATGCAGCAGGCCTGGGGACCGGTGCGGATCTGCGAGGCGGCGCGCCGCGAGCGCGGCGACGAGGTGCTCCTGCCGCTCTACACGGCCATCGGCACCCGCTTCCACAACGACCAGAACCGAGGCCTGCCGGCGCTCCAAGAGGCGGTGGCCGAGGTCGGCCTTCCCGAATCGGTGCTGGCGGCGGCTGGCAGTGACGAGTTCGACGACGCCATCAAGGAATCGCACAGCCGCGGCATGGACCTGGTGGGCCTCGACGTTGGCACCCCGATCATCAGCGTGGGGGGCGCTGCCTTCTTCGGGCCGGTGGTCACGCCGGCACCGAGGGGGGAGGCGGCCGGGAAGCTCTGGGACGGGGTGCTCCTCGTGACGGGGACCGACGGCTTCTTCGAGCTCAAGCGCACCCGGGACCGGCGACCGATCTTCACCTGAGCTCGCGGCCGCGGCGCGCGGCAGCCGGCGACCTGGCGTGAGGCTGACCAACCGCCGCTCATCGGACCACTGTGACCATCTGCACAAGGCCCCGCGCCGCGATGACCGGTGTCGCGAGCCGGGGCCGACCACGGGGTCAACGGTTGACTTTTCCTACCGAACCAACGGAGTGTGAATCCGCGGTTACCGGCCGGTAGTTTGTGAGGCTGTCTCAAGGGTAGAGATCGCGAAGGACTTCAACGATGACCACCCACGCGCGAGAGATTTTCGAGGACCGAAGGACGTCGTCCAGCCAGCGACGGTCGACCCCGGCTGCCGACTCGTTCCGCCACGAGGCCCTCTTGTACGGCGATCTGGCGACGTTCCTCGACGCGACGATGGCCTTCATCACGGAGGGGTTGGCGCAGGACGCGGCCACCTTGGTGTTCGTCAACGAGGCCAAGATCAACGCGCTCTGCGCCGCCCTCGGCGACCAGGCCCAGGACGTCACCTTCGCCGACATGGCGCTGGTCGGCGCCAATCCCGCGCGGATCATCCCCGCCTGGAGCGACTTCGTGGCGACCCACTCGGGCTCGGATCGCCCGCTGCGCGGCATCGGTGAGCCGATCTGGGCCGGGCGGGATCCCGCGGAGCTGGCGGAGTGCCACATCCACGAGTCGCTGCTCAACCTCGCCTTCGCGGAGAGCCCTGCCTTCTGGCTCCTGTGCCCATACGACACGAGGGCCCTCGACCCAGCGGTACTCCACGGCGCCCACCGCAACCACACCGTCGTCCGGGAGCGGGGCGACCAGCGTCGGTCCGAGCACTTCTCCCCGTCGGCGGCCGACCTGTTCGCCGCGCCGCTGCCCCCGGCTCCCATCGGGGCGGCCGGTCTGCAGTTCGACCGGCACCGGCTGGCCGAGGTCCGCCAGTTGGTCGGCGAGGCGGCCCGGGCGGCCGGGCTCGGGCGGTCACGCGCCTCGGACCTGCTCATCGCAGTCAACGAGCTGGCGACGAACAGCGTGATCCACGGCGACGGGGCCGGGACGATCATCGTGTGGTGCGAGGGCGGCTCGATCCTCTGCGAGGTCCGCGATCGCGGCCGCCTGGACCGCCCGTTGGCGGGCCGGGTGCGGCCGAGCGTGGCGCAGCCCAACGGGCGCGGGTTGTGGCTCGTGAACCAACTGTGCGACCTCGTACAGCTGCGAACGCTGGCTGATGGGACCGTCGTGCGCGTGCACCAGCATTTGCCCGCCGCAGGCTGAGCGCGCTCGGCGACGTGCCCCCGAGCCGGACGGGCCGAGCGGCGGTGCGGTCGGCTCGCTCGGCCTGACCAGTCGACGTCTTCTCACGGCCCTTCCGCTCGGAGGGGAGCGGCCTAAGCTGGCGTCCAAGCACCCAGGTCAGGAGAGCGATGGCTCCCAGGCAGCTCGCAGCGGTTGCGGCCGTGCTGTGTGGCACGGTGGTGCTTGGCGGCTGTTCCTCCGGCTCGGTTCCGCCCTCGTCGCACGGCACCAGCCCTCCGGTGGCCGCGACCACCGCCCGCCCCCCGGCCTCATCGACGGCGCCGACGACCACGCCGATCACGCAAAACCTGGCAGTGACCGACGGCGTGCGCGCCGCGTTGCTACAGGCCGGCGCCAGTTTGAAGGGCCTGCCCGCGTCCGACTTCACGGGGCTGGTGTCGGGCAGGACCTACTACGCATTCGACAGCGCGACCGACACCTACTGGGCGGCGGCCGGGCTGGCGCCGAGCCCCTCTTCGATCCAAGCGCAGGTGTCGTCACAGGACGACGGCGCCTACCTCCTCTTCAGTCGACCCGCGGGAGGAGCCTGGACGGCCGTCAACGACGGGCTGGGCGGCATCGCCGGCACCGTGTGCCCGGCCCCGGTCCCGGCCGCGGTCCTGACCCTTTGGAATTGGCCGTCGGGCTCGTGCAGTCCGCCGGGGTAGTGGCGCCGTGAGGCCCCCGGCCCTGGATCCGGTGCCGCGGTGGCTGCTCCCCGACTCTGGGCGACCGACCTGTCTGTCGTCATGGTGTCGTCAGCATCGAGGTCTAGCTTGAGCCGTGGCCAAGACCGAACGTCGAGGCTCGGAGCGGGGCGATACGGCGACGGATGGACGGTTCGATCGCATCGTCTCGGCCACCGCCAGTCGAAGGATGCCGGTCGCTTGTGAGGGTGCTGGTCGCTGAGGACGACACTGCCCTGCGATCCGTGCTGACCCGCGGGCTGCGGGAGAACGGCTACGTGGTGGACGCGGTGGCCGACGGTGATGCGGCGGTGAATCACCTTCGTACCTACGAGTATGCGGTGGCCATCCTCGACTGGCGCATGCCCAAGATGAGCGGCGTCGAGGTGCTCGAGTGGGCTCGGCGCATCGGCGTCCACACGCCCATTCTCATGCTGACCGCGCGCGACGCGCCGTCGGACCGGGTGAGCGGCCTCAACAGTGGCGCCGACGACTACCTCGTGAAGCCGTTCGACTTCTCCGAACTGCTCGCTCGACTGTCGGCGCTGCAGCGCCGACCGGCGGTCACGCTCGAGCCGCAGCTCGAATGTGGTGACATCAGATTCGACCCGGCCACTCGTGACTTGACGGTGGCCGGTGAGCGGATCACGGTGACGGCCACGGAAGCCGCGCTGGTCGAGCTCCTCCTCCGCCGAGCTCCGGCGATCATCAGCCGCCGGACGATTGCCGTGCAGGTCTGGGCCGACGAGGCCGATGCCGTTGGTTCGAACACGATCGACGTGCACATCGCCCGCCTGCGGCGCAAACTCGGGGCGAGTGCCGCTCGCATCGAGACGATTCGCGGCAGCGGCTACCGCCTGGTGGCGCCGTGAGGTCGACCAGCTCCAACCGGACCCACGCGGCGAGGGTGGCGGCCGTGGCGACCGCGCTCGTGATGGCCTGTTACGTGATCGGTGTCCTCGTCTTGAACTCCTTTGTGGTCCACCGGCTGACGCACGAGGTCGACGCGCGGCTCTCGACGCGGCTGGCCGACGCCAACCGCCTCGTCCTGTCGGTTCCGCCGACCGGGGCCTCGCGCACCAACGCCGCGCCGCGAGTCGATCGAGGTGCCGACCTCGACGACGCACCCTCGTTCGTCTGGAGCGTGGCGCGGTCGGGCGCGGTGACCGCGTTGACCAGCGGCGCGCCGACCCTGCCGCGGCGGGCCTGGAGCACCGCGCCCCAGACGCTCCTCGTCGGCCAGACCCAGTTCCGCTTCGAGGCCACCAGGGCGGGCTCGGGTTGGCTGGTGGTCGGCCAGAGCGTCACCGAGATCCAGCGCGTGGGGGACGCACTGTGGTTCCCCGAACTCATCTTCGGCATCGCGTTGCTCCTCGCCGTCTTCGCCGGGGCGCTGACGATCGGTCTACGCGCGCTGGCTCCGCTCGAGCTGGTGCGGCGCCGCCAGGCGGAGTTCACCGCCGACGCCTCTCACGAGCTACGAACCCCCCTCACCGTCATCGAGGCCGAGGTGGACCTGGCACTCAGCCGACGCCGGGACGCCGAGGCCTACGAGGCCGTCCTGCTCCGGGTGGCCGATGAGGGGCGGCGGCTCCGCCGGATCGTCGACGACCTCTTGTGGTTGGCCCGGACGGACAACGAGCCCGCCGAGAGGCACTCCCGTGACACCTGCGACGTCCGGGCCGTCGCGGCGGCGTGCACGGACCGGTTCCAAGCCGTGGCGGAGATGGGAGGGGTCGGGCTGAGCTTCCGCCAAGCGACGGGGGACCCGTTGGTCCTCCAGGCGCCGGCCGAGTGGATCGACCGGCTGATCAGCGTGCTGGTCGACAACGCCTGCAAGTACGCGGGGCGAGGCGGCCGAGTCGAGGTGGCGGTCGAGGTGACGGGCAACCGAGTGGCCTTACGCGTCGACGACAGTGGGCCCGGTGTCGCGGCGGAGCAGCGGCCGTTCATCTTTGACCGCTTTCACCGGGCCACAGAGTCACCCGGGGGCGCCGGTCTCGGTCTGGCTATCGCCGACTCCGTCGTCCGGGCGACCCAGGGCAGCTGGTCGGTCGGGCGCGCCCCGCTCGGGGGGGCGCGCATGGAGGTGTGGTGGCGCAGGTCTCCGGCGCGGCGCGGGCTCTCGGTTCCCGAGGCGCCGATCGTCGGCGACGACGGACCGACCGGGGACCCGCGCGCCAGCGCGGAGGCGAGCCGGGCCCGCTTGCGCTAGCTGAGCGTCCGCCGTCGCCGGCGACGCCCCGCCGGGGGGTATTGCGGGCCCTAAGAGCTTCTTAACTTGCAGTTAAACCTCCGGTGTCACCTGGCTGAGGTTTCCTCGAGGCGGATCTCGCCCGCCTTGGCCGCCACGTGGCGCATCTGGCCGATGAGACGGCGCATCCGCCGGTCGTTGTCAATCCACTCGCGATAGAGCTTCGCTTCGGCAGCATTGAGTCGCCGGGTGACGGTCTTGCCGCTCACCTTGGTCGTCCACTGGTAATACGGCCCGTGGGGCTGGGGCGGGTCTGCGTGGCACTTGCAGCCCGGTGTGGCGCAGTGCGTGTAGCGGCGGGTGAGGCTTCCAGAGGAGATGAGGCCGATCCCGGCCAACTGGCCGGCCAGCTCCCGATAGCGCTGTTCGTAGTTGGCCAGCCGTTGCGCAGGGGTCATTCGGGCCATCGGTCCTCCAGGCGGAGTATCCCAGCTTCTATCCCAGACAGTAGTAATACTGTCTGGGAGATGGCCAGCCCCGGTGCAGGCGACCTGGTCCGCTTCCGGACCGGCCTCTACGGGTGCTTCACTCGCTGGGGCGACGCCCTGTTCGAGCTCTGTGACGCGGTGCTGGGTGCGCCCTCAGCGGTCGGATCGGTCCCAGCGTTGAGTCTCGAACCAGAGTTCCGACGATCCCACGGCAGCCTCTACAAGGCGCTGGCCCGGGGCGGCATCGACGAGGGGGGCCTCCGTCAACTCCTCATCGAGCACCAGCCGAAGGCCTGGCCCCTCGTCTTCGCCGTCGATGCCTCGACCTGGGATCGCTGCGATGCCGAGTGCAGCCCCGAACGCGGTTTCTACTACTCGGCCTCCAAACATTCGGCCGGCCAACCGATCGTGGCGGGCTGGAGCTACCAGTGGATGTGCCAGCTCAACTGGGCGCCCGATAGCTGGACGGCGCCTCTCGATGCGATGCGGATCACGCCCCAGAGCGACGCCACGACGGCGACGGTGGACCAGGTCCGCCGCTTGGTGGGGCTCCTTCCGGTCGATCGAGAAGTTCCACTCTTCGTCTGCGACGCCGGCTACGACCCGATCGCCATCGGTCACGACCTCACCGACGTGCGGTGTGAGGTCCTCACCCGCATCCGCGACGACCGGGTCTTCTACTCGGACCCTCCAGCGCGCCCCAACCGACCACCCGAGACCGGTGGCCGCCCCCCTCGCCATGGCAGACGCTTCAAGTGTTCGGAGCCGGCGACCTGGCCCGAGCGGTCGGCCAGCCTCATCGCGTCTGACCCCCGCTACGGCACGGTCACCGTCGATGCCTGGCATGGCGTGCACCCGCGACTCATTGGCCGGGGACGCTGGGCCGGCCACCGCATACCGCCGATCGTGAAGGGGACGGTCATCCGCCTGGAGGTTGAGCACCTGCCCAGGCCGACGGCGCGCACGAAGAAGACGCTGTGGCTGTGGTGGTCGGGTCAAGGTGAGCCCGACCTGGAGCGGTGCTGGCGCGCCTATCTGCGTCGCTTCGACATCGAGCACACGTTCCGATTCGCCAAGCACACCCTCGGGTGGACGACACCATCACTGTGCACGCCGGAGCAGGCCGACCGCTGGACCTGGCTCGTGTTGGCGGTGCTCACCCAGCTGCGGCTCGCTCGTGGCCTCGTCCAAGACCTCCGGCTTCCCTGGGAACGACCCCGCGATCCGACGCAGCTCACGCCGGCACGTGTGCGACGGGGGTTTCGTCGACTTCGTGCAACGATCGGCTCGCCGGCCAGTCCGCCGAAACGTTCACGGGCCGGACCAGGACGGCCCAAAGGGACTCGACGACCACCGAGAACCCGCTATCCACCGGTCAAGAAGGCGGCATGAGCTGCCGGCGAGGGTTTAACTGCAAGCTTAGGCTGGCTGCATGGGAATCTTCCTTCTCGTCCTGGTGATGGCGGTCCTCTTCGCAGGGCTCGGATTCGCCATCCACCTCCTCTGGATCGCCGCCGTCATCATGTTCGCCTGCTGGGTGGCCGGGTTCGCATTCAGCAGGGGAAGTTCGCGGGGCGCCCGGCGCTGACCATGGCCGGCGATCCCCCTGACCGGCATCCCTGCGAGGGAGTTCGGTCGGGGGCCACCGGGCGGGCGCCGGCCCGACGGGTGACCCGATCGGCTCAGAGCAACATGCTCCGTAGTGCGGTCAGCTCGACGGAGATGGCCTCGAGACGGGACTCGACCGCGCTCCGCGCCGGTCCACTCGGTCGGCGGACCGCGTGCTCGTCGAGCTGCTCGGCGAGGATGTCGTCGCACAGGCCGACGCACTCGTTGCAGATGTAGACGGCCGGACCAGCGATCAGCTTGGCCACCTCGGCCGCCGGCTTGCCGCAGAACGAGCAGTTCAGGGTGGCTGGCGATGCAGCGGCGGCGACCGGTGGCCGGGCGTCTTCGGCTTCGATGGCGGCTGCGAGGGACTGCGTGAGCTCGCTTCCGGACTGCCCGGAGCGGCCGGCGAGGACGTCGCCGCCGACGCCGCCGGACTCGGTGAGGGCCAACGCGATGTGCCGGGGCTCGACGATCGCCGAACCGTCGCGCTCAACCTTCCCCAGCGCGGTCTGGAGGACGTCGGCCGCGCGCTGGGTCATCGGGGCTGGTCCCTCTGGCACGGCATCGTGCGGCGGCAGCTCGGCTCGGATGTCCGCCTCGGCCCCGTGCCGCTCGACACCGATGGCGCCGAGGGCAGCGGTGATATCGGACGCCTCCTCGGACAGCAGCCCGAGGAGCAAGTGCTCGGTGCCGACCCAGTTGTGGCCGAGCCGGCGGGCCTCCTGTTGTGCCCGGATGACGACCTTGCGCGCCGCGTCACTGAATTGGTCAAGTGCGGACCGCTGCACCCGATCACCGAGGACGCGCTCTGGGTGAGCCGAAAGCCAGGCCGCGACGGCTGAGCGCGCCCAGATACGTCCCCCAGCCAACTCGGCCTCCGGAACCGGGAAGTCGCTCGACTCTTGGATCAGCTGATGTACGCGCTGGCGGCTGACCCCGAGCATCGCCGCGATCTCGGCCACCCCGAGCAGATGTGACGGCATCCGTTGAGGGTAACCGGGGTGCTTTACCTAAGTCAAGGTACTGCTATACGTATGCAAAGGGCCCCCAGAATCCCCTGGTGAAGATGCCCATAGACGATCAGTGATAGCCTCAGCTGTGGCCGAGAACCCGTCGGCCGGTCGTTTGCTTCGCGAAGCCCGAGTAAGTGCCCGGCTGTCGCAGTCGGACGTGGCACGGCGGGCCGAGATCGCCCAGAGCGTTGTCAGCGCCTACGAGTCAGGGCGACGCGAGCCTGCCTTGAGCACCTTGGTGCGCCTGGTCGCCGCGACCGGTCACAGCCTGGTCGTGGAACTGAAGGCCGATCCGAATGCGCGGCCGGGTTTGCCCGACACACCGACGGGTCGCCGCCTCCGGCAGCGAAGGAAAGCACTGTTGGCCACGGCCGCGCGGCTCGGCGCAGTGAATCTCAGGGTCTTCGGTAGTGTCGCGCGTGGGGAGGATCGGCCTGACAGCGACGTCGATCTCCTGGTCGATCTCACCCCGGGAACCGGCTTGGTGGGTCTGGGGGCACTCGAGCGCGAGTTGAGCCGAGTGCTCGGGCGCCATGTGGACGTCGTCCCGTTCGACAGTCTCCGGCCTCGGGTCAAGGCAGAAGCCGAGATGGAAGCCATCCCGCTGTGACCCGGAGGGATCAGGATCGTCTCGATGACATCGTGGACGCGCTCCGTGCGATCGAAAGCCACCTCCAACGGGGAACCCTC
>DATNIB010000016.1:0-46750 GCA_035604685.1 Acidimicrobiales bacterium | reverse complement strand
AAGAGTGGGTTGTGGCTCGAACTCGAAGCTGTGATCGGGTTCGTCGTCGGGCTGGGCCTCGGATCGTTGATCGGACAGCGGACGGTCGCGGTGGTCCTCATGATCATCCTCGAGGTCATTCTGACGCCGATCCTCTCCAGGGCCCGGATCCCCCACCTATTGAACCTGCAGCGTGGGGTCGTCGGCCTGGCCACGGCCCACCTGACGCCGGGCGGGCTCCCCGTGCTGGGCGGCGGTGGCGGTGGGCCCGGGGGCGGCGGGGGGAATCCCCGACTGCTGCCGGAGTCCACCACCGTGGCCATCTGTGTGATCGTCGCGTGGCTGGTGGGCTGGACGGTCATCGGCGCGTGGCGGATGATGACCAGGGACGCCTGAGGACTGCCCGTCGCCGGCTCTCCGAGGGAACCGGTCTCCGGCTCAGGATTTGACGGCCCGAGAGCCCGTCACGAGGCGCTCCCGATCGAACATCCGCGAGACGATTCGCAATGCCAGCCGGTCGATCGCCAACAGGCCGATCGCGAATTCGAGCGCGACTGGGAACGCCGGCTTGATCGCCCCGACCGCCAGCAGCACGACCACGCCGATGATGGGGAAGCTCGCCAGCATCCCCAGCTGGGCGACGCGGATCTCGTTCGCCCTGACCGAGACGGCCATGCCAACCACGACGGCCCAGCCGGCCACCACGGTGCGAAGAGAAACAAGACCAGCAGTACCGGACCGTCATGGAACACCACTCGGGCGACCTCGGGTGGGCGAATCAGGCCCCCTGCGCCGTCAAGCGTCGCGTCGCTGGAGCAGGATCCCGCCGATGATCAATGACCCAACGGCGTAGGCGCACAGGATCGCGAATCCGACCCAAGGGGAGAACAGCACGGCGTTGCCGAAGGCCCGCCGGAGGCCGTTCGTCGTCGCCATGTTCTCAGCGATCACGAGGGGCATGAACTTGAGCAGGGCGTGCTGCACCGACGTCGGGAACGCCTGGAGGATGAGGGGCAGTACCAGCAACGACCCGACAAAGGCCGCGATCGCTCCGGCGGTGTGACGAATGATCGTCGCCAAACCGAGCGCCAGCAGCCCGATCACCGCCAGCACCAGCCCGACGCCAGCCACTGCTCTCAGGACCCCGGGCTGGCCCAGGGTCGCGTACGGCGTCGACCCCTTGAGCAGTTCCTGGCCGACCAAGAACGCGGCGAAGGAAAGGACCTCGCTCGTGACGAGGGCCACCACGAAGTACACCGCCGCCTTGCAGACGAGGACCAAGGACCGGTGGGGGATGGCGGCCAAGGTCGCCCGGATCGTCCCCGAGGTGTACTCGGCGCTCATGGCCAGCACGCCGAGCACCCCAACCGCGATTTCACCCAGGAACACCCCGGCCAGGCTGCGGGCGGTGGGGTCGAATCCGACGCGATCCTCGAATCCGCCGCTGCGCCAATGAGCCGCCGTGACGGCGGTGGCAAGGGCGCCGATGCCCACGACGGCCACGACGGTCGCGAGCAAGGTCCAGGTCGTCGACCGAACGGTGCGCAGCTTGGTCCACTCCGACCGCAGCTGGTTCAACGGACCGTAGTGGCCGGCGTGCTGGGTCGAGCCGAAGGTTGGGATCACGGTCATCGGGTCCCCCCCTCGTCGGGCGACGGCGACGACGCCACCGCGACGGGATCGGGCACCTTGCCGGTGCCCGCGCCACCGTGGAACTCGACGCTCTCCTGGGTGAGATCCATGAACGCGTCTTCTAGGGAGGCCAGCTGAGGGGTGAGCTCGTGGAGGTGGACTCCGAGACCCGCCGCGATGTCGCCGATGGCCGCCGCGGAGAGGCCGTTCACATCCAGTGCGCCGCCGCTGGCCGGGCTGACCCGGGCCCCCGCCTTGACCAACGCGGCGCTCAGCGCCTCGGACCCCGGCGTGCGCACCAGGACATGCTGGCCGGAGCTCTCCGCGATGAATTCGGCGACCGGCCGCTCCGCGATGAGGCGCCCGAGTCCGATGACGACCAGGTGATCGGCCGTCAACGCCATCTCACTCATGAGGTGGCTCGACACGAACACCGTCCGGCCCTCGCCCGCCAGATGCTTGAGCAGCATCCGAACCCAGCGGATCCCCTGGGGATCGAGCCCGTTGACGGGCTCGTCGAACAGCAGCACGCCCGGATCGCCGAGCAAGGCGGCCGCGATCCCCAGCCGCTGTCCCATGCCCAAGGAGAAGGTGCCGGCGCGCTTGGTCGCCACCGCGGTCAGCCCCACCAGCTCTAGGACCTCACTCACGCGGGCGCGGGGGATGTCGTTCGTCTGGGCCAGAAAGAGCAGGTGGTTGAAGGCGCTACGACCGGGATGGACCGACTTCGCCTCGAGGAGCCCACCCACTTCCCGAAGGGGCCACGGCAGGTCCCGGTAGGGGCGGCCGTTGATGGTGACGGTGCCGTTGTCGGGATTGTCCAGCCCGAGGATCATGCGCATCGTCGTCGATTTGCCCGAGCCGTTCGGGCCGAGGAACCCGGTGACCTGCCCGGGTCGCACGTCGAACGACAAGGTGTCGACGGCCACGGTCTTGCCGTAGCGCTTGCTGAGGTTGCGGGCTTCGATCATCGCCTCTCTCCGGCGTCGGAACCCGGTTCGGGCGCCCGCCACCACACCGACGACTCAGCCTAGGCCCAGGAACGGAGGTCTCGAGTGCGGGTCGGCGAGACTTCTGACGGAACGGGCTGGTGCCGGGCGGCCGGGCTCAGCTCCCGACCGGTCCCACCTCGCCGACCTCGTACTGGAGGACCTCGGCACCCAGAATCTTGATATCGCTGGCCGGGCGGGGCGCCGATCGCAGCGCCGCCAGGTGTGTCGCCAGTGCGTCCTTGTTCTCCCAGCGCTCGAAGAGCTGCACCCGCGCCGGTTCGATCGGGTCCGCCATGAAGGCATACGCGATGCACCCGGGTTCGGCTCGAGATTTGCGCATGGTCTCCTCGCGTTCGCGAATGAACTCCTCGCGTCGCTCGGGGTCGACCTCGAAGTGTCCTGCGACGATCAGCATGGGTCTCCTCTCTCAGCCCGGGAGCCGAAGCCGGCGGAGTTCTCGACCCCACGTCGCCCGGGAATGGGCACTCCGGCGAACCTTACGTCCTTCCGCCCGGCGCTTTTTTGTCGGCAACCTCGACGGGTAGGGTGCGGGCAACCCGAGCGGGTGCCCACCCCACGCCGGAGCAGCAGGGGCCCATGAACGAGTGCACGAGCGACACGATGGTGGCACCGTGAGTCCCGACCAGCCACTGGGGCTACACCCGCTCGGGCAGCTCGACGGCCGGTTCGCCGTCTCCCACGAGACGACGGTCCCCACGTCGCTTGCCCTCGTCGCTCGCTACTTCACCGCGCTGGCCGCGCGCGACGTCGCCGGCATGGCCGAGGTCCTGCACTTTCCATTCGCCAGCTACGAGGGAATCGAGCCGGTCCTCGTCGAGAGCCCGGAGCAGTTCGTCGACACGCCGCCCCGGTCCATGAACGTGACCGTGGTGGGCCCGAACCACGTCCGGAAGGGCTCCTACGACATCCTGGACGGCATCGAGCTGCAGGTCTACAACGCCGTCGGGGCCGGCGTGTCCATGACCTACAGCCGCTACGGCCCCGACGGACACCGGCTGCTCCGCTGCGAAGGGATCTACGCCGTCACCAACAACGACGGGCGCTGGGGCATCGAGCTGCTCTCGACGATCTTCACCCCGGCCGGCTCGATCGGCGTCCGCTATCCCGACGCCGAGATCGCCGCCCTGCGCCGGGGGCACGACTGGATGCTCGGCTACTCGAGGCGGGACCAGGCCATCCTCAACGGCACCCACCAGGTGGGCAGGCGGGCCAACGTATCCCTGTCGAACCCGCGCGCCAACGCCGCCAACGCGCGGGCGGGGGACCCGATGGCCGGCTACCCGATCGAGGGGGTGAAGAGTCGCCTGCGGGTCACCGAGGCCACGCCCGAGAGCATCGCGGCGGGCGACGCCAACTTCCCGCAATTCGCGGAGTGGGCGGGCGGCGGGGTCGGCCAGTGGGACTACACCGTGAACCTTCCCGAAGCACGCGTCCTGCACGCGACCATCGACAAGGTCCACACGTTCGGGGGGTACGTCCGGTACACCACGGACAGTCGCCCGGTCTCGGAGACCCATGCCCTCGGCATCCTGACCTACAAGGAAGGCCGGTGGGGAAGCTCGGGCGGGATCGGCGTCGTAATGCACCACGACTACACGAACGACCTCCCCACCGAGTAGTCCCGCTCTTCTCGGGCCGTCTCAATTGCGCGAATATCGGCCATGCTCGACCATCTCTCCATCCAGTGCGCCGACGTGGAGGCGAGCGCCGCCTTCTACGACGCGGTCCTCGCCCCGCTTGGCGGGACCAGAATCGCCGACTTCGGGGACGTGATCGGCTACGGCGTCCCGCCCCGGCCGGTCTTCTGGATCGCCCCGCGCCAGACCGGCGACGGGTTCCGGGAGTCGCACATCGCGTTCGTGGCGCCCGATCGGGCTGCGGTCCGGGCGTTCTTCGAGGCGGCCGTCGCCGGCGGGGCGGCCGTGCTGCACGACCCGCAGGTCTGGCCCGAGTACCACGCCAACTACTACGGCGCTTTCGTCCGGGATCCCGACGGTCACAACGTCGAGGCAGTCTGTCACTCACCTCAGACCTGAGGGCACCGAGAGGAGCGGCACAGTGGTTGGAGAGCTAGAGGACCCCCGTCGAACCGAGCCGCCGTTCATCCTGGGCGAACGGGCCATGCTCGAGGGATGGCTGGAGTTCCACCGGGTCACCCTGCTGTTGAAGTGCGAGGGCCTCGACGACGTCCAACGCAAGTCCCGACCGGTCGAGAGCTCCACGCTCTCCCTCCACGGCCTGGTTCGCCACATGGCCGAGGTGGAGCGGGGCTGGTTCCGGCGGACGCTGGCGCAAGAGCCCATCGGGCGGATCTGGCACGATCCCGCCAACGAGGACGCCGAGCTCTACCCGCTCGACGGGGCGGACTGGGACTCCGATCGCGCCCGGTGGGAGACAGAGTGCGCGACCAGCCGTGACGTGGCCGCCGGGAGGAGTCTCGACGACACTGGACTGCGCCACGGCGAGCCCTGCTCGTTGCGCTGGATCTACACCCACATGATCGAGGAGTACGCGCGCCACAACGGCCACGCCGACCTGATCCGGGAGCTGGTGGACGGCCGCGTCGGTTGGTGAGGGGAGGAGGCCGGCGGGCTCAGACCAGCACCAGGTGGCGGAGCTGCACCCAGCCGCGCAGGTTACCGACCGGATCGTTGTCCGAGCTGACCGGCGTCGCCACGTGCTCGAGCGGCGACGCGTGCGGCGGCGTGGCGGTGACCAAGCGTTCGTAGAGGGTCAGGTCCTCCTCGAGGCTGCGCACGCCGTCGTGGGTGAGGTAGGAGACGCGGGCACAGCGCGCCGCGCAGACCCGTTTGGCCACGTCGACGTCGAGGTTCGCCTCGTCTTCCTGCAAGTACGGCAGGTGCCAGCCCCCCTCCGCCACGTCGGCCGGGGTCGAGGCGTCGTAGGCGGCGCGCATCGCCTGCGCGGCCACCCGAATCTCGGGCTGCGCCAGCTCCGAGCAACGCTGCTGCCAGAACCCCTCCCAGTCGGTGGCCGTGACGATGACCGTGTGCCACTGGAACGGCTCGAGGAGCCGGTTGGTGACCTGCTTGTGCACGCCGAGGTCGGCCAGCCGTCGAGCGGCCGCGACCGCCGCGTCCCGGGCGGCCAGCCAGGCGGTCAGCGCCTCCATGTCGTTCTCGATCGGCGGGCCGGCCTGCATGCCCGCCCGCGCGGTGCCGAACTCCTCGGGCAGGGCGGGGTCGGTCTCGACCGACCGGATCATCTTGGCCACCGGCACGGCTCTCGAGCTGGCCGAGTTCCGGGAAAACGCCCGGTGTGTGTTGAGTTCGGCCAGCACGAAACGATGGATCCGGGCCTCGATGGTGGTGACCCGGGCACCCGAGGGGGACCGCGAGTCGGCCACCACCCGGGCCCGCCACTGCTCGTCGTGCACGGTCATCCGCCCACGATGGCACAAGGCGGGAGGCCCCGCGGTGGACGCCGGAGGGGCTGCGTCGGCCCCTACTCGGGGGTCGGGACGACCAGGACCGGGACGCTGGATCGGTACAGCAGCTTGTGCGGCACGGAACCCAAGATGGCACCGAGAATCGGCCGCTCGCCGGTGCCGCCGACCACGATGGCGAGCGCCCCGCGCTGTTCGGCGGCCTCCAGCAGCGACTCCGCCGGACGCATCGGCACCACCAGCTCTTCGACCTCGACGGAGGCGTCCTGGGCGCGCGCGGCTGCGATCGCCTCCGCGACGACGCCCTTCCCGAGCGCCTCGAGCTGACTGCGGTAGTCGGAGGACTCGCCGCCCATCGGGTTCGGCTCGTACCCGAAGACGATTGTGAGACGCGCCTCGAACGCGCGGGCCACGGTCACGGCGGTCGCCAGGGCGGCCTTGGACCCGTCGGAGCCGTCGTAGCCGAGGACGATGTTCGGGGCCATCAGTCGGTCACCGGGAGGACGCCCGGTGTGAGCGGCGGGGCGGAGCCATCCATCGATTCTGCCACCTCGCGGTCGCGCTTGAAGAAGGCCGGGTGCCGTATCCGCCAGATGAGCATGAGCGGAAGGCCGACCAGCAACAGGCCGAGCCCGATCACGAGGGCCGACCCCACCCCGTGGACGTAGAGGTGCACGCCGATGACGTGCACGTTGAAGTGGATGAACGTGAACCAGGCCCGCCCCTGCGAGTTCGCCGGGTTCGAGTACACGAAGACCGAGTCGACGAAGGCCCACGTGAGGATCAGCGCGCCGATGAGCGGCGCCAGCCCGATGAAGACGAAGTTCTTCAGGCTCTTGAACACGTGGCGTCGGTAGTAGACGACGCACGCATATCCGGTCATCGCGTAGTAGAAGGCGATCCCGAAACCGAGGGCGAGGATGGAGTTCGCCAAGACGTTCGGGCTGATCAGCGTGAGCACCACGTACCAGACGATCGCCACGGCACCGAACAGGAGCGTCGAGAACCCGGGCGACAAGAAGCGAGGGTTGATGCCACCAAACCTCGCCGGGAAGGCCTTGTGCACGGCCATGGACAGCGACGAGCGGGCCGCCGGGAGGATGGTGGTCTGCGTGGACGCCGACGCCGACGTGAGCACCGCGATGATCAGGAGCTTGTTCCAGGGGGACCCCAGCACCGCCTTGGACAGCGCATTGAGGACATCACTGCTGTTGTTGGTGAGAAAGGTGGCGCCGTGGAACGACTGGGCGGCGAAGGAGACGACGACGTAGACGAGGAGGAGCACCAAGGTGGACAGGAGGGCGGCCACCCCCGGGGTCCGCTTGGCATCCTTGGATTCCTCGTTCACCGTCACCGCGGTGTCCCATCCCCAGTAGATGAACACGGCCACCAGGATCCCGCTCGCCAGCGCGGCCGCCGAGGGGATCCGGAACGGATTGAGCCAGGAGATGGACGGGGTGACGCTGTGGGCGACCCCGCCTGCGGCCACCTTCGCCAACGCGATCGCCGCGAAGACAATCAGGATGACGATCTCGGCTCCGAGAAGCCCGACTTGGGTGCGGGCGGAGAGCTCGATCCCGATGTAGCAGATGAGCGTCATCACGATGATCCAGATGACTCCGACGAACGTGACCCAGAACTTGCTCTGGGCCAGGCCGTTGGCCCCGAAGAGCGAGAATGTGTACGACCCGGCGATCTGGCTCAGGCTGGGCATGACCACGAGGTCGGTGACCAGGATGCCCCACCCGGCCAGCCAGCCCGCCTTGGGGCCGATCGACCGCGTCACCCAGGTGAACGTGGTGCCGCAGTCCGGGTCGGCGCGGTTCATGTAGTAGTAGGCGGCGGCGATGAACAGCATCGGCACGAAGGCGATGAGCATGATCGAGGGGGCGAACAGGCCGACCACCGCCGTCACCAGGCCGAGCGACGCCGCCAGGCTGTAGGCCGGGGCGGTCGACGCCACGCCGATCACCAGGCTGGACACGAGGCCGAGGGCCCCGACCTTCAGGCCCTTGCCGACTACCTGCGGCGCATCGGTGGTGCGCTCGCCCACGCCGGTTGTCGTCATCGACCCCCCTCCGCTAGCGGATTGTGACCCCAATGACCCATTTGACAAGTAATCTGATTGCTGGACAGCCTATAGACGACTGAATCCATTGCGCCAGTGCCATTTAGCTGGCGATTTCGAGGAGAGGCATGGCACGCGTCGCCGGCACCGAGGTGCCGCTCGAGAACTTCATCGGCGGGGCCTTCAGTGCGGGAGGTGGCTCCTCGTGGGCGGTGATCGACCCGGCGACCGGGGAGCCCATCGCCTCGGTTGCGTCGGTAAGCCCCGCCGAGCTCGACGCGGCCGTGGCAGCAGCCGCGGGGGCGTTCCCTGCGTGGTCGGCCACCTCGCCCGGCGAGCGGGCGGCTGCTCTGCTCTCGATCGCTCAGGTGATCGAGGATAACGAGCCCGTCTTCAGCGCGCTCGAGTCCCGCAACGTTGGGAAGCCGATCAGCGGCGTCCCCGACGAGATCGGGTTCGCGGTCGACAACCTGCGCTTCTTCGCCGGGGCCGCCCGCATGCTCGAGGGCCGGGCCTCCGGCGAGTACCTGACGGGCTACACCTCGATGCTGCGCCGGGACGCCGTGGGCGTCGTGGCGTCCATCACCCCGTGGAACTACCCGTTGATGATGGCGGTCTGGAAGCTCGGCCCCGCCCTCGCCGCCGGCTGCACGGTTGTCCTCAAGCCGAGCGAGATGACTCCCCTGACCTCGCTGAAGCTGGCCGAGCTGGTGGGCGACCTCCTGCCGCCCGGTGTCTGCAACGTCGTGACCGGTGGCGGCGATGTCGGGGCCGCGCTCGTCCGGCACCCCGGTGTCGACATGATCTCGCTCACGGGATCGGTCCCGACCGGCAAGGACATCGCCGGCGCCGCGGCCGCGTCGCTGAAGCGCGTCCACCTCGAACTCGGGGGGAAGGCGCCGGTGGTCGTCTTCGACGACGCCGATCTGGAGGCCGTGACGAGCGCTGTCCGCCTCGCCGGGTTCACCAACGCCGGCCAGGACTGCACGGCCGCCTGCCGGGTCGTGGCCGGACCGCGGGTCGCGGACGACCTCACGGATGCGCTGCGTGAGGCTGCCTCCACCCTCGTGCTCGGCGATCCCGACGACGAGAGGACCGAGCTCGGTCCGCTCGTCTCGGCGGCCCAGCGGGACCGCGTGGCGGGGTTCGTCGAGCGCGCCGTCCAGGGCGGCGCCACCGTGGCGACCGGCGGACAGGTGGCCGACCGCCCCGGTTGGTACTACGAGCCCTCGGTGATCGTCGGCGTCTCCCAGGGGGACGAGATCGTCCAGCGCGAGGTATTCGGCCCGGTGGTGACGGTGCAGAAGATGGGCAGTGAGGACGAGGCCATCGCTCTCGCCAACGGGGTCGACTATGGCCTGGCGGCCAGCGTCTTCACCACCGACGTCGGCAAGGCGATGCGCGCCGCAGCACAACTGCGCTTCGGAACGGTGTGGATCAACGACCACATCCCACTCGTCTCGGAGATGCCCCACGGGGGATTCAAGCAATCGGGATACGGCAAAGACATGTCGGTGTACGCCATCGAGGCGTATACCGAACCCAAACACGTGATGGTGAAATGGTGATCGAGATGAGCAAGGACCGAACTACCCAATCAGCAGTGGACATCGAACGAATGAGCGCGCGGGCGCGCAGCATTTCGGCCGTCGAGAAGGTGCGGTTGGCTCACTCGACCCCGCGCTCGCGCGCGCTCTTCGACCGCGCTCGTGCGTCGATGCCCCTCGGCGTCGCCTCGTCGTTCCAGGCAGCGGAGCCCTATCCGATCTATCTGGCGCGTGGTGAGGGCCCGTTCGTGTGGGACGTCGACGCGACCAAGCGGATCGATTACCACAACGGCTTCGGGTCCATGGCGGTCGGTCACGCCCACCCGAAGATCGTCGAAGCGATCGACAGGGCGGCTCGCACCGGAACGCACTTCGCCGTGACCACCGAGACGACCGTCCTGCTCGCTGAGGAGCTCTGCCGGCGCTTCCGCCTCGACCGGGTCCGGTTGACCAACTCGGGCACCGAGGCGACGATGGACGCCATCCGGGTGGCCCGCGGGGCCACCGGTCGCGACCTCATCTGCAAGATCGAGGGCTCCTACCACGGGCACCACGATGCGGTGATGTTCTCGGTGACCCCGAGCCTCACCCTCATCAATGATTCGCAGGGCGGCCCGCTGCCGCCGGCCTCGGGAGGCATCCCGGCCGGGATGGCGGCCTGGACCACCGCGGTCCCCTACAACGACCTCGAGGCCGTGCAGCGGCTGTTCGAGGCCCGCGGGGACGAGCTGGCCTGCTTCATCATCGAGCCGGTCATGATGAACATCGGGATCGTCCTGCCGAAACCCGGCTACCTGGAGGGCCTGCGAGCGCTGTGCACTCGCTACGGCGTCGTCCTCATCTTCGACGAGGTGAAGTGCGGGGCCACCATCGCGGCCGGCGGGGCGATCGAGCGCTTCGGCGTCCAGCCCGATCTGGCGTGCTTCGCCAAGTCGATCGCGGGCGGCGTGGCCGCGGGCGCGTTCGGCGGCAAGGCCGAGCTCATGGACCAGATCGGGAACGGCATCGCCCAGCAGGGCACGTTCAACGGCAACCCGCTGGCAGCCGCGGCCGGACTGGCCGCGCTGACCGAGGTCCTCACGCCCGACGCGTACCTGCACTTCAAGCACCTGGGGGCTCGCCTGACCGACGGCTGCCTGAGGGCGATCACGAACTTCGGCATCCCGGCGCACGTGATTGACCTCGGCTGCAAGGGCTGCGTGTCCTACCGGGACGAGCCGCTGATCGACTACCGCTCGTTCCTCGAGACCAACGCCGATCTCTTCGACGCATCGTGGGCCTGGCTGATCAACCGCGGCATCTTCTTGACGCCGGGCAACGAGGAGCAGTGGACGCTCTCCGTCCAGCATGAGGACGAAGAGATTGACCGCTATATCGAGGTGTACGGCGAGTTCTGCGCCGCGCTGGCGTAAGCCCGCCGGTCACTCGCTGACCGGGGCCGGCGCGCTCGCTCAGCGTCCCAGCGCATCGTGCGCCCGGTACCACCACCCGGCCAAGGGCAAGAGGCCGCGGGCGCGTCGCGGCAGCGGCAGCGGCCGCCAGCGGTCTGCCGCGAACGACGGGAGCTCGCCCTCGCCGCACAGCCAGCGACCCAGTGCGCGCCCGAAGTGCACCGAGACGGCGACGCCGGTGCCGCAGTAGCCCATGGCGTACACGACGCCCGTCGGCTCGTGCCGTCCGATGTGCGGCAGGCGGTCCGCGGTCAGGCCGACCTGACCGCCCCAGGCCCGCGCCACCCGCACCCCGGCGAGCGGGGGGTGGAACCGGACCAGCGCGTCGTAGAGCTCATCACGGGCCGCCTCGAGCGTGGTGGGCGAGAAGGACGTCCGCCCGCCGAAGAGGACCCGTGTGCCGTCGGGGGACAACCGCCAGTAGTGCAAGAAGTTCTTCGTGTCGAAGAACATTCGTCCCTTCGGGCTGATCGCCTGGGCGACGGCGGCGGCGATCGGCTCGGTGGCGATAATGAAGCTGCCGATGCCGAGGATGCGACGGCCGAGCCAAGGGACGAGCGTCGAGTCGGTCGTGCCGTTGGTGGCGACGATCACCTCACCGGCCTCGATGTCGCCGGCGGTCGTGCGCAGGGTATGGCGCGAGCCGCGCCGGCCGATCCCGAGCACCGAGACGCCCGGGTGCAGCGCCGCACCGGCCCGGGCGGCCGCACCGGCGATGCCCGCGGCCAGCTTGGCCGGATGCAGGGCGCCGCTGTGTTCGACCACCATTCCCCCGTAGAAGCGCCCCGAGCCGATCTCGGCGGACAGCTCGTCCCGGCCGAGGTAGGTGGCCGACTGGCCGACCGAGACGTAGGCGCAAGCGGCGCGGCGCAGCCGCTCCGCCTGGCGCGGATGGTGGGCCAGTTCCAGGTGACCGGTCGGCGTGAAATCGCAGTCGATGCCCTGCTCAGCGACCAGGGCGCGCAAGCCGTCGTAGGCTGCGACGGTGTCGTCGAACCTCTGGCGCCCGCCAGGTTCGGCCAGGAGCGTGGCCAGATCGTGCTTGACACCGGGATGCACCATGCCGCCGTTGCGCGAGCTGGCGCCGCGCGCGATACCGCCGCTGTCGAGGACCGCGACCGCCCGACCGCGCCGTGCCAGTTCCAGCGCGGCCGCCAGTCCCGTGTAGCCCCCACCCACCACGGCGATGTCGACCGTGGGTGCCGGCCGCTCGCCCTGCGGGTCGGGCAGGGGCACGCCGTCCCACCAGTAGGGCGTGGGCGCGTAGTCGTGGCTGAGCGGGGCGGGGGTCGTGGGTCCCAGATTCGCAGGGCCCGCGCCGGCTCACAAGGACGACCGTGACGCTCGGCGCCGGCAACAGCCTGGACGACATCGATCGGCGCATCATCGAGCAGCTCCAGCGGGACGGCCGGATCCCCTACGCGCAGCTCGGCCCGACGGTCGGGCTGTCCCAGGCGGCCGTCCGCCACCGGGTGCAGCGGTTGATCGACGGCAAGGTCATCCAGATCGTGGCCGTGGCCGACCCGCGGGTGCTTGGGTTCACCCGACAAGCCATGATCGGCCTCAAGATCGAGGGGGACACCCGGCGGGTGGCCAACGCGGTGGCGGCTCTGCCGGAGGTGGAGTACGTCGTGCTCACGGCGGGCGCGCTCGACATGCTGGTAGAAGTCGTGGTGGAAGATGATGAACAGCTCCTCCAGGTGCTGAACGACAAGATCCGGGCCATCGACGGCGTGAAGACCACCGAGACCTACATCTACCTCCAGGTGCACAAGGAAACCTACGAATGGGGACGCCCATGACCTCGGACGAAGCGACCAACGACCCGCTGGCCGACCGGCTCCAGGCCAAGGCCAAGCGGCACCTGTGGATGCACTTCACGCGTCTCGGCGCCTTCGCAGAGCGACCCATACCGATCTTCGTGCGGGGATCGGGCGTGCGGCTGTTCGACGCCAACGGGCGCTCGTTCCTCGACGCCCTGGCCGGGCTCTTCGTGGTGCAGGTCGGTCACGGCCGAACCGAGCTGGCCGAGGTCGCCGCCCGCCAGGCCGAGCAGCTCGCGTACTACCCGATCTGGTCGGCCGCCCACCCGGCCGCGATCGAGCTCGCCGCCCGCCTGGCCGATCTGGCCCCGGGCGACCTCAACCGGGTGTTCTTCACGACCGGTGGCTCGGAGGCTGTCGAGTCCGCCTGGAAGCTGGCGCGCGCCTACTTCCGGGCCATCGGCCAGCCCGAACGGACCAAGGTCATCGCCCGCGACCTCGCCTACCACGGCACCACCATGGGCGCCCTGGCCGTGACGGGCCTGCCGCTCATCAAGGACCAATTCGAGCCGCTGGTCCCCGGCGCGTCGCACGTGGTGAACACCAACCGCTTCCGTTCCCCGTTCCCGGCCGACGTCGAGCGCGACGACGAGCGGTTCGCCGCCGCCTGTGCCGACGCCATCGAGGCGGAGATACTGGCCCAGGGACCAGAGACGGTGGCCGCGGTCTTCCTCGAGCCGCTGCAGAACACGGGGGGCTGCTTCCCTCCGCCCCCCGGCTACTTCGCCAAGGTCCGCCAGATCTGCGACCGCCACGGGGTGCTCCTCGTCTCCGACGAGGTGATCTGCGGGTTCGGCCGCCTGGGTGCCTGGTTCGGGGCGCAGCGCTACGACTTCCAGCCCGACATGATCACCTTCGCCAAGGGGGTGACCTCTGGCTACTCGCCGCTCGGCGGGGTCATCTGCCGGGACTTCCTGGCCGAACCGTTCCTCGCCCCCGAAGCCACCTACGCCCACGGGATCACCTTCGGCGGCCACCCGGTCTCCTGCGCGGTGGGCCTGGCCAACCTGGACCTGATGGAGCGCGAGGACATCCTCGAGCACGTGGCGCAGTCCTCCGCCTCGTTGATTAGCCGACTGCAGGGCCTCCGGGACCTGCCGATCGTGGGCGACGTGCGCGGCGACGGCTTCTTCTGGGCGATCGAGATGGTGAAGGACGGCGACGACCACTCGGTCCGCTTCACCCCCGAAGAGCGCCGGGAGCTGGTCCGCACCGTGGTGGCCCCCGGCCTCTTCGAGGCGGGTCTCATCTGCCGGGCGGACGACCGGGTGGACCCGGTGATCCAGCTCTCCCCGGTCCTGTTGTGCGACGAGGACGAGTTCGACGAGATCGAGACGACGCTGCGGGCCGTGCTGATGGAGGCGACGAAGTTCCTCGCCCACCAGAGCTGAACCCCGCCGGCCGCGGCCGTTGGGGGCCCGATGAAGCTCAAGCTCGACCTGCACGAGGTCTACAACAAGGGGCACGACATCGACCGCGCGTTGCGGGAGATCATCGACGAGGCCGAGGCCAAGAAGGCCCCGCTGGTCGAGATCATCCCCGGCAAGGGGTCGGGCCAGCTGAAGAAGCACGTCCTACGGTTCTTGGACCAGCCCGAGGTGAAGGCCCGCTACCACCGCGTCGAGAAGGACTCCAAGAACTTCGGCCGGGTCTTCGTCCACTTCCGCTGGAAGTAGAAGGAGCCGCCGGCGCTGGCCGGCGGCTCCTTCACCATCTCTCGACCGCCACCGGGGTTCCGGTGGTCGGTGGTCCGCCCTAGGCGGTCTGGACCAGCTTCTTTGGCGGGGCAGCCTCGCCACCCGCCACCGAGTGCACCGGTCCGGCGCCCGGGCTGGTCGCGTAGACCGGGCCGACCGGGGTCACGCCCATGAACGTCCCGCTCGGCAGCTTGATCGGCGTCGCCGAGGTCGACATCTTGTACAGCTGCTCACCCTCGTAGCCGAAGTGGACGGTCGACGAGTACGAGTAGGGGACGAAGCCCGGCGTGATGAACGTCTTGCCCTTGGTGGCGATGGCATTCAGGAGGCCCTGACGAGTCAGGTTCTTCCCGGCCGCCTGCAGGGCCTGCACCACCGTGTAGCCGAGGCCCACGCCGACCAGCTCGTCACCGGTGATCCCGTTCTTGGACACGAGCGACGGCGCGTAGTCGTTGAGGAGCTTCGTCGCCACCTTCACCCAGGCGTTGGAGGTCTGGTTCTCGAACGGACCGTAGCCATCGGTGATGGCGCCGTTCAGCAGCGACTGGCCGGCCGGGGCCGGGGTCGTCAACGCCGCCGCCGCACCGATGGCGGACGGGTCAGCGGCCACGCCGTCGATTATGAGCTGCGGCGAGTAGCCGAGGGTCGCCGCCGTCGTGAGGAACAGGCCGACGAAGGGCGGGATCGCCGCCAACATGACCACCTGGGCGCCGGCCGACTGCAGGGCGGCCACCTGGGTGTTCACACCGGCGACGTAGGCCGCCGTCGTGGCGGTGTAGGTCTGGCTGGAGACCACGGAGCTCGACTTGACCTCCATGGCGGCACCCTTCAGGAAGTCCTGGCCGAACTCGTCGTCCTGGGTGAAGTAGCCAATCTTCTTGCCCTTGAAGTTCTTGGCCGCGTAGGCGGCCAGAATCTTGCCGTCAACGGTGTAGGGCGGCTGCCAGCCGGTCGTGTACGGGTACTTCGAGCTGCTCCAGCAGTTGCAGCCCGAGAGCACGAACAGCTGAGGGATCTTCTGGCTGTTCAGGTAGCCCTGCACTGCCAGCTGCGTCGGAGTCCCGAGGGAGCCGACGTCGGCGAAGATGTTGTCCTGCAGGACGAGCTGGTGCGTCATCGTCGAGGTGACCGACGGGCTGTACGTGTCGTCGAGGTAGGTGAAGTTGATCTGGCGACCGTTCACCCCGCCGTGGGCGTTGGCCCAGTCGAAGACGGCCTTCATCGCCGGCGCGATGTCGTTGTAGTTGGCGGCGACGCCGGTCAGCGGCTCGGTCGCCCCCAGGGAAATCGAGTTGCTCGTGACTCCGGGTGTGGAGGCACTGGCCGCGCCGGCCGTCGTTCCGAACGCGCTCACCACCATGGTGGCGGCCGTGGCGGCCACCACCGCACCGGTGGCGAAGATCCGCGCCCGGCCTCTGGCCGCACGCAACGAGAATCGCTTCATTGCTACCCCCCTCTGGGTTGTCGTCGGGCGTTGTCATCACACCCCTTGCTTCTCCGTCTCGGTCACCGATCCGCCGGCAATATCAGGCGAATTGATATTCGATCCGGGTGGCTCCTGTAACGGTAGCGTCATATTAGTAACAGGGTCGGAGGAAAAGTACGCGGCCACCTTCCCGGCCACCCACCGCAGGGCGCCCTGGATCCCGGCCGGCGCCACCATCATCATGACCACCAGCACCAGCCCGAAGATGATGATGGCCAGGTTGGCGCTCACCAGGCTGTTGGCGTGGAAGGCGTTGGCGAGCGACCTGGCCCACTCGTTGGGCAGGTACACCACGATGATCGCCCCCCACCACACCCCCATGAGACTCCCGGTGCCTCCGAGCACGACGCCGGCCAGCAGATAGATCGAGAGCGCGAGCGGGAACTCGGCCGAGTTCGTCACCCCGGCAGAAAGTGCCAAGAGGGCGCCCGCCAGCCCGGCGCACCCGGAGCTCACCATGAAGGCGATCACCTTGGTGCGGGGCACGTTGATCCCGGCCAGCGACGCCGCGATCTCGTCGTCGCGCACTGCCCGGAACGACCGGCCGAATCGGCTCCGCAACAGGTTGCCCAAGAGGACGAGGACGATCAGGGCGCACAGGAGCTGGATCCAGGCCAGCCACTGCTCGGGGTTGATGTCCGAGGGGCCGGTGGGGGGCGGTGTGGTCAGCCCCTGGTCGCCACCGAAGATGCTGTTGTACTGATTGGTGACGTAGGGGAGGCCGAGGGCGACCGTCAACGTCATGCCCGCCAGGTACGGGCCGCGCAGGCGGGTGGCCGGAATGCCGATGATCCCGCCGGCGACGACGCTCACGGCGACGGCGATGGCCAGCTCGGGCACCAGGTTCCAGTTGGTGTGGGTGTAGAGGAGGGCGAGGGTGAACGCGCCGACCGCCATGAACCCGCCGCTGCCGAGCGAGATCTGCCCGTTGATCCCGGTGAGGAGCGTCAGCCCGGCCAGGGCGATGGCGTAGAAGGCGACCTGGCCGGCCTGGTAGTCGTTGAACGCGCTCAGCCAGTTGGTGAGGAAGTAGAGGCCCACACCGGCCAGCACCGCGAAGGTGAGGTGGCGCAGCATCGGCTGGCGCGGCAGCCGGAACCACGGCTGGGCGGTGAGCGCCCGGACCGGGCGTTTCAGCGCGTCCACTCAGACCCTCCGGGCGGGCGGCCGGGCGAAGATGCCCTCCGGGCGGATCATCAGGGAGATGATCACGAGGGCGAGCGCCCCCATCGGCTCGAGCGAGCCGCCCAGGTACCCACCGACCCAGGCCAGCGAAAGCCCCGTGATGAGGCCGCCGACGAGCGCCCCGACCGGGCTGTCGAGGCCGCCGACCACGGCCGCCGTGAAGCCGTAGACGAGGATCACGTCCATGAAGTTGGGGGTGAGCGAGGACGTGGGCACCACCAGCAGCGCGGCCAAGACCCCGGCCGAAGCAGCCAGCGCCCAGCCCAACGTGAGGAGCGGTTTCACCCGCACGCCGAGCAGCCGGGCGGCCTCGGGGGCGAAGGCGACCGCCCGCATCCGCAGCCCCAGGTTGGTGGCCCGGAAGAGCACCAGCATCACCGCCATCAGCGTGAGCACCGCGACCACGATGTACACGTCGAAGGGGGAGAACGCGATCTGGGTTCCCCCGATCTTCTGGCCCGACTCCGAGAAGGGGGCCGGGTACACCCGGGTCGTGCTTCCCCAGATGGCCCCGGCGATCCCCTCCAAGAAGATGAGGAAGCCGAAGGTGATGATGATCGCGTTGAGCGGCGACTTGTTCTGGATCGGGCGGATCAGCACGTACTGCGTCGTGGCGCCGAAGAGAAGCCCGACTGCGAGCGCGGCCAGCAACGCCTCCCAGTAGTTCGCCCCCTGGTGCAAGATGGCGTAGGCGATGTAGGTGGTGATCATCGCCATCGCCCCCTGGGCGAAGTTCACGATGTTGGTCGCCCGGAAGATCAGCACCAGCCCCAGGGCGACCGCCGAAACGATCATCCCGCTGGCGATGCCCCCCAGGGTGATGTTCAAGAAGAACTGCATGTTGAAATGCCGCTCCTAGTAGCCGAGGTAGTGATGCCGGAGGTCGCTGTCGCCAGCCACCGCGTCCGCGTCGTCGCACACCACCACCCTCCCGAGATTGATGACGACCGCTCGCTGGGCGATCGACAGAGCGCTTCGTGCGTTCTGTTCGACCAGGACGACGATGAGCTTGGAGGCCACGGTCAGGTCCCGGAGCACAGCCATGAGGCGAGCGGTGACGATCGGTGCCAGGCCCAGCGACGGCTCGTCGAGCAGAAGCACCTTGGGGCGGGCCACCAGCGCGCGACCGATCGAGAGCATCTGGCGCTCGCCACCCGACAGTGTGTTGGCATGCTGTCGGCGCCGCAGTTCGAGCGGCGGGAACAGCTCGTAGATCTCTTCGATGACCGCCGAACGCTCGTTGCGAGCGAACCGCCACAGTGCCCCGAGCCGGAGGTTCTCGTCGATCGTCATCTCGTCGATAACCGCGCGACCCTCGGGCACGTGTGACACACCGTGACGGACGATCCGCTCGACCGACATCTTCTCGAGCTGCTCGCCGTCGTAGCGGATGGTGCCCTTCCGCGGGTGGACCAGCCCGGTAATGGTGCGAAGCAGGGTGGTCTTGCCGGCGCCGTTGGCGCCCAGCACCGCGGTGACCTCTCCCTCCTGCGCGCTGAACGTGACGTCGGTGAGCGCGTTGACGGCACCGTAAGAGACGCTGAGGTCTTCGATGTCGAGGACGGCCATCGCGATCAGCCGTCGGTCGCCGACATGGTCGAGATGTCCTGGCCGAGGTAGGCGGTGGTCACCTCTGGGTTGGCCTGGACCTCGGCGGGTGTCCCGGTGGCGATGACGCGACCGAAGTTGAGCACGACGAGACGGTCACAGGTCGACATGACGAGGTCCATGTGGTGCTCCACCAGGAGGACCCCCATGCGGGGCCGTAACCGGGCGAGCAGCTCCCTGAGCTCGTCCATGTCGTCGGTGGACAACCCGCTCGCCGGCTCGTCGAGTAGAAGGAGGGTCGGCTCCGCCATGAGGGCGCGAGCGAGCGAGGCCCGCTTCTGGATCCCGTACGGGAGTGCTTGGGGGTAGGCCTTCGCATACTGGGCGATGTGCAGCTCGCCGAGGAGCTCGAGCGCCTTGTCTCGCAGCCGAGTCTCCTCGCGGCTCGAGCGCCAGAGCCCGAACAGCGCAGAGGCGAAGTCGGCCTTGGCAATCGCCTGGCCCCCGGCCATCACGTTCTCGACCACGCTCAGTCCGCGCCAAAGCCCCACACCCTGCAGTGTCCGCGCGATCCCCAACTTGGCCAGGTGATGCGGTTGGTGCCTTCCTAGGGCCTGGCCGCGATAGCTGAGCGTCCCCGAGTCGGGCCGGACGAAGCCGCAGATGATGTTGAACAGCGTCGTCTTGCCGGCGCCGTTCGGGCCGATCACGCCGACGATCTCGCCTGATTCGGCGGTGAGCGAGACGCCGTCGAGCGCGGTCAGACCACCGAAGGCGACCGTGACCTCGTTGACCGCGAGTCCCGCCGGCGCTGCGCTGCTCATGGCCCTCCAGGCGACGACGACCGTGCCCGACACGGTGCGCCCCATCCCCCACCCCAACTGTCTGCGGCTCGGCGCCAGCGTTGCCGCGAACCCGGCCGCGAGGCCCGGTTCCCTGCGAGAAGTATGGGGTACCCCGTCAACAGGCGCAACCAGACGCCACGTGCCCCGTACGCTCCCGGATGGACCTCAGGCCTGCGGTTGCGAGAGCTTTCGGTGGTCCCAACTGACCGTTCGATCGACGACGACCTTGGCCACGATCCGCTTGTGCAGCATGGCCTCGATGACGGGACGGAGGTCCTCGCGATACGGGCCGTTGTAGCGCTCGTAGACGCTGACACCGAGCTCGTACATCTCCGCGGGGTCGTCGACGAACTCGGCATGCCCCACCAGTTCGACGCCGCGCAGCTCGTTGTACGCGTCGCCGGCCTCGAACAGACAGGTGAGACGCTGATCGCGCAGCAGATTCCGGGCCTTTTGGGACTTGGCCTTGGTCTCGAACGCGACCGCGCCCTCCAAGAACCCGTACCACATGGCCACTGCATGGATCGTCCCGTCGTGGTTGAACGTGCACAGGGTCGCGACGCGACGCGATGCGATGAAGGCCGCCACCTCGTCGTCTCGCATCCGGATGCCCTGGCGCTGGTTGACCCCGGCACCGTAGGGCATTGCATCGCTCATTGGCGGTCGGCTGCGGACGTCCGGTCAACCATCGCTCCCCCTCCCTGGCGTAAGCGGGGATCCTGATCCGAGCCGCGGCGTGCTCCGATGGGTCCCCACGTCGCGCGCAACCGGGGGGTCGCAGCCACCGGCTCGGGAACGCCGCTCGGTCCGTGGAAACAATTCACCTGAGGGTCATCTCTCTGTAGCGCGTGCTTCGCGGATCGTTCATCTGTGCCGCGTAGCCTGGTCAGCATGACACCTGCCAGCTGGGTGGCGCCTCAGCAGGGTGGGGTGTCAGGTTCTGACTCGATCGTCACCTCGGGTGTCGTTCGAAGGAACCACCCCGGGACGCCGGGCTCGTCTACGCGCTCCGGCGTCGTTCGCACGGGTGCTCGCGTACCTGGGCGCCGAGGCGACGAGTGGGGGCCTCCCCCCTTCCCCACTCGTCGCCTCCCCTTCTCCCCCGGCGTCAACCGCGCCGCCCGGTGACCGCCACGGTCGAGTCACGCGAGGGGTCGACCCCCCGGGACAACCGGCCGCTGGTCCTCGTCGTCGACGACGAGGAGTCCTACCGCCAGGCTCTGGCCTCCGGGCTCTCCCGCGAGGGCTTCGCCGTCGAACTGGCGGCGGACGGCCACGAAGCGCTGCGGCTGTTCCACCGCATCCACCCGGACCTGGTGCTGGTCGACGTGATGCTGCCCGATCAGTCCGGGGTGGAGCTCTGCCAGCAGATGCGGTCGCTCGCACCGGTCCCCATCATCATGGTGACGGCCAAGGACTCCGAGGTCGACGTGGTCCTCGGCCTCGAGTTGGGCGCTTCGGACTACGTGCCCAAGCCGTTCCGGCTGCGAGAGCTGGTCGCTCGGATGCGGGCCGTGCTGCGACGAGGGTCCCCCTCGAGTGCCACCCTCACCGAGGAGGTGCTCGTGGCCGGGCCGGTCCGCCTCGACACCGGGCGTCGGTTGGTCACCGTGAACGGCCAGACCGTCGACCTGTCCCGCAAGGAGTTCGACCTGTTGGCCCTCCTCATGTCTCACGCCGGCCAGGTCGTCACCCGCGACCGGTGCATCGACCGACTCTGGTGGGATCAGGACCTGGCCGACACCCGGACGCTCGACACGCACATGAAGCGACTCCGCCGCAAGATCGAGCCCGACCCCGCCAACCCCCGCCACCTGGTCACCGTCCGCGGGGTCGGATTCCGTTTCGAGGGCTGAGCGCACCGCCGAGCGGACGGCGGCCCGCGGGGCGCGCAGTACGCTCGGGCGATGCAAAAGGGCGACGTGGTCGAGGACTTCGAGCGTCTCGATGAGACCGGTGCCCCTCGACGCCTGAGCGGCTGGCTGGCCTCGGGACCGGTGGTCCTCTTCTTCTATCCCGCCGCCATGACCTACGGCTGCACCCGGGAGTCCTGCCACTTCCGGGACCTCGCCGCCGAGTTCCAGGCCGTCGGCGCCCAGCCCGTCGGGATCAGCGGCGACCGTGTCGAGCGGCAGAAGCAGTTCGCCGACAAGCACCACTTCGGTTTCCCCCTGCTCTCGGACGCCGACGGCTCGGTCGCCCGACAGTTCGGCGTCCAGCGCGCCATCGGCGCCCTCGGGAACCGGCGCCAGACCTTCGTGATCGACTCTGACCGCACCGTGCTCGAGGTCATCTCCTCGGAGGTGGCGATGAAGGCCCACGCCGATCGGGCGCTGGCGGTGCTGCGCGCCCGGCGCGCCCCGCTGTCCTGACCGGCGGCGACGATGACCCCGGAGGCCCTCCGCGGCACCGATCGGACCACGCTGCGCCGACATCGCGAGCGGGGCGACTACGACCGAGCGCTTGCCTATGAGATCTTGGACGAGGCGCTCATCTGTCACGTCGGCTTCAACACCGGTGGGTCGCCCTTCGTCACGCCGATGACCTTCGCCCGCGTCGGCGATGCCCTCTACCTACACGGGGCGGTCGGCAACCGGATGTTGCGAGCCCTGGCCGACGGGACACCGGCCTGCGTCGAGGTCACCCTGCTCGACGGGCTCGTCCTCGCCCGCTCGGCGTTCCACCACTCGATGAACTACCGCTCCGTCATGCTCTTCGCCGTCCCCGAACGCGTCGACGACCTCGACGAGAAGCGCACCGCCGTCGCGGCCCTCCTCGAGCACATGGTTCCCGGTCGGAGTCTCGACGCCCGGGGTCCGACCGAGGCCGAGCTCACGGCCACCCTCTTCCTGCGCTTCGCCATCGACGAAGGCTCGGCCAAGGTCCGCCGCGGGCCACCCCTCGACGACGAGGAGGACATGGAACTCGGCGTGTGGGCGGGGGTCGTGCCCTTCGAGCGGCTGGTGCGGGCGCCGCTCCCCGACGCGCAGCTCCCGTCGGGCGTCGCCCTTCCCGAGTATCTGGCCCGGTACGCCGAAGGAAAACCCTCTAGATAACGACCTCGGCGCCCACTCGGGCCGGGCCTAGTCTGCCCCGATGGCCCGACGGATCCTCATCGATTTCGCGCCGCTGCGCGAGAGCCGGGACTTCCGTCTCCTCTTCGTCGGCCAACTGGTCTCCACCTTGGGCTCCCAGCTCACCGTGGTGGCCATCCCCTTCCAGATCTACCGCGAGACGCACTCCTCGCTACAGGTCGGCCTGGTGAGCATCGGCCAGCTGGTGCCGCTCGTCGTGTGCTCGCTCATCGGCGGCTCGGTCGGCGACGCGGTCGACCGCCGCCTGCTGATCCTCGTCTCGACGGTGGCCCTCACGTTCACGAGCCTGGGCCTGGCGTTGAACTCGTTGGGACACCACCCGGCGATCTGGGTCCTCTACGTGGTCAGCGCATTGGCCGCCGGCTTCACCGGCTTCTCCAACCCGGCCCGCAACGCGGCCATCCCGCTCCTGGTCGACAGCCGCCTCCTGGTCGCGGCATTCTCCTACTCCCAGGTCATCTTCCAGGTCGGCACCGTCGTCGGACCCGCGGTGGCCGGCGTGCTCATCGCCCACACCAGCGTCGCCTGGGTCTACTCGATCGACGCCATGACCTTCGTCGTCGCCATCGTGACCACCTTCCTCATGTCGCCCATCCCGCCGTCACCCGGGGCCCAACGGCCGGGGATCGGCTCGATCCTGGAGGGCATCCGCTACCTGCGGGGGCGGCCGGCCATCCAGGGCACCTACCTCATCGACATCAACGCGATGGTCTTCGGTATGCCGCGCGCGCTGTTCCCGGCGCTGGCCCTGAACGTGTTCGGCGGAGGGGCGACCACGCTCGGCTGGCTCTACGCGGCCCCCGGGGCCGGCGCGCTCCTCGGCGCGGTGACCACCGGCTGGGTGAGCGCCATCGTCCGGCGCGGCCATGCCGTCACCATCTCGGTCATCGTGTGGGGCGCCGCCATCACGGCCTTCGGCTTCTCGCGCATCCTCGGCCTCAGCCTGGCCTTCCTGGCGGTGGCCGGCTGGGCGGACGTCATTTCGGCCGTCCTGCGCAACACCATCCTCCAGAGCGTGGTGCCCGATCACTTCCGCAGCCGGATCTCGTCCATCCAGATGGCGGTGGTCCAGGGCGGGCCGCGCCTCGGCGACCTGGAGTCCGGTGCGGTCGCCTCCGCGCTCGGGACCGAGTTCTCCATCGTCTCGGGTGGCATTGCCTGCATCGTCGGCGCACTCGCCATGGCGGCGTTCATGCCGGGCTTCCGGCGCCACCGCTCCGACGACGCCACCGTCCGCCTCGGCGCGTCGCCCGACGGCTGAGGTCGATCGGCGCCGCCCGTCGACCTTCGCGAAGATGAGCCGACCGACGACGACGGAGGGCACATGGAACCGACGACGGGGCGAGGGGTCATCGCGCGGGCGAAGGGCGAACCGGTGTCGGTCGAGACCATCCTCGTGCCGGCACCGATCGAGGGCGAGGCGGTCGTCCGCGTCCAGGCCTGCGGGGTGTGCCACACCGACCTGCACTACCGGGAAGGTGGGATCAACGACGACTTCCCCTTCCTCTTGGGTCACGAGGCGGCCGGCATCGTAGAGGCGGTCGGTCCCGGGGTCACCTCGGTCGCCCCGGGAGACTTCGTCATCCTCAACTGGCGGGCGGTCTGCGGCTCCTGCCGGGCCTGCCGGCGGGGTCGGCCGTGGTACTGCTTCGCCACCCACAACGCCACCCAGCGGATGACGCTCGAGGATGGGACCCCCTTGTCGGCTGCCCTCGGCATCGGCGCCTTCGCCGATCGCACACTGGTCGCCGCCGGGCAGTGCACCAAGGTCGACCCGCGGGCGAAGCCCGAGGCGGTCGGGCTCCTCGGCTGCGGCGTCATGGCCGGCCTCGGCGCCGCGATGCTCACCGGCGAGGTCGGGACCGGCGACAGCGTGGCCGTCTTCGGCTGCGGCGGGGTGGGGTGCGCGGCCATCGCCGGCGCGCTACTGGCCGGTGCGCAGAAGGTCATCGCAGTCGACATCGATCCCCGCAAGCTGGCGTTGGCCCGCCAGTTCGGGGCCACCGACACCGTCGACGCCGGCGCGGGCGACCCGGTCGAGGCCATCCGGCGACTGACGGAGGGCAACGGGGCCGACGTCTGCATCGAGGCGGTCGGGAACCCCGAGGTCATGCGCCAGGCGTTCTACGCGCGCGACCTCGCCGGCACCTTGGTGCAGGTCGGTGTCCCGACGCCCACGATGACCGTCGAGCTGCCGATGATCGACTTCTTCGGCCGCGGCGGCCGCCTCAAGCCCAGCTGGTACGGGGATTGTCTCCCGTCGCGCGACTTCCCGCTCCTAGTCGACCTCTACCTGCAGGGACGGCTCGACCTCGACCGCTTCGTCAGCGAGACGATCGCCCTCGACGAGGTCGAGGCGGCGTTCCACCGGATGGAGCGGGGCGAGGTGCTCCGCTCTGTCGTCGTGCTCTGAGCGCGCGGGCGGCTCACGGGCGGCCGTGTACCGAGACGGCGTAGTTCCCACCGGCCACCTCGGGTGCCCGGTCCCAGGTCGCCCAGCGCTCGACCAGGTCCAGGCCGGCGGTGGCCGCCAGCCGGTCGTAGGCGGCGAGGTCGAGGCCCGCATCGGTCGAGAACCCGGCCACCAGGAGGCCGCCGGCCTCGAGGTGGCCGGCCAGGTTGGCGACCACCGCCCCCTCCGTCCCGGGCGCGAGGAAGATCATCACGTTGCCGGCCAGCACCACCGCCTCGAACCGACGACCGAGATCGAGGTCGACCAGGTCCGCCTCGATCCAGGTGATCGCCGGGCCCTTGCGGCGGGCCACCTCCAGCATCGCCGGATCGGCATCCACCCCCACGATGTCGAGGCCCCGCGACGCCAGTTCGAGCGCGACGCGGCCGGTGCCGCAGCCGGCGTCGAGGACCGAGTGGACCGCCAGTGAGGCGACGAAGTCCGCCTCGCCGTGCACGTCGTGCCCGGCCGCTGCCAGCTGGGCAAAGCGGCGGTCGTAGGCGTCGCCGCGGGGCACGGCCTCGCGTTGCCAGCGGTTTTGTGGTCGCTCCCGGGGCACGGGCGACGAGCGTAGGGCCGCGACGGGTCGCCTACACCCGGGACATGTTGTCGAACCGCGCGTACTGGCTGAGGAACGCCAGGTGGACCGAACCGGTCGGCCCGTTGCGGTGCTTGGCCACGATGATCTCGGCGTCGCCGCGCCGGTCGATCGGGGTGTCCGGGTCGTACTGCTCTTCCCGGTAGATGAACAGGACCACGTCGGCGTCCTGCTCGAGGGAACCCGACTCACGCAGGTCGGACAGCATCGGCCGTTTGTCCTGTCGGGCTTCGAGCCCACGGGACAGCTGCGACAGCGCCACGACCGGGACCTCGAGCTCACGGGCGAGGATCTTCAGGCCCCGGCTGATCTCGGCCACCTCGACCTGCCGGTTCTCCGCCCGGTTGCGCCCCGTCATGAGCTGCAGGTAGTCGACGATGACGAGACCGAGGTCGCCCTCGCTCTTGCGCAGCCGCCGCGACCGGGCCCGGATGTCCATCACCGTCAAATTGGGGTTGTCGTCGATGAAGATCGGAGCGCTGTCGAGGCGGCTCACCGCGACCCCCACCTTCGACCAGTCCGACTCGTGGAGCTGCCCGGTCCGGAGGCGCTGGCCGTCGACATGGGCCTCGGACGCGAGCAGGCGCTGGCAGAGCTCGAGGTGCCCCATCTCCAAGGAGAAGAGGAGCGCGGGGCGACGCAGTTCGATCCCGACGTTGGCCAGCATTCCGAGGGCGAAGCTCGTCTTCCCCATGGCCGGCCGGGCGCCGATGATGGTGAGGCTGGAGGGCTGCAGCCCGGCCAGGATCCGGTCGAGGTCGGTGTAGCCGGTCGCCACCCCGGTCACCGAGTCGCGCACCTGGGACAGCTCTTCGATCCGGTCGAGCCCCGAGAGCAGCACTTCGTGGAGCGACCGGATGGTGTCGGTGGTGCGTCGCTCGGAGATGTCAAAGACGATCGACTCGACCTGATCGATCGCCGCGCTCACGTCCTCGGGGACGCTGTAGCCGATGTCGGCGATCTCGCTCGCCACCGCCACCATCCGACGGAGCAGCGAGTGCTCCTCCACGATGCGTGCGTAGTGGACCGCGTTGGCCACCGACGGCGTGTTGCTCTGCAGCGTGACGAGGACCGACGGGTCACCGACCGACGCAAGCAGGCCCGAACGCGTCAGCTCGTCGAGGACCGTGACGGCGTCGCTCGCCTCGCCGCGTTCGAACAGCGCGACGATCGCGCGGAAGATGTGACCGTGGGCCGGCTTGTAGAAGTCCTCGGCTCCGCAGATCTCGATCGCCGCCGCGGTGGCGTCCTTGGACAGCAACATCGCCCCGAGCAGGGACTCCTCTGCCTCCAGGTTGTGTGGCGGAACGCGGGCCGTGCCGAGGGGTCGGAGTTGCCGCGGACTGTCGTCGAGCGCCTGAACCATCGTCCCCCTACCCTGACCGACTTGCCCTGTGTGACGGAAGGCGCGCAAGCTGGGGATTCATTGCGCAAAACCCCTGGTCGAGCCTGTGAACACCGCTGTGGACAGCCGGTGGACCACAGGGCAGTGCTGGGGAGGACGGTCTCGCAACACCCGGTGCCCGTGGGCCCTCGATGCCGCGACGACCTGGAGACTGCATGGCTGCCATGGTGCGACAGGGCTGTGACAAGGGCGCGGATGGCCCCGGGTCGGTCAGCCGGCGGCCACGACCTCGACACGCACGGTGGCCGACACCTCTTCGTAGAGGTGGATTGTCACCTCGGTCGTCCCGAGCTCCTTGATCGGTTCGGCCAGCTGCACCGACTGGCGGTCGAGGGCCACCTGGTGCTGCTGCACGACCGCTTCCACGATCTCGTGCGCGCTCACCGAACCAAACAGGCGGCCGGTCGCGCCGGCTCGGGCCGCCACGGTGATGACCGCCTGATCGAGCACGCCCGCCTGGACCCGAGCGGCCTCGAGATCCTTGCTGGCGCGCAGGTCACGCGCCCGGCGCATCGCGTGAGCCTGGGACTCGATGCCTTCCGTGGCGACGATGGCCCGGCCCTCGGGCAGGAGGAAGTTTCGGGCGTACCCGCCGGCCACCGTGACGATGTCGCCACGCCGACCCACGCCGTCGACGTCGTCCCGCAGCACGACGCGCATCAGGCCTCCTCGGGCTCGCCCGACCCCGCGTCGGGTTCGGCATCGGCCACCAGTTCGGCGACGACGGAGTCGTCGGTGGCACCGGGCATCTCATCGATCGCGGTCGCCAGGGTCTCATCGGTCTGCTCCGACCGATCCCGGGGCTCGCCACGCGAGCCGCCGCGGTCGCCACCGGGTCCGCGTCCTTCGCGTGGCCCCCCGCGACCGCCGCGACCACCGGGGCGCTCTGTCACGGTGCGCTGTGTGTAGGGCAGGAGGATGAGCTCACGCGCCGTCTTGATGGCCACCGCGATCCCGCGCTGGTGCTGGGCGCAGTTCCCGGTCACCCGACGGGAGCGGATCTTGCCGCGATCGCTCATGTACTTCCGTAGCAGCGGGATGTCCTTGTAGTCGACCCGTGCGATGCCGTCGCGACACAGGGCGCAGGGCTTCTTCTTGATCCGACGGCCCAGGTCCTTCGGTGCGCGCCGCGTCCCGCCGCGGTAGTTGGTACGGGCCATCAGAAGGGCTCCTCGCCGAACTCGTAGCCCTCACCCTGGGGTTCGGCGGGAGGGGCCTTGGGCTGGGCCGGTGCACCGCCGCGCGGGGCCGGGCGCTGACCGTCCCCCGGCCCGCGTCGGTCGTTCTTCGTCACCTGGGCGGTCGCCCAGCGCAGGGAGGGGCCGACCTCGTCGGCCACGACCTCGACCTTGGAACGCCGGTCGCCGTCGTTCGTCTCCCAGCTGCGTTGCTCCAGGCGCCCGGCCACCATGACCCGTGCCCCCCGGGTCAGGCTCTCACTCACGTTCTCCGCCATCTCGCGCCAGCACACGACGTCGAAGAAGCTGGTGGCCTCCTCCCATTCCTGGGTCTGGCGGTTCTGCCAGCGGCGGTTCACGGCCAACCCGAAGGAGGCGGTGGGTTGGCCGGTGTTGGTGAATCGCAGCTCAGGGTCGCGCGTCACGTTGCCAACGAGCACAACGGTGTTGTCGGTGGGCATGGTGTCCTCCTCGTGGCCGGCTGCTCAGCCGGCCGCTTGCTCGGGAGCCGTGCCCTGTTCCGGCTCTGACTCAACGGTCGCCCCGACGTCCTTGGATCGGCCCGGCGTGTCGTCGAGCCGCACGACCTTGTGACGGACGACCTCGTCGGCGAGCGTCAGCAACCGGTCGAGCTCTCGGACCGTCTCGGTCTCGCCCGACATCTCGACCACGATGTAGTAGCCCTCGCGGCGGTGGTTCACCTCGTAGGCGAACTGCCGCTTGCCCCAGCGGTCGACCTGGCCCGGGCTGCCACCGGTGCTGCGGATGGTCTCGAGGGCACGGTCGACCACGGCCTGGATCGCCGACGGCTCCGCGGCCGAGTCAAAGATGACCATCACTTCGTAGGGCCGCATCTGCGGCTCACCTCCCTCTGGACCGGGCGGCTGCCCGGGCTCCGCCGGTGCGGAGCAGGGTCGCCGGTGGCGGACCACGCGACGGCGCGTTGAGCGCCCGACGATGCTACTGCACCCGGCGGGACCTCCATCCGAGGGCACCGCCGCCTGGACACGGCGGGACTGTGCCAGGATCGGCCGCGGCGATCGAGGGGCGGCCCGCATGATCTTTGGGACCCACGTCGTCGTCTACAGCACGGACGCCGAGGCCGATCGCGCCTTTTTCACCGAGGTCCTCGGATTCGCGTCGGTCGACGCCGGCCACGGTTGGTTGATCTTCTCGGCGCCGCCGGCCGAGCTGGCCGTGCACCCGGCCGAGACGAACGCGGGGCACGAGCTCTACCTGATGTGCGACGACCTGGCCTCGGAGATCGCCGGTCTGGCCGCCCGGGGGATTGGGTGCACGGAGGTCGAGCAGGTCAGATGGGGCTCGATCACCAAGATCGGGCTCCCGGGTGGTGGCGAGGTCGGCCTCTATCAGCCCCGGCATCCGACGGCACTGGACCTCCCCGCTCCCTGACGGCGCCTGTAGGGGGCGCCGCCGGTCCGGCGACCCGCTTCGAAGGGCGTGCTAAGCAGCCGGCATGACCGAGGACGAGTGGTCGCTGACCGAGGCTGACGGGACCCAGGTGTTCGGCACCAGGTGGGCTCCGAAGCGGCCGAAGGCGGCCGTGCAGATCGCCCACGGCTGGGCCGAGCACCGTCGTCGGTATGCCCGCCTGGCCGCCCAGCTCTGCGCGGCCGGGTACGCGGTGTGGGCGGACGACCACCTGGGACACGGGGAGACCGGGACTCGCGGGGGCGGCCTCGGGGACCTCGGGCCACGGGGCATGGAGGGGGTCACCCAGGCCGTGCTCGACGTCACCCGCCGGATCAAGCGCGACGAGGGCCGGCGGCCGCTGTGCCTGCTCGGCCACTCGTGGGGCTCGTTCATCGCTCAACGGCTGGTTCGAGAGTGGGGCGACGAGTACGACGCGCTGGTGCTGACCGGCACGACCCGTCGGGAGCCGGGCGGCGCCCGGCGGGCCAGTGCGCCCGACGGGGTGGGGCGCTACGACTGGCTCAGCCGTGACGCGGCGGAGGTGGCGGCCTACGAGGCGGACCCGTGGTGCGGCTTCGAGAACCTGAGCGTCCGGCCGGCCGACCCCGGCCGCGCCTACCTGAACGCGGGACGGGACGAGGCCGTTCCCGACACGCTGCCGGTCCTCATCCTGAACGGTGCAGAGGACGTCGTCGGCGGCGAGGCCGGGGGGCGTCGCCTGGCGGACGCCTACTCGGCGGCCGGCCTCGCCGACGTCACCTTGATCGCCTACCCGGGCGGGCGCCACGAGGTCTTCAACGAACTCAACCGCGACGCCGTGACCGCGGATCTGGTCACCTGGCTGGATGCCCACCTGGCCTGAAGGCGGCTGATTTCCGAGGGCCGCCCCGAAGGGGCCGCGCTCAGTCCCCGCCCGGCGGTGTCGTGTGGAGGGCCTCGTTCAGCTCGGAGGACCCGTGGTAGGTCTCCTCCTCGCTCGGGAACCGCCCACTGCGGACGTCGGCGGCGAACGTCGCGATGGCCTCGGTGGCCAGTCGCCCCAGGTCCGCGTACTGGCGCACGAACTTGGCGACCGGGCGCGAGCCCAGGCCGAGGAGGTCGTGGAAGACGAGGACCTGTCCGTCGCAGTCCGGTCCGGCCCCGATCCCGATGGTGGGCACGTCGATTGCCTCGGTCACGGCCGCGCCCACCACGTCGGGCACGCCCTCGATGACGAAGGCGAAGCAACCTGCCTCCGTGAGCGACTTGGCCGCACCGAGCAGGGCCTCCGCCGCCGCCACGCTGCGACCCTGGACGCGAAATCCCCCCATGGCCAGCACCGATTGCGGGGTCAGGCCCAGGTGGCCCATGACCGGAATCTCGGCCGAGATGATTGCCTCGACCGCGCCGAGGCGCGCCCGGCCCCCTTCGAGCTTGACCGCCTGCGCGCCGGCCCGGATCAGGGCGGCCGCGTTGCGGATGGTCTCCTCCTTGCTCACGTGGTAGCTCATCCAGGGCAGGTCGCCCACGATCAGACAGCGGGGCTTGGCCCGGGCCACCGCGGCCACGTGATGACACATGTCGTCGATGGTCACGTGCAGCGTGTCCCCGTGGCCGAGGACGGTGTTGGCCACCGAGTCCCCCACCAAGAGCATGTCGACGCCGGCGGCGTCGACGATCCGAGCGCCCGGTTCGTCGTAGGCGGTGACCATCACGATCGGCTCGGCCCCGTTGCGCCGCTTGCGCGCCCGGAGCGAGGGCACCGTGACCGGCGCCCGTTCGGTCACGCCCGGCCCCTGGCCCGGGCCACGGCGGTCGACTGACCACCCGCGGGGTACTTGCGCATGAGGTGGTGCCAGGCACAGTGCGGGCACACCTCGACCTCGTAGCAGAGCACCGGGTCGCTGCGGCGGCGCAGGCGGTTGAGTTCGGTCCGGGTCCCCGGGCAGGTGCCGCCCGGCGGTAGGCGGGCGCCGAAGACGTACGTCACCTCGACGGTGGCCGTGGCCTCGCAGATCGGACAGTCTTCTCCGGTGGTGCGGCCGACATTGCGGGCCGCCCGCAACAGCTCGGGGTGGGCGTCGCACACGTCCTCACGGGTGAGACGACCCTTCTGGACGTCGCGCACGACGCCGTTGCGGATCAAGCGGTATTCGACGGTGGCCGGTTGGTCAGAGCCCGCGGGTCCGCCAGACGTGGTCGGCCGGGACGTCATCGTCACGGAGGCAAGGCTAGCCCCGGCGCTCCCGCAGAGCACCGTTGCGCGAGGCCGAGAATTGGGTCACGCAGCGCCGGCCGGCGGGCCGGCGGCGGGAGCGCGGCCGACGGCCTATTGACGAGCCGCTATATCGTCTCGATATACTGCTCCGACATGTTGGATCTGGCCGTTCTCGGCCTCCTCGAGGAGCACGAGCTCCACGGCTACGAACTACGGCGTCGGCTGCGGGACCAGCTCGGCGTGCTGGCCAACGTCTCGTTCGGGTCCATCTACCCGGCGCTCTCCCGCCTGGAGTCCTCCGGCGCGGTCGAAACGGTGGAACCCGGCCCGGGTGGGGCAGCCCTCGCCCCGCCCACCGGGTCGCTGAGCGGCGAGTGGGCGATGCTGCGGGCCCGGCGACACTCGGGGCCCCGCGGGCGCCGGTCGCGCAAGGTTTACCGGATCACCCCGGCCGGCAAGCAGCTGTTCCTCAAGCTCTTATCCGAGACCGCCACCGACGACGCCCGCAGCTTCGGGCTCCGCCTCGCGTTCGCGCGACACCTGGCGCCCCAGGCGCGCCTCGGGCTGCTGGAGCGCCGGCGCGCCCAGCTGCAGGCGCGCCTGGCCGAGGTTCGGCCCGTCACCGACAGCGAGCCGCTCGACACCTATACGCGCAGCGTGGTCGAGCACACGGCCGACAGCGTTGAGCAGGACATCAAATGGATCGAGGGACTGATCGCGGCCGAGCGGGCCGCGCTCACCACCACGTCGGACCGGCCATACCGCGCCGGCCGGCGATCGACAACCGGGCCCGAGGCTCGTGAAGGGGGACCCAGATGAGTACCGTCCGAGTAGCCATTGCCGGCGTTGGCAACTGCGCCAGCTCCCTATTGCAGGGCATCTCGTACTACCACGACGCCGACCCAACCGACATCGTCCCCGGGCTCATGCACGTCGACCTCGGTGGCTACCACGTGCGCGACCTTCAGGCCGTCGCCGCGTTCGACGTCGACGCCGCCAAGGTCGGGGCCGATCTCGGGAAGGCCATCTTCGCCGGGCAGAACAACACCATCCGGTTCGCGGAGGTGGGGGACCTCGGCGTGACGGTCGAGCGCGGTCCCACCTTCGACGGGCTCGGCCGCTACTACCGCGAGGTCGTCGAGGAGTCACCCCAGCCGGTCGTCGACGTGGCCGAGGTACTTCGGACCTCGGCGGCCGACGTGCTCGTGGCGTACCTCCCGGTCGGCTCCGAGGAAGCCCAGCGCCACTACGCGTCGGCCGCCCTTGAGGCGGGGGTCGCCTTCGTGAACGCCATCCCGGTCTTCATCGCTTCTGACCCGACGTGGGCGCGGCGGTTCCGCGATGCCGGGGTGCCGATCATCGGCGACGACATCAAGAGCCAGGTCGGATCGACGATCGTCCACCGCGTACTCACCCGGCTCTTCGAGGACCGCGGGCTCGCCCTCGACCACACCTACCAGCTGAACGTCGGCGGGAACATGGACTTCCGCAACATGCTCGAGCGCGACCGCCTGGAATCCAAGAAGGTCTCAAAGACCCAGGCGGTCACGAGCCAGATCGAACACGCGCCGCTGGCGGCGGACGACGTGCACATCGGCCCGTCGGACCACGTGCCGTGGTTGGCCGACCGCAAGTGGGCCTACATCCGCATGGAGGGTCGGAACTTCGGCGACGTCCCGCTGAACCTGGAGCTGAAGCTGGAGGTCTGGGACTCCCCCAACTCCGCCGGGGTCATCATCGACGCCGTTCGCTGCGCCAAGCTCGCCCTCGACCGCGGCATCGGCGGCCCGCTGGTCGGGCCCTCCGCCTACTTCATGAAGTCGCCGCCCGTGCAGTACCACGACGACGAGGCGCAGCTGCTGGTCGAGCAGTTCGCGGCCGGCGAACCCGGACCCAGCTGGCCCGCCGGCTAACTCGGGCCGGCCAACTCGGGCCGTTCTTCGGACTGCTCGGCTCGCCAGGCCAGCAGGCGCCGCTGCGCCTCCTCGGTGCCGAGCGGTCCTTCGTCCAGGCGGAGCTCGAGGAGGAAGGCGAGCGCCTTCCCCACGACCGGACCCGGCGGCACGCCGAGCAGCGTCATGATCTCGTTCCCGTCCAGATCCGGTCGGATGGCGTCGAGCTCCTCTCGCTGGCGCAGGTCTGCGATGCGCGCCTCGAGCTCGTCCATGCGCGTGGCCAAGGCGCGGGCCTTGGCCGGATTGCGAGTCGTGCAGTCGCAGCGCGTCAACTCGTTCAACCGGTCGAGCAGGTCCCCGGCGTCTCGTACGTAGCGGCGCACCGCCTTGTCGGTCCACCCGAGCCGGTACGTATGGAACCGGAGGTGGAGCTCCACGAGGCGGGTCACGAGGTCGATCTCCTCGGTCGGATAGCGCAGCGCCAGCATGCGCTCGCGCGTCATCCGCGCGCCGACCACCTCGTGGTGGTGGAACGACACGCCGCCGGGTCCGAACGCCCGGGTGCGAGGCTTACCCACGTCGTGGAACAGTGCGGCCAGGCGGAGCGGCCGGTCGCTCCGTGATGTCTTGTCGACAACGGCCAAGGTGTGCGCCAACACGTCCTTGTGCCGGTGCACCGGGTCCTGCTCGAGGGCCAACCCGGGCAACTCGGGCAGGAACTCCTCGGCCAGCCCGGTCTGCACGACGAACCAGAGGCCGACCGACGGCCGCTCGGTCACCATGAGCTTGTCCAACTCGCCGCGAATGCGCTCGGCCGAGACGATCTCGAGGCGCGCGTGTCCGTCGCGCACGGCCTCGGTGATCGAAGGATCGGGTTCCAGCCCGTAGGCGGCCTGGAAGCGGGCGGCGCGCAGCATCCGCAACGGGTCGTCCCCGAAGGAGATCTCGGCCGAGAGGGGGGTCCGGAGCCGACGTGCGGCGAGGTCGGCCAGACCGTCGAAGGGGTCGACCAGGCTCAGGTCGGGCAAGCGCAGCGCCATCGCGTTGACGGTGAAGTCCCGCCGGGAGAGATCGACGTCGATGTCGGTGCCGAAACGCACCGAGGGCTTGCGCGAGTCGGACCGGTAGGCCTCGGCACGGTGCGTGGTGATTTCGAAGACCTGGTCACCGCGCCGGCAGCCGATGGTGCCGAAGGCCTTCCCCTGCCCCCAGACGGCGTCCGCCCAACCGCGGACCAGCCGCTCGATCTCGTCGGGTGAGGCGTCGGTGGTGAGATCGAGGTCCGGCAGGGGCGAGGCGTCCGAAGGGGCGGCCGGCTCCGAGGAGTCCGCCAAGAGCGCGTCCCGGACCGAACCCCCGACCAGGTAGAGCGTCCGCTCGGCTCGCGCGAACCGCTCGGCCAGTTCCGTCGTGGCGTGGACCAGGTGCCGGAACCGCTCGGGAATGGTCGGCAACACCCACCCACGGTAGTTCGCCCCGATCCGCAGCCCGGCCACCGATTAGCGTCGGGCGGTGTCGATGCGGGGTGTTCGGTCGTCGCTCGCGGCCGTGCTCGTGCTGTCCGGCGCCGCCTCACTCGCGCTGATGACCCCTGAGTCGGCCGCGGCATCGGCGACCGGGCCCGCGCTCACGCTCCTCGATCAATCGGCGTACGTGATGCCCCCGCTCCCCGGTGGGCCGGCGCGCTTCCACATCGAGGTCGGCATCGGCGCGGGGGTGCCGAGCGATGCGCAGCTCGTGGTGACCGTCTACAAGCATCTGCAGACGCGGTCGAGCTTCGAGCGCACCCTGGCCGATCCGCCCCAGGGCGTCCTCCAGACGCTGGATGCGGTCGCGCCGTCCTCGTTGCCGGTCGGCCCGACCGGCGGTCGGCGCCTCAACCTGGCGGTCGTGCCACAGCGCTCCTCCACGGCCGGCGTGCAGTCACCCACCATCGACCTCAATTGCGCCTCGCTCTCAGCCAGCTGCTCAGGCGTCTACCCGGTCGTGGTCGCCCTGGAACGACCGCAGGCCGGCATCCTCGGGCACTTCACGACCTACCTCACCTACACGCAGGGCAACGCGGATCCCTTGCTCTTCGCCTGGGTCGTGCCCTTCGCCGCCCCGCTCCACTTCAGCGCCAAGACGGGTCCGCTCACCCAGGCGATCCTTCCGCCGTCGCCCGCCACGCTGTCGAACCTCGCGCAGCTGGCCGGCCTCCTGCGCGAGATCCCACAGGTGTCGGTCACCGTCGAGGCGGCGCCCGAGACCCTGCAGCTCCTCGAGCGGACGGCCGCCGGACGACAGGTGGTCGACACGCTCTCGCAACTGTCGCTCACCCCGACCACACACCAGTTCCTCCGCCAGCCGTATGTCCCCATCGACCTGAACGCGCTGGCCGCCGCGGGCCTCACCCAAGAGATCGTCGACCAACTGGCCGCGGGCAGCGCCGCCACGCCGCCGACGATCCATACCGAGCCCCCGGTCAACCAGGGAGGAGCCACGTGGGTCGCCGCCGGCTCGGTGGGGACGGCGCTCGAGCGCGGGCTTCGGCTGGCCCGGGCCACCCGGGTCGTCGTCCCCGACGCCGACCTCGGTGGCGGCAGCGACCGGGCCACCTGGTCCCAGCCCTTTGAGCTCCCGCTGGCCAAGGGGAAGAGCGTGCTCGCCGGAGCCTCCGACGGCGAGCTGGCGGCGCACTTCAGCGCCGGCGCCTCGGACCCGGTGCTCGCCGCCAACCAGCTGCTGGCCGACCTGTCGGTCATCCACCTGGTGGAGGAACCCTTCCCCGCCGACCCCCGGGGCGTGATCGCGGTGCCGCCACCCGGCTGGGTCCCGAATCCCACGTTCGTGGCCACGATCTTGAAGGGCTTGAACGGCAACCCCGTCGTCCAGGCCACCACCCTCGACGGCTTCTTCTCGCGGGTGCCCAAGGGGGGAAACCAATCCCCCACCACGCGGCACCTCCAGACGCCGGGCCCCGGGCCCAGCCTCGGCGCGGCACAGACGGCCGCGGTCGTGCACACCCGGGGCCGCGTCGAGGCCTTTGCCGGCGCGGTGGTCGGACGGTCGACCGTGAAGAGCCAGCTCGACGATCTCCTCCTCACCACGGAGTCCGACGAGCTGAACGCGACCGGCCAACGCGACGCGCTCGGTGCCTTCGAGCACCAGCTGACCGGGCAGCTCTCCTTGGTCCAGGTGGCGAGCCGGACGATCACCATCACGGCGCGCAGCGCGTCGATCCCGATCACCATCACCTCGTCCGCCCCCTACAGCCTGCGCGGCACGCTCTCGCTGTCGAGCGGCAAGCTCCAGTTCCCCCGCGGCCGGACCCGCGCGGTGTCGATCGACCACCCGACGAACTCCACCCGGGTGGAGGTGCGCGCGCTCACCTCGGGCGATCTGCCGCTCGAGCTCACCCTCACCTCGCCCGACGGCAGGCTCGTCCTGGCGCGGGGCCGGCTCACCGTGCGCTCGACCGCCACTTCGGTCGTCGGCATCGCGTTGACGGCCCTGGCGGTGCTCGTCCTGGCGGTGTGGTGGGCCCGCACCTGGCGGAAGCGGCGCCGCGACCAGAGGGGACGTCCGCCCCGGGGGCTCGGGGCGCACGCCAGCCCGTGAGCGAGGGCACACCCGGCTCCCCCGCCGCGGCACCCGGACGCTTGAGCCTGCGGCGAGCGACGGTCGGCATGGCCGTGGGCACCGGGCTGTCGCGCCTCACCGGCGTCGGCCGCTTGTTCGCCCTCGCCTATGTCCTCGGGTTCCACCGGCTGGCCGATGCCTACAACCTGGCCAACACCACGCCCAACATGCTGTTCGACATCATCTTGGGCGGCGTGCTGTCGGCGACGTTCATCCCGGTGTTCGTCGACCGGCTGACGAACCGACCCGAGCGCGAGGCCTGGCGCTCCATCTCGGCGGTCCTCTCGCTCTCGATCGTCGTCCTGGCGGTCGCCACGGTCGCCTGCTGGGTGGCCGCGCCGTGGATCATCGACGCGCTGACGGCCCTCGACCGTTCCCATGGGGTCACGCTCGCCACCTTGGGACGCGAACGTGGGGTCGCCACCAGCCTGCTGCGTTGGTTCGTGCCCCAGGTCTTCTTCTACGGCACCATCAGCCTGGCCACCGCGCTGTTGAACACGCGCCGGCGATTCGCCGCGCCGATGTGGGTCCCGATCGCCAACAACGTCATCTGCATCGGCGTCCTCCTGTGGTTCCGACACGTCGTCGGGTCCTCGCCCTCCCTCGGCGGCGTGCAGCTGCACACCAGCCAGATCGTCCTGCTCGGGCTCGGCACCACCGCCGGAGTGGGCGTCCAGGCGTTGCTCCTCTTTCCGAGCCTCGGCCGGGCCGGCCTCGGGCACATCCATTGGCGTTGGGAACCCCGCAACGAGGCGGTGCGCACCATGGCGCGCCTCGGCGGATGGACATTCGGCTTCGTGGTGGCCAACCAGGTGGCCCTGTTCGTGGTGCTGGCCCTCGCCGGCTCGGTCGGTCCCGGGTCGGTCTCGGCCTACACCTACGCCTACACCTTCATGCAGATGCCCTACGCCGTCGTCGCCGTGTCGGTGATGAGCGCGGTGGCGCCCGACCTGGCGCGGGCGTGGTCGATCCACGACCGCCGCGCCTTCAAGCAGCGCCTGCAGAGCGGGCTGCGGGCGGAGCTCGCCATCATCGTGCCGGCCGCCGTCGGCATGGTGGTCCTGGCCCGCCCGGCCGTGGCGCTGCTCCTCGGCCACGGCACCACCCGGCTGACCTCGACGGCGGGCACGGGGCCGGCGCTCGCCCTGCTGGCCCTCGGACTCCCGGGGTTCTGCACCTTCCTCTTCGTGGTGCGCGTCCTCCAGTCCATGCAGCGGACCCGCCTCGCCTTCTGGCTCTACGTCATCGAGAACGGCCTCAATGTCGTGCTGGCTTTGGCGCTCGTGCACGCCCTCGGCGTCCGCGGTCTCGCCGTCTCGCTCTCGGTCGCCTACAGCGTGGCGGCGGTCCTCGGCCTGCTCGTCCTGCGCAGCTGGCTCGGCCGCCTGGCCGCCCCGGGCGCGTGGCAGCCGCTGCGCGGCGTGCTCATCGCGACGGCGGTCATGGGCGTCGCGGTGCTGGTGGTCTCCAACCTCTCGGGCTCGGCCACCGGCTACGGCCTCCTGGTGCGGGTCGTGCTCTCGGTCGTGACGGGTGTGGTCGTCTTCGTCGGGACGGCCGGCGTGCTGGCCAGCCGACGCCGTGGGTCGCGACCCCGGTCGGCCGGTGGGTAGGCGTGGCAGAATGCTCGCCCAGCACGAGCGAGGGGGCACATGGCCGGGGTCCGCATCGTCACTGACAGCGCGTGTGACCTGAGCGAGGAGCTGGCCGGGTCGAACCGCATCGACGTGGTGCCCCTCACGGTCCGCTTCGGCCAGGAGGAGCTGCTCGACCGACGAGACCTCACGGCGCCCGAGTTCTGGGCCCGCTGCCGCGACGCGGCCGAGCTCCCCGAGACGTCGGCGCCACCCCCGGGGGCCTTCCAGGCCGCCTACGAGCGGGCGGCGGCCGACGGCGCGACCGCGATCCTGTGCGTCACCATCTCGGCCGCGCTGTCGGCCACCTACCAGTCGGCCCGCACCGCCGCCGATGCCACGAGCGCCATCGAGGTGGCCGTCCTCGACACCCGCTCGGTCACCATGGGCGAGGGCCTGTTGGCGCTGACCGCGGCCGAGGCCGCGGCCAGCGGCGCCTCCCTGGCCGAGGTGCGCGCCGTCACCGAGGAGGCGATGACCCGCACCCGCGTCTTCGGCGCGCTGGGCACGCTCGAACACCTGCAGCGAGGCGGGCGGATCGGCAAGGCCCGGGCCCTGCTCGGTTCCATGCTGTCCATCAAGCCCGTCATCGAGGTGCGGGACGGCGTCGTCGACGAGGAGTCCAAGCAAAGGACGCGCTCGCGCTCGCTCGAGTACCTGGCCGCGAAGGCCAAGGGGGACGCCCCGCTCGAGCGCCTGGCCGTGGCGAGCGGCGAGGCGGACGACGTGGGCGTCCTCCTCGGGCTCTTAGAGGGGGTGGAGGTGGCCCGCCCGATCGACGTGGTCGAGCTCGGCCCGGTCGTCGGCACGCACGCGGGCCCCGGGACCATCGGCGTGTGCTACCTGCTCGGGAGCGGTTCGGGCACGCTCGGGCGCTAACCTCGAACGAATGGCCGACCAGCGCAACGGCGATGCCAGCCCGGGCGGCCGGCTGGGCGCCGATTGGCCCGCCAAGGCCGCCGACCTGGTCGAGCTGGCCGTGGACAACGTCTTCGACCGGGTCGTCCGTCCGGCGGTCGTCGCCGTCCGGGCCGTCGTCTTCGGTCTTCTGATCGGAGCCGCCGGCACCGTGGCGCTCCTGGCGATCTCGATCGCCTTCGTCCGGTTGCTCGACGTGTACGCGTTCGGCGGGCGGGTCTGGGCCTCCGACGCGCTGGTGGGGGCGGTCTTGAGCGCCGCCGGCCTGTTCGCCTGGTCGCGACGCGCGGCGCGCCCGACCGGCGACGAACACTGAGCGGGCCGTGACCTCGCCGCAGCGGGCCAAGGTGCTGATTGCCGGCTCCGGTCCGGCCGGGCTGACGGCCGCCGTCTACAGCGCCCGCGCCCAGCTCGCCCCCGTCGTGATCGAGGGCGAGCCCTCCTCGACCAGCGACCAACCCGGTGGCCAGCTGATGCTCACGACCGAGGTGGAGAACTACCCCGGCTTCCCAGACGGCGTCCTCGGGCCCGAGCTCATGATGTCGATGCGGGCCCAGGCCGAGCGGTTCGGCGCCACCCTCGTCACCGCCAAGGTCAGCCGGGTCGAGCTCAAGGAGTCCCCCTTCGCCGTGTGGGTCGGCGACCCGGAGGCCCCCGAGCCCACCTACGAGGCCGAGGCCCTCATCGTCGCCACCGGCGCGCAGTCGCTCATGCTGGGCGTCCCCGGCGAGGACCGGCTGCTCGCCCACGGCGTGTCGACCTGCGCCACCTGCGACGGCTTCTTCTTCCGCGGCCAGGAGATCGCGGTGGCCGGCGGCGGGGACTCGGCCATGGAAGAGGCCCTCTTCCTCACCCGCTTCGCCACCAAGGTGACGGTCGTCCACCGCCGTGACCGGTTGCGGGCCTCGCGCATCATGCAGGAGCGCGCGATGGCCAACCCGACCATCGAGTTCCGCTGGAACTCGAGGGTGACCGAGGTCCTGGGTGACACCAAGGTCTCGGCCCTCTCCCTGGTCGACACGGTGACGGGCGCGACCAGCGAGCTCGGCGCGACCGGCCTCTTCGTGGCGATCGGGCACCGGCCCAACACGGACCTCGTGGCCGGCCAGCTCGACCTCGACGAGAACGGCTACATCGTGACCCGCGACGGCTCGCGCACGAACATCGACGGGGTGTTCGCCTGCGGCGACGTGCAGGACCACTACTACCGCCAAGCGGTGACGGCGGCCGGCTCGGGCTGCATGGCGGCGATCGACGCCGAGCGTTGGCTGGAGGCCCGCGGCTCCTAGAGCGGGAACAAGGCCGGGGGGGCCGGGGTTTCACACAGGGACAGAGCCCGGAGGTGCCGGGCGAGAGCGGGGCCCGATGGACATCGGGGCCCTCGTGAGGAGGGCGAACATGTCAGGAAAGATCGTGGAGCTGGTCGACGCTACGTTTGACGAGCATGTCAAGGCTGCAGAGGTGCCGGTCCTGGTGGACTTCTGGGCCGAATGGTGCGGTCCGTGCAAGGTGATCGCACCGATCCTCGAGGAGATCGCCGAGGAGCAGGCCGGCAAGCTCCAGATCGTGAAGCTGAATATCGACGACAACCTGGACGTGACGCGCCGGTACGACGTGATGAGCATCCCGACGCTCCTCTTGTTCAAGGACGGCGAACCCAAGGCGCGCCTGATCGGGGCGAAGCCCAAGGGCCAGCTGCTCCAGGAGATCTCGGCCTACCTCTAGCCATCGACCCGGTCGGCATCGACGGCGTCCTTCCCCTGGGCGGCGGTGACCGCGGGCCCGCCGTCAGCGACCTCCGGGCGCGCCTCGCCGGACTCTCGCTGGAGACGCGACAGGACCCGCCGGGCACCTACGGGCCGGCGACGCGCGCGGCGGTCGAGGCGTTCCAGCACCGTCGCGGCCTCCGGGTCGACGGCGTCTGCGGGCCCCAGACCTGGCAGACCCTGGTGGAGGCCGGTTTCTCGGTCGGCGACCGGGTGCTGTGGCGACGCTCCCCCATGCTGCGCGGGGACGACGTGGCCGAGGTGCAGCGTCGCCTCGGCGCGCTCGGCTTCGACTCGGGACGGGTGGACGGGATCTTCGGCGACCTGACCGCGGCGGCGGTGGCCGAGTTCCAACGCAACGCCGGCCTCCCGGTCGACGGCATCGCCGGCAGCGCCACCGTGCGCGAGCTCCTGCGCATGCAGGCGCACCAGGAGGCGGCCGAGCTGGTCTCCACGGTCCGGGCCCGCCAAGCGCTGCGCCAGGCGCCGCCCACGCTCGCCGGTCGGCACATCGCGATCGGTGAGCCGGGGGGCCTCGCAACGGCCGTCGCCGCGCTGCGCCGTCGGCTGGGCCCCGCGGGCGCGCGGGTGACGGCGCTGCACCATCCCGACGGTTCCGCCCAGGCGCGCCAGGCCAATGCCGCCGGCGCCCACGTCTACATCGGCCTGCGGGTGGAACCGCACGTCGCCGGCTGCTCGACCGCCTACTACGCCGGCTACCGCACGGAGTCGCCCGGCGGACGCCGCCTCGCCGAGCTGGTGCAGGGGACCGTGCCCGCGGCCCTGGCGATCCCCGACGGCGGGGTGCACGGGATGTCGGTGCCGCTGCTGCGCGAGACCCGCATGCCCGCGGTCATCGTGGAGATCGGTCCGGCGTCCGTCGTGGTCGAACGTGGCCCGTTGCTGGCGGACGCCCTGGCGGACGCACTCCAGTCCTGGGCCGGCGCTCGCTGGGAGTGATGGTCGGCGGTCCGGTGGGTTCCGGGCGTCCGAGTCGGTGACGGAACGGTGACGGATCGGGAGGCTACGGGGCGGTCGGGTGTCGAAACCCTCAACCAACCGTTCCAGGTAACAATCCACAATGTCATGCACAGCTTGTGGACGAAGCTGAATGACTGGTTGAAGGTCTAGGGGAGGGCGCGGCCTGGTGCCTTGCGCGGGCCGCGACCGACGACCGGAGGGTTGGCGGGCCGGGCCGGCCGGCCGGGTCGACCTGGACCAGGGATGTTCAGCCCGACAACGGTTGCGGCTCGGGCAGCGCGCTCCCCACCATCGTCCGGTAGATCCGCTCGAGATCCTCCAGCGTGGCGAAGTCGACGATCAGGCGGCCGCGGCGGTTCCGCACGTCGACCTTCACCCTGGTGTTGAGGAAACTGGCCAGCATCTCCTCCAGCTCCAGGAGGCCCGGCTCGGGCAGGCGCCGGGTTCCCGCCCGTTTGGTAGTACCGGAGGTAGTACTCGGCCCCGCGCCAGGGTCCCCCGCCTCGGTCAGCTCGCGGACCGCGTCCTCGACGCCGCGGACGGTGAGGCCCTCGGCGATGATCCGGCCGACCAGCGCCTCTTGGAGCGCCCGATCCGGCGTCCCGAGCAGGGCGCGGGCATGGCCGGCCGTGATCGTTGCGTCGGCCAGGGCCCGCTGGACGCCGGCTGGGAGCTGGAGCAGCCGGAGGGTGTTGGTCACGGCCACCCGGCTGCGGCCGACCCGCTTGGCCACCTGTTCGTGCGTGCAACCGAACTCGTCGATGAGCGCCTGGTAGGCGCCGGCCTCCTCCAGGGGGTTGAGGTCCTCCCGGTGGAGGTTCTCGACCAGGGCCTGCTGGAGGCTCTCGGCGCCGCTCGTGACCGATTGGGCCAGGACCGGGATGGTCTGGAGGCCCGCCCGGCGGGCCGCCCGCCACCGCCGCTCCCCCGCGATGAGCTCGTAGCTGTCGCGCTCCCCCTCGATCTCGCGCACCAAGATGGGCTGGAGGACCCCCAGCTCGCGGATCGAGGCGGCCAACGACGACATGGCCTCCTCGTCGAAGTAGGCCCGGGGCTGATGGGCGTTCGGGCGGATGTTGGCGATCGGGACCTCCCGCAGCGCCGAGCCCTCGTCACCGGTCGCCTCGTTCGGAATGAGGGCTCCGAGGCCCTTACCCAGACCGCTTCGGCGCGCCATTGCTCACCTCCTTGGCCAACTCTCGATAGGCCACCGCGCCCCGCGAGGTCGGGTCGAACACCGTGATCGGCTGCCCGAAGGACGGCGCCTCGGAGAGCCGGACCGTGCGGGGGATGATGCTCTTGCACACCCGGTCCTTGAAGTGCTCGCGGACCTCCTCGGCCACGTCGACCGCCAGCCGGGTCCGCGAGTCGTACATGGTGAGGACGATCGTGCTGACCTCCAGGCCCTCGTTCAGGTTGTTGGCCACCAGCGCCACGTTGCGGAGGAGCTGGCTCAGACCCTCGAGTGCGTAGTACTCGCACTGGATGGGGACCAGCACCTCGGTGGCGGCCGCCAGGCCGTTCACGGTCAGGAGGCCGAGGGACGGCGGGCAGTCGATGAGCACGAAGTCGAAGTCGTCCACCACCGAGTCGATGGCCCTCTTCAGCTTGAGCTCCCGGCTGAAGGCGCTCACCAGCTCGATCTCCACCCCGGCCAGGTCGATGGTGGCCGGCGTCAGGAACAGGTTCTGGACGTTGGTGGGCTCGATACAGTCCTCGATGGGGGCGTCGCGCATGACGACGTCGTACATGGAGGACTCGAAGTTCCGGGTGTCGATCCCGAGACCACTGGTGGCGTTGCCCTGGGGGTCGAGGTCGATGACGAGCACCCGGTACGACAGTTCGGAGAGCGCGGCTCCCAGGTTGACGGTGGTCGTCGTCTTTCCGACCCCGCCCTTCTGGTTGGCGATGGCGATCACGCGGGGCAGGGGACGGGTGCGGCCCACCGAGCCGTTGCTCTCTGGCAGGTCCCGCAGCGACCGGGACACCGACGGTTGGCGGTCCGGGGACCCGGCACGCGCTCGCACGGGCTTTTCGGCGGCCGGGGGAGTGGGCGCCTCCACCACGACGGCCGCCGGCTCGAGTTCGGGGGGATCGAGGTCCGGCCCGAGGTCGGCGCGCGAACCCTCAAGTACCTGCTCAGGGGGCTCCGGCGACGCCTCCGGGTCTGGCCCATCGCTCGCGACCGGGTCGACCGGAGACCGCGAAATCTCGGTGGGCTCCGAGTCCTCCCGGTCCTCCGGACTCAGGGAGGCGTACTCCTCGTCGCCCTCGGCTCCGCCGACGTCGTCATCCCTCTCGCGTCTGCGGAATCGCATCAGTGCTCATCCTCGCTCCCGGCAGGCCCAAGGTCAAGCCTCCTGCGTACGAAGAGTGTTTCACGTGGAACCGCCGGCCGATCGGTTGGGGCCATCGCGGTCGCGGTTTCACGTGAAACACCCTCAGAACAACGGGTGCTTCTGCGGACGCCCGGACCGGCGAGCGAACCGCTCCGGGCAGGCCCAGACTTGCCGTAGTACCTGGTAGCCGGCCTCGTCTCGCCAGTGGCCGGACTTCTCCAGCCCCAGCAGTGCCAGGCCCGTTGCGTCCCACCGATCGACGAGCTCTCTCGGGGGCTCCGACACCACCACGTGCCCACCAGCCGCCAGAAACGGGGCGGCACACTCGGCGGTCACCGCTGGGCGTCCGAACGATCGCGCCACGACCAGGTCGAGCTGGTGTCGAAGCGCCGGCTGGCGGCCGACCTCCTCCGCCCGGCCCCGGACCACCTCCACACGCGCCGTTTCCCCCAAGCGAGCCGCGGCCGATGCCAGGAACTCCGTACTCCGCTCCGACGAATCGAGCCAGACGAACGTCGTCGTAGGCCACTCGAAGAGGAGGACCAGGCCGGGCAGCCCTCCACCGGCACCCAGGTCGAGGGCTCGAGTCGGATCCGAGGCGCTGCCCGTGATCTCCCGGAACGCTCGGGCAAACCCCCGCGCGTGCTGGATGTGTGCCTCGGCGGGGCCCGGGCCCAGCAGGCCCAACCCCTGCGCCTCCTCGAGGAGTGCGGAGAGCCGGTCCTCGGGCCCCTGTCCGGTTTCGGCCCGCAGGAACAGTCCTAGGTCGGCGCGATGACGACGTAGCGCGAGGGGTCTTCCCCCTCGGAGCGGGTGACCACCCCCTCGATCTCGTTCACCGTGTCGTGGACCACCTTGCGGTCGGCGGCCGACATTGGCTCCAAGACCCGCTCCGTGCCCGTCGACAGGGCCTCCTCGGCAATCTCGGTGCTGAATCGCTGGAGCGCGGCGATCCGGCGCTGGCGATACCCCGCCACGTCGACCAGGATCCGGTCCGTCCGGCTGGGGAAGTGATGCTGGACGACGGTACGGGTCACGTCCTGCAGCGCGGCCAGCGTGGAGCCGCGTGGGCCCACCAAAAGCCCCAGCTCATCGCCGTTGGCCGCCACCTCAACGGTGTCCTCATCGACGATCCGGATGTCCACTTCAGCTTGGAACCCGAACTCCTCGAGCAGGCCCACCATGAACTCCTTGGCGACAGCCGCCTGCTCCTCCAGGGTCATCCCTTCGGCCATCTCGGGCTCCTCCTTCTTTGACGCGCGAATCTCTCCAGCGGCCTCTGCTTCCACCCGGCCCGAGCCGCCCCCCTCGGCCGACCGGTTGCCGGCCGCGGGGCGGTTCCGGTTCCGGCTGCGATTGCGCCGACGAGCGTCGCCGCCCGAGCCAACGCCGTCCTTCTCCTCGTCCCGTTTCTGGTCTCGCCCATTGCTGGAAGGCGTTCGGTCGCGCGGCGTCGATTGGCGTGCGCCGTCCTGTCCCCGGCTGGCCCCATCCCGCCGCCCCCGTTCGCGTTGGCGGCTGGGGCGCTTCGGCCGGGGAGTGGCGGGACGAACCCTC
>DATNIB010000015.1:0-8681 GCA_035604685.1 Acidimicrobiales bacterium | reverse complement strand
CCTGTGTCGAAACGAACCGTCAAGCGCAAGATCCGCTCGAAGAAGAAGGCCAACCACGGCAAGCGGCCCAACTGCGGCCGCGGCTGACGCGTTCGCACACCCCTCGCGCGCCCGCCCATTCGAAGGGTCGCTCCCTCCTAGTGATCTGAGTTAGAAATAAGCCGCGCTGGGGGAATTTTGTTCCGCAGCGTCGCGTTCCTCCCATCATCAGCGACGATGGGAGGCGGCTATGCGAAGGTCCGTTCTCGAACCGGTGGTGCTGAGCGACGATGAGCGCCAGGCGCTCGAGCGCTGGGCCCGAAGACCAAAGAGCGCGCAATCGCTGGCGCTTCGTTGCCGGATCGTCCTCGCCTGCGCCGATGGCGGTCACGTGATCGAGGTCGCGCAGCGACTGGGCCTCGATCCGCACACGGTGGGCAAGTGGCGACGCCGGTTCCTGGCCGATCGGCTGGACGGTCTCCACGACGAGCCGCGCCCGGGCGCCCCACGCACCATCTCCGACGACCATGTCGAAGCGCTGATCGTCAAGACGCTCGAGGAGACGCCGGTCGACGCCACGCACTGGTCCACGCGGTCCATGGCCAAGGCGACGGGAATGAGCCAGAGTGCGGTCAGCCGGATCTGGCGGGCCTTCGGGCTCAAACCCCACCTGGTCGACACGTTCAAGCTCAGTCCCGACCCGCTCTTCGTGGACAAGGTGCGCGACATCGTCGGCCTCTACCTCAACCCGCCCGATGGCGCCCTCGTCCTCTGCGTCGACGAGAAGACCCAGGTCCAAGCCCTGGATCGAACCGCGCCGGTGCTGCCGCTACGCCCCGGGCTCCCCGAACGGCGCACCCATGACTACGTGCGCCACGGCACGACCAACCTCTATGCGGCGCTCGACGTGGCCTCGGGGCAGGTGATCGCCGACATGACCGACCGTCACCGAGCCGAAGAGTTTCGTCGCTTCTTGAACCTGATCAACCGCTCAGTCCCCGAGGACCTCGACGTGCACCTGGTCGTCGACAACGTGTCCACCCACAAGACACCCGAGATCAAGCGCTGGCTGCTCCGGCACCCGCGCTTCACGCTGCACTTCACGCCCACCTACAGCTCATGGATCAACCTCATTGAACGCTGGTTTGCCGAGCTCACCACCAAGTGGCTGCGCCGCGGCACCCATCGATCGACCAAGGAGCTCGAGGCCGCGATCGCCTCGTGGGTCGAGCACTGGAACCAGGATCCGAAGCCGTTCGTCTGGCACAAGAATGCCGACGAGATCCTCGAAACCCTCGCGACGTATTGTCAGCGAATGACTTCTGACTCAGGTCACTAGTCAGGGGTGGCTGCCGACTGCCTCTCCGTGCGGCCTCCGGGCGCGAGGTCGTCTTGCCCACCGGCCGCCGGTGTCTCTGCCGCGACGGGCGTCTCGGGACCCGGTGGGGCGCCGTCGGCGATCCAGCGGTTCCACCGTCGGCGCGTGCCGGCCAGCAGGAGGATGCCGCCGACGGCGAGGGCGATGCCCGCCCCCTGGACGAGGTCCGAGCCCAGGTGGCCGTCCTGGCCGAGCCAGAGGCGCTCGTCCAAGAAGCGTTCGGTGCCCCACAGCACCATGCCGACCCCGATCAGCGTCCCGGCCGGGAACCCCGAGCGCGGCCGGCCGTCCGGCCAACGGGCCAGCCGGCGCTCCACCAGGAGGAGCACGCAGAAGACGCCGAAGTCCTCCAACGCCTGGAAGAGGGGCACCGGGAGGCGCTTGCCCACCTGGCCCGCGTAGTACATCCCGAACCACTGGGTGGTTCGGTGCCCGCCGCCGGCCACCTCGAGCTGGGGCCCGAGCAGCCGGCCCACCGCCCAGCCGGCCATGAGCACCGGGGCCACCAGGTCCATGGCGCGGCCGAGCCCCAACTGCGGGCAGCGTCGCCGCGCGATGAGGATCGCCACCGGGACGGCGAAGAGGATGCCCCCGAACGAAGACAGCCCGCCGTGCCAGACCGCGGGGATCTGGGCCGGGTGCGCGTCGTAGTAGCCGAGGTTGGACACGACGTGGAGCGCCCTCGCCCCGACGACGGCCGAGACGACGACCCAGAAGAACATCGTGGCGACCCAGTCGGTCGGGTAGCCCGCACGCCGCAGCCGCCGGAGGAGGTAGCGGTAGGCGAACCAGAAGGCGATGGCGAGTCCGATCCCGTAGGTGTGGACCTGCAGGGGTCCGACGTGGAAGGCGACGGGGATCGGTCTCATGGGCCGAAGACCAGTATTGCGTCCTGGTCAGCGGACGCGGGCTCGCCCGCGGGGCGAGAAGGAGGAGCGGTTAGGGGCGGCCGGCGCCGGCGAAGCCGCCGTCCAGCCGCAGGCCGGTGATCCAGACGTAGGCGCCCGTGTACGGAGCCTCGATCATCTCGCCGTTGCCGATGAACATCGCCACGTGCTCGCTGCCGCCGGGACCGTAGAAGAGGAGGTCACCGGGCTGGAGATCCGAGATGGGCACCGGCGTGGTGTCGGCCATCTGGGCGCCCGAGTAGTGGGGGAGGGAGACCCCCGCCTGCCCCCAGGCCCAGGCCACCAGGCCCGAGCAGTCGAACCCGTGACCCGGAGACTCGCCGCCCCAGACGTAGGGGACACCGAGCTGGCTCTCCGCCGCCGCCACGGCGACGCCGGCCGCGCCACCCGCCGACGGTGGCGGCGGGATCTGCGAGAAGCGGGAGCTGGCCAGCCGCTGCTGGGTGATCGCCGAGCTCGCGGCGGCCTCCGCCTCCTGCTCTTGGTTCACGAGGATGGTGAGCTGGCCGTTGACCTGGTTGAGCGCGCTCTGCTCGGAGGCCTGCTGGCGGTCGGCGGCCGCCCTGGCGTTGGCCGCGGTCGAGGCCGCGGCCTCCTGCTGTTGCTTCTGGGAGTTGAGGTCGCCCTCTTGGATGCCGAGGGCGACCTGGGCGGTGTGCAGGTCGGCCACGGCCGCGCCGAGGTCGCCCTCGGCCACCTGGCTGTACTCGCGCTGGTCTCCCAGGCTCTGCTGATTGGTGGCGAAGAGCGGGTTGGCGGTCGCCGCCGAGCCGTCGCTCATGTAGTTGTTGAGGGCGGCCTTGCGCAGGGTCACCTGGTCCTGGTGGACGTGTTGGCGGTCGGTGGCGATCGTGCTTTCGGTCGTCGCGATCTGCTGGGTCAGGGTGGCGATCTGGTTCTCGGCTTGGTCGTACTTCTGCCCCAGCGCCGAGATCTCGATGCCGGCCGCGTTGATCTGGGACTCGATCTGGGCGGCTTTGGCGCGCAGGTCACCGATGGTTGCGGCACCGGCCGGGCCGTTGGCGGCGAACACCGGGAGCGACGCGGCCAAGGCCACGGCGAAAACGCTCAGAATCGGTCCAGTCCCCCGCCGGAGCAGAAGACCGCTCCGCTCTGACCGCGGCGTGGAGTGGCCTAAGGGCCGCTCGACGTCAGTCACAATGCCGAACATCTTTATTGGGCCCCCCGAGCCGGGTCAAACACCCGTTGGACCGGACCGCGCCCAACGGCGGGTCTCGCTCGCGAACCGCCAGGTCAGTGGCCAACTTGGCGAGAATGTGAAGAGTTCGAGACGGTGGTCCTACCGGCGGTACGAACGGCGCCGGCCTCGCGAACTGGGCTTCTCCGGCCAGAACGGAGCCGTTACCATCACCACCATGTCCGCGCGCTCCCGTGACCTGCCCCGTCGCTCGTGCCTGTCCACTCCGGCCTCGAGCGACCGATTCCTGGCCAAGGCGCCCACCGTGGCCGCCGACATGACGTTCCTCGACTTGGAGGACGCGGTGGCACCCCTCGAGAAGGTGGGGGCGCGGGCCAAGGCGGTCGACGCGATCAAGAACCTGCCCTGGGACGAGCGGGTGCTCTGCGTGCGGGTCAACGCGTGGGACACCCGGTGGACCTACGGCGACGTGATCGAGGTGGTAGGCGGGGCCGGCGAGCGGTTGGACGAGATCATGCTGCCCAAGGTCCAGTCGGCGGCCGAGGTGGTGGCGCTCGATCTGCTGCTCACCCAGGTCGAGGAGAACAGTGGCCTGCCCCGCGGCCACGTCGGCATCGAGGCCCAGATCGAGACAACCCGGGGGCTCATCAACGTCGAGGAGATCTGTGCGGCCTCCCCGCGCCTTGAGGCGATCATCTTCGGACCGGCCGACTTCGCCGCCTCCATGGAGATGCCGATCCTGACCGGCGGCGTGGCGATCCCCGAGTACCCGGGGGACCACTTCCACTACGTGTTCTCCAAGATCCTCATGGCCGGACGCGCCAACGGCCTGCAGGTCATCGACGGGCCGTTCCTCTACGTGCGCGACAACGACGCGCTGCGCGTCTACGCCGAGCGCACACGGATCCTCGGTTACGACGGGAAGTGGGCTCTCACGCCGGACCAGGCCCTCGTGTTGAACGAGGTCTACTCACCGACCCAGGAGCAGTTCGACCGCGCCTTTGACATCTTGGAGGCCTATCGAAAGGCCACCGAGGACGACCGGACTGGCTCGGTCATGTTCGGCGACGAGATGATCGACGAGGCCAGCCGCAAGATCGCCACCAAATTCGTCGTCCGCGGCGAGCGCGCCGGGCTCCGCCGCTCGGTCGGCTGACGCCCCCCGCCCATTCCCTCAGGCGCGCTCTAGGAGCTGGCGGGCGATGACCTTCAGCGCCAGGGTCTCGTCAGCCCCCTCGAAGATGGAGAGCACCCGGGCGTCGACGAAGTAGCGGCTCACGGGGAACTCCTCGGCGTAGCCCATGCCGCCGTGGATCTGCATCGCCTCGCGCGTCACCCACTCGGCCGCCCGGCAGACGTAGGCCTTCACCATGGACGCCTCCATGGCCCCCTCGCCCTTGGCCATGCGCCTTGCCACCTCGTAGGAGAACTGGCGGGCGGCCTGGATGATGACGGCCATGCGCGCCAGCTTGACCCGGGTCAGCTGATAGTCGAGCACCGGCGCCCCGAAGACGGTGCGCTGTCCGGCGTAGGCGAGCGCCGCCTCGTAGGCCGCCTGCATGACGCCGAGCGCCCGGGCCGCCGTCTGCAGCCGGCCGTTCTCGAAGCCCTGCATCTGGAGGTAGAAGCCCTGACCCAGGCCGTTGGCCTCGCCGACCAGGTTCTCGGACGGGACGAACCAGTTCTCGAAGGCGAGCTCATAGGAGTGCATGCCGCGGTACCCGAGGGTGTCGATGGGTCGACCCTCGAGGCGGCCGGGCGCCGACGGGCGGTCCTGGTGGAACAGGAACCCGTGGCCGTCGCCGACCGGCTTCTCCACGATGAACATGGACAGGCCCCGGTGGGCCCGGGCTCGGTCGGGGTCGGTGCGGGCGAGCAGCATGAGGACCTCGGCGCGCGCGGCGAAGGTGCACCAGGTCTTCACGCCGTTGATCAGCCACCCGCCCTCGGTCGGCGTCGCCGAGGTGGTGATCCCGGCCACATCCGAGCCGTGGTCGGGCTCGGTCACGGCGACGGCCGCCAGGACCTCCGCCGAGGCCAGCCTGGGCAGCCAGTGCCGCTTCTGTTCCTCGGTCCCCCCGCGCACGAGGGCGCGGGTCAAGATCTCCGGACGGGTCATGAGCGACCCACCGATGGCGAGCGAGCCCCAGCTCAGCTCCTCGGTGGCAACGACCATCCCGAGGTAGTCGCTCTCCCCGCCGGTGGCGAACCCGCCGTAGGACTCGGGGACCGACAGCCCGAAGCCGCCGAGCTCGCCCAGGCCCGCGATCAGCTCTTCGGGCACGTCGCCGTTGGTGCGGTGCACGTGCTCCGCGTGCGGGCGGATCTTGTCCTCGGCGAAGCGGTGGAAGGTGGCGCGCACGAGCTCGAAGTCCTCGCTCAGGTGTCGCGGACCCTCCTCGCCGCACAGCGCCGCCAGGACCTCCGGACGCCGCCACACCGCCACGAAACCCTTGGCCGGACGGGACCAGCCCGGTTCGGTGCCCCACGCCGCCTCCCGGCCGGCCACCTTCGCCATGAGGTCCACGAGCATGTCGGCCACGAACGCACAGGCCAGCCGACCCTCGATGTCGCCGAGTGCGCCGTAGTCGAGCGCCGAGGCGGCGATGGCGACGCCGGCGGCCGCGTGCGCCAGGTCGTAGGCGATCACCTGGTTGGCGTCCACGCCACCCCCCGCCACCACGCGCCTCGCCGCGGTGTCGAGCACCCCCTCGGCCAGCGAGACCACGGCGGCGGCGGCCCCCAGGTCGGCTGCGGGTCGCTCGGTCACCGCCGCAGGCTACCCGGGGGCCTCGGTTCGGCCCACCACTGTGACCAGCGGGGGGAGCACGATCGGGTCATCGCCGGGGTCGACCCCGGTCAGCTCCGCCAGGTAGGTGCGCACCGGACCGGGGCCGACGCCGGCCGGCGCCTCGGCCCAGGCGTCGACGATGCGCAGTCCGGCGTCGCGCGCGAGCGCCGGGAGCAGCGCGCCGACGTCGGGATGCCGCGCGTCGGGCATCGACAGGGGTGCGCCACCCACGCGGCCCGCCGAGGTGATGGGCTCTTGTGCGACCACCCAGCCGCCGGGGCGCACGGCCCGCACCATCCGGCGCAGGACGACTGCGGGGTCCAAGACATGCAGCAGCAAGAACCGGCAGAAGGCGAGGTCGACCGGCTCGGGCAAGGTGAGGTCCTCGCCCGCTTGGGTGATGGCGATGACCTGGCTGTGCGCGGCCGCGGCGGCCGCCACCTCGTCTCGGGCCAGTGGGTTGCTGTCGACCGCGTAGATCCGGCCGCCGTGTCCCACGACCTCGGCCATGGCCACCGACACGTCACCGCCGCCCGCCCCGACATCGACGCAGCGCCAGCCGGGCCCGAGGCCGAGCCGCTCGAGGGCGGTGGCGAGCGGTCGACGGTAGACGTCGTCGCGTAGGCCCTGCAGCTCGGTCATCGAGCGGGGGCGGCGGTCGTCGGCACGTCCGAGCGCACGTCGGGAGTCTTCCACGGGCCGTCGAGCCCCGGCCGATAACCTGCCGGGCGTGAAGGTCACCATGCTGCTGTGCGACGCCGCCCAGGTCTCCGACGGCAAGCTGTACATCCTGGGGGGTGGCTGGAGCATGACCGGTCCGGACCCCGTGCCGTCGGCCATTGCGCTCAAGATCGAGGTCGACTGGAACGAGGCGGGGGTGTCCCACCACTGGGAGCTCTTCTTGGAGGACGCCGACGGCCGCCCGATGATGATCGACACGCCCGAGGGGTCCCAGCCCGTCGAGGTGCGGGGCGAGTTCTCGGTGGCCCAACCCCCGGGCATCCCCGCGGGTTCGCCGATCGACGTGGCGCTGGCGGTCAATCTCGGCCCCATCCCGCTCGTCCCCGGGACCCGATACGTCTGGCGCCTCACCATCGACGGCGAGGCGCTGGCCGGCGCGGCGGTCGGGTTCACCACCCGCCCCCGCCCGCTCGTTCCCTGACCGGCCGGACGGCGCCCGACGCTCGGCCGCAAACAAAGGAGCACTGCCGCGATGACGACGCACGACCGGCCCTTCGGCCGCGCCTACGAGGACTTCGAGATCGGAGACGTCTACCGCCACTGGCCGGGCAAGACGATCACCGAGTACGACGACCATCTCTTCTGCATGATCACCATGAACCACCACCCGCTCCACACGAACGCCTGGTTCGCCGAGCACGACACCGTGCAGGGACGCAACGTCGTCGTGGGCAACCTCGTGTACTCGTTGGCCCTCGGGATGAGCGTGCCCGACGTGAGCGGGTCCTGCATCGCCAACCTCGAGGTGGAGTCGCTGCTCCATAAGAACCCGACCTTCCACGGCGACACCATCTACGCGGAGACGAGGGTCGTCGACAAGGTGGAGTCGAAGTCGAAGGGCGACCGCGGGATCGTGACGGTCGAGACCAAGGCGTTCAACCAGGACGGGGACGAGGTGTGCTTCTTCCGCCGCAAGGTCATGGTCTGGAAGAGGGAGAGCCTCCCGCCGCACCGGCGGCCCTACGGGGACGACGTCTGGGATTGACGAGCGCGTCGAGCATGGCGTCCGTGGCCGGCCGCATCGGGCGTTGGGCCACGCGCACCGGCGGGACCTCCCGTGGCGCCGCACGCGCGACCCGTGGCGTGTGCTCGTGAGCGAGGTCATGGGTAGTGGCTCATCTTCAAGCCTCCACGGGGACCAGTCCCCGTCGGGCCCTAATGGGGCCGCAGGATGTTCAGGGCCGCGTTCACGTCCGCCTGGGCCTGGTGGCCACAGGAGAGACAGCGGAACGCAGCTTGGCTGCACCGGTTGGCCGCCTCCACGTGCCCGCAGGACGAGCAGCGCTGCGACGTGTAGCGGGGGTCCACTGCGATCACCTGGCGACCGGCCTCTTCCGCCTTGTACACCGTGAACGACAGCAGCTGTCCCCACCCGGCGTCATGGATGGAGCGATTGCGTCCTGCCTTGGCCCGGGCCCCGTTCACCAGGTACGTCCCGGCTTCTTCATCCTTTTTCGGTCGGGGTCGGCGGACCAGATTGGTGATCTTCAAGTCCTCGTGGACGATCAGGTCGTAGTGGTTGACCAACGAACGCGACAGCTGGTGGGCGAAGTCCCGTCGTTGGTTGGCCACCCTGCGGTGGAGGGCCCCCACCCGCTCGGCCGCCTTGGCCCGGTGACCAGACCCCCGCTGCTTGGTGGCCAGCTCCCGTTGGGCGACGGCCAGGCGCTCGGCACTGCGGCGCAACGGTCGGCCGGCCCCGATGAGCTGCCCGTCGCTGGTGGC